>CAZUUA010000004.1:142393-146052 GCA_964623635.1 uncultured Ruminococcus sp.
TGCGATGCAGCGGCACCTTCGCCGTGACCGGTCCAGTCGGTGTGGAAGAATTCGCCTCTGGGTGCGTCGATCCGTTCGTAGGTGTGGGCACCAAAGTAGTCACGCTGGGCCTGCAGCAGGTTGGCCGGCAGTCTGTCGCAGCGGTAGCCATCATAATAGGCCAGTGCAGAGGAGAACGCCGGTGTGGGCATACCGGTCAGTGCAGCCTGGGCTACCACCTTCCGCCAGCCGGGCAGCAGGGATGCGATCTTCTCGGTGAAGTAGGGATCCAGCAGCAGGTTGGTCAGGTCGGGGTTCTTGTCAAAGGCATCCTTGATCTTGCCTAAGAACACGGAACGAATGATACAGCCACCACGCCACATGAGCGCAATGCCGCCGTAGTTCAGGTTCCAGCCGTAGGTCTTGGCTGCTGCCTTCATGAGGGTGTAGCCCTGTGCGTAGGACACGATCTTGGAAGCCAGCAGTGCGCAGCGGATGTTCTCGATCCACTCGGCCTTTTCTTCCTTGGTCAGCGTCAGGGGCTTTTCGGCTGCACCCGGCAATACGGCAGAGGCTGCGACCCGTTCGTCCTTCATGGCAGACAGGCAACGGGCGAACACGGCCTCCCCGATCAGAGTCAGCGGCACACCTTCGTCCAGAGCAGCAATGCCCGTCCACTTACCGGTACCCTTCTGTCCGGCGGTGTCCAAAATCTTTTCCACCAGCGGTTCGCCGGCTTCGTCCTTGAAGGCCAGAATGTCTCTGGTGATCTCGATCAGGTAGGAGTTCAGGTCTCCTTCCATCCAGTCTGCAAAAACCTCATGCATTTCGTCGTCAGACATACCCAGCATATTTTTCATCACGTGGTATGCTTCGCAGATCAGCTGCATATCGCCGTATTCAATGCCGTTGTGTACCATCTTCACAAAGTGACCGGCACCCTTTTCGCCTACCCAGTCACAGCAGGGAGAGCCGTCTTCCACCTTGGCACAAATGGTCTGCAGGATCTCCTTTACGTGGGGCCATGCAGCCGGAGAGCCACCGGGCATCATAGATGGGCCGTTCAGCGCACCTTCTGCACCACCGGATACGCCGGTACCGATGTACAGCATCCCATGGGCCTCCACTTTTTCGCACCGTCTGGCGGTGTCCGGGAAGTGGGAGTTGCCGCCGTCGATGAGGATGTCGCCTTCGTCCAGCAGGGGCAGCAGCTTGTCGATGGTCTCGTCCACGGGAGAACCGGCACGGATCATCATCATGATGCGGCGTGGCTTTTCCAGTGCGCCTACAAATTCTTCAAAGGAGTGGGTGGGAATGAAATTTTTGCCCTTGCCACGACCTTCCATGAACTTGTCCACGATGCCGTCCCAAATGTCGTATACCGCCACGGTATAGCCATTGCGTTCCATGTTCATGGACAGGTTTTCGCCCATGACTGCCATACCGATCATACCAATGTTCGCTTTTTTCATATTTTTATGCTCCTTTTCAAAGAGGATCGTTTTTTTGTCAGCGTTGATCTATCTGCGTTCCTTCATGCCTTCCAGCACGCTGTAGGGAATTTGCATCTCGCCCAGCCCACGACCGATGGAGATGTGTGGCTTGAAGGCGCCGTGGAAGTCGGTACCGCCGGACAGCTTCAGGCCGTACTTTTTCGCCAGCGTCCGATAGGTGTCTGCCATGTCCGGGGTGTAGTCGGTGTAGTAGCCCTCGATGCCGGTCAGACCTGCGTCCACCAGATGCTTCACAAATTCCTCCAGCTCGTCGCCGGTTTTCTTGGTCAGGTGCAGGTGTGCCAGATATGCGTCACCACCGGAACGGCGGATCAGGTCGATGGCCTCGGTATCCGTCAGTGCCTGAGATTCGCTGTAGCAGGGGCAGCCTACGTTGAGCCACTGGGCAAAGGCCGCTTTGGGTGATTCGCTGTAGCCCTTCTCCGTCATGAGCTTGGCGATGTGGGCCCGACATAAGATCCCACCACCTGCCTTTTGCTTTACCTCGTCCAAGGTCACGTGGATGTCGTATTTCGCCAACATATCGCAGGTCTCGCCGATCCGTTCGGTGCGCACACGGCGGATGTTGTCTACCGCCTGTACCAGTGCCGGGGACGTGGGGTCGATGAAGTAACCTAAGATGTGGGTCTCGGTTTTCGACACGGCGGACAGCTCAATGGCTGGGATCACCTCGATACCGCAGGCTTGTCCGGCTGCCACGGCTTCTGCCACGCCATCGGCTGTATCATGGTCGGACACGGCTACCGCAGCCAGTCCGGCTTCCTTGGCGTGATGGACCAATTCGGTGGGGGGCATAGAGCCATCGGAGCAGACTGTGTGGGTGTGTAGATCGATATATTTTCCTTCCATATTATTCATCATATGTCCAAAGACCCAGCGCCGGGTTGCTGATGTAGAAGATCTCCTCGCCATCGATGGTGTGGTAGCCGTCGGTCAGCGTTGCCGGATCGTACTTCTTGGCGGCCTCACTATATGCCATCCAGTCAAAGCCCACGCTGCGCACCTCGTCCTCGGTGACCTTTTCGGTGGCGTAGGTGATGTGGAAGCGGCCGTCGGAGGAGCCGTGGATCAGGTGTGCGGCTACGGACAGGTTGGCGTTCAGGTCAGCGTTGGCCGGATCCTTCACCAGTGCCAGCACCGTTTCTCGTCCCACGTAGCCGTACTTGCGGATCAGGCGGTCGTTTTCGTCGTCCTCACCGAACTTTGCCACGCCGGGTGCCAGAACGATCAGCTCACCACCGTCGGCGATTGCCATACGGGTACGATAGATGGCCTTGTTGCCCAGCCACGTGCTCTTGAACTCCCGGGGATCCAGGTACACTACCACCTTTTGGAAGGGCTTGTCCACGTGGATCAGGTTGATCTGCTGGCTGTGCGCTACGGCTTTTTCGAAGTTGGCTCTGTCCCGACCGGTGTAGATGCCGTGGATGTTGGTCTTGTCTCCCGTATTGGTGGTGCAGGTCAAGACGAACAGGAGCGGAATATCCTTACAGAAGTTTTCCTGGGCATAGTCGAAGACCTTGCGCACCGGCGAGAAGTCCTTGCCCATGATCCGTTCCATGCCGTAGAAGGCACCCAGCATATGGGACGAGTTGATCATGGATGCACCGCCGCAGCCGACGAACAGGTTTTTAGAATAGTTTGCCATGCCAACGACTTCGTGAGGCACCACCTGACCGATGGAGATGATCAGGTCATAGGAGGGATCCAGCAGGCGTTTGTTGAGCTCCACATCGATGGGGGTATCCACCAGACCTTCGGAGACCTCGGACACAAAGGAGCCGGGGACCTCGCCGATCTTGACCACGTCATCCCGCCAACGATGCACGAGGATGTTCTCAAAGGGCACGTTTTCGCCAAAGAAGGCACGGCATTCTTCCTCGGTCATAGGGGCATGGGTGCCAAGAGCCGGCATGATGTCGATCTGGCAGGTGTCGTGGAGCATTTCCCAATACATGGCAACGATCTTGCCGGCACCGCTGTACATTCTGGTGTAATCCGGGGGCAGGAGCAGGATCTTTTTCAGGTTTTTATTTTTTATGGTATTTTGCAGAACGAACCGGATGCTGTCGTCCGATAGTCCGCTGGCGCAGGTATATTGCATAGAGTAGGTTTCCTTTCTGACACAGTACGCAGTAGCTGTCGTATATGAATATTGTAACACTA
>CAZUUA010000005.1:0-93314 GCA_964623635.1 uncultured Ruminococcus sp.
GCATATTTTTGTACACCATTGACTCGCTTTCTAGCCAGGGACAGTGTATCTATACTTTTATTCCTAAAAAGCTTTACCTGATTTCTTTTTGCTTCCTGCAATAGAAAACTACAGTCGAAATCTGCATTGTGGCACACGATCGGGTCACTGCCAACAAATGCAGTCAGCTTTTCCAATGCTGTACATATGGATATCCCTTCCTTTTTCAGCATCTCCTGGCTGATTCCGGTCAGATCCGTGATCGACGATCCCAAATCGATCCCCGGATCTACCAATGTTTGAAATTCTTCTATCACCTCTCGATCTTTTACACGAATGGCTGCGACCTCAATGATCCGGTCCTCTTGCACAGATAGTCCTGTGGTCTCAATATCCAGTGCTATATATGTAGCCTGCTTTTGTCTGGCTGCTTGGATACGTCGTGCCTCTAACATTTTGCCAGCTCTGCTTGTATGCCCAACATCGGCTTCTTCCTTGTTCTCCCGTTGGCCTGGTAAAGGATGTCGCATCAGCTTGATCCCATCCAGATCCACCGGTTCCCAAAGAGAATTGTGTACTTCAAAATTGAATTGCTGCTCACCCGGTGCACCATAGACCATGGTCGCTCTACCTGTTTTTAAGTTATCACAGATCCGCATCCACAATTCTTCCCGGACTCTGGCGTTGAGGTTGCCAACGTATACGCCGGTATTGACCTCACATAGCCACTTGGATAAGTCGCCACGCACCTTTGGCGGACAATCGCTCAATGTTATCACTACCATCACGGATTGCCTCCGTAGGATCTGCCATACTCGACAGTTCCCTGCCGATCGTCCCAGAGGTAGAGCGGTTCTGCATTTGTAGGATCTGTTTCTTCATCACTGGTAAGCAAAAACTTTATGTCATGCACCATTCTTTCCAAGATATGTTCACTGGCAATAGCATTGCGCACACGTCGTCTTGTTTGTCCCGGCAGATCCTCTGGATTTTCTGCGGCGATCTCGAATGCGATGGGGATCGTCGTTTCGGTTTTATACAGATCGGCAATATCATACACAAAGGAAAGTGTATGTCCTACATGGATAAAACCCAGTCCTGGCGAACATCCCAGCGCTGAAATGACTGCGTGCGCCAGACCATACAGGCAGACATTCCCTGCTGACAAGGCTTGATTTACCGGATCACTTGCAGAAAAATCTTCCGGATCATACACACGTCCATCCCATTGCACACCTGTTTCTTGAGAGCACTTTCGGTAGAACGAACGCATTCTGCTACCTTCCCTGCCTCGCAGCTGCTGGAGCGTCAGGTTTGTCGGATCCTCTTCCTGGAATCGCAACTGGTACATTTTACGTACAACGTCCAGATGCTTGCGCTGGTTGGACACGCATTCGGCCTGTTTGATCAGCAGTCTTGCACTACGAGCCAGCGCACAGCCACCTGCGTAATATCGAACACCATGCTCACCGACCCATACAACGCTGATACCAACTTCACCGATCAGTTCCATGGCACGGTGGGTCACATCGGTCCCTGGTCCCAGTAAGAGTACGGATATCGATGCGGCAGGAATATGGATCGTACCCTTGTCATCGGTGGCTGTGACGGCACTGTCTTCCCGATTGATCCGACATCGTTCCAGATACAGAAAGGTCATACGATCCTTGATCTGCGGCAGTGTTTGGATAGACGGTTTACGCATTCCCGATATTTCTTCAGCCATATCGTCACACCTATATGTGCATCACGGTCAAAAGCCCGTTGCCATAGGCTTTGCCACGTCCTATACCTTCCACCATCGCACTGCGGAATTTCTCCGGATCCGTAACCGTGAGGATGCCATCATAGGTCACGGAAAGCAGCGTTACCGTGTGATTACCACCTTTGTGAAAGGCGTAATTCTGCGTTTTTGTCACACGGAATTCTTCTGGCAACAACTGGAATCCATGTTTTTCTGCTCGGTCCAGAAGCCACTCTTCCTGATGAGCCACGGTAACATGTGCCATGACCTTGCGATCCCCTTCTTTTTCTCTTCTTCTGTTGACCGTAGGATTGGCAGTGAGACGGAATTGCCAGTGGCTGTCCTTTGTGATCCGGTCGAGAAGTGCAGCATAAGAACGTGTCTCAAAGGTTTCTCCCGGATATCCGAACTGGGTAACGACACTGGTCAGATCGGGCTTTTCCTCTGACAGAACCAGCAGATAGGTCTCGCCACCAAGTTCATCCAGGCGCCAAAGATTTCGCTTTCGTTCGCCTGGAAATGTGGATTCGATGGCTCCGTGAATTTTTTGCGGATTCGATAATGCCAGCATCGTGTGCCGGTTTTTCGTATTGAGTTTTATTCTTGAGAGATACATGGTTCGTCCTCCAATTCCGCAAACGGGTCATGCTGTATCTGTTCTGCCGCTTTTGTTTTCGGAATATGCACGGGCTTACGTTCTGCGACCTCACGATAGCCATACTGCCTGCGTCTTGGATCAAAGGACAGCGGAAGATCATGCTGTGCCACGGCATTTTCATCTGTAGCATCCATTGTGATACGCATGGACTCGGTTCTGCGTGGACTTTTGTCCAGCGGCGGCTCGGTACGCAATGCTTCTTCCAGTGGCAATTCCCGGATCCCAAGGTACAGCGGCATTGTCGGTGGACAGGAGCGTCGTCCCAGGTACAGAGGAAACACGGGGTGTGTCAGTGCATATTGCAGCTCTTCCAGCTGTTCTGGTTCGCCTTCGATCCCAATCAGAAAGATGGCATCGGAGAGGTAGTATCGATAAGTCACATAATCTTTTTCACCATGTACCATTTGGAAGTCACAGAGCAACTTTCCCTCTCGGTCGGTACGAACACCGAAACGCAGGGCATTCAATGTATTAAGCTTGTCTGCCTCGTCGCGTCTGTAGCCCAATGCAGCGGCCAAAAGACCTACAACACCGCTTTTGGATGGTTCTCTGCCCGTTTTACGTGTATCAAATTTGGAATCGATCCCCCACGATTGTAGCGGTGCGGCAAACCGTAGAAGCAGTGTTGCCATCACACACCCTCACTCTCATGCAGATATGTATCGATCTGTTCGGCAATGCGGTTCAGTAGTTCCGAGAACGAAACGGTCTCTGCAAGGTCACCAAGCATATTGCCAACGACAAAAGCACAATCCGGTGCAGCTGTATAGTTTTCGTATACCTCTTTTGCGTGCTTGACAAGTGCTTCTCCGGAGGCAGCAGCGTAGCCATTTTCGCCTACCTTGACAGCGTTTTCGAAAGCACCGCAGAGGTTGATCGGCTGGTCTCGGCGCAGGGTCACGTACACGGCATCCGGCAAGGTGCGATTTGCAAAGGTATTTTGCTTACCTGTAGGCATGGAACGAACAAAGGCTTCTATGAATCCACGAGCGATTTCAGAGATGTCAGGCTTGTTCAGATTTTTGGTCAATTCCATCAGGTTGACCGTTGCATAGCGGTACATAGTGGAAGCATTGAATTCGTTGGTTCCCAGATGCCCGGCACCTGCTGTATCTTCAGGTGAACAGTCATCAACTGCGGTGAAATAGTCGTATTCGTTATGGACAGCGTGAGTGGAGATAGCGTGGGCAACCTGTGCGGCGGCATCTACATTGAACTCATCCTTAGCAGCAACCATACGTCCGAAGAGGGCGATATCAACAGATACGTTTTTCTTATAGGCATCTAAGCAGTCTTTCGTGAATGACTTCATGCCTTGCGATGTGCCTTTTTTCTCTTCCTTACTACCTACACGTTCGTCAAATGCAAGCTGGGCAAGTGCTGACAGCTGCGCATTGCTGATAAATGACAAAACTTCTGGATCAATAATCTTTTTCGCTTTGTTGTTTTCTTTAAACTCAAAGCATTTTATGATTCTCTTTGCGAGTTCACTGCTTTCACATTCAGGCTCTTTCTTGCCTTTTTCTACCTCTTCATTCCAGATTTTGTCTATCTCCTCCTTAAGCATTTCTTCCACATACTTTGTACGCACACCTACCTGTTCCTCATCAAATATCTCATCCCGAAACATATCCCGCATAGCTTTTTTCCAGGCCTGGGAAGATACTCTTGCACGGGTCGTTCCACCGTAGATGGCAGTTTTCGGGCTGCCGGTGTCGTCACGATTCACGCAGCTCGGTGGTACAGTTTGCAGCACGTGCATATCCAGAAAAAGTCTGTTGTTTTTCATGATCAATTATCCTTTCTATTCTTGTTGATTGTTTTTGTTTGTATCTATCATGCGGCAGAAATCCTGCCCCCACTTTAAACGGACACTCGCTCTGGCATTTGAAAAATAGTATCTATAAAGATCTACTGCAAGATCTGCATAGTCCATTCGAATATCGTTTGCACTCAGAAGCTTCACCATGTTCCGCAAGTGATTCGCAAGTTCTTGCATATCAGAAGCAGTCGCAATACGATGAAACCGATTTCGAATACGTTTTAGATCCTCGTTTGTATCATCGGCAACTGGTGCCAATTTACGCACAGCCATACCAAAACGAATTTCATCACCATGCATCCAATCGTTTTTGAAATCATGTCCCTGTTGGTGGCAGGCAAACATGGTGAGGGCAAGATAGATCGCCCATTCTGCGGCAGAAGGCTCACTATATGCACTGTATAATTCCTCTGGCAGATCGGTGAAGATCATGCCCCACAAGGCAGGAATATCACCTGGCGCATGCCCTACGCCACGTCGTAGTTCCGCCAACTGGGCACGGCAGGTATTTTCTGGTAGACTTGACAACCACTTGAGCTTACGCATCACCGTGGTTTTGATTTTGGTCGAAGAATCAGCCATGATTTTCCTCCTTAGGGTAGATTTTGTTAAGCCAATATTGGAAATTCCGGTAAGCCTCTGCGGCACAGTAATACTTACCATCTTCTCCTATTCGCCCCACTATTGCTGTTGTGCCAGCAGATTCTACAAAGTTACGTCCCATTTGCTTGGCAATACTTTTTGCTTTTTCGTGCCATTGCATGATCAAATTTTGTCCCACATCTGAAGTTATCGATAATTTTGGATCTATGGAAGCCAGCCACTGACGGAAAGGCATATCGATCTCATAATACAGTTGTTCGGCTGATTTTTGGACAAATGTACACTCTTTGGCATCATCCTCGGAAGAACCAGCGGCAATAATCAATTTCTTCGCCAAAATTTTAACTTCTTTAGAAAGTTCATCACATTTTGCAACTTCTTCCGTGATTTTTGTTTGCCAGTCTGTTCCAAGCTCGGTTAGTAAATCTGCATGGAATGTTAAGCTGTCGGAGAAGATGTCATGGTAAGAAGAATTACTAGGTCCATATTTAACAGAACTCATGCAAAACCTGATGTCGGACTCTTGATCAAAACACTTTGTATGGCTTTTGAGATAAGCAATCCACGACACAATGCCAACTTCATGATGTGGCGTTTTATCGTCTTTTCTTTTACGCTCTTCTCTTTTCAACACACATATCGTCGAAAATTCACGCCACATTTGTTTGGCAGAATCATGTACTTGTGGCTCAAATTTTACAGGCGTTTGGGATCTCCAAATGGTCATTGGTTCAATAAATACGTTAGTTGTATCAAAGAAGTCGCCACTCAATTCATTGTACCCTATAACCTTTTCATTCTCTTGTCGTAAATATATTCTACGTGATTGCAATGTATAGAGTTCCGAAAGCGCACCTGGTGGAACGATCTTATTCCGTTCTTTGATCTTCAGATTCGGGAGTTCCCATACAGGTTTTTCATAATCCCATACATCAAAGTTACTTTGTGGATTGAGTATAATAAAATTATACATGAGCGTTTCAAATAACGTGTTTCCACTCGCCATGATCAGACCAAGTTTCCCGAGCCATCCTACACCAGGCTTCAATTTTTCTTCTTTATCACCTTTTTTACCATCTCCTTTGTACGGTTTTACCGATGCATCATCAAAGCTATTGAGATGTATCAGCCATCTTGCAGCTTCAGCGTAGGTGAGTTCATCTTTATAACTGCCTGAGCAATTCGCAAACAAACGTACCTTATTGCTACTTTCCGATATAGCACCGTTCAGCTTGGATGCGCCATACTGTGTTCCCACCTTTGCTGCATCCGTCTGATAAAATGGTCGCTCCGGGTGGAACAGCCAAAAGCGGTCGTACCATTTGTCGAGGTAGTTCCGTATCGGTTCTTCTGGGAATCGTCCGGCGTTCCAGATGGTTTCCCAACGGTCGAGTACATCGTCTGGATCATCCAGTATCTCTTCCTCTCCGTCCGGTGCATAGTAATAGAAAACCGTATGCAGTATTGCCAGTAGCAACCGTAGGATCGCTACATCCTGTGTTGGCAACTCTCCGGCAAGCCCTTTGTATTCGTGGGCATGAAGCAGTGTATCGATCAATGAAAGCTCATCTACGGTGCAATTCTTTCGTCGGACACGTATCCATTTTTCATCGAGCAGATTGAATTCTGTTTCCATCCTATCCTCCTATTTTCATGAAATATTAACCACTTACCAAACACAAGCCAACAAGAAAACTGAAACCCAAATTAACCCATTACAATCGGCTGCATGATTTTGGTTGCAACAGTATTATAGCACAGTTTTGCGCTGATGTAAATAGATTTTTTGATATATTTTGCTGATTTTTATGATTTATTATCAAATTCAACCTTGATTTATGTTCTTATGTAGGTCACACTATGAAAGCATCAGTCCATTGTCCTTGTCATAGATGAGTGTCTTTCCATCCAGTTCAGCGTGGTATTGTTCATCGAAGAGCAGCACGAGTTCTTCTTTTAATAGTGATGTATGCTTCCATTCGGGGAAAACACGTTTTGTTCCCGCTTCAAGCTCATTGATCACATAATCCGCATTCCATTTCTTGCTGAAAGCAGTGGGTAGTCTGAGCTTCTGTCTTGCAATTACGAGCGATTCATCAGGAGATGGTGGACGATCCGTTGGTACGATAATGTCGTTTGTTTCCAGCTTTTTCATGCCATCTTGATCCGCAACGAGCAGTCGCATTTTTCCGTCCGTGCAAAGCCGCAATGCGACCACATCGATGGATAGGTCACCATCTCGCACGGCCATCTCGCCATGTTGTTCACTGATTTGAATATCATTGTCCAACCAACCGTCCAATGCGTTGCTCTGTACTCTTTTGCTCAGTTTTTTCGGCTTGCTAAGTAGGTAATTTTTCGCTTTGCTCTCCTTATCGCCAATTCTACGCACATATTCGTCCCATGCTTCTTTCCAATCCCCATTTTCCAATTCTTCCTCATCCGCCTCACGATAGGCCTGCTCCACCAAATGGGGAATGTCCTGTGGGATCGTTACGGTATCCGGCAGCAGTTTGCGGGTTCTTTCAAGCAGCCATTTGGTATATACGGAAACACTTCCCTCATCTTCTTCATCGACCACATAACATTTTGGCTGGTCAAATCCAGTCGGGCGTGAGCGGTCGTGGCGGTGCAGTCGGCCCATGCGTTGGAGCAGCAGGTCCATAGGGCATAGCTCGGTGATCATACAGTCGAAATCCAAATCCAGCGATTGCTCCAATACCTGTGTGCCTACAACGATCAGTTTGTGCCGATCTGATTCGCCGGAATGCTTGCCGACCAATCGAAGGATCTCCTTCTCCCGATTGGCACGGTCTGTCATGATGTACTGTGCGTGCAGAACAAGAACACGACAATCCGCAAATCTTGTCCGCAAGGTACCGGCGATCTCCTGCGCTTTGCGAACGGTATTCACGATCACACCCACGCAACCGCCAGCCGCCATCACTTCGCCTACAGTATCCTCGATCTTGTCTGCTGTGATCCTGCAAATCGACACGTTTTTGTTCTCTCCGGTGTAGAAAAGTGGTTTTTGCATGACCTCATCGCCATTTGTGTAGGTAAGTACAGGATACGACAAGCTGTGCTGCCAATCGCCATCTGCTGCTTTTCCACCTAGATACGCATCGATCAGTTCGGCTCTGCGCTTGGTCGGCAGGGTGGCGGAGAGGATCACAACGGGGGCTTTGTATGCGCCCAACCACCGGATCACTTGATCCAAATATGTACTCATGTAGGCATCGTATGCGTGGCATTCATCGATCACAACGACTTTGCCAGCCAGTCCGATATGCCGCAGCATCACGTGCTTTTGCTTTAGTGCAGCCATAAGCATCTGGTCGATGGTTCCAATGACAAATTCCGGCATCAGTGCCAGCTTTCGACTGGAAAACCACTCGTGTACAAACAGATTCTTTTCGTCCGCTTCGGTATCCGCAGCCAGTGTGCTATACCCCTCCAATAGTTCTCGATAATATTCATTCAGTGCGGCCGCTCCATGGGCAAGACGAATGGCGTGGAGCGTACCTTCGTCTGCCGAAAGCGAGGACGCCCATGCTTCCAGTCGAGGGAAAATACCGTTGGAGGTCGCTTGTGTGGGCATTCCGAAATATAAACCGCCAGCATGGGTTTTGGCAGCAAGGACTTCCGCCATGGCAAGTGCAGCTTCGGTTTTACCCAGTCCCATAGGCGCTTCCAAAATGAGTATGCCCGGTGTATCCAGATCGTTGACGATATCGAGTATTTCTGCCTGTGTTTGGTTCGGCGAAAAATGGAAACGCTCTGCAAACCCTTCCGCATCCAGTCCAAATTTGGCGCTTGTTTCCCACGGTCCTGGCAACTGCAGCTTTTTCCACGCACATTTCACTCGTGCCGGATAATCGTCCATGCTACCATTTGTTTCCAGTGAAATCAATGTTGAATCCATAGGAATCAACTGGAAATAATGTGTGTTGCTGGCGATCCAGTCTGCCATAATGAGGAGCGCACAGATCAGTACCTGCACCGAAATGGCGATCTCCGGCAGTTCCTCTATCGAAGAAAGACCTGCCTCCACCAGCGCAAAATCGAACCATTCCTTCCACAACTGTTCGAAAAATGGTTCGTTTCTCTCGCGCCCATAAATATTTTCGTAATGTAATTTAAGATTCAATTCATCTAAGTTGCTCGCTGGTTTTCCATGGTGCGCACCCACGATCGAAGCGATTCCACAAGGACAGTCTAAATGGCGCAAAATGATCTCACCAGCCAAGCCATGGGATATACCGCTTTTTGGTTTTGTTGCCAGTTTCACGTGTTCCGCAAAGGGACTATTTGCCATGCTCTGTGCAATTTTGGATTGGAAACAATACGTGATCTTGCCAATGTCATGCACAAGAGCGCAAAACTTGAGCGTTGCGTATGTACGTTCTTCGCTGCCGCAAGCCTCTATCAGATAAGCATTCACGTGTTTTGGCAGCCATTCTTTTGCAAGTTTTTTGATGATCCCTGCAGTATCGAACGAATGCATCCAAAACGGGAGCCAATCCGTTCCATGCGCACGATCGCTCTTGGCTGCCACTGACTTCAATTCTTTTGAAATATCTTCCATGATTGTATTCTCCCATACGTTTTATTTGCACATATTATATTATAGCACTTTTGTGCATATTCGTCAATAGTTTTTTGCTTTATAATGGCTGTTTCAACAAATTCATTGTAGCTTCAAAAAGTTTATTCCACTTTTAGGCACATTTTTAAGAACCAATGCACCATTCTTTTTGTGAGAATCGCTAAATCATTCGTTTTTGATCGCAATCTTTCAAAGGTATCTTCGCGGTTGTGGAAAAATTACAAAATCCTGCAGTTTCAGCCATAGGTGGGTCACATTTTTCTGGTATACTGATATAGCTATACATACTATGTAAGACGGAATCTTGCTTTTGTTGAGGTGATTATATGTCAATTGTAGAGCTTGTCGTTACGTTTTTGGCCGGTGTGGGTGCCGGACTGGGGACGGGGTTTGCCGGGATGAGTGCGGCGGCGGTGATCACACCGATGCTGGTAACTTTTTTGGATATCCCCACGTATCAGGCCATTGGGATCGCTTTGGCGTCGGATGTGCTGGCCAGTCTCGTCTCTGCCATAACCTATAAGAAAAACGGCAATCTGGATGTAAAAAACGGTCTTGTCATGATGGTGACGGTGCTGCTGTTCACCACAGTAGGCAGCTATATTTCCAGTCTGGTGCCCAACACCACCATGGGAAGCTTTTCCGTATTCATGACCATGCTCATGGGCGTCAAATTTCTGGTGAAGCCGGTCATGACCACCAAGGAAGCTATGGACGCCGCAGACCCCAAAAAGAAGCTGATCCGGTCGATCCTGTCCGGTGCGATGGTAGGCTTCATCTGTGGCTTTGTTGGTGCCGGTGGTGGGATCATGATGCTGCTGGTGCTGACCTCGGTGCTGGGGTATGAACTGAAAACGGCGGTAGGTACTTCGGTGTTCATCATGGCATTTACAGCGCTGACCGGTTCGATCTCCCACATCGTCATCGGTGGGATGCCAGACATTTCGGTTTTGGTGCTGTGTATCCTCTTTACCCTGCTCTGGGCTCGGATCGGTGCTGTCATTGCCAATCGTTCTACGCCCATCGTGCTGAATCGGGTCACCGGTGTGATCCTGATCGTACTGGGCGTGGTAATCCTAGGTGTGAACTTCTTAGGCTAAACATACAAAAAAACCGGGATTCCGGAGGTTTGCCTCTCCGTTTCCCGGTTTTTTGGGGTTATATCAGGATCCCGTCCAGATGATCCATTTCGTGCTGGATGATCTGGGCCGTCCAGCCGGTGTAGGTCTTTTGCCGGATCTGCATTTTCTCGTTCTGGTACTGCACCTTGATCCGTTTGTATCGCTTGGTGCCTCGCACACCGTCCAGCGACAGGCAGCCTTCTTCGGTGTCGTAGGGACCTTCTTTCTTTAATAGAATGGGATTATAGAAAACGCTGATCGTATCTCCGTCATAGAAGGCGATGATCCGCTTCAATTCCCCGATCATGTTGGCAGCCATACCCACACAGCCGTCCTTGTGGGCCATCAGGGTGTCCCGCAGATCTTCACCAATGGGCAGGTCTGCTTCTGTTGCCATTGCGGAAGAACGACCCAGCAGGATCACGTCCCGGTTGATCTCTCGTACCATAGCTTTCTCCTTTTTTGTGAAAAACAAAAGCAGCCACCGTATTGGATGACTGCTTTATGGAGACATGGGGACTCGAACCCAAGACCTCTCGGATGTGAACCGAACGCTCTAACCAGCTGAGCTATGCCTCCGTGGTCTGTTCTCTGGAACCCGTTCCTTGGAACGAGTATATTATAGCACTTTCGTTTTTCTTTGTCAAGTGGTTTTCGAAAATTTCTTTGAGATTTTTGAAAAAATTCCCTCTTCGTAAGTCTCTCGAATCGTTCTCGCTTTTGTTTCATCGTCTCCGCCACTGTCGTTTCTTATGATTATAGTATGTTAAAAACACAAGCTTTTTCATGAAATTTGCTGGCAGAATCTGGCAAAAAGCGGTCAGACACAAAAAATTCTCAAAAAAATGCAAAAAAACTGTTCAAAAGCTCTTGATTTTATCGGACAAGTACGCTATAATTAATGTGTCACAGGTCGAGGCTGGATTGCGTTCCTTGACTGGATCAGAATATCGTCGATCCTGTGCACCTTTACAAACATGAATACCCTGAAACATTGGAGGATATATTATGGCATTACCAGTAGCTGTACAGCTATATTCTATCCGGGACAGCGTGGAAGCCGACATGAAGGCTGCTCTGACCAAGGTCAAGGAGCTGGGCTATGCCGGCGTGGAATTCGCTGGTCTGTATGGCAACAAGCCGGCCGACATCAAGGCATGGTGTGCTGAGCTGGGTCTGACTCCCATCTCTGCCCATGTACCACTGGTCGATATGATCGCCGACACCGAAGGCACGCTCTCCGCATACAAGGAGATCGGCTGCAAGTTCGTAGTCGTTCCCTATGTGACCGAAGAACGCCGTCCGGGTGCTGAAAAGTTCGAAGAGACCATCGAAGTCATTGCCAAGATCGGTAAGATGGCACACGAAATGGGTCTGACCTTGCTCTACCACAACCACGACTTCGAATTCAAGAAGGTGGATGGCGAATATGGTCTGGATATCCTGTACAATCGTGTACCTGCCGATTATCTGCAGACCGAGCTGGATACCTGCTGGGTCAATGTCGGTGGTGAAGAACCGGCCGCCTATGTACGCAAGTACACCGGTCGTGCGCCGGTCGTACATCTGAAGGACTTCTTCATGAGCGGCAAGCTGCCCAGCCATCTGTATGCGCTGATCGGTCTGGATGAAGAGGAAAAGGAAGAAGAAGAATCCACGTTCGAGTTCCGTCCTTTCGGCTCCGGTATGCAGGATATGAAGGCCATCTTGGATGCCTCTGTAGACGCCGGTGCTTCCTGGGTGGTCGTAGAACAGGATGAGCCCTCTATGGGTCTGTCCAGAATGGAATGCATTGCCAAGTCCAGAGAAAATCTGGCCTCCGTTGGTTGGTAAGACCAAAACCGCTACAATTCAGTTGTCTTTGATCCGGGAAGATGCTCCCGGTAAGGAACATACATAACACACGAAAGGTGGACATTACAATGTCTGATGCAGTACTGAGCCAATTCAAGCAGGCTACCACAGAAGAAAAGGTTTACGACACCGATCACAAGTTTAAGATCGCTATCATCGGTACCGGTTGGATCGCAGAATCTCACATCCAGAGCTACAAGAACCAGCCCGACGTTGAGATCGTTGCTGCCGCTGACCTGATCCCCGGCAAGGCTGAAAAGTTCATGGAAAGATTCGGCGTAGAAGGCGTTCGTTTCTATCCCAGCCACAAGGAACTGATCGACAACGAACCCGACTTGGATGGTATCTCCATCTGTACCTACAACACCCAGCACGCTGCTCCCGCTATCTACGCTATGGAGCACAACATCCCCGTTCTGCTGGAAAAGCCCTTCACCGTAACCCTGGAAGAAGCTGAAGCTGTTTGCGCTGCTGAAAAGGCTTCTACCGCCTTCATTTCCGTTGGCTTCCAGCCCCGTTTCGATGCCAATATGCAGATGATCAAGAAGATCGTGGACTCCGGCGTTCTGGGTAAGATCTACTACATCCAGACCGGTGGCGGTCGTCGTCGTGGTATCCCGGGATCTACCTTCATCGAAAAGTCCACCGGTGGTATCGGTGCTCTGGGTGATATCGGTTGCTACTCTCTGGATATGGTTCTGAATGCTATCGGTTATCCGAAGCCGCTGACCGTTTCCGGTTACACCTCCGACTTCTTCGGCAAGAACCCCAAGTACAACGGTGCTGATGCTGCTCGTTTCTCCGTTGACGACTTTGCTGCTGCATTCGTTCGTCTGGAAGGCGACATCATCCTGGACTTCCGTATTGCATGGGCTATGCACGTAAATACTCCCGGTGACACCATCATCTTCGGTACCGAAGGCGCTCTGCGTATTCCCTCTACCGACTGCTGGAACGGCTCTGTTGGCGGCGCTATGACTCTGTACCACGACATCGCCGGTCAGAGATTCGACACCGTTATTCCGATCCTGGAAAACAAGGGCGCTGGCCTGTTCGACAAGAAGATCCGTTCCTTCCTGGATGCTATCAAGACGAATGGTCCCGCACCGGTTCCCACTTCTCAGATCCTGTACAACCAGGCCATCATCGATGGTATCAACAAGTCTGCCGCTTGCGGTCACGAAGTTGAGATCAAGTTTGCTGACTAATTCTGTCTGTACGCCGTGCTATGTCTGCGCATAGCGATACGGCTGGAACAACCTACAGAAATGTGGGTTGTTCTTTTATTACCATGGTTCCCCGGTGTGTCTCCTATAGGATATGCCGGGGCTTTGGTACACTTTTATTCCTTTCGTGTGATCCACGCAGTCTTTGTGTATTTCCCATTCTGTTGTGTCATGGCAGCACAATATGTGCATATATGGGTATTCGTTCCGTTTCCCCACCAAAAAATCGGATGGACGACCCTGTGAGATTGTGCGCTATAGCCATTGACAAAAGCTGCTTTTTTCTGTATAATTTCTATTTAATAGGTAGTGTTTCTTTTTTTACAGAAGAGCCACGAAGACTGGTAAGAAAGAGGTTATTATTATGAAAATTGGTGTATGCGTCAACTTGAACGGACTGGACGGCTTTGCGGAGCAGTTGGCTGCCCTGCAGACCCATGAATTTACGTCCTGTCAGCTTCTCTCCTTTGCACCTGCTTTGTGGACCAAGGAGAATGCGGTCAAGGTACGTGCGCTGCTGGATGAATATCACGTACAGCCTTCTGCATTCTGGTGCGGCTGGAGTGGCCCGGCAGTTTGGAACTTTACCGAGGGACCGAAGACTTTGGGTCTGGTGCCGGAAGCATATCGAGCCGAGCGGCTGCAGAATCTCTGCGACGGTGCGGATTTTGCCCACTGGCTGGGACTGACCGATGTGATCACCCACATGGGCTTTATTCCGGAAAACCCCAACGATCCTGCGTTCTTGCCCTTCTGCGATGCGGTACGGACTTTGGCACTGCACCTGAAGCAGAACGGACAATATCTGCTGTTTGAGACCGGGCAGGAAACGCCGGTGACGATGCTGCGGTGCTTCGAGACGGTGGGCACGGACAATCTGGGTGTGAATCTGGATACCGCCAACCTGATCCTGTACGGCAAGGCAAACCCGGTGGATGCGCTGGATGTGATCGGCAAGTATGTCCGCAATCTCCACGCCAAGGACGGTTTCTATCCCACGGATGGTACCCATCTGGGCGCAGAAGCACGGATCGGCGATGGCAAGGTGGACTTCCATGGTGTGCTGGCCGGTCTGAAAAAGCTGGGCTACGACGGTGCTATCACCATTGAGCGCGAGATCGACGGCGAACAGCAGACCAAGGATATTCTGCACGCCAGAGCGTATCTGACGGATATTCTGGAACAGTTAGCTTGACGCAGCAGCTTAGCGTGACAATGCACATATATTGCGTTTACAATATTCTGTAATATTATAAAAATCTAAAAGAAAAGGTGAGGTCAAAACCATGCAAAACAGCGTTATGGCAAGCAAGATCGCTTACGAAGGATTGACGTTCGACGACGTGCTGCTGATCCCCCAGAAGAGCGAAGTCCTGCCTCGGGACATCTGTCTGAAAACGCAACTGACAAAGAAGATCACCCTGAACATCCCGCTGATGAGTGCGGCTATGGATACGGTCACGGAGTCCGCTCTGGCGATCGCTATGGCACGAGAGGGCGGCGCAGGTACCATCCACAAGAATATGTCCGTGGAGGCTCAGTGTGACCAGGTGGAACGGGTAAAGCGCAGTGAAAATGGCGTTATCACCGATCCTTTCTTCCTGGGTGCTGACAACTATGTGTACGAAGCTGACGAGCTCATGGGCAAGTACAAAATCTCCGGTGTGCCGATCTGCGACAACGACGGCCGGCTCATCGGTATCATCACCAACCGTGACCTGCGGTTCATGGACGATTTCAACGTACCGATCAAGGACGTGATGACCAAGGAAAACCTGATCACCGTTCCCGTAGGCACTACTCTGGACGAAGCTCGTGAGATCCTGCGGCACCACAAGATCGAGAAGCTGCCCATCGTAGACAAAGACAACCGTCTGAAGGGTCTGATCACCATCAAGGACATCGAGAAGGCCGAACGGTACCCCAACTCTGCCAAGGACGCACAGGGTCGTCTGCTCTGCGGTGCTGCCATTGGTGTGACCGCTGACGTGGTCGAAAGAGCCGGTGCGCTGCTGAAGGCCGGTGCAGACTTCTTAGTTCTGGACTCTGCCCATGGCCACTCTCAGAACATCATCAAGTGCGTAGGCAAGGTCAAGGAAGCCTTCCCGGATTGCCAGCTGATCGCCGGTAACATCGCCACCACCGAAGCTGCTGCTGACCTGATCGCAGCCGGTGCAGACGCCATCAAGGTCGGTATCGGCCCCGGTTCCATCTGTACCACCCGTATCGTTGCCGGTATCGGTGTGCCTCAGGTTTCCGCAATCATGAACGCTTACGAAGTGGCTGCCAAGGCCGGTATCCCGGTGATCGCCGATGGTGGTATCAAGTACTCCGGCGACCTGACCAAGGCTATCGCTGCCGGTGCTGACGTAGTCATGATCGGTTCCCTGCTGGCCGGCTGTGAAGAATCCCCCGGAGACACCGAAATCTACCAGGGTCGTAAGTTCAAGGTATACAGAGGCATGGGTTCTCTGGCCGCTATGGAAAAGGGTTCCAAGGACCGGTACTTCCAGGAAAACCAGAAGAAGCTGGTTCCCGAAGGCGTAGAAGGTCGTGTTCCCTTCAAGGGTGCTGTGTCCGACACCATCTACCAGCTGGTTGGCGGTCTGCGTTCCGGTATGGGCTACTGCGGCACCCAGACTGTACAGTTGCTGAAGGAAAACGGCAAGTTCGTGAAGATCACCGGCAATGGTCTGCGTGAATCCCATCCCCACGACATCAGCATCACCAAGGAAGCACCCAACTACTCTGTACAGGCACAGTAAGTTTAGCATACAATATAAAAACAGGCATGATTTTACGTCGTGCCTGTTTTTGTTTTGTATCAAAAGATTTTTTGCCGTGGGTCTGGTATATGCCGATCTTGTGTTTTTCATCGTTTGACCGGCACATACCAAACATGGGGTTTTGTTTATTTCAGCATCCCTTTGTACACACCCGGAGAAGAGCCTTCGATGACGGTGGCGCCGCAGACCTTTTTATAGAAATCCACGGGGCCTGCGGAACCGATGATGCCGTAGCCGTAGCCTTCTTCCCACATGGCATGGAGACACAGCAGCAGCAGTGCCGCACCGATACCCTTCCCTCGTTCGGCTTCATCCACACCGGTGGGGCCAAAGAAGCCTTTGACGGTGGCGTCATAGCAGGCAAAGCCCAACATCCGGGAACCTTCGTCCGCCTCATGGAGAGCGATATAGATCCCCTTGGGCGAACGGAAGAATGCGTTCTCGGCTTCCCCAGCCCAGCCGGCGCCAAAGTGGTCCCGGATCCATTGGATGACGGCGTAATTCTCCGGGCCTATGGGACGGCGGAGGGTGATCCCCTGTTCCTGCACCTTTTGGACATATGGCGTGATATCGGGCAGATCGTACAGTTTTACAAGTAAATCGGACATGATGATACTCCTTTGCATAGATTGATCTCTCTGGTTACAGTATACCGGATTTTGTGCCATTTGTCAATAGGCACACAGAAAAGAGCTGCCATTTTTACACAAGAATTTCTGCCAAACCTATTGACAAAGCAGCGTGAATGTGGTATAATTCCTACATACTCAATAGGAAATGCAGGAGGCAATGAGATATGCGTATTTATGGATCTGTGACGGAACTGGTAGGCAAGACGCCTTTGGTGCAGCTGAGCCGCTATGGGAAAGAGTTGGATGCGGTGGTGCTTGCCAAGTTGGAGAGAGCCAATCCGGCGGGCAGTGTGAAGGATCGTGTGGGACTGGCCATGGTAGAGGAAGCGGAAAAGGCAGGTCTTCTGCAGCCGGGCAGCGTGATCATCGAGCCCACCAGCGGCAACACCGGGATCGGCCTGGCAATGGCAGCTGCGGTAAAGGGTTACAAGGTGATCCTGACTATGCCGGAGACCATGAGCGCCGAAAGACGGATGCTGCTGGCTGCCTATGGCGCCCAGATCGTGTTGACCGATGGCAAGCTGGGGATGGCCGGCGCCGTGGCTAAAGCGGAGGAGCTGGCAAAGGAAACACCGAATAGCTTCATCCCTGGGCAGTTTGTGAACCCTGCCAATCCGGATGCGCACTATCGCACCACAGGCCCGGAGATCTGGGAGGACACGGATGGCAAGGTGGACATTTTCGTAGCCGGTGTGGGCACCGGTGGCACGGTGACCGGCGTGGGACGGTACCTGAAGGAGCAGAACCCGGCAGTGCAGATCGTGGCAGTAGAGCCGGAGACGTCGCCGCTGCTGTCCACCGGAAAGGCTGGTCCTCACAAGATCCAGGGCATTGGCGCCAATTTTGTACCGGACATTCTGGATCGTTCACTGTTGGACGAGGTGTTGCCGGTCGCCAATGAGGATGCCTATGCTACCACCAAAGCATTGGCCAAGACGGAAGGACTGCTGGTTGGGATCTCTGCCGGTGCTGCCGTACACGCTGCTACTGTGTTGGCTGCACGTCCGGAAAACCGTGGCAAAATGATCGTAGCCCTGCTGCCGGATACAGGCGAACGGTATCTGTCCACTGGCGTGTTCGACTAACGCAAAACACCACGTGTTTGACTGACGCAAAACGTCGCGTGTTCGACTAAAGCAAAAACACCACGTGTTTGAACAACGCAAAACGTAGCGATCTTTATACCTATGCACTGTCACATTCGTTTGGGAATATCCGGATACAAGGACGTTCCCAACGAAATGGGCAGTGTTTTTGGTATGTGTACATACGGAAAAAGGAGACCAGCACGATTTTCATCGAACCGATCTCCTCATGTAAGCTTACAGAAAATTACTTATACTTGCGCTTTCTGGCTGCTTCGGACTTCTTCTTTCTCTTTACGCTGGGCTTCTCATAGCATTCTCTCTTGCGAAGTTCAGCCTGAATGCCCGATCTCTGGCACTGTCTCTTGAAACGACGAAGCGCACTATCGAGAGATTCATTTTCCTTAACTCTTACTTCTGCCATCCGTTTTCCCTCCCTTCGCATTCGGCGACTGAGGAACCCCCAACGGAATTACCTCTTATATATTATACAGGATTTTTCCCGTTTTGTCAATAGGATTTGCAAATTTCTTTGCAGAAATCTGCAATTTTCTTTCCATCGTTCACACGCTCGATTACTTTGCCACGATATTGACGATCTTGCCGGGGATGTAGATCTCCTTGACGATCTGCTTGCCTTCCAGCATAGCGGCGATCTTCGGGTCTGCTTTGGCTGCGGCGATAACGGTATCCTTATCGGCATCGACAGCGATGGTGATCGTCCCTCTCAGCTTACCACAGATCTGCACAGCGATTTCTACTTCGCTGTCCACGGTCTTGGCTTCGTCCCACATAGGCCATGCAGCCATGGACAGGAAGCCCTTGCCACCCAAGCTTTCCCAGATCTCTTCGCACAGATGCGGTGCAAAGGGACACAGGATGGAGATGAAGGAAACCAGCTCGTCCTTGGTCAGAGAGCCCACCTCGGCAATATCGTTCACCAGAGACATCATAGCGGCAATGGCTGTGTTGAACTTCATTTCTTCGATGTCCTGGCTGACCTTCTTGATGGTCTTGTGGAAGGAGGACGCCAGCTTGGGAGTCTCGCCTTCACCCTTGACCATATCCGGCAGGGATGCCACACGGTCCAAGAACCGCTTGCAGCCTTTCACGCTGTTTTCACTCCACGGTGCGGCAGAGGCATAGTCGCCCATGAACAGGATGTACACACGCAGCACGTCTGCGCCGTATTCGTCTACCACTTCGTTGGGGTCAACCACGTTGCCCTTGGACTTGGACATTTTTTCGCCGTCGGGCCCCAGGATCAGACCCTGTGCGGTCCGCTTGGCGTAAGGCTCTGCAGTGGGTACCACGCCGATGTCGTACAGGAAGCGGTGCCAGAACCGAGAGTAGATCATATGCCGGGTCACGTGCTCCATACCGCCATTGTACCAGTCTACGGGGAGCCAGTACTTCAGGTTCTCCGGATCGGCCAGGGCTTCGGTGTTGTGCGGATCGGTGTAGCGCAGGAAGTACCAGGACGAGCCGGCCCACTGGGGCATGGTATCGGTTTCCCGCTTGGCAGGACCGCCACACTTGGGACAGGTGCAATTGACAAAGGATTCGATCCGGGCCAGCGGACTTTCGCCACCTTCACCGGGCTCAAACTTTTCCATATCGGGCAGACGCAGGGGCAGCTCTTCGTAGGGAACGCCCACCATGCCGCAGTGCGGACAATGGATGATCGGAATGGGTTCGCCCCAGTACCGCTGCCGGTTGAACGCCCAGTCCTTCATCTTGTACTGCACGCCCTTTTCGCCGATACCCTTCTCGCCCAGGTATGCAAGCATCTTTTCGATGGCTTCCTTCTTGGTAGCAATGCCATTGAGGAATTCGGAGTTCACCATTTCACCGTCGCCGGTGTAGGCTGCTTCTGCGATGTTGCCGCCTTTGATGACTTCGATAATATCGATACCAAACTTCTTGGCAAAGTCGTAGTCCCGTTCGTCGTGGGCAGGTACGGCCATGATCGCACCGGTACCATAGCCCATCATTACGTAGTCGGAAATGAAGATCGGGATCTCCTTGCCATTGGCCGGGTTGATCGCACGGATACCTTCGATGCACACGCCGGTCTTATCCTTCACCAGCTGGGTACGCTCGAATTCGGTCTTCTTGGCGCATTCTTCCTTGTATGCGTTCAGGGCATCCATGTTGGAGATGCGATCTGCGTACTTTTCGATGATGGGATGTTCCGGAGCAATGACCATGAAGGTAACGCCGAACATGGTGTCGCAGCGTGTGGTGTATATCCGCAGGGTATCGTCGCAATTTGTCAAGCCAAAGTTCACGAATGCACCCACGGAGCGGCCGATCCAGTTTTCCTGCTGAAGCTTCACGTTGGGCAGGTAATCCACGGTTTCCAGACCCTGCAGTAGCTTATCGGCGTATTCGGTGATCCGCAGGTACCAAACGTCCTTGGACTTCTGCACGATATCGCTGTGGCAGATGTCGCACTTGCCGCCTTGGGAGTCTTCGTTGGACAGCACGACCTTGCAGTGGGGACAGTAGTTGACCAGCGTGGTGGCACGGAACACCAGCCCGGCGTCGAACATTTTCCGGAAGATCCACTGGGTCCACTTGTAGTAGCCTTCGTCGGTGGTGTCGATCACTCTCGTCCAGTCAAAGGAGAAGCCCACACGCTTCAGCTGAGAGGAGAACTTTTCGATGTTTCGGTCAGTCAGGATCCGGGGATGGGTGTTGAACTTGATGGCAGAGTTTTCAGTGGGCAGACCGTATGCGTCAAATCCAATGGGGAACAGCACGTTGTAGCCTTCCATCCGTCTCTTCCGGGAGACCACTTCCAGGCCGGAGTAGGCTTTGATGTGACCTACGTGCATACCGGCGCCACTGGGATAGGGGAATTCTACCAGGCCGTAGAACTTGGGCTTGGTGTGATCTTCTTTTGCATGGAAGATACCGGCTTCTTCCCACCGATCCTGCCACTTTTTCTCAATACTTGCAAAATCGTATTTCATATTGTTGTCCTTCTTTATTGATTTGAAATAATCTCATTCTTCCGTCAGCAGTGCGGAAATATCCTGCTCGGTGGTGTCCATGTACAGCTTATCCAGCTTGTAGAAGTCTCTGGCATCTCTGTTGAAGATGTGGACGATCACGTTACCGAAATCCTGCAACACCCAAATGCCGGTGTCGGCGCCTTCGGTGTGCATGGGATCGATACCCACAAGAGACAGCTTATATTCCACCTCGTCTGCCAGCGATTTGATCTGGGTACGGGAGTTACCGGTGCAGATGACAAAATAGTCGGCGATGACGGTCTGCTTTTCTACGTGCAGCAGCTTGATATCCTTTGCCTTCTTATTGTCCAGCACCTGTACGATATATCTTGCCAAGGCTTCCGGCGTAGCTACGTCTTCCGCTGTGATGGTCTTTTCCGGTTCCGCAGTATTCTGCATATTGTTTTCCATATCCATCGTATCATTCCTTTCGTATTTCTTTGTAGTATTTTCGTACACGTATAAAAAGCCCCGTCTCCATCGATCTCCGACAGAGACGAGGGCCATAGCTCCCGTGGTACCACTCTGGTTGGTGCAAAAACACCCACTCCGGCACGACTGTGATGCCGTCTCCCGATAACGGTGGAGCAGCCGGCAGACCCTACTGAAACAAAACAGCTATGTTCGGGTCAGCTGCTAAGGGACCAGAGGAATCGGGTTCTGCCGCTGCCTTGCACCTTCCGGCAGTTCTCTGTTCGGCGCACATCCGTTCCGTTTCCCTATGAGTGCATTTCATAGTATAAGGTTAGTGTACCACATTTTCAGGCGTTTGTCAATGGGGTAATTTGCACAATTTTACCTTATTGTTCCAAGGCCGTTACCATCAGTTCGCTGGTATTCATATCGTAGACCAGCTGCAGTAGGTATTTGTCCCCGGTATGCTGGGCGTACAGCTGGGTCTCCACATCCGACTGAACAGCGCTTTCCATGGCCGGATAGCCCATATCCGGCAGGGTCTCCTCCGTATAGGTTTTGTAATCCTGGAGGGTCACGTTCTTCATGCGGATATTGACAGAGTTCATTTCTGCATATTTCCAGCCGGTATCAAAGTCACCCGGTGGGGTCGGTACGCCATCCAGAGTCGGGATCGCATCGTAGTGGATCACCGCATCGCCATCGGACTTGCCGACAATGATCTCTGTCGGTCCATCTGCACCGCCGATGATACCAAGGTCTCCGTTGGATGTACAGCCGGTCAAAAGTAGTGTCGCCAGCAGCAGACAACAGATACGCTTCATTTTTTCTATCCTCCTCACGAAATATTGGGAATATAGATGGAGTTATCGTTCACATCCTGGGCATTGTAGGAACCGTCCAATGTGGTCTCCGCATCGGCGTAGTAGTACGGCTCCAGCAGATAATCGTCCAGGCAGAAGATGGTGTTTCGGTCGAATATGCCGTCGGTGATCTCCGTGTCGTAGATGTTGTAGTACTGGTTGATGGCGTCCAGCGTTGCGGCTCGGTTGATCACATAATACGAATGTCCCCGGCTGTCGTAGGCGGCGTTACCGGGAATGGTCAGCATGGTCATGTTGGACAGATCCACCTGCAGCAGGAATTTGGCATAGAACAAAATGTCCGACACCTTCAGATCCGTATGCAGGTTTTTGAAGATCTCTTCGGCGACCTTGGTGAGTGTTGCGGTATTGGAGATGGTAAAGCTGTTCTTGATCTTCTGCATCAGTGCCGTCATAAAGATCTTCTGTGCGTTCACTCTACCCAGGTCGGCCTGCACATAGCCGGAACGATAGCGAACAAAGCACTCGGCCTGGGCACCGCTCAAGGTCTGGTAGCCTTCCGGGATATTGATATACAGATCCTGCTCCGGGTCGTTGTATACCATGGCCTGAGGCACGTACAGCTCCACACCGCCAAGGGCATCCACGATGTTCACCAGTCCGTCCAGATTCAGCACGGCGGTGTGGTGGATCTGGATACACAGATTTTGTTCCAGCAGGGACGCAAAATCCTCTGCCGCCACCTTGTAAGGATCCACGGAATCATCGTCCCGGTATTCCTTTAAGGCAGCATTATAGTAGGTGGAAAAAGCGGCGTTGATCTTATTGGTAACAAAATTCTCCACGCAGGTGTCTCTGGGAAGCTGCATGACGGTCACGTCCCCATTGGCGGTATCGCAGTTGACCAGCATGACCACATCGGCTAAGGAAGCGGCTCTGTCATGTCCCACCACCAGAATATTATAGATCCCATCCTGCACCCGATATTCGCCGCCAATGGGTGTTTTCTCATCGGCTGCTGCGGTGGTCTCGTCGGTCTCTGTAGCAGTTGTTTCCAGCTGTACCGGATTGGTGTCAAAGGGGATCTGGGTCTCTTCGCCGCCGGTATTCGGGCGATAGAAGATCATCCAGGCCGCAGCGCACAGTACGACAGCGTATACCACAAAGATCCCTGTGATCAGCGCACGTTGGGCTCTGGTCATACGTCCCCGTTTGCGGCGCAGCTTTTGCTTTTTCTTCAGGAGTGCTTCGTAGTCTTCATCGTCGTCGGCCATGCTGGCATAATCGCCGTCGGGATAATATTGGGCAATATCGTCATCGACCTCCGAGGGGATCTGCGCCGTGCCTACTTCGTCTTTGTCTTTCGAGGGTTTATTGGACATTTCAGGTACCTTTCTCTGTCAGCCTGTCAGTGGCAGACACTGGGAGATTTCAGTATATAGATCAGTTCGTTTCTGGCATCCAAGGTGTCTTTTCCAATGGGGTTTCCCTCTTCAATGAGTCCACGGATGGTCATATCAAAGGAGAGCAGCAGGGTCCGGTGCAAAGCGTCCTGCTTTTCTTTGTCGGATCCTGCCTTTGCCATTTGTTCTGCAAAATATTCTCGCAGCGTTACGCAGTCGGCAAAGGTGCGGGTATCCTCGATGTAGTCTGCCAGGTACACCAGGTATTCAAACAGCGTCATATTGGCGTGGCCAGTGGTGTGCCAGCGGACACCGTTTACCACAGCTTCGGTGGCGTAGGCTGGAAAGTCTCGCTGTACGATAGCAGCGGCGGTCATAGCGTGGAAGGTCTTGGGTGCATAGGTGTCCGTTTCCTGCACCGACAAGCCCAATGCTGCACAGTACTGCAACTGGGTGGCAAGCTCGTCCTTTTTGGTGATATCGTGAAGCAGTGCAGCCACACGCAGTTCTCGGATCATCTCCGGCAAGAACATCTGCCCCAGCTCGACAACCTTGGCTTCTACCGCCAGCGTGTGTCTGTAGCGCTTTTCAGTCAGTCTCGGTCGAACCAGTTCACGCAGCTCTTCTACCATTTCTTCTGTGATCATAGCGTATTTCCTTTGTATACATTTTCCCGACGCAGGATCGACTCGACTTCCGGCGGCACCAGTGCGGTCAGAGGTTCTCCGGTCTGGATGGCTTCTCGAATTTGTGTGGAAGAAATTTCCAGCGGTGCATCCGGCAGCAGGATACAGGTGGCATCATGGACCTGTCGGTATCGTGCGGCGGTCTCCTCGATGGTCTTCTGCAGCTGCTCTGTCCGGGACACGCACACGATTTTTGCTAGTCGAAATATCTCGTCCGCTTGGTACCACCGTTCCAGGGTCAGAAACATATCGGTGCCGCAGAGCAGATAGATCTCACGCGCCGGCTTTGTCAGGTGACGCAGGGTCTGCACCGTATAGCTCACGTCGCCTCGGTCGATCTCATAGGAAGAAACTGTCACACGTTCGATCGCATCGAAGGCAGCGTGGCACATTTCCAGCCGCAGTGCCGGTGTATCGCCTGCAGCCTGTACCTTATGCGGTGGCACGAAGGTAGGCATCACCAACAGTTCATCCACGGGAACGTGTGCCAGAAAGGCGTGAACGGCGTGGATATGTCCCCGATGCGGTGGAGCAAATGTACCGCCATACAGTCCGAGCTTTTCCATAGGCACTTGCCTCCTTTTCTTGACGTTTCTGTCGTCTGCGTTTACAGCTGTGCGGAGATCTTTTGGTGCTCCGGCTTTTCGGCTTTCTTATAGAGTACGATCTTGCGGCCGATCACGGCGACCACCTCAGAGGCTGTGGCTTCGGCGATCCGGTCGGCAAAGTCTCTGGCAGATTCGGCGGCGTTTTCCAGCACACTGATCTTGACCAGCTCTCTGGCTTCCAAGGCATCGGTCAGAGACTTGCACATGGCGTCACCAATACCACCTTTGCCGATCTGGAAAATGGCATCGGTCTGGGATGCGATGCTGCGCAGTTGGGCTCTTTGTTTGCTATTTAGCATGATATATTATTCTCCTATTTTCATCTCTGTCAGCGCTTTTTTGAGAAGCTCCACGGCGTGTCCCCGGTGGCTGACGGCGTTCTTTTCGTCCTGGGTGATCTGGGCAAAGGTACGGTCCTCGTATGTGGGGCAACGGAACAGGTTGTCGTAGCCGAAGCCACCGTCGCCCTGTTCGGTATATCCGATGGTGCCACGGCATTCTCCACGGACGGACAACACGCACGCCGGCTCCACACCGTATTGGGCGGCCAGCGCCCGATCGATCCGATACGGTTCCGGTACAGTAAAGCCTAAGCTTTCCGGGAACACCACGGTAATCACACACACAAAGGCGGCACCTCGCTTGTCGTCCGGCACGTCTTTCAGGTTTTGCAGCAGCAGGGCCCGGTTGGCAGCATCGTCACCATGTTCCCCGGCGTAGCGTGCGGAGTAGATCCCCGGCGCACCGTCCAGTGCATCCACCGTCAAACCGGAGTCGTCGGCCATACCGATCTTTCCCATACCAGCAGGCACCAATGCTTTGATCAGAGAATTTTCCGCAAAGCTCGTGCCGTTCTCCTCTATATCCTCTGTATAACCGATCTCTCGTAAGGTATGTATTGCGCTATCTGACGAAAGAGAGGACAGGATTGTTCCAAATTCTGCAATTTTCTTCCTATTATTGGAAGCCAGCACAAATTCCAGCATCATTCTTCTCCATCTTCTGTTTCTTTTGCCAAACGGGTATCCTCAGCCAACAAGGCATCGGCAAACATTTGTGCATCGAATGGCTGCATATCGTCGATCTGTTCGCCTACGCCAATGTACTTCACGGGAATGTCCACCTCTTCCTTAATGGAGAAAATGGCGCCGCCTTTGGCAGTTCCGTCCAGCTTGGTCAAAATCAGACCGGTGATATCCGCAGCTTCCTTGAATTTCTGTGCCTGCATCACGGCGTTCTGACCGGTAGTGGCATCCAGTACCAGCAGGGTTTCCCGGGACGCATCCGGCAGCTCTCTGGCAATGATGCGGTTGATCTTGGCCAGCTCATCCATGAGCCCCACCTTATTGTGCAGTCGTCCGGCGGTATCTACGATCAACACGTCGGCCTTCCGTTTGTTGGCAGCGGCGATGGCATCAAACACCACGGACGCCGGGTCGGAGCCTTCGCTTTGCTTCACCAGCTCCACACCGGCTCTGTCACACCACACGGCAAGCTGTTCGATGGCGGCGGCCCGGAAGGTATCGGCAGCGGCGACCACGACTGTCTTGCCTTCTTCCTTCAGGTGATGGGCGATCTTCCCGATGGAGGTGGTTTTCCCTACCCCATTGACGCCGATCACCAGAATCACAGACGGCGTGGTGTCCAGATGCAGCGGTTCTCCTTCGCCGACCATGTCACGCAGGATCTCTGCCAGTGCCACCTTGACGTCATCGGCATCCTTGATCTTCTCCGATTTGATGCGATCCCGCAGCTCGTCCAGGATCCGTTCGGTGGTGGTCATGCCCATATCGGCACAGATCATGATCTCTTCCAATTCTTCCAGCAGCTCCTCGTCCACCTTGCGGAAGGACTTGACCACTTCGTTGACCTGTCCGAACACGGCATTTTTGGTCTTTTCCAGTCCGGCCTTCAGTTTGTCAAAAAATCCCATATACTTCCTCACTTTGTTATTGTAATAATGCTTCTTTGTCCATCGTCAGATCCACCGTCGTCACCTTGGACACACCCGGCTGGGGCATGGTCACGCCGTATAGAGTGTCGGCGATCTCCATGGTGCCACGGCGGTGGGAGATCATGATGATCTGCATTTCGCTGGTGTATTTCTTCACGTACCGTCCCACTCGTGCCACATTGGTCTCGTCCAGTGCCGCTTCGATCTCGTCAAAGATACAGAACGGGGACGGGTTGACCTTGATGAGCGCAAACAGCAAGGCGATAGCGATGAAGGCCTGTTCCCCACCGGACAGCAGGTTCAGATTCTTGATGGTCTTGCCCGGCGGTGCTGCGTTGATGTCGATGCCACAGGTCAGGGGATTCTCCGGATCGGTCAGCACCACTTCTGCATTGCCGCCGCCAAACAGCTCCCGGAACACCTGCCCAAAATAGGTATTGATCTTGGCAAAGGCCGCAAGGAAGATCTCACGCATCTCCTGCTCGATACCGGACAAGATCTTCTCCAGCTCCTCCTTGGCACGGTTCAGGTCGTCCATTTGCGCCTTGATATAATCGTACCGAGTCTTGACCTCGGTGTACTCCTGGATGGCGTCCACGTTCACGTGCCCCAGAGACCGCAGCTCGATCTTCAGGGTATTTTGCTTGGCAAGGGCAGCCGTGCGTTCATCCTTCCCGATCGGTACCAGTTCCGCTTCCTGCATCCAGGTTTGGGCTGTGGCATAGGTCAGCTCGTATTCATCCCACAGCTTTGCCGTCATTTTGTCGTACTCCGCCTGCAGGTTTGTCAGCTTTGTTTCGTTTTTGTTGTGGGACACCGACACGATCTCGATGGTGCTGCTTTGCCCTTTCAGCTTGGCCTGCAGCTCTGCCATTTCCTTATCCATTGCGTCCCCGGAGACCAGCAGCGCCTGCTTCTTTTCCTGCAGTGCAGCAAGGCTGTCTGCCAATGCCGTCTGTGCTTCTGTTTTTTCGGCGATCCGCATATCTAAAGCTTGGATCTCCTCTTGATAGGTCTGGATGTGGGTCCGGCTTTTTTGGAGGTTTTCCCGGATCGTGTCCAGACGGGCCTGTCCATCGGATAGCAGGTTTTCCCCGTTTTCCTTGTCCCGTGCCAGTGTAGCCAGCTGGATCCGACATTCCTGCCAGCGATCCTGCCAGCTCTCCAGCGTATCCTCCATGTCATGTATGGTCAGGGCAAGTGCTTCTCGTTTTGCCACGATGGCGGCGATCTCTCCTTCGATGACGGCGATTCGCTCTGTCAATGCGGCCAGATCGACGGCACTTTGCTTTTCGTTTTCGGCAAGCTCTTGTTGGTCCCGCAGCAGATTGGCAATGAGTCCCGTGATGAATTCTTTTTTCGCCTGGTTCTCGTTGCGACAGGACTGCTCCGCTTGCAAAAGTGTTTGTAGCATGGAACGTTTTTCTTTGTCGTTTTTCTCCAGTGTCGCCGATGCTTCTGCTTTCTTTTGCAGCTCTGTTAGCGCAGCCTTGCCCTTCGTTAAACTGGCGTCCAGCTTGGTCAGTTCCCCTTCCAGCTGGTCGATCTGGGTCGAACGGGTCAAAATGCCGCTTTCCCTTTTCGACTGTCCACCGGTAAAGGAACCGCCGGCGTTGATGATCTGTCCGTCCAATGTGACCGCACGGATCCGCCAATTCTTGCGTCTTGCCATATCGGTAGCATGATCCAGCGTATCGAACACAGCCGTGCGAGCCAGCTGGGAACGGATGATGTTGCGGTATCGGTCGTCGCATTCCACCAGCGCATCGGCATAACCAATGAAGCCGGCACCATACTCGACACCATCAAATTCCCTGCCACGCTCCATAGGACGGATGGTGGTGATGGGGTAAAACGTGGCTCGTCCGGCGCCGTTTTGCTTTAGGGCAGCGATGGCAGCCTTGGCGGCGTTTTCGTCTTCGGTGATGATGTTCTGCAGCGCACTGCCCAAAGCGGTCTCGATGGCGATCACATAGTCCGGCTGCACCTTGATCAGGTAAGATACCGGTCCGTGGATGCCTTGCAGTCTGCCACTTGCCGCCTGGTTCATGACAAATTTGATACTGGTATTGTAGCCATCGAAATGTTCCTGCATACGCTTCATGGCACCCATGCGGCTGACAAGTCCTTCTCGTTGCCCCGACAAGGCATTGAGCTGGTTCTGCAGGTTCTGTATGCTCTGCGCCATCTGTGCAGCCGTGGCATCCGATTCTGCCAAAGTCACTGTCAGAGCTTCCAGTTCCCGCTGGTAGGCAACGATAGTCTCGTCACAGGCAGCGATGGTGTGGTCGTATGCGGCTTCTTCCTTTTGGTATTTGGCGATCTCGTCACCAATGTCCTTTTGGCGTTCTGTGCGACCGGATGCGGTTTGCTCCAGCACATTGCGCCGCACCAGCAGATCCGTCCGTGTAGCTTCCCTTTGCTTTTGCGAAACCAGCAGTGCTTCGGAGGTTTCGGTGGCAGTATGACGATCGGCGGTACAACGCTCTACGGCTGTTCTGGCCGCTTCTGCATCCTCCTCGGCAGACCGATAGGCTTTCTCGATCTCGGACGTTTGCTTATGCAGTTCTTCCAGCCGGGACAGCGCTGCTTGTTCCTCCACCTTTGCCGCTTCCACAGCCAATGTTTCCAGTTGGATCTGGTCGGTCTTGTGCTTTTTTTCGGTGATCGCCACCTGCACTTCCCCTTCCAATTCTGCTTTTTGTTGGCTGGCTATGCTGTAGGATTCGTGGGTATGTTGAGATGCTTCCTTGTTGGCACGGGACTGCTCGTACAACCGGTCGATGCGATCCTCGGTCTGTTTCCGGGAATCCTCTGCCATCTCCAATTCGTGGGCTGACATTTTTACGTCCCGTTCGGCCTTCTGAATGTTGTCCGTGTACACATCGGCATCGTACAGCCACAGTGCCACATCGGTGGATTTTTTCTGTTCGTACAGCTCCAGGTATTTTCTTGCCTTGGCAGCGTCTCGTTCCAGAGGACCTATCCGGGCAGCCAGCTCACCTTCAATGTCCGCCACACGTTCCATATTGACGTTGGTCTCTGCAAGCTTTTTCTCCGACTCCACTTTGCGGTAGCGGTATTTGCTGATCCCGGCGCTTTCTTCAAAGGCAGACCGGCGTTCTTCGCTTTTCTTGGAGATGATCTCGGCGATCTTGCCTTGTCCGATGATGGAGTAGCCTTCCCGGCCGATACCGGTATTCATGAACAGCTCATAAATGTCCTTCAGTCTCGCTCGTTTGCGATTGATGAAATATTCGCTGTCTCCGGAACGATAATACCGCCGGGTCACGGTGATCTCGTCGTAGCCGGCATTCAGGACTTTAGGTTCCTTGCTGTCGTCAAAGGTCACGGAGACCTCGGCAAAGCTCATGGGCTTCTTCCCATCGGCACCGGCAAATACAACGTCTTCCATTTTGCTGCCCCGGATGTTCTTGGTGGAAAGCTCCCCAAGCACCCAGCGCATGGCATCCGTGATGTTGGATTTGCCGCTGCCATTGGGTCCGACGATGACCGTTGCGCCATCGTGAAACTGCAATATTGTTTTTTCCGGGAACGATTTGAATCCATGTAGTTCCAGTGATTGTAGATACAACCGTCACGCCTCCTTTCCCTGTGCGTTTGCTGTGTCCCTGTGCTCCCTTCTCTGTGGAAACGCTGCTTGGCAACCCACGCTGTACCGTATTTGCGCTGGGGTCTCTTGGAATTTGCGCAGCCGTACCGGATAGTTTTCCTCGATCCAGCGCACGTTCTCCCGTTTTTGTCCGACAACGGCAGAGACTTCTCCAACAGGCACCCGGATCAGCAGGTCTTTTTCGGTCGATTTCTGTTGCCAGTCGAGCACCGCTTCCTGCAGGGCATTGCGATACAGCCGACTGTGTACCAGCTCACCCATAGCCGGATGCACCGGACCGGCCAGACAAGATGCCGGATCGTGCAGGCTTTCGCTGTCGCACAGACCGATCCGCAGACAATCCACACCGGCTTTCACAAATACCTGCAGCACGGCGGCACTGCGTTCTACGGCCTCTTCCGCGGTCAACGGTGTGTATATGCCCGATGTTGTCCAGGCGGCAAGCGCCGTGTGGTGCAGCACGATGGTGGGATAGATCCGGCACGCCACGGCGCCCATTTGGCAGATCTCCCGGGCACAGGCCAGTTCCGTTTCCAGCGCGGCACCGGGCAGACCGATCATCATTTGTCCAACCCAGGGGATCCCGGCTTCCTTCAGCAGTGCACAGGCCGCTCTGGTCTGCGATGCCGTATGCCCTCGTTTGCACATTTGGAGCACTCTGTCATCCATGCTCTGGATGCCCAACTCCACAGCGGAGATCGTGTACTGCGACAGGATCGATAGAATCTCCGGATCGATATAGTCCGGTCTGGTGGACATACGGATGCCATCTACGCTGCCGCTTGCCACATAACTTTGTGCCAGGTCCAACAGGTCGGTCATCAGCTTCCGATCGATGCCGGTGAAGGAACCGCCGAAAAAGGCGATTTCACAGGGTGTATCTGCCGGAATGGTGGACAGCACCGTTTCGATCTCGTCCCTTGCCTTCTCACGAAGAAAAGAACAAGTGCCCGATATGGTGTGCTGGTCACAAAACACACACTGATTCGGGCAGCCCATATGGGGAATAAACAGGGGTATATTGATATGCTTTTTCATTCGGTTTTACGGCTGTTCGCCAAACAAAACCAATGCTTCCTTGGCGGCGTTCTGTTCGGCTTCTCGCTTGGAGTGGGCACAGCCTTTGCCGATCACATTGCTATTGAGTCGGGCTTCTACGGTGAAGATCTTGTCGTGATCCGGACCTGCTTCACCCACCAGAATGTATTCCAGCCGCTCGCCTTCTACCTGCTGTACGATCTGCTGCAGTGTGGTTTTGTAATCCACGAACACGCTGTTGTTTCGCAGCACGTGCAGTTCTTCTTCGATAAAAGGCATCAGGAAGGTGCGCACCGGTTCGAAGTTTTCGCCGGCGTCCATGTAGATGGCAGCCAGCAGTGCTTCAAAGCAGTCTGCCAGAATGGAGGGACGATTGCGGCCGTTGTTCATGGATTCGCCGTGTCCCATGTGCATATACAGTCCCAGCCGGATCTTTTGGGCAAAACGGGACAGCGCCTTTTCGCAGACCACTGCCGCACGGATCTTGGTCAGCTCTCCTTCCTGGATGTCTCTGTAGGACTCGAACAGGTAACTGCTGACCAGGATCGAAAGCACGGAGTCACCCAGAAATTCCAAGCGTTCGTTGTAGGGCAGCTTGACGCCTTTGGTGCGTTTTTCGTTGGAATACGAGGAATGGGTCAGAGCCTCACGCAAAATATCTTTGTTTTGAAATGTGTAGCCGATCGCCTTTTCCAGTCCTTCACTGGGCAGTGCTTCCTGAAAAGGCTTGGCCGTGGATGTATGTTGATTTTTGCTCTCGCTCATTGGGGGTCTCCTTTTGGCGCAGTCGGTTGGTCTGCGGTTTGCGATTTGCCTTCCGCATTGTTTCGGAGCACAGATCGATCGTATTTTTTCATTTGTTCTTCCATTTTGCCGATGACACCGGTGGAGATAAAGGCTTCGGCCTGGCGCACGGCATTGCGAATGGCTCTTGCGTCGGAGCTGCCATGGGCCTTGATCACCGGTTTTTGCAGACCAAGCAGCGGTGCGCCGCCGTATTCAGATGCGTCAAAGGAACGCTTCAATCCACGAAGCTGATCCTTCATGGCCAGATAGGACAGCTTGGTCACCATGTTCTGGGTATACAGCTCCTTCAGCTGCCCAAAGAAGAACTTGGTCATGCCTTCCAACATTTTCAGCGTGATGTTGCCGGTAAAGCCATCGGTCACCAATACGTCGCACAAACCGGCGGCAATATCTTTACCTTCGATATTGCCGTGGAAATGCACCGCTTCGTTGGTCTTCAGCTTCTGGTAGGCATTGACCTGGATCGGTGTACCCTTGCACTCCTCGGTACCGTTGTTCAAGAGTCCCACCACAGGATCCTGCACCTGCATGACGTGCTGCATATACAAAGAGCCTAATATCGCCCACTGCTCCAGATAATCGGCAGTGACGGTCACGTTGGCACCGCAGTCCAGCAGCAGGCAGGGACGTTCAAAAGGTAGCAGTGTGGTGATGGCAGAACGCTGCAGTCCTTTCACCGGTCGAATGATCAGAGAGGAACCGGCGTGCAGGGCACCGGTATTGCCAGCCGAAATAAACGCATCGCCATCCTCCTTCAGCAGTCGTAGCCCTACGCCCATAGAACAATTCTTTTTGGCACGCAGGATAGACAGGGGATCGTCTTCCATGGAGATAGTCTCCTCGGTATGGACGATCTCAAACAGTCGGCTGTTGGTCTGGCATTCCTGCAGGCAAGCTTCGATCTTTGCCTGATCTCCTACCAGCACCAGCTTGGATTCGGTATGGGCGGCGGCTTCCACAGCACCCCGGACGATCTCACCCGGTGCGTTGTCACCACCCATGGCATCTATAATGATCTTCATGACAGTTCCACTCCTTTCTCTTCCTTTTGATCCATTTGCCATTCGTGCAGCTGCTCGGCCACCCCATCGATGGTTTGAAGAGCACGCTGGGCAAGGGCTTCGTTGCGGGCTCGTTTGCCGCCTTTTACCTTTTTGGCAAGCTGGGGCACGATGCCGAAGTTGGCGTTCATAGGCTGGAACAGGGTCTGTTCGCCGTGGGAAATGTACCACGCCATGGCGCCAATCATGGTCTCCTCCGGGAACAGGAACGCTTCCCTTTCCTTGGCTCGCAGTGCCGCATTGACGCCAGCCACAAACCCGGATGCGGCCGATTCAATGTAGCCTTCCACACCGGTCATTTGTCCGGCGAAGTAGGTATTGTGGTTGGTACGCATCGAATAGTCGCCGTCCAGCAGATCCGGAGAGCACAGGAAGGTATTGCGGTGCATGACGCCATACCGCAAAAATTCGGCGTTTTCCAGACCGGGGATCATATGGAACACTCTCCGCTGCTCCGGCCAGGTCAGGTGGGTCTGGAACCCAACGATATTGAACATGGAGCCACGCTGGTTTTCCCGGCGCAGCTGGACAATGGCATAGAATTCTTCGCCCGTCTCCGGATGTCGGATGCCCACCGGTTTCATGGGACCATAGCGCAGGGTATCCTCACCACGTCTTGCCATGACCTCCACCGGCATACAGCCTTCGAACACCGTCAGCTTTTCGCCTTCTTCGAAATCGTGGAGCTTGGCTTCCTCGGCAGACAGCAGTGCAGCATAAAATGCTTTGTATTCGGCTTCGGTCATGGGGCAATTGATGTAGTCCGGGTCGCCTTTGTCGTAACGGGTCGCCCAGAAAGCCTTGGTCATATCGATGGAATCGTAGTCCACGATGGGTGCAGCTGCATCAAAGAAGGACAGGCTTTTCCCACCGATCTTCTCCTGGATCGCCGCTGCCAGACCTTCGGAGGTCAGGGGACCCGTTGCCACCACGGTGATGTCGTCTTCCGGGATGTCGGTCATTTCTTCTTCGATGACGGTGATATTCGGATGAGAGCGTATCTTCTCGGTGATATAGCCGGAGAACTGCTCTCTGTCCACGGCCACCGCACCACCGGCCGATACCGCTGCCACACTGCAGGCCTCCATGATCAAAGAGCCCAGTCGGCGCATTTCTTCCTTCAGCAGACCAGCCGCATTGGTGATCTCCCCGGACCGGAGAGAATTGGAGCAGACCAGCTCCGCAAAGGTATCCGCATGGTGTGCCGGGGACTTTTTCTTTGGTTTCATTTCGTACAGTTGTACCTGCACACCCAGTTTCGCTGCCTGCCACGCCGCTTCACATCCGGCAAGGCCTGCACCGTAAATCTTGATCTCTGCCATATTCTGCTCCATTATGATTTGTATTGTTCAGTCTATGCTGATTCACTCGAGAAAACGAGGCAAAAAGCTAGGATTTATGGCTTTTTGGCGCATTTTCAACCTTAATCAGTGTTGACTTCAGTCAACAGCGTTCGCTTTATTCCTGTCCCATTTCTTCCGGGGCAATAGGTGCTTCCTCGACCGCTTCCATCGGCTTTTCGATTTTGAAATCGCAGCTGGCGTTCCGGCAGACCAGCAGGTGGTTCTTGCCTTTTTTGCGCATGAGCATATTGCCGCACTGGGGACATTTTTCGTTTGTCGGCATATCCCACGAGGAGAATGTACAGGTTGGATAATTTTCGCAGCCATAGAACATGGTGCGGTTCTTGCCGTATTTGGTCACGATCTCGCCGCCGCATTCGGGACACTTGACGCCCAGGGTCTTGACCTTTTGCTTGGTGAACTTGCATTCTGGATACCGGGAGCAGGCATAGAAGCTGCCATAACGGCCGTTGCGCAGGATCATATCGGCACCGCACACCTCACACTTCATGGGTGCGATCTCCGGCTTTTTCTCCACCAGTGCATCCCCTTCTCTGGTCAGGGGTCTGGTATTCTTGCACGCCGGATAATTGGGACAAGCGGCGAACTTGCCAAATCGACCGTTCTTCACCACCATACGGCTGCCGCAGTGCTCACAGATGATGTCGGTGACTTCGTCCGGCACGTCAAATTCTTCCTTGGACACATTTTCCATAGCGGCATCCAGCTCTTTCTTGAAGCCGCCGTAGAAGTCGTTCAACACGTCCAGCATGGTGTTTTGTCCGTTTTCGATCTCGTCCAGGCTGTCCTCCATATGAGCTGTGAACTTATAGTCCACAATGTCCGGGAACTGCTCGCACATGATCTTGGTGATGACCTCGCCAAGCTGTGTCGGCACTAAGCTCTTGCCTTCTCTCTTTACGTAGCCACGGGAGATGATCAGGGTGATGGTAGGCGTGTAGGTGCTGGGGCGACCGATGCCTTCGTCTTCCAAAAATTTGATCAGGGATGCTTCGGTGTAGCGTGCCGGCGGTTCGGTGAAATGCTGGCTGGGATCGATCTTTTTGGCCGTCAGCGCATCTCCTTCGGTGAACTGGGGCAGGCGTGCATTGGGTCCGTCTTCATCCACTTTTTTCTCGTCGGTGGATTCCTCGTACACCGCCATAAAGCCGGGGAACTTCACGGTGTGCCCGCTGGTACGATAGATGTACTTATCACACAGCAGATCGGTCTGCACGGTGGCAAGCTCCGCCGATTCCATTTGGCTGGCTGTAAACCGGTCCCAAATCAGCTTATACAGCCGATACTGGTCGGAGGACAAAAGCTTCTTGACGCTGGCCGGTTCCAATGTGGGGTCAGCCGGACGAATAGCTTCGTGGGCATCCTGGGCACCGGCTTTGGCTTTGTATATCCTCGGCTTGGCAGAATAGTACTCTTCGCCGTATTTTTCACAGATATAGTTCTTAGCGATCTCACGTGCTTCTTCGGAGATCCGCAGGGAGTCGGTACGCATATAGGTGATAAGCCCATGGGTGCCACCGAATTCGCTGCCCAGGTTCAAGCCTTCGTACAGCTCCTGCGCCACCTTCATGGTACGCTGGGACTGGAAGTTCAGTTTCCGGGAGGCTTCCTGCTGCAAGGTAGAGGTGGTGAACGGAGGCGCCGGATTCTTCAGCTTTTTGCCATTGCGGATCTCCTGCACCAGAAAAGGCTTACCCATGCAGTCATCCACGACCCTTTGAGCCTCTGCGGCATTGTTAAGCTCCAGCTTTGCCTTGGTGTCCGCCATACCCCAGAAGTGGGTCTGGAAGGTCTTACCGTCACCGGTCTGCAGATCGGCGTCGATGTTCCAATATTCCTTAGGCACAAAGGCACGGATCTCGTTTTCCCGTTCCACAATGATACGGGTCGCCACAGACTGCACACGTCCTGCTGACAGGCCACTTTTCACCGTCTTCCACAAAAAGGGACTGAGCTTGTAGCCCACGATACGGTCCAGTATCCGGCGTGCCTGCTGGGCGTTGACCATATCCATATCGATATCTCTGGGGGCTTTGATGGCATTTTTGACGGCAGTCTTGGTCACCTCGTTGAAGGTGATCCGGCGTGCTTTTTCCGGCGGAATGGCCAGAGCGGTCATCAGATGCCAGGAAATGGCTTCTCCTTCCCGGTCAGGGTCCGTTGCCAGGTAGATCCGGTCGGCCTTTTTGACTTCCTTCTTCAGCTCCCGGATCAGCTCGCCTTTGCCCCGGATATTGATATAATGCGCTTCGAAATTATTTTCCAGATCGATCCCCAGTGTTGACTTAGGCAGGTCCCGCAAATGCCCCTTACAGGCCACCACCTTATACGTGGAGCCCAGGTAGCTGTTGGCTGTGCTTGCTTTTGTGGGAGATTCCATGATCACCAGATTGTACATAGTTCTGCGCTTTCCTCATCTTTCTATCGTTTCCCTGCGGATACTCAGCGGTTGTTGTACCCTTCGATCTCTGTGTCGTCCACCAACGTCACCGGCATATCGTCCGGATCGGTACGTAGGAAATAGCCGCCGCTACCTGCTTCGATGGCACCTGCCATTTCCAGCACGGTCATAGCAGCCAGCACTTCCCCGATGGAAAAACCGCCGGCTGCCACCAGCTCATCCGCTGTCACAGGGACGTTTGGCTTCATTCTATTATATACCCGCATTTCCTTTTCGGCAAGGGCTTTTGTGTCAATTTTTCGTTCGGGCTGCAGTTTTTCCGGCGTCGGCGTGAACTCTTTACTCTTTTTACCCTTTTTCCTGTCCTCTGCGCTCTCCGGCAGTCGGATCCCCAACTTGTCAAGGACGGAGCGCTTTTTCTTCTCACTTGTGAGAGGATCACTTGTGAGAGGATCACTTGTGAGAGAATCACTTGTGAGAGGATCGCCGGTCGTCCTTGCCGTCTTTTCTCTTTCTCCCATAGGAGAACCTTCGGGACGGGATCTTGTCTTTTTCGATGCCGGTCTCTGTTCGATTTCCTGCACCGGCTCCTCGTGCAGCCAGCTCTCCACCTTGCCTTTGACATTTTCTGTGTCTGGCATAGTAGAAGGATCCGGCGGCAGATCCGGGTAGGGTGTGGTATAGCTGCGACCGCCGTAGGTACCTTCGCCCACAAAGTTGCGTGTATTACGCACCTGCACACCGCTTTGCCGCATAGTCTCCTGAGACTGTCTTCCCACATCCAAGGTACGATAGGCACGGTGTGCTGCATGGGTAAACACGCTATTGGGGTAGATATACTCAAATTCGCTCAGTACATCCTCCGCTGTCAGCACGGGCAAGGCACCACTGCGGATCAGCTCGTTGGGTCCCTCTGACCCTTCCTGTCCCACTTGACCGGGTACGGCAAACACCTTCTTGCCTTGGTAGACCAGGTGCCGTGCTGTGATCAGGGAGCCACTGGTCGAGTTGCCCTCCACCACGATGCCACAGTCCGACAGGCCACTGATGATCCGGTTGCGTATGGGAAAATTGCGACCAGCCGGTCGAGTGCCGGGAATATATTCGGACACGATACAGCCACCGGCCGCCAGGATCCGTTGGTACACCTGGGTATGCTCTTTGGGATAGATCACGTCCACGCCACTGCCCAGCACTGCGATGGTACTGCCACCGGCGTCCAGGGCACCCATCATCGCCATACTGTCCACGCCCAGTGCCATACCGCTGACCACCAATGCGCCGCCGGCTGCCAGACCATAGCCCAGCTTATACGCCATCTCCCTGCCGTAATCCGACATGGTTCGTGTGCCGACCACAGCCGTAGTGAGTCTGCCGTCGATCCAGGGGAATTTGCCTTTGCAGTACAGCAGGAGCGGTGCGTTGCTCAGGTCTCGAAGGGTCTGCGGATAGATCGCATCTGTGAGCCGGATCATATGGATATCCTTCCGGCGACAATCGGCCAGGATCTGTTTCGCTGCATCCGTGGAACGCTTTTGCAGCAGGTCCCCCACCTTTTCCTGTTCCCCTACCGAGAGAAAATCCCACGATGCCACGTCCTCCGGCTTTTGGCGATAGATCTCCTCCGGGGAACCAAAATGGGCAAGCAACGTTTTTCCTACGCTGCTTCCGGCGCCGCAATTGTCGGCCAGCCACACCCAATACAGCATATCTTCATTTCCATCCATAATTGCGTCCTACCTTTCGGAGCCTCCTGGTGGCAGACTGTTGTTCTCTGATCTATATAGAAAAGCTTCGATAATATTCCCACAGCAAAAGCGATGCGGCGATCGATGCGTTCAGGCTTTCTGTCACGTCTTGCATGGGGATCCGGATCACGCCGTCGCACCGGGCAATGACCGCCTCGGATACGCCATGGCCTTCGTTGCCAATGATGATGCAGTCGTTTTGCCGCAGCTCTGCCTGTCCTGCCGTAAAGCTGTTTTCGCCTAAAGCGGCCGCCAACACACGGTGCCCGTTTTTCTGCAGCTCCGCCACGGTCTCCACCAGGTCATCGATGATCACAAGGGGACAGCGGAACAATGCGCCCATAGCGGCACGAACGGTTTTGGGACCGGTGGGATCGGCACAGTGATGCAGGATCAGTCCATCCACACCAAAGGCAACAGCGGAACGGAGGATGGTGCCCAAATTGCCGGGGTCCTGGATCGTGTCCAAGAGAAAATACCGGCCGTCTTTTTGCCACTGCAGCTCGGCGCCCATCTGTTTTTTCCGTTTGAGAACGGTGATGATGCCCTGTGGTGCTTTTTCGGTAGACACCTTTTCGAAGACCTCGGCGGTGGTCAGCTTGATGGGGATCTGTTTTGCGTGCATGGCATGGGCACAGGCGACGATCCGTTCGTCGGTTCGACTTGTCGCAGTCAGACTGTCCACAGACACCAGCGCCATCACGATATCCACACCGGCTGCCAATGCTTCTTCCGCCAGCTTCACGCCTTCGGCTGTGTACAGGTCAAATGCGTCCCGATATTTTGCATCCTTTAGTTTAGCCAGCATACCCACCGTTGCGCCTGCACGAGAGGTCAACAGCTCGGCTTGCCAGACTTTCTGTGCTTCTTCTTTTGTCATCGTCGTCCTCCACATTCGATCTGCACGTAAACCATCTGTTATACCATTCCCATTTTGGCACATTTGACCAGATTGGTTCAAAGTACAAGAAATGGGTGTCACAATCTGCTGCAACACCCATAGGGAACTGTTCGATTACAGGGCAGCCTTTGCCTTTGCCACGATCTCAGCAAATGCTTCCTTATCGGAAACGGCGATCTCAGCAAGCATCTTTCTGTTCAGGGTGATACCAGCCTTCTTCAGACCGTTCATCAGCTGAGAATAGTTGATGCCGTTTACCTTAGCCTGGGCAGAGATACGAGTAATCCACAGAGCGCGGAACTCTCTCTTCTTCTGCTTACGGCCGATGTAGGCATAGTTGCCACTCTTCATTACGGCCTGCTTAGCCATCTTGAAGTGCTTGCTCTTGGAACCCCAGTAGCCCTTGGCAGCCTTCAGAACTTTATTTCTTCTCTTGCGCGTCATCATAGCGCCCTTAACTCTTGCCATCTCTATATATTCCTTTCTTTACTTCTGTCTTGTTCCGATCTTACGAATCAGTCCTTGCCGATCAGTCTCTTCACGTTGGCGGTCATAGCGCCTGCCAGGATCTGGCTGCTGCGGAGATGTCTCTTTCTCTTGGCATCCTTCTGACCCAGGTTGTGACGGTGATCGGAGTGATATACCTTAACCTTACCGGTACCGGTAACAGCAAATCTCTTGGCAGAAGCCTTATGCGTCTTAATTTTTCCCATTTTTGTTATTTCCTTTCGATTTGGTATGCGATGTATGGCCGTTCGACAAAGCGGTATGCCACGCCGCGCAGCCTTTGGCAGGAGACGAACTGCACTGCCCATATAGGAAAGAGCGGAAATTATTTCGACTCTTTTCCGGTGTTGGCGACGGGAGCCATAAACATGGTGAGCTGCTTGCCTTCCAGAACCGGCTTCTTGTCCACGGTACCCACTGCAGAACAAGCTTCGGCAAACTTATCCAGCATTTCCCGACCCAGCTCCTGGTGTGCGATCTCACGACCCTTGAACTTCAGCTTGACACGCACCTTGTTGCCTTCGGAAAGGAACTTGATGGCGCGGCCGGCCTTGGTCTCGAAGTCGTGGGTGTCGATCCGGCAGGAAAGCTGAACTTCCTTGATCTCCACGACCTGCTGTTTTTTCTTTGCTTCTTTTTCCTTTTTGTCCTGTTCGTAGCGGAATTTGCCGTAGTCCATAGCACGGCATACCGGCGGCGTAGCAGTAGGAGCGATGAGGACCAGATCCAGTCCCTTTTCGTAAGCATAGGTTTTGGCGTCGTTCAGGCTCATGATGCCCAGCTGGCCATTGTTTTCGTCCAGCATACGGACTTCCTTTGCCCGGATGTCGTCGTTGATGTACAGTTCTTTTGCGCTAATAGTTACGCACCTCCATATTTTCTAAAAACAAAAACGTGCCGGAAGCTCATTCCCGCACGACACAACACGCCCACAAGAGGCTAATTGTATTGACCGGATGAGCTCTGTGGCTGTCCGGTGAGAACGGGAAGTTCTGCTTCTTTTTCATTCCTGTAGATTATACACCCAAACCGGCTTTTTGTCAATAGGTTTGGGGAAAGTTTTTTTGAAAAATTGCAAAAAATTCGTGGGGGCATTGGCGCCGGTGTGAAAGGAAGCAGCTTGCATAAATTTATGGTAGCAATTTTTTGGTAAGCCCTTGACAAGCCGGTATACGGGGATTATAATATAACAATGATACTTTGTTGCAATAAACTTTGAAGGAGGTAGATAAGATGAGAAAAAGATGGGGTCTGGCGCTGGTGCTGGCCTTGGTTTGCGTGGTGCTGCTTTGCGTTGGGGTTTCGGCAGAGACCGTAGCAGAAGGGGTCTGTGGTGACGACCTGACGTGGGTTTTGGATGACGCCGGGGTTTTGACTATAAGTGGGAGTGGGGAGATGGAGGATTATAAAAGTGGCTCTATCACTCCATGGTATTCGTACAGAAACGATATAACCACAGTGATTATAGAAGAAGGTGTGACCTCTATCGGGAACCATGCATTTGACAATTTCGATACCATCAATTGTTTCTACCCATTGTTAACTTCCGTGCAGCTGCCAGGCACGCTTGTTTCCATTGGGGAATATGCATTATATTGTTGTGTTGGCGTTACTTCTATCACGCTTCCCGAGGGTCTTTCCGCCATCAAGCTATGTGCTTTTCAGAATTGCACCGGGCTTACCTCCCTTGTACTTCCAGAAGGTCTCACTTCTATCGGCAATGCTGCATTCAAAAATTGTAGTGCGCTGACGGAGATCACCCTGCAAGGCAATGCTTCTATTTCCACGAGTGCATTCGTTGATGCAGATCTACAGACCGTTCACATTTCCAATGCGGTGACGACTGTATATAGCAGCATCTTTTCTCTTTCCACTGTTAGCGCATTTGATGTAGACGACATCGACGGGGTGGGATTTGTGTCCATCGATGGTGTATTGTATTCCCATGATGATTCTGCGGATGCATATACGTTAGTCCGATATCCTGCTGCCAAGAAAGATGGAGAGTATACCATCGTGGACGGCACGACCGCCATTTCCACCGCTGCCATCAGCTACAATCCGTATTTGGATCGGCTCAATGTTGCAGACAGCGTAACAACCATAGGCACTGACAATTTTGAGAATTGTAAAAATCTGTCTACCCTACGCTGGGGAGCCAATGTAACGTCAACGTATATTGCCGGTTGCAGCAATTCCCCGGTCACCACGGTTATCCTGCCAAAGGAGTTTGCCGTTCTGCCTAAGCCGTATGCTGTGACCGATTACAAAGTGATCAACGATACGGATGAGGGCTACCGAGATATCGATGGTGTGCTGTACTACTACGATGCCAAAGAGGACATACTCACCGTTTCCTGTTATCCGCAGGGACGGACGGATGCGTCCTACACGATCGCCGATGGGACGGATGTCATTGGGGAGTATGCATTTTATAATATAAATAAGTATCTCACCAGCGTACAATTTCCCGATTCCGTCACCGAGATCGATTCCGATGGTTTCTACGGCTGTAGCAAGCTGACAAACGTAGATTTGAATGAAGGCCTGATCACCATTGGCAGCGGCGCATTTCGGTGTTGTACTGCGCTTGCGGAGATCCGGATCCCCCAAACCGTGACCACAATCAAGCGCAATGCCTTCCGAGATTGTACATCTCTTACGCAGGTCTCCTTCCCGCCGTCGATCACCAGTATTGGTCTGTATGCTTTCTACTGTTGTTCTGCATTGCGTGAAGCCTATTTCTATGGAGATGCACCTCACTGTGAAGTCTACGCCTTCTCCAACACCCACTCCACTTTCACGATCTACTATATTGCCGGCAAATCCGGTTGGACTTCACCTACGTGGAATGGCTACAAAACTGCAACCTTTGTGCCGGCAGGCAACAGCCTGACGCTGACAGACAGCTCCACCTATGTTCTCTTCGACGAAACCATTACAAATGTTTCCATCGGTACCACGGTCTCTGCGTTTGTAAACCAATTTTCTAACGCAGGCATCACCGTGTCCACCCCCGCCGGTGTTTTCCTCTCCGATACCGATTTGGTGGGTACCGGCTGTGTGGTCTCTCTGACGGTGGACGGCGCTGTGGTGGATACGCTGACGATCGTTGTGACCGGCGACCTATCCGGCGATGGTCTGTCGGATCGAACGGATCTGGCACTGCTGCAACAATACTACTGTGGCTACAACGTGACCATCGACTACCCTGCTGCCGCTGACCTGAACGGGGACGGCAAAATGACCAGAGCCGATGCCATGGTGCTGGCTCGGTGGCTTGCCGGTTGGACAGACGCCATGACGCCGCCAAGCGATGATGTCGTTATCATCTGGTAACACATGAAACAAGGCATACGGTGCAGCGATCGTATGCCTTATTTTTTTACAGTACCCGTCTTATCTTTTCCAGTGCGGCCTTTTCGATCCGTGACACGTACGACCGGGATATCCCCAGCATTTCCGCCACCTCTCGCTGTGCCACCGGTTTCTCGCCGTTCAGCCCATACCGCAGGGTGACGATCTTTCGCTCTCTGTCGTCCAATCCTTTTGTAATGAACGCCGCCGCTTTGCCCAGCTTGATCTTGGCGTCGATGTCGTCGGCGATGGTGTCATCCGTACCCATCACGTCCATGTACGTCAGCGGATTGCCGTCCCGGTCGGTATCGATGGTATCGTGAATGGACACCTCCTGGGACAGCTTTTTCCGGGAACGAAAATACATGAGGATCTCATTTTGTATGCACCGTGCTCCATAGGTGGCAAATCTGGCGCCATTGTCCGGGTCAAAGGAGTCGATAGACTTGATCAGCCCAATGGAGCCAATGGACACCAGATCGTCTTTGTCCGGGCTGGCGGCGTAGTATTTTCGCACCACGTGTGCCACCAAGCGTAGGTTGTGCTCGATCAGCTTTTCCCGGGCTGCCATGTCTCCTTTGTCTCGCCACATCCGGAATAGTTTGTCTTCTTCCTCTTTTGGCAGCGGCGGCGGAAACTGCTGTCCCGATGCAGCAGACAGTGCGGTAAACGAAAACCCGGACAGGATCGATAACAGATACGCAAGCATAGGATCTTCTCCTTTTGGTAGGATGCTATACCATATGCAAACCGCACGGTATTATTTCCCTCACTTGGCAGATATTTTCCCATTTTATTTTCTTTTTGCAGTGTACTTTTCGCCGATTTCGGGCATACTGTCACCGAAACCCAATTGGATTGCAGAGAAAGGATAATAGCTTATGCTTGACAGAATCGCAACGATCCTTGTGATCATCGGTGCCCTAAACTGGGGCAGTATCGGACTCTTTCGCTTTGACATCGTGTCCTGGCTCTTTGGCGGACAGGATGCGCTTTGGGCTCGGATCATCTATGGCGTGGTAGCACTGGCAGGAATTTGGTGCATCACACTGCTGTTCCGTCCCCGTGTAGAAGAAGCGTACTAAACGATAGTGAACGCCGATTAGCGTTGACTATACAAAAACGACAGTCCTTCGTAGCTATGTTGCTCCGTTGGGCTGTCGTTTTTTCACCTATTTATTTGGCAAAGGCATCCAGCACGAATTGGGGTACCTTTCCGGCAAGGAATTCGCCGGCAATGCTTCTGCCATCGGGTACGGTCATTTTGCCATCCTTGAGGTTGTCGATGGAATATTTGCGTGCCACAATCAGGTAGCCTTGTTCCACCTTACCGGCAGGACCGTACACGTTGGTCAGCGTGGTTTGCTCTAAAATCTCGGCAGGAGCATCCACATACAGCGCACGACCGGTATCCGCTTCGATCACGTATACACCGGTGTAGTGGTCCGTTACCCAGTCCATGATCGTCTCACCGCTTTCGTACAGCGTATAGTCCGTATACCGCAGCTGATCATAGTACTCTCGCATACTGCTGGCAAACATGGCGTCTGCGGGAACACCGTAGCTGGACAGGAAGGACGGCATTTCGTCCCAGAAGGACAGCCACTGGTTCCAGAACGGCGTCATACCGGCGTACAGGGGATACGTGACATAGCTGCCATTGTGGCAGACCTGCAATGCGCCGATCACAGGGGTACTTGTCATGGAGGTGTCAAACTGTCCGGCGGCATGGATCAGCTCTTCCAGCTTTTGGTAATAGGCAGCGGAGGCCTCCGGAAAATCGATCACGGAAGAGCCAAGCAGCAGCCACATGGATTCGTCTGCAAATTCGATACTCAGATCGTATACGGCATCCATAGACACCGTTGCCAGATCGAGGTACTGGTTCTGGTAGGCGGTCATCTTTTCGAGCTTGTCGAAGATCGCTGCATCTGGGGAGATCTCCACGCACCGCATCCACCGATGGACCGGCAGACCATGCTTCGGATATACGCTGACCTGGATGCGATAGTTCGTATAGGTGTAGTTGCCGCCATACTCGTAGTCGTACCGATACTGCACGCTTTCCCGCACGGCGGTCGTTTTCGTCATGCTCGATTCCCGAATGACATCAATATCATCTACATACTTTAGATCATCAAACAGTCCACCGCTCATCCAGCTGTAGATCTCCTGCTGAGAGGTGCCATCGACAGCGGTCAGGCAACGATCCTTGTACAGCGTTTTGAGCATCTTTTCTGCTTCGCTGCTGTTCTGTCCGATCACCTTGTCGGGGTCGATGTAGAATGCGGTCGAATCTGCATAAGCATTGTTGGCTTCGTTGTTTTCGCCTGTGGTCATGTTTTGGATGTACGGCATCACGGCGGCAATGTCGTCTTTGTCGGTCAGCTCCAGAGTCATGCTGTTCCACTGGATCGTGACGGACTCCACTTTGTCTGTGGGATACATGAAGGTATTAAAGTCGAACACATCGTACAGGAATACCGCCAGGAACACGGCGACCACCACGGCCGTTGCGCCCAGTCCCGGCAGGCCTTGGAACATACTTTTGGTATTCCGGGCGATCAGGACATTCATGAGTAAGAAGGACAGCACCAGCCCACACAGGCAGCCAAACAGTGTCCACGAACCACCTTTTCCCATGAGCGCCCGGAAGAACAGCGCACCACCGGCACCGCCTACAAAGATCACCGGATACTTGACGATGGAGCGCAGCTTCTTCCAGATCAGGGAATTCTCCGACAGCTCACTGCGGCGGATCCGGTGGAAGTAGTAGCCAAGGCCGTAGTAGACAGCAGCGGTCAGGTACAGCGTGCCCACCTGTGCCAAAGTCTGCCAACCTGTATAATACAGACCATTTACCACGTTATCGATCTCTCCGGCGGCGGCAAAGAACACGTAATAGAGATTCACTGCCGGGCACAGGAACCGCATGGCAGTATCGCTAGTGTAGTGATCCACCTGAATGTGGTCCATACCGTATCCCACTGCCAGGATCACCAAAGCGTACAATAGGATCGGCAGAAAGGCGATCAGTCCGGCTACGATGAAGCGGAAGATGGCGGTACCGGTCAGCGAACCGGACAGCTGGAACAGGCTGAACACCACCAGATACCCACCGATCCCGGCCAGGATCAGCATCATACCTTTGCCAAAATGTTCGCCGTCTATGCCCAAACGGATGGCGATACACAGCGTACCGATCAGCATTGCGCCCAGACCGGAGACCAGATAATAGATCCCCTGCACGGCACTGCCGGTCACGTACAGCGCATCTCGGGTCAGGGGCAGGCTATGGTAGCAATGCACAGCCCGGCGGGAATTGACGTACCCGGTGGCGCTCATCCCGGCGAACACACCCAGCACGCAGGACACCACCGCAAAAATTGCCGACACTTCTAAGAACAGCTTGCTGCCTTTGACGAGCATGGTGGAGCCACCATACCGGCGCAGGTCACTGAGCGCACTGTCCACACCGATGATACTGGTGACCACACAGGCCAGCAGCATGACGATGGCATAGAACATGAACTGCTGCCAGTTTTGTTTCAGTCCAAAGCGGAGCCAGGACAGATGATTTTTCGGTTTATCCAAGGATCTGACTGGTGAATTCATACCCTCTTTCCTCCATTTCCGTAATAAATATCTCTTCCAGCGTCATGGGAATATATTCGCAGAACAGCGGCGACGTTTCCCGGAACCAGGGAGTCAGCCCTTCCTCCGAGCCACGCACGATCAGCGTGAACAAGCTGCCCCGGCGTTCCATAGACGATGGATACAGCTCCCGCAGCTTTTCGGTCATTTTGTCGCATTCGTCCTTTCGGTAGGACACCTGCACCTTGACCATGTTGGTGCGAATGTCGTCCAGCTCTCGCTCGAACAGCAATTCCCCTTTGTGCAGCAGACCGATGTGGTCCGCCATATCCTCCATTTCCCGGAGGTTGTGGGAAGCCACCACACAGCACAGGTTTCGTTCTGCCACATCCTCGATGATCAGGCTTTTCACCAGCTGCCGCATGACCGGGTCCAGACCGTCAAAGGTCTCGTCGCAGAACATATACTGCGGTCGGCAGGACAGTCCAAGCAGCATGGAGACCTGCTTCTGCATACCCTTGGAAAAGGTGGTGATGCGGCGTCTGGGCTCCAGTCCGAATTTTTCTACAAGTGCCGCATATCGTTCCTCGGAGAAGGTGGGATACAGGCTCTGGTAGAAGGCCTTCATGTCGTGCATGGTGGCGTGGGGCAGAAAATACGGGTCGTCGGATAGATACACGATCTGCTGCTTTACGGCGGTATTCTCCCACACCGGCTCGCCTTCGTACCGGATCGTACCGCTGTCCGGCTGATAGATCCCGGAAAGCACACGCATAAGTGTAGATTTGCCGGAACCGTTGGAGCCGATCAGTCCATAGATGCTGCCGTCTGCCACGGAAATGGATACATTCTGTAGGCTGCGCACGACCTGGCTTCCCGGCGCTTCAAAGGTTTTGCAAATGGATTCTGCATGGATCATTGCACGTCCCCTCCTTCGTTTTTCTCTTTTGCTTCTGCGATGGTCTTATGATTCTCCCAGGCCTTTTTTGCCAACTCGAGAAATTCCGCTTCGGTGATGCCGGTGGACACCGCTTCTCTGGCGATGGCTGACAACGCCTCTTCGGTCATGGCCAGCTGTTCCTTCCGCAGGTCATCGGTCTCTGCCAACACCACACTGCCCCGTCCCGGCAAGGTCAGGATCACGCCCTGGCGTTCCAGCTCGTTGTAGGCCTTTTGGATGGTATTGGGATTGATGCACAGCTCCTTGGCAAGGGCCCGGACAGATGGCAGCTTTTCGCCAGGACGGATCTCCCCGGACAGGATCAGCTTGCGGATGTTGTCGATGAGCTGCTCGTACAGCTGCTTCCGATCCCGCAGATCTACGGTGATATACTGCATATTCCTGCTTGCACTCCTTTCTGTGATGGATATTTTCTGTATCGCTCGTATTAACTGTATCACTTGTATTAGTACAGTTGGATTATACCACACATTGCCAGCGTTGTCAAGAGGGTACGCAAAAGTTTTGGATTTTCCATTTGGGCAGATGTCGTTTTTTCATAAAATCCCGGAAAGGTACTTGCTTTTTCGGCAGAATATGGTATAATGGAGGGCAGATCACCGAGATAGCAGGAGAACGATATGGATCCACATTATACACGATTTTTGGGCGCACTGGCCGGAGAGATCGGCGCCCCGGTGCTGTTTGAACCCTTTGTACCGGTGTACCTGACAGAGCAGCTGATCTGGCGGCGTGGCGAGCATCTTTGGAACACCATACCAGCCTACATAGACACCCTTTTGTCGCTTCGTGAACGAACCTATGCCGACGTGGTCATCGCCGATATGCGTGGGTTTGGCGATGCACTGGCCGACGAAATGGCACAGCACATGGCAGCTCTTGCCACCGATGCCATTCGCTTTGTAGCACTGTGCGCTTCCTCTGTACAAATGCGGGCAGCACTGTCGTCCACCGGCGTTTGTGCAGTGGGTCTATATGGCTGGCAGGACTGGCTGTCAGATGTACCACAGGCCGCCATTGCCATGGATGGAGAAGTGGAGGATGCCGTGTCCCGTGGGTTTGCCGGTTGGTATTGTCCCGGTGGCGCCGAAGAAATGTGGGATCTGTGGCACGATCGGATCGCCATTGCCGGTGGACTGGGCTGCGACTGGCTGCGGCGTGGGCAACCGGTGGAGATCCACAATCGGTGTGAGACCCTATTCCGGCATACCAAAAACAGTCGGTATCTGGTGGGCTCCGGCGGCGAAACGACCAAAGAGGATTATTTGTCTCTCATTTCCCTGCTGGGGATCTATCGGAAGTATCGGTGAGATCGTTTGGACACCGATGCCAAAAATGAAATATCTGTGAATTTCTCCGTTTGCACCTTGCAAGATGGCGCAGAATACGGTATAATATATACTTGAATGCAACAAACCCAAGATCAGGAGGAAAACCATGTTTTATACTTTGGAAGCCACCACACAGGATGCGGCCAACAGTGCACAGCTGATCTCCACTGTGATCATGCTGGTAGCGATGATCGCTATTTTCTACTTCTTTATGTACAGACCCCAGAAGAAGCAGGACAAGGAAACCAACGATATGCGCAATGCCCTGCAGGTCGGCGACGAGATCACCACCATCGGCGGCATCATTGGCAAGATCGTATCCATCAAGGATGAGACCGTGCTGATCGAGACCAGCAACGAGCGGAACAAGATCCGGATCCTGCGCACCGCTGTACGGAATGTTGACGTACACGCCGAGGATGCGGAATAAAACTGCAACAAAGGAATATTCCACATCGCCTCCGAATATAGTTGTCTGGAACACCATACACATTCGGAGGTTTTGTATATGGAAAAGAATACCACAAAGGATACCGGTCTGCATCGGTGGCTCTTCGGGCTTGGCAAGGCACAGCTTGTATTTTGCCTCACCGGGCTCCTTCTGCTGCTTTTGGGCACCGGCATAGCCATGGCTACAAAGGATCCGGGGTCGCTGCAAAAGCCACTGGCCTACACGGCACTGTGCTTGTCATCCCTTGTCGGTGGGATCGCTGCGGTGCGTTTCACAGAGGATGGACTGCTCTCCGGCCTACTCTCCGGTACGCTGTCCCTTGGTTTGGTACGGCTCCTGTCTCTGGCACCACTACCGGCATCTGCCATGGAAATGATCGAATTTGTGTGCTTTCTTTGCCTGATCCCGGCTTTGTCCCTTTGTGGTGCAGTGGTAGGCAAACGACGCAAAAAGAAACACAATCCAAGGCACCACCGCTCAATGCACAGCTAACGCCTGGATGGTGCCTTCAGAAAATACCCCAATTTGTAAAAAACGAGGTCGTGCTCTATGCTTTACACGTACAAAAAAAATGGCGTCCGGCTGGCGGTACATACACGCACCGGGATCACGCACATTCTGGATAGTTTGACTTTTGATATGCTGGCACAGTTTGCCGACGAAACTTCCCTGCCGGAGGAGCTGCCCATGGGTACCCGGTATTTCTTTGCCAAATACGACTCCGGGGATCTGAAAAAGGCATACGCCACGGTACGAGAGATCTACCGGCTGGAAGACGAAGAAAGTGGCAGTACAGCGGAAAGCCCGGTGGCCGGTGCGGTGCTGACTCCGGCTGTGCTGGGGGAACGATATGAAGAGCTCTTGCGCACACTGCCATCGGACGCTTCCCTGCTGCTCATTTTGAACGAAAACGACAACGCAGACGACATCCTGACAAAGACACGTGAGATCCTGCCACAGGTCAAGATCACGCTGCGTGCGCCGCTCTGCCTGTGTCACGGTGCCGATGCGTATCAGGTGGTGGTCGGGGACCTTGCGTCCTTTGCCGGAACAGAGCTGCCGCAAGATGCCGTGGTATATGCCACCTTCACAAGAGACACCGATCTGTCGGCAGAGGTCACCAGACTGCTAGATGCCGGATATGGGGTCTGTGCAGTGCCGGAGGTATCTATGGATCCGGAGACTGCCATTCAAGCCTACGATGCCCTTTCCCGCACTTTGACCCGTCGGAAGCGGACGGACAAAGCCTTTCGCTTTTTGCCCTTTGCCTTGCAGGAGAACCTTGGCAGCTGGATGCTGAACGACACCGTTGTCTCCGCCGATCCGGACACGCTGCCCGGTGGATTCTGGCAATACGGCGCACTGATGCATCTGGCCGGCGGTATCTCGTCCCCGGCTGTACTGCGCAGTCTGGTGGAGTCTGCCCTTGTGCTGACACAGGCGTGAATCCATGACCACAGCTTCCCTCTGCACATACTTGTCGCCAAAACAGAACGGCAGGTCTATGGAGAGGGATTTTTTGCTGCATACCCGATGGATCCATTTTGAAAAACAAAAAGACGACCCATTTCTGAATCGTCTCATCCTGCGGGCAAGAGGACTTGAACCTCCACCGGTGCAATACCGACTAGAACCTGAATCTAGCGCGTCTGCCAATTCCGCCATGCCCGCATATTTCTTTGTCGTTTGTGCTCTTGCCTTACGACTTCTATATTATACACCATTCTTTCCCATTTGTCAACCCCTTTTGCAAAAGTTTTTCAAAAACTTTTTTGCATTTCCTGGCAAACATTCTGGGGACATACCACCGCAAGTGCTGTGTACCTTTGTGAATTTTCCCTTGACTTCTCTGGTGGAGCATGGTATAATAGTACCAAAAAGTGGTGTTCTATGGAGGTATGATATGACAAATCACGAATGGTTCAAGCAGGCCGGTTATGGGATGATGGTGCATTTTGGGCTGTATTCCCTGCTGGGTGGCGAATACAAAGGCAGACGAGTCCAGTCCTATGCCGAATGGGCACAGTCCTATTTTGCCATTCCCAATGTCGAATATGAGCAGTTGGCGCATATTTTCAATCCCATTTATTTTAACGCAGACGAATGGATCTCTCTTGCCAAGCGTGCCGGGATGCAATATTTCGTGATCACATCCAAGCATCACGAAGGCTTTGCCCTGTTCGATTCTGCCGTGGACAGCTTCAATATGAAGAAGGCCACCCCCTTTGGCAGAGACATCATTGCAGAGCTGGCTGAAGCTTGCTACAAGTACGGCATCAAATTGGGTCTGTACTATTCCCAGGAGCTGGACTGGCATCATCCTCACGGCGGCGGCTATAACCACACCACCGGTTGTGCCGGTACCGGTTGGTACAACTGCTGGGACTTCCCCAGCAAGAAAGGCAAGGATTTCTCCATTTGCTTTGAAGAAAAGATCAAGCCGCAGGTACAGGAGATCCTGACGAACTACGGGGATCTGTGCCTGATCTGGTTCGATACGCCCGGTGTCATCACCAAGGAGCAAAGTCTGGAGCTGCACAGCATGATCAAAAAATACCAGCCGGATTGCCTGATCAATTCCCGGATCGGCAACGGTGCCTACGACTATGTTTCTCTGGGCGACAATGAGATCCCGAAAGCACTGCCGGATGCATCCGCTGCCCAAAACGACGGGGATATGAACAGTCTGGGTGGCTTCAAGTATTCGCCGTACGGACTGTACGAAACGGCTGGCACCATGAACCATTCCTGGGGCTTCCGGTATTACGACCACAACTGGCTCACACCGGAACAGATCACAGCCAACCGCAAGCACCTGAACGAGCTGGGTATCAACTACCTGCTCAACGTAGGACCGGACGGTCTGGGTCGGATCCCGTCCTTCTGTGAGGAGAATTTGCTGAAAGCCGCAGAGCTCTACAACCAATAAGGTTTCGCAAAGAGCCATATATAACATAGGAGGTATGACCATGCAGCAGCTGAAAATGATGAAGCGGATGGGTGAGGTGAAGCCGTATCCGCTGCACGAGGATTATTTCATCCGCAACATTGACGAAAATGCACCCGGTGAGATCGACACCTGGGTGGAGATTTGCAAAAACCAGCTCATGGGTGAGGATGCAAACCGGGAGACCTACACCAATTGCATCACGAATATGCCGCTTCTGGTGCCAGAGACGGATGTGTTTCTGGTGTGCGAAAAGGCTACGGGTCGACCGGTGGCTACGCTGACGGCCCACATTCGGGACACCGGCGACGGCTGGATCCACATGGTGGGTTCGCTGCCGGAGGTACGTGGCAAAAAGATCGGTCATGCCATGCTGGCACACGGACTGGCTCGGCTTGCCAAGGCTGGGGTACCCCGCGTTTGGCTCAGCACCGATGACTGGCGCCGTCCTGCCATCAAGACCTACCTGACCGCCGGCTTTTGTCCGGTGATCTTCGAAGACACCTCCGAAGATGCCGTACCGCTTGAAGACCGGTGGGAAGTGATCCTTTCCGAGATGGGCTGGGACAAGCGGGAGTATTATTACCAAGGCAAGGATTGCTAAGATAGACAATTGCCGATTTAGATATAACACCACACGGTACTTACGGTGTGGTGTTTTTTGCTGCACGTAGGCAGTGGCGGCGCATACACTGGTACCAAAGCCTTATGCGAAAGGGGAACATATGCGTACCATAGAAAAAATCTCGATACTGGGCGGTGACAAACGGACGGAGACCATTTTGGCCGGGCTCCATCATGCGTTTCCGGAGGCCGGTCTATCTGTCTGGGGCACCACCGGGGTACAGCTGCCTGCTTATGCCCACGGTGCCAAAACCTGGCAGGAGGCCATGTCCGGTGCACAAGTGGGGATCCTGCCCATTCCGGTGACACGAGACGGAGAAAATCTGACCGCCGATCCCCATGCCAACCAGACGGTACCCCTGGATGCGCTGTGCCGTTTTTTGCGTCCGGGCAGTCTGCTGCTGGGTGGCCTGATCCCACCGATGGCCCGTCGGCTGGCACAGGAGAATGCCGTTCACTTTTTGGATTATTATGAAAACGGCGTTGTACAGACCCTCAATGCGGTGCCCACTGCCGAAGGTGCCATAGCCATTGCCATCCGGGAGCTGCCTGTGATCCTGCCGGAAGCCACCGCTGTGATCACCGGCTACGGTCGCTGTGCCAAGGCGCTCGCCGGACGTCTGCATCTGTTGGGTGCTCGTGTGATCGTGGCAGCCCGACGACCGGAAGCCTTGGCCGAAGCTGCCTGTGACGGGTGCGAAACGGTGCTGCTGTCTACCTATTTGCAGTCTCCTCTGCCCTGTCAGATCCTGTTCAACACCATTCCGGCACCGGTATTCACAGACGCCTGCCTGGCCGGTCTAGAGGATGGATGCGTCTTTGTGGAGCTGGCCCATGGTCTGCCGCCGACACTGGAGCTACCCGGTCACATACGCCTGATCCGTGCGCCGGGACTACCGGGAAAGACCGCACCCCATACCGCCGGTCGGATCCTTTGTGACGGCATTTTAGAGGCTATCGGACATTGGCAGACCGAAGATAGCTCTCCGTTACAGGAACGGAGGAATGTGCTATGAAGATCGGTTATGCCTTATGCGGTTCCTATTGCACCCACGCCAAGAGCATTGCGGTGCTGGAAGGCCTGGTGGAGACCTACACGGTTGTGCCCATTCTCAGCGAAAATGTGGCGCACACGGATACACGGTTCGGGAAAGCGGCAGACCTGGTGCAGGTCCTCACTTCCCTATGCGGTCGTGCGCCCATTTGCACCATCGCCGAGGCAGAGCCACTGGGACCGGCGGAAGTGCTGGATCTATTGGTGATCGCACCCTGCACGGGAAATACGCTGGCAAAGCTGGCCCATGGAATCACGGATACGGCGGTGACCATGGCGGCCAAGGCACACCTGCGTTCCGACAGACCACTGCTGCTGGCACTGGCCACCAACGATGCCCTGTCTGCCAACCTGGGGAATATCGCCACGATGCGCAGTCGGAAGCACGTATATTTTGTGCCGCTTGCCATGGACGATCCGGTACACAAGCCCCATTCGCTGGTGGCCGATTTTTCGTCCATTCCCGGTGAGATCGACAAGCTGCTGCATAGATAACGCCTGTTCATGTATGGAGGAGAAAGCATGGCATTCCCGGACACCCATCTTTCTTCTCCGCACATTTTCCCGGTACTTGTACCTTGGAAACCATGGATCGGCACATTTTTCATTTTCCCCTTGACTTCCAACCGTAACCATGGTATAATGTGCCTGTACAAATACAAATTTTGGAGGTATTCCTCATGCGTCTCAGACCCCCTTCTACACCGCTGATCACCGTGGATCCCTATTTCTCCATTTGGTCTCCGGCTGACAAGCTCACCGACAAAGTGACCTGCCACTGGACCGGCAAGCCCAACACCATCGTAGGCACCGCCACCATCGACGGACAGGCCTATCGGTTCATGGGCAAGCTCCACGCCAACGATGACACCCCTGTGCTGGAACAGGTCGCTTTCGATTACGATGCCCTCTCCACCTATTACACCTTCGTGGGTGCCGGTGTGCAGCTGAAGCTGACCTTCACCACGCCTCTGCTCATGGATGATCTGGCTGTGATGACCCGTCCTGTCAGCTACCTGTTGATCGAGACTGCTTCTGCCGACGGCTGCTGCCACGATGTGACTGTCAAGCTGGCTGTCAGTGAAGAGATCTGCCTGAACACCCGGTGCCAGTCTCCTGTAGTCACCGAGATCTTCGACGTAAACGGCAAGCCTACCGTCAAGATGGGCAACAGTGTACAGAACGTGCTGAACTGCTCCGGCGACGACGTACGTATCGACTGGGGTTACTTCTACCTGACAGCCTGCCATGGTACCGCTGCCGTGGAGACCATCAACGTGCCCTATTGTCCCCACAAGATTGGCTGGAACAAGTGGTCCGAGGCACCGGAAGACTACAAGGAAGAGACCACCTTTGTGTCTATGACCATGCCTATGCACACCTGCCACGACAACAAGACCCTGGTGACCTTCGCTTACGACGACATCAAGTCTATCGAATATTTCGGCGAACAGCTCAACTCCTACTGGAACAAGGATGGCATGACCATCACCGAAGCCATCGATGCGGCCTACACCGACTATGCAGCTCTGGCTGACCGTTGCCATGCCTTTGGGGAAAAGCTGTTCCACGATGCTGTACGGGCCGGCGGCGAAAAGTATGCCGAGATCTGTGAGCTCAGCTATCGGCAGGCCATTGCTGCCCACAAGCTGGTACTGGATACCGAAGGCAAGATCCTGTTCGTATCCAAGGAATGCTTCTCCAACGGCTGTGCCGCTACGGTAGACGTAAGCTATCCTTCCACGCCTTTGTTCCTGCTGTACAATCCGGAGCTGGTACGGGGTATGATGCGGCCGGTATACAAGTTCTCTCGCACCGACAAGTGGAAGTTCGACTTTGCACCACACGATGCCGGTCGGTATCCGCTGCTGAACGGCCAGCATTACGGCGACAGACTGGAATCCCAGATGCCCGTGGAAGAATGCGGCAACCTGCTGGTGATGGCTACGGCTGTTTCTCTGGCTGACCACGAGACTGCTTTTGCCGAAGAAAATATGGATCTGCTGGAAGCATGGGTGAAGTACCTGATCGCCAACGGCTACGACCCGGAAAACCAGCTCTGCACCGACGACTTTGCCGGTCACCTGGCACACAACTGCAACCTGTCTCTGAAGGCCATTATGGGTATCGCCGGGCTTTCTCTGATCTATCGGATGATGGGCAGAACCGAGGATGCCGATGGTCTCATGACCGAAGCCAAGAAGATGGCCGATTCCTTTGTGGCAAGAGCGTCCAACGGCGACGGCAGCTTCCGTCTGGCCTACGACCGTCCCGGCACCTGGTCCATGAAGTACAATGCCGTTTGGGACAAGCTGTGGGGCACCGGTCTGTTCGATCCCATGGTGATGCAGTCTGAGTTCGCTTCCTACCGCAAGCACGTGAATCCCTATGGTATGCCTCTGGACAACCGCTCCGACTACACCAAGAGCGACTGGCTGATCTGGACCGCCACCCTGGCTCAGGAAAAGGACGACTTCATCGACTTCGTAACGCCGCTGTGGAAGAGCTATCACCACTCCGAGAGCCGTGTTCCTACCACTGACTGGTATTTCACCACCACCTCTATCCAGCGTGGGTTCCAGCACCGTTCCGTTGTAGGCGGTCACTTCATGAAGCTGTTGGAAGCAAGCGGCAAGATGAAGACCAAATAAGAATATACGCCGAGCGAGTAACTATGCCTGCCATTTGTATCGGGCGTTAACAAGACAAAAATCCTCCGCAACACTTTGATATGCGGAGGATTTATTGTTTGCTTTATTTTTGGATCAGCTTCACCTTGTCCAGCGGTACCTTGTGGTAGTACAGCAGTGTCAGTGCGGAGCATACCAACCAGCCTGCCGGATATCCCATGGCGATGGGCAAAATGGTGTTGGAGATGAAATTGGCGACCACGAACAGGTATATCTGCCGGAAGCATACGAAGGACAACAACATAATGATCATGGGCACCTTGGAGTTGCCGGCTCCACGGAGGGCACCGGAATACACCTGGTTCACGCAGCACAGCACGTAAAACGGTGTGATATGCCGCAGGAACAATGTGCCAAATTCACGCACAGCCGGGTCGTCGTTGAAGAATGCCACCAAATGCGGTGCGGTGATGATCACGGGAATCATGACGATCAGCGTGGCGGCAACAGACATATACAGCGCCGAGGACACGCCTTTTTTCGCCCGCTCCACGTGGCCGATGCCCAGGTTTTGTCCCACGAAGGTGGTGGACGCCAGTGCCAAAGACTGCATGGGCAGGAAGATCAGCTGGTCGATCTTGGAGTAGGCAGTCCAGCCGGCCATACAGCTTTCGCCGAAGAAGTTGATGTAGGATTGGACAAAAATGTTGGAGAAGGAGGTGATCATCATCTGAATGGCCGCCGGAATGCCCACACGGATGACCTTCGCCAGCGCATCCCAGTGCATCCTTAGCTTTCGGAAGGACAGCTTGACACAGGTATCCGTGCGGAACAGGACGATCATGGTCAGCAGTGCCGACACGCCCTGTGCAATAATGGTAGCCCAGGCAACACCGGCTACGCCCATATCAAAGGCCAGCACAAACACCAAATCCAGTACGGTATTCAGCAGTGCGGATACCACCAAGAAATAAAAGGGTCGCTGGGAGTCGCCGATGGCACGCAGGATCCCGGAGCCGATGTTGTACAGCATCAGTCCCAGCACGCCGGAGAAATAGATGGTCAGATACGTTGTGGATTCCGGGAGCACGCCTTCCGGGGTCTTCATGAACCGCAGCATATACGGTGTCATCCAGATGCCCACGAAAGTGAAGATGATCCCCAACACCAGGGTCATGACGATGGAGGTATGTACCGTTTCGCTGACCTTGTCGTGCTTCTTGGCACCGTAATATTGGGAGATCACCACGCCGGCGCCACTGGACAGACCCATGAAAAAGCCGATAAGCATATTGATGACCGGTCCCACGGTACCAACCGCCGCAAAGGCATTTTTGGAAACGTAGTTCCCTACCACCCAGCTGTCTACGGTATTGTACAGCTGTTGGAAGATATTGCCCAGCAGCAGCGGAAAGGCAAAGCGGATCAGGTGCCCGGCGATGGAACCTTCGGTCATGTCCACATCCTTTTGTCGTCCGGTGGTCATATGTTTTAGTCGTTGAAGCAGTTCAGCCATACAAACGTCCTCTTTCTATTTTTTAAGTCATGATCCTATGTCTTTTTATAATACACCATTTTTCGCATTCCGTCAAGGGGAAATCGAAAAAAATTGGGCAAATCGGCAAAAAAGAATGGACAAATCACCATTCTCCACTGTGGATTGTAATATTTGTCCATTCGTATTTTTATTACAGGATGTACGCCATCATCTGTTCGATTGCCGTGTCGTCCTTGCAAAGCTCGTGGGTGCCCTCGAACAGGGTGCAGGTGAACCAGTCTGCAGCAACACCGGAATTTCTACAATAGTCGTAGACCCGCTCCATCTCCGTCTGCGTGTGCGCCATGGCGAAGAGTTCGTCGTGGTCTCCCATTTGCACACACAATCGGCGTGGATAGCACAGGCACGCAACCTCGGCATCGTCGTACAGCATGGCGGCGTTCTGCCAGGTCCAGTCGGTCCAAGGGTATTCACGGCGGCTGCTGAAAAAGGAACCGGACACAGCCGAACGGATCCGGGTGTCGATGGCGGTGGTGAACAGGGTGTAGAAGCCGCCGTAGGACAGACCGATCATGCCAAAGCTGCTCTGGGTGTCCCGGAAATAGTCCAGCGCTCTCTGCAGTGCGTACACCTCTACGGCGGTGATGGAGCTGCCCACACGCTTCAGCCGGGCATCCATGGCCTGTCGGTCGTAGGGCTCACCATAGGTGTCCTTGTTCCATAACAGCAGTTGGGGTGCAAACAGATCCACCGGATAGGGCAACAGCCGTTCCAGCATATGGTTGTAGTTGGCGGTCTGTCCCTCGTAGAAACCGGCGATGTATTCCGGCGTACCCAGACCACCATGCTGTACCAACACCAAAGGACGCTTGTCCGTGCCCTCTCGCCGAAACCACAGCCCTGTCAAAGTCACCGCCGGCAGCACCTCCATGTGGACACGCAGGATCGTGTAGTCCCCTTCTCTGCCCAGCACTTCTTCGGTGGCATTCGGTGGCGTACACGGTCTCGGTTCCGTCAGTGGCCAACCCAGCATTTGACAGAAGCGTTCTCTATGGAATGCGGCATTCTCGAAAATATCGGCGCAGCGCCTGGTTCGTTCGACAGCAAAAGCGTCTTCCCTCGATCGGATCAAGGCTTCCAGACCGTCTCGGTACGCCGTCTTTGAGGCACGGCTATGCTCCATGGGCTCCCGAAACTGCATGGGTTCGTAGCTTGCCATACCAGCCTTTACTCCTTTTCCAGCACCACCAAAACCGTGCCGAACAGCGGAAGCGTCACGTAGGCATCCATATCGGTGCAGGCGGTCTTTTCTTCGCGCAGAACGGTGTTGTCGTGGGTGTCGTCCAGCAGCTGGTACCGGATCTTCCAGGTTCCGGCAGGCAGACCGGTGAGAGACAGCTTGACCTCCTTGGTCGGTGCGTTGTCGTCATCGGCGTAGTTGGTCAAGAGCACGGCGCACTTGGTATCCGATGTGGCGGCAACGGCGTAGATGGTATCGGTCTGAGCAGGCACATCGGCTTCGGTACCGATACGGTACAGGGTATCGAACATGGGGAAGGGGTAATAGCCCTTCAGCGGCAGCAGCGTGTCGGTGTCGAACATACCGTTCATGCCGCAGGGTCTGGCGTCGTAGTACATGAAGTGATCCATGGGAGAATCCTGTGCGCAGATCATGGAAGCCGCAATGAAGGATGCACCCTTGATACCCTTTTCCATCCGCAGCGAGTACCGCCAAGCATCGTTGGCCCAGCCTTTGATGTAGTTCCACTCGTTCAGGATGATCTCTGTATCCGTGAAACCGTAGGCGTCCAGATCTCGTCTGGCCTTTTCGGCCTGAGCACGGTAATCGACAGGATTTCTGGTGTAGCCGTGGAAGGAGAAGAAATCCAGGTGCAGGTTTCTGTCCCGTACCACGTCAAAGATCCGCTTGTTCCAGGTGTCGTTCCAGGCACTGCACAAAGCCGGTCCACCGATCTTCAGGTTCGGGAAGCAGGTCTTCAGGTGGGACAGAGTTGTGGCAAACAGCTCCACGAATTGCTCCGGCGTGCCCTGCCAACAAGGATTGGTACCATCGGCATTGCCGCAGTCCGGCTCGTTCCAGATCTCCCAGTATTCGATCCCGTAGTGGAAGCCGTCTGCCCAGCCTTCGTTGTAGTGGCGGATGATGTGTTCGCAGACTCTTGCCCACTTGGCAAAATCGGCCGGTGGATAAGTACCGAACTTGTACTCATGCTCGATGGATGCGCCTAGTCGATAGAACACCTTGGTGCCGGTCTCTATGATGTCGGCCAGATAGGTATCTGTGGGTCCGAACACATAGGAGGCCGGATCGTTTTCGTCGGCAGCAAAATTCTTGAAGATCCGGTGTACGTCCACGATATGCTCTCCACCGTAGCCGGCATAGAAGGATGCGTCGTGGTTCCGGGCAAAGGGGATACCGGCCTTGGCGTAGTTTTCCGCATTGGAGGTGCCACGTACCTTCGAGCCGGCAGGGCCGTTGTTGACCGAGTGCATGGGCTTGATGGGACCTGTGCTTTTGGCAAAATTGACAGAAATATGTTCCATATGTATGCTCCTATTGGTAGGAATTTTGTTGTCTATAGGATAGCACAAACGCACCGAATTGTCAAGAGAAATCGCAAAAAAGTGCCTTTTCGGGCAGAACCGTCTATGGGTTCTCTCGTCCAGGCACTTTCGTTTATTCCTTTGCGATCAGCTTTCCGGTCAGCGTACAGAACTCGGCGGTGGTCAGCTTTTCACCACGGACGTCCGGCCGCAGTCCCATGGCTTCCAGAGCAGCGGCGGTCACATCCTTGGGGTACTTGCCGGACAGGCTGTTGACCAGCGTCTTGCGTCTTTGACCGAATGCCATGCCGATCACCTCCGACACAGCCGTACCAAAGGCATCGCAGGCGCTGTCCTCGGTGGGTGCATCCGGGTAGATCGCACGCAGTCCGCCGTGGGGCAAAATGGCGCAGACCGCAGAGGATACCTTTGGGATCGGATAGAAGCAACCGGGAGACACGTCAAAAAGCTTCTCCGTATCGGCATGAAGACCAATGGCGGCACTGAGCGCACCGTAGTCGTCCTTGGCACCGGGATCGGCACATATGCGGCGTGCGACCTCCAGCTGCACCATGACCGTGATACCGGCCAGCGGTACGGGTACAGAGGCAGGCCAGCTTTCCAGGATCCGCATGAGCACCGGCGTGGTGATGTAATACGGCAGGTTGGCGCAAATGGACACGGTCCCGCCGTCGGTCAGGATATCGCCGAAGTGTTCCTCTAAGAAGGCAGGCAGGTCGATGGTCATAAAGTCCTGGTTGACGACGGTCACGTTGTCGTATTCTTCCAGCACTTCATCCAACAGTGGCAGCAGACCGGTGTCGATCTCTACCGCCATCACCCGGTCGTACTGCTCTGCCAAAAAACGGGTCAGGGCACCTACACCGGGACCGATCTCCAACACGCCGGCCGGTTTGTCATAGGGTGCAAAGCCACGGGACATTTCGGCGATCCGCTGGGGAACACCGGGTTGGATCAGGAAATTCTGACCGAAGCCCTTTTTGGGTGCCAGATCGTATCGGTCCAGCAGTTCCCGGAGGACCTTCGGGTTACAAACGTCAAACCTCACAGCACCGTCACCCGATAGCCCACCGTATGGGATTCCCCAGGCTGCAGCGTCCGGGCATACTTTTTGCTCTTGGCATCGGTGGTCTCATCCGACGATGCAGGCAGACCATTCCACGGTTCCAAGCACAGGAAGGGCGAATGCTCATCCGGTTCGCTCATGGTCCAAAGCCCCAGCGCAGACAGGCCGGTGAAGTCGAAATCCACGCCGTGGCCGGTCTTTTTGTGGATCAGCTGCACGTGTGCATCCGGCAGATCCTGCACGATCAGGGTGTCGCCGGCAAAGGTCTCGTAGGACAGGTCTAAGGTGTTGTCGTGGATCTTATCCAGGTGCGGCAGATCCGGTGCCATCAGGCCGTTGTCGGTACCGGTAACGTAGGCGCCTTTGGCATTGCGGAACACCAGCTTGTAGTCCGAAAAATCGTCGCCGGGGAACATGGGGCAGCGGAAGCCGGGGTGACCACCGATGCAATAGGTCATGGGCTTTCTATCCCGGTTGGTCACGGTGAAGGAAGCGGAAAAACCACCCTCGGTCACGGCATATTCCACCATCAACCGAAAACGGAACGGGAACATGGTCAGGGTCTCTTCGTCCTCACAAAGTGCAAGCTGTACTCTGGCCGGGGTCTGCAAAATGGGTGTGAACTCCTTTTCGATGGCAAAGCCGTGTTTGGGCATGGGATATTCTACCCCGCCGTGTGCCATCTTCAGATCCTTTGGCGTACAAACCACCGGAAACAGGATCGGTGCGTGTCTGTCCCAGAACTGGGGATCTCCGTTCCACAGGTATTCTACACCTTTGTAGCGAAAGGACAGCATCTCTCCGCCATATGTAGACAGGCAGGCCGAAGTGTCCCGGTTTTCTATGGTAAACTGCATGGTCATACCTCACATTTGAAATAAAAAGTAAGAGATAAGAGGTAAGATGGGATTCTTACGGCGTTCTTATCTCTTACTTTGGATGCTCTATTAGAAATCGATCCGGGCAGCGATGTAGGCTTCTACCGCATCGATGGGCATACGAACCTGCTCCATGGTATCTCTGTCACGCACGGTCACGCAGCCGTCTTCTTCGGATTCAAAGTCGTAGCAGATGCAGAAGGGCGTACCGATCTCATCCTGTCTGCGGTATCTCTTGCCGATGGAACCGGCGTCATCAAAGTCCACGTTGAACTTCTTCACCAGGTTGGCGAATACCTTTTCTTCGGCAGCGTCAGACAGCTTCTTGGACAGAGGCAGTACGGCAGCCTTTACGGGAGCCAGAGCCGGGTGCAGATGCAGGACCACACGCACATCGTTCTTTTCGGCGTCTACCACTTCTTCGTCATAGGCTTCTACCAGGAAGGCCAGTGCCACACGGTCTGCGCCCAGAGACGGTTCTACCACGTAGGGAATGAACTTTTCGCCGGTTTCCTGATCGAAGAATTCCATGGACTCGCCACTGGTGTTCTGGTGCTGGGTCAGGTCGTAGTCGGTTCTGTCGGCAATACCCCACAGCTCACCCCAGCCAAACGGGAACAGGAACTCGATGTCGGTGGTACCCTTGGAGTAGAAGCACAGCTCTTCCGGAGAGTGGTCACGGAGACGCAGGTCTTCTTCCCGCATACCCAGGTCATACAGCCACTGGGCGCAGAAGCCTCTCCAATACTGGAACCATTCCATATCGGTGCCGGGCTTGCAGAAGAATTCCAGCTCCATCTGTTCGAATTCACGGGTACGGAACACGAAGTTACCGGGCGTGATCTCGTTCCGGAAGGACTTACCGATCTGGCCTACACCAAAGGGCATCTTCTTCCGGGTAGAACGAGCCACATTCTTAAAGTTTACAAAGATACCCTGTGCGGTCTCCGGACGGAGGTACACGGTGTTGGAGGAATCTTCGGTAACGCCGATGAAGGTCTTGAACATCAGGTTGAACTTCCGGATGCTGGTGAAGTCAGCGCTGCCGCAGTCCGGGCAAACGATGTGCTTTTCCTTGATGAAGTTGTACATTTCTTCATCGGACCAGCCGGCCGGGTTGATGTCTTCCTTATTCTGGAAGGCGTAGTCTTCGATGAGCTTGTCGGCTCTGTGACGGCTCTTGCACACCTTGCAGTCCATCAGGGGGTCAGAGAAACCGCCCAGGTGACCGGATGCCACCCACGTCTGGGGATTCATAATGATGGCAGAGTCCAGACCTACGTTGTACTTGCATTCGGTGACGAACTTCTTCCACCATGCCTTTTTTACGTTGTTCTTGAATTCCACACCCAGCGGGCCGTAGTCCCAGGAGTTGGACAGACCGCCGTAGATCTCGGAGCCTGCAAAGATAAAGCCTCTGTTCTTACACAGCGCAACGATCTTATCCATCGTCTTATCTGCATTGTTCATTCTTGCCATGATGGTGTTTCCTTTCGATATATAGGGATTTTGTTTTTCTGTATTGGATTCACTGCCCTGCTTCCGTTTCCTCGGCTTTCACCGGGTAGCGATAGGGTAGAAAGGTCTTGATGGCGGTCTTGATATTGGGATTGAAATAGGCATCTACGTTTTCCGTAGCGGTCACATAGCTGCCGGGATAAGCGATCACTTCCACGGTGAAATCCTTTGCCGCATGGAGCAGCTCATACACGGTGTCCACGTCGTCTACGGTGAAGTTGGATTCCAGGATGGGTGTTGCCGGTTCGGTACGCACGGTGCCGTCGGACAGCCAGGTCTTGGTGGCGCTTTCCGCTTTCGACAGGATGAGCAGTCCTTCCATGGTGGAGCGGAACTCAGCACTGTCCATATCGCAGAGCTTTGCCATATAGGACTGGGCGATGCTGACCGAATAGTTGCCTTTGGCTTCGATATCCGGGCTGGAACGCTCCTTCATGGTGTTCATGATGTTGGAAGCGTATTGGTTGAATTCCAGGGAACCGGCAGACAGCACCAGCGAATTCTCGTAGTGATCCACCACTTCTTCGCCTTGCTCGTTGGTACGGCTACGTGTGTTTTCCGAACGGGTGGTATGGATGTTGCCCTCGGCGTAGATATCCTTGGGATTGTTCACCCAGACCGTACCCAGCAGGGACAAAAATTCGTCAAAGTTGTAGCCGTCCAGCAGGAAGGTGTAATCCACGGCGATACCGGTCAGGGACGTGACGTATTCGCCGATGCGCTGGTAGCCGTAGTATTCGTACACTTCCCCAAGCGTATGGTAGCCAGTGGAGGTGAACACTCTGGTCTCCGGGGTGATGTAGGTGTAAGTGACCTGCCGCCGCTCCTTGTCCATACGGATCAGCACGATGGAGGTGGCACGCTTTTCACGATAGGCTTTGGAAAGAATGCCGTAGGAATCCGATGCGGTCTGGAAGGAGTTGATCTGGCCTCTCAGAGTGTCCACAGCCGGTGTGTAGTCGTCAAACAGATCGGGACGATAGCTGGACGCGACCACCACAAAGGAGAAGCTGTCTCCCGGAATCTCGTCTTCTATAGGCTGGTCTATCGCCGGAGTTTCCTCGGTGCCATCGGACTGGGCGGTCTCATGGGTCTTGATGCTTTCCAGTGCGGCGTCCTCATCGTCCAAAATATCGCCGACGGTGGCCGTAACAAACTGGGTAGCAAAATAGGCAATGACGCCAAATATCGCAGCAGCGATCAGCAGCGTGACAAAAAAGTTCTTAAATGCGGATAACATGGGTACTCTCCCATCTGCCTCGTCGTTCTTTGCTGCAGTAAAATACCGCAAAATAGAATACGGGAAATTATACCTTATATTATACAGGAAAAGCTATGAAATTTCAATAGGCAGACTGAAAATAGTCTGTGACAGAATTATAGATTCTTTTGTTCTCTACGACAAAAAAGAGCGTATGCACGCTCCTTTTGTATATGGGATCAGGATTCATTTTGGATCACGTACCGGCAGCGCTCTGCCACGTGCTTTTCCCGGAAATACCGGTTCTCCATGGGGATCCAGATATTGCGGAACTTCTCTGCCATTTTTGCACCGTTTCGTTGGGTGATCCGCTGCATTTGCTCTGCCGGTGTCACGTGTAAAAATACGGTCACATCGGCATAGCGGCCAAACTGTGGGTGCATAGCATAGGAGCCTTCCACGATCCGCACCGGACACACGGGCACCGCTTGGGTCGTGGTGACCGCCATCCGGGAGCAGTCGAACACACCGTAGGAGAATGCTTCTCCCGTCTGCAGACCCGGCAGCACCTCTGTGGCGAAACGCTCGTAATCCACGTTGCCACCAGCCTCGGCCAATCGTGCAGCCGTGCGTTTTTCCGGCGGCAGAAAGAAGTCGTCCATGGAGATTGCCGTGCCGCTTGTCAAACCTGCCAAAAGCGATGCCAGTGTACTTTTCCCGGCGCCTGCCATACCATCAATGGCCACCACCGCACGTCCTTTCTTCGCCAGGAAGCGGTATATGGCACCGATGGGAGCAAGGTACGGTACGAACTCTCGACGCACGATCCGATACGCCGGGTGGTACGCCTGTCTGTAGGTCTCGCTATGGCTGACCATGGGCATACCACAGGCTTCGTAGGTCCGCAGGTAATCTTCCAGCTCTGCAGCGGAAAAGGGCAGGTAGCCGTCTGTGCAGCCTTTGCGCAGTGCATCCAGTGTCTTTTGAAAATCGTCCTTGTTGCCGTGTACCATATCGGCGGAGCGGCAGAACAGTGCATTCACAGCTTCCAAGGGCAGGACATCGGGATCCAGTGCCGCCAAATGCAGCCGCACCAGACCACCGCCGATCTCCTCGATAAGAGGCGTATCGGTTTGTCCGGCCTCCTTCGGCAGCGCTTTGTATTCGCTTACTAGCCTTGTACACGCTGCTTTTGGATCCGGGATCATATGCCCGCCGCCGAACACGCTCTGGTACGCCAGCTTTACCGCATCCTGAGGTGTCATTTGCCGATACCGCCGGGCATGGATGCGCAGGATCCGCAGGAAATCTTCCATAGTTACTCCTAATGTTTCGGGATCGTGTACACCCAAGGGGTCGATCCGTTTTACTTTGTGGTCTGTGCTTCTACCAGCCGCTTGCCGCAGTAGATCTCCCGCAGCTTGGGCTTTTCGATCTTGCCGGTGGGGTTCCGGGGCACGTCAGCGAAAATGATCCTCCGGGGTCTCTTGTACCGCGGCAGCTCATGGCAGAAGGCTTCGATCTCTTCCTCCGTGCAGGTCATATCGGGCTTGATCTCGATGATGGCGGCAGCGATCTCACCCAGACGATCATCCGGCAGACCGATGACAGCGCAGTCCTTGATCTTGTCGTGCTTCCGGAGAAAATCTTCGATCTGCACCGGGTACAGGTTTTCGCCGCCGGTGATGATCACGTCCTTCTTCCGGTCCACCAGGTAGATGAAGCCGTCTGCGTCACGCTTAGCCATGTCGCCGGTGTACAGCCAACCGTCCCTCAGAATTTCGGCGGTCGCTTCGGGGTTCCGGTAGTAGCACTTCATGACGCCGGGACCCTTGACGATCAGCTCACCCACATCTTCCCCTTCCACAGGCGTTCCGTCGGGCTTGACGATCTTGGCTTCCCACAGGTAACCGGGCACACCGATGGCACCCACCTTGGCGATATTCTCCACACCCAAATGGACGCAACCGGGACCGATAGATTCCGACAGGCCATAGTTGGTGTCGTACTGATGGTTGGGGAAGACCTTCTCCCACCGCTTGATCAGGGACGGCGGCACCGGCTGGGCACCGATGTGCATCAGTCTCCACTGGTCCAGATGGTAGTCTTCCAGGTGGATGTCCCCACGGTCGATGGCGTCCAAGATGTCCTGTGCCCACGGTACCAGCAGCCACACGATGGTGCAATGCTCGCTGGACACGGCACGGAGGATCCAATCGGGACGCACGCCACGGAGGATCACAGCCCTGGAGCCGGACAGCAGAGAGCCGAACCAATGCATCTTGGCACCGGTGTGGTACAGCGGCGGAATGCACAGGAACACATCGTCGTGGGTCTGCCCATGGTGATGCTGCTCGGTACGGCAGGAATTGATCAGGGAACGGTGGGCGTGCAGGATGGCCTTGGGGAAGCCGGTGGTGCCGGAGGAGAAGTAGATGGCGGCATCGTCGTCCTCGGTCAGATCCACAGCCGGTGCGATAGAGGAGCAGTAGTTCACCAGTATATCGTAGCTGTCGGCAAAATCGGGTTTGTTTTCACCTACATAGAAGTAATCCTTCACGCCGGGGAGCTGATCGTGGACAGACTCCACACGATCGATGAATTCCTCGCCGAACACCAGCACATCCGCTTCGGCCAGGTCGGCGCAGTACCGGATCTCTTCGCCGGTGTAGCGATAGTTCATGGGGACGGCCAGCGCACCGGTCTTCAGCACGCCAAAATAGATGGGCAGCCATTCCAGGCAGTTCATCAGCAGGATGGCGACCTTGTCACCCTTTTTGATATTTCGAGTCAACAGCAGGTTGGCGAAGCGGTTGGCCTTGGTGTCGAATTCCTTCCAGGTCATTTCTCTACGGTACTTGCCGCCGTTGCCTGCTTCGATCAGAGAAAACTCACGCCAGGTCAGATTGGGGTCTGGTTCGGACGCCGGATTGACCTCCACCAATGCAACCTCGTTAGGGTATAATTTTGCATTTTTTTCCAGTAAATCGGTAATAACCATATTCTCTCTCCATGCATTTAGAATTTTCGTATGCGCAGCAGGCGCACACATTGATCTGCAGGGATAAAAAAACGCCCCCTGCAATCCCATACAGAGGACGGTAAAATACCGTGGTACCACCTCATTTTGTCCACTTCTTTGCAGAAGAAGACCTCATGGGGCACATCCGAATGCCCCTGTCCGATAACGGGAACGCCCGTCACAGCCTACTGAGTGCATCATTTCACGGCACTGTTGGGTGCGCTGCTTCTGGAATGTATTCCGTCCTTCTGTCCCCACCGACTCGCACCACCCGTCGGTTCTCTGGGAGGACACAAGAAAAAACGTACTTGTTTCCGATCATTGCATGTATAGGAAAGTATAGCACAGCAGGACGTGTTTGTCAAGAGGATTTTTGCATTTTTATGAGAGAAATTTTGGAGTGCATACGCAAAAAAGCAGATGACGGGATGTCGAACGGGTTCGATTCCCGTCTGTAAATACAAAAAAGCAGATGACGGGAATCGAACCCGCATATTCAGCTTGGGAAGCTGATGTTCTACCACTGAACTACATCTGCATATATGGACATTCTATGGATGCGGGTAACAGGGGTCGAACCTGCACGGTTTCCCGCAGGATCCTAAATCCTGTGCGTCTGCCAATTCCGCCATACCCGCTTGTTTCCGCTTGCCCTATATGGTACCACATCCATCCGAATTTGTCAAGAGGTTTTTGCAAATTTATCCGAAAAAATCTTTTCGCACGCACACTTGGCATTATATAGTTCCCTTCCTGAAAAAACAATTTCATAACGGAAGACACAGGTCGTTGGTGCATGGACACCTTGACAACCTGTGTCTTTTCTTATGTTTATGTGCGCAGGCAACGGAGGGCATTGGCGATGGCAAGCACCGATACGCCCACATCCGCAAACACCGCCAGCCACATATTTGCGATCCCCACAGCGGCAAGCAGCATCACCAGCACCTTTACGCCGATGGCGAACACGATGTTTTGGCGGACGATGGTCATGGTCTTTTGGGCGATTTGGATGGCGGTCACCAGTTTGGCAGGGTCATCGCTCATGATCACCACGTCGGCGGCTTCCATGGCGGCATCGGAACCCAAACCACCCATGGCAATGCCTACGTCCGCTCTGGCCAGCACCGGCGCATCGTTGATCCCGTCACCCAGATATACCAGAGTTTCGCCGGGCTTTTTTTCGTTCAGCAGTGCTTCTACGGCTGCCACCTTATCGCCGGGCAACAGATCGCCTTGCACCCGATCGATGCCCAGTGCCGTTGCCGTTTTCTCGCCCACAGCCTGTTTATCACCGGTAAGCAGGACGGTCTTCTGGACACCGACTTTCCGGAGGCCACGGAGCATGGCAGGTGTTTCGTCACGTACTCGGTCGGTGATGCCTATCCAGCCGGCGTACGCTTCGTCTATGGATACATAGATGGGCGTTTCCCCCGGTTCGGTCTGTGCCGCTGTGCAGTCGATGGCGTGGCGGTGCAGCAGCTTTTCGTTGCCCACCAGCACCATATGTCCATCCACAGCGGCGCAGATCCCGTAGCCTGCCTCCTCCACCGCATCGGTATTGGGTAGCAGATCCTTTGCGTCCATTCCGCAGGCCGCCAGCAGTGAACGGGCAATGGGATGGGTAGAGCCGGATTCAGCCATGGCTGCCAACGTGAGCAGTTCGTCTTCTGAAACGTTATCATTTGATTGGATCCGGCTCACGTGGAAGGTGCCTTCGGTGATGGTACCGGTTTTGTCAAAGGCAGCGATCTTGGTGTGGGAAAGCTGTTCCAGACCTGCCGAGCCCTTCACCAATATGCCCTGTCTGGAAGCACCGCCGATGCCGCCAAAGAAGCTCAGGGGCACGGAGATCACCAGCGCACAGGGACAGGATACCACCAGAAATTCCAGTGCCCGATAGATCCAAGTCTTCCAGGCACCATGGAAGCATAGTGGCGGCAAAATCGCCAGGCATACCGCCAGCCCCACCACAATGGGTGTATACACAGCGGCAAAGCGTGTGATGAAGTTTTCCGACCGGGATTTGCGTGCGGCGGCGTTTTCCACCATATCCAATATTTTTGCTACGGTGGATTCGCCGTAGGTACCTGTGGTACGAATGGTCAGCACGCCACCGCCGTTGACGCTGCCACTGTACACGTTCTCGCCGGGAGATACATCTCTTGGCATACTTTCTCCGGTCAGTGCGGCGGTATCCAGAGAGGAAAAGCCGGTCAGGATCACGCCGTCCAGTGGGATCTTTTCCCCGGCCGCCACCACAATGGTCTCACCGACCGCAACCTCTTCCGGTTCCACGGTGACCGTCTGTCCGTCTCGCAGGACTGTGGCAGTATCCGGTCGAATGGACATCAGCTCTGCCACCGAACGCCGGGACTTTGCCATGGCCATATGTTCAAAGATCTCGCCAAGCTGGTAGAACAGCATGACCGCCGCTCCTTCTGCTCCTTCCCCGATGGCAAAGGCACCGGCAGAAGCGACCAGCATCAAAAAGTTTTCATCAAAAATTTGTCCATGGACGATATTGCGTAGTGCCTTCCATATGACCTTCCAGCCGATGAAAAGCCATACCACGCCAAATACCACCGTGGAGATCCATGCTTTCTGCACCACATGGGATAACACCAGTCCTACAGCGTACAACACTGCACCACTGTCCCAGATACACCACCGCTTTTTCATACGATTGTTCCCTTTCGTAAATCGATCATCGATACATCGATCCTCTTACAATGCCTTCATATGGGTGTCCGGTTCCAGCTTGCGGATGAGCTTGGCGGCTGCCTTTTCGATGTCCTTGATCTTGTCTTCGTCTACGTCCAGCACCATCTTGGTGGTCAAAAAGCTGACAGATGCGCTATGTACGCCCTCCAGCTCGCTGACACCTCGTTCGATCTTGGCGGCACAATTGGCACAGTCCAGTCCTTCCAGCAGATAGGTCTTCTTCATGTTCGTTTCCTCCGTTGCACGTTATTTCAATTGAATTTCGGCTCAACTGTTGTATCTATATTATAGTTGAACTACGGCTCAATTGTCAATAGGCATAGCGACGGGATACACAGGAATTTATGCAATGCTCTGCAGCACCTTGCACAAATTCCGGTTTTTGGCTTTTTCCATATCGGAATTTCGCCAAAATAGGCTTGTATTTTGCCGAAAAATATGGCATAATAATACAGGCACCACCTCACAATTCATAGCTAACGCCTTGCATTGCGCAGTGGTGCCGGCATCGACACATTTCCACAAACGGAAAGGATATAACAATATGGCACGTTGGCATATTTTGGAAAATAAAAAAGCCACGGAATGGATCCCCACACCGGGTGACAAACACGTGGAAGACATCGAGATGGCCGGGTTCGGCTGCTCGGATACGGTGACCTATGGGGTTGACGAGAACGGCAAACTGATCCTGTCCCACCATCCGGTATTCCCGACACTGCGGCTCCGACCCAACAACACGCACGCTTCCTATCAATTGGACATGGCGTCCCCGGCGATCTTCGCAGACGGTGCAGCACTTTCGGAAGTGTTGGACAGAGCCGTCATCGACTGTGGCATTCTCCGGCTCTACAGCCACGACGGCGACATCACGGTGGAACGGACGCTGTTTCCGGCGGCTGTCAAACGGGCATCCTACGAACAGATCGTGATCCGGCACCCGTCGTGGTACTCCATTTCCATCGACACCGGTGTATTTGGCAAGCACGGAGAAGTCATGGGTCCCATGGGGATCAACATTGCCGAATGCTGGTTTGCCGCATCTGCCACCGATGTGGAGACCCAGTTTGACATCATGTACTGCGGTCGGCTGTCCAATGAGCCCATTCCCACCAACACGGCAGACGAAGATCTGGCAGCACGGCTTCGTCGCACAGGTGAGCTGACTGCGCCCATGACCATCGACACCGGAGACACCACCCTGGATACGCTGTTCACCTTTGCCAAGCTCCGAGCCGGTGAATCGGTATTTGATACAAAATTCGGACGGGTGCATTCTCCCGGCGGCAAGAACTATTATGCGGCAACCTGGTGCAACGACCAAGTGGAGTACGCCGGGCCCTATTTTGCCTACACCGGAGACAAGGAACTATTGGAAGCCAGCATGAATGCATATCGGATGTACATTCCCTTCATGAGCGACTCCTACAGTCCCATTCCGTCCTCGGTCATTGCGGAAGGTTTGGATTATTGGAACGGCGCCGGTGACCGTGGGGACGCTGCCATGTATCTCTACGGTGCCTCTCGTTTTGTGCTGACGGCCGGAAACGAAGACTGGGCACGGGAGCTGCTGCCTGCCATTCGCTGGTGTGCGGAATATTGCAGACGGCAGAAGACAGCGGATGGAGTCATCGCCTCCGATTCGGATGAGCTGGAAAATCGATTCACCAGTGGCAAGACCAACCTGAACACCTCTTGTCTGGCACTGGCCGGGTATCGGTATGCGTCGATCCTGTGCCGGGACATGGGATATACAACACTGGCTGACAACTATGCCGCCGAAGCTGCCGAACTGGAAAAGGCTATCGAAACGGTATTTGGCGCCGACATCCATGGGTATCACACCTATCGGTATCACGATGGCTGCGAAGTGCTGCGTTCCTGGATCTGTATGCCGCTGTGTGCCGGGATCTACGATCGTGCCGCCGGGACCGTGGGTGCGCTGACCTCCGACTACCTGTTCCGCACCGATGGGATGCTGACCACCGAAGACAACGGGACCATCTGGGATCGCTCTACCCTGTATGCACTGCGTGGTCTGTATGCGGCCGGATTTACGGAAAAGGCTACGGAATGCCTGGGGATCTACAGCGAGAATCGGCTGCTGGGCGAACGGGTGCCGTATCCGGTGGAAGCGTATCCGGAAGGTGGCAGACGGCATTTGTCCGGGGAATCTGCTCTGTACTGCAAGGTATTCACCGAAGGGATGCTGGGTCTGGAACCGGCCGGACTGCACCGCTTCTCCATATGTCCCCGACTGCCGGAAGCGCTTACACATCTGACCATGCAGGATATCCATGCCCACGGTGGTGTGTTCAGCGTGCAGGTCACCGGCAACGGTTATACGGTGATCCGGGACGATGGTTCGATCTTAGGCAGTGGTGCGCTGGGAGAACGCTGCACCATCACGCTGTAAGCTGTTTTTAAGGAGAATGATTTATGAATATGCGTATTATGACCTTCAACATCCAGCACTGTGCCCGGCACCAGAATTCGCTGGACAAGAAACCGGAATGCATCGATCCTGCCACCATGACCGCTGTGATCGAAGACGTGGCGCCGGTGATCTGCGGACTGAACGAAGTACGGGGTCTGGGACAATCGGCAGGCTATACGGCACAGACGGAACAAATGGCGGCGCTGCTGGGTTGGCATGGTGTGTTCGGTCGCTCCGTGTATGTGGGTGGCACAGAACCCTACGGCAACGCCATCCTGTCCCGGTATCCCATCGAGGAGATGCAGGTGATCCACATTCCCGATCCCACATATGCAGGTCCGTCCAACTGGGTGGAGACCCGTTCCATCCTGCGGTGCCGGTTCGACATCGGTGGCGGCTTTGTGGTGTACCAGAGCCACTTTGGGCTGAGTACGGTGGAGCAGGAACACGCTGCCGCACTGGCCCACCAGCTGTTGGCTGCAGAACCCTTGCCCGCTGTACTCATGGGAGATTTCAATGTAGAACCGGACAATCCGCTGCTGGCTCCGTTGTTCCGCGATTTTGACTCTGCCAATGTGCGGCTGGCCGGACAAAAGACCTTCCCCTCTCACGACCCCAGCATCATGATCGACTACATCTTTGCAAACAAGCGTGTGCAGATCGAAAGCTGTGGCATTCGTCCCGGTATCGCCAGCGACCATTTGCCGGTGTGGGCCGATATTGCGTTCTAAAAACACATACCAAAAAACGTCCTTCCGTGTGATCACAGAGGGACGTTTTTCTATGAATCTATTAGCCAAAATATTTCTTATCCAGAGCACGCATCTGCACAGCCTCCAACAGGTGATGCTTCTGAATGGGACCGCCGATGATGCCGTTTTGTTCCTCTGCACCACCACCGATGGCTTCCAGATCGGCCAGTGTTCTTGCCACACGCAGGATCCGGTCGTAGGCTCTTGCCGACAGCTGCATTTTCTGGAACACATCTTCCATCATTTTGGTGCAGTCTTCGTCCAGGGCGCAGAACTTTCGCAGAGCTTCGGTCTCCATGACGCCGTTGCACAGGGTGTCCGCATGATCGAACCCAGCCTCTCGGAAACGCTTTTGGGACAACGCTCTGGCAGCGGTGACACGTTGACGGATCTCGGCGGATGGCTCACCGGGCTTGGTCTCCGACAGCTCCGTGAAGTTCAGCGCCGGGACTTCGATCTGGATGTCGATCCGATCCAGCATGGGGCCACTGATCTTTTCCAGATAGTTGTGGATAGCCTTTTGGGTGCAGGTACAGGGATGGACTTCGCTTCGACTACCGTAGTAGCCGCAGGGACACGGGTTCATGGCGCACACCAAAATAAACGTAGACGGATAGGTCACCCGTCCGGCTGCTCTGGTGATGGTCACCTTGCGGTCTTCCAATGGCTGACGCAGGGCTTCCATAGCGTCCTTGCGAAACTCCGGAAACTCATCTAAGAACAGTACGCCGTTGTGTGCCAGCGAGATCTCACCGGGAGACGGGATCTTGCCGCCACCGACCAGAGCAGCGGTGCTCAGCGAATGGTGCGGCGAACGAAATACCCGGTTGCGGATAAAGGGAATCTCCTCCGTCAGCATCCCGGCGCAGGAGTGGACCTTGGTGGATTCCAGCGCTTCTTCCCGGCTCAGCGGCGGTAGGATGGTGGGCAGTCGCTTGGCAAGCATGGATTTGCCGGACCCCGGTGGGCCGATGAGGAGAATATTGTGTCCACCGGCGGCGGCAGTCTCCATGGCCCTTTTGGCACGGAACTGTCCTTTGACCTGAGAAAAATCCTCGGTAAACAAAGGGGATTCCATATGGGACAGGGGATCGTCACAGCTGGGTTCCATAGTTTCGCCGCCGTTGAGATGGGCCAGCAGCGTAGGAATGTCCGGCACGCCATAGATGGAGACGCCCGGTGTTTCTGCCACGGAAGCTTCCCGGATATTGGCTATGGGCACAAAGATCTCGGTCTTTCCGGCAGCGATGGCAGCGGTGGTCATACCCAGCACCCCACGCACCGGTCGGATCTCACCGGAGAAGGAGATCTCGCCGATGAAGCATTTATTTTCCAGCACGCACTCGTCCGACAGGATGCCGCAGGATTTGTACAGGGCACACAGGATCGCCATTTCCAGTGCGGTACCCTCTTTCTTCCGGTCGGCAGGCGCCAGGTTTACCACAGCCTCCATATCCGGCAAGGGAAAGCCACAGTTGGCTGAGCCGGTGTAAATGCGCTTTTCCGATTCCCGTACGGCTGTGTCCGGCAGACCAACGATCTCAAAGGAAGCCAGTCCCCGTTTGGCGGCACATTCTACTGTGACGGTAAATCCGTCGATGCCGTACAGTGCCGCTGCATATGTGATGGCAAGCATACATATCCCCCTTGTCCAAATTTATTCTTTTCCCTCGTTTTCCGTCTCTGTGGGCAGCTGTACCTTAGAGACATCGATCTTGCCGTGGATCCGTTCGTAGTAGGCTACGTTGGTGCGCAGCAGATGCAGAAAATGGTTGTTGGGCGTGCGTCCTTCTGCTTCTGCCACAGCGTAAAATTTCTTCAACAGTTCTTCGTCGATCCTTGCCGTATAAGCGGCCTTATTTTTCTGTGCCATATTTGTCGGTTCCTTTATTATTTTTTTGCAAACGAAACAAGCTGTGTGATCGCATCCTTGGCGGCATAGGATACCGTCAGACGATCTCCCGGCCGTACCAGCAGCAGTGCTTCGTCAAAGGCGATCTTGTAGACCTCCTCCGCATCCGAACGAATGTATGCTGTGGTATCGCCGTCGGTGGGAATGTACAGGATCTCTGCCACGGTGATGGTCTCGGTCTGTAGCTCTCCCAACGTAAGCTCCACACCGTTCTGGCTCAGCTTTGCCTTGTACTTCTGGAACACCTCTGTCTGGCTTTCGGACGTGACCACTAAGTTGTAGTTGGACACGTTGACCATGGAGTACATTTTCACGATACCGCTGGCGTCCTTGAGCACCATGATGTAGGTGGCCTCGCCGTTGACGTTGATCAGGGTCGGGAAGGATGCGGTGTAGCCATATTGCTGGACAGAACCTTCGGCGGCGTCCATGGCAGAATGTTCCTCGGCGCCGGGTACCACGTAATAGGTATATTTGCCGGTACGACTGTTCACCATGATAAAACCAATGTTGGCTTCGTCGTTGGACACAGAGGTCACGCCGGTGAACACATACACGTCGTCGCCAATGATCTTGTAACCGAAGTCGTCGGTGGTCACTACGCAACCGGTCTGGCTGAAAATGGAGTTGAAGTAGCCGCCGCCCAGCATACCGTACCAGTCGTACTTCTGGCAGATCAGGTCACCGGTGTACACGATGTCCACCCACGCCGGGATCTCGTCCTTGGCATAGGTCGTGGCGTCACCGGTACAGGCGTCCAGCACCACCACTCTGTCCACGTCATAGGCGCCAAACCAGCCGGCCTGGGGGTTCAATGCGGAGGCGATCCAATAGGGATGTCCGTCGTCGTCGATCTCAAAATAGACGGAGCCCCACATGGCTGTAGGATCGGCAAACCGCAGGACACGCATCAGATCCGTACCAAAATAGGCCGACGGAGAGATCTTCATATAATCATTCAGTCGAACGAACTTGGCATCGAACGCCACCGGATCCACCTGCACGTAGCCGGGGATACCAGCACTGCCATTCTGCAGCCACTTGAAGAAGGATGCGTATTCCAGGGGCGCAACCTTATAAGGCACGCCTTCCATGGCGATCTGGGTATAGGTGTCTGCCACATTGTACTGGGACACCAGATCGGACAGCGAACCCAGCGTCCGGGCACCGATGATACGGGCAGAAGCAGAGTCCATTAGGGCGATATCCGTCACCACCTCGGTCTGGGGCACGTCTGTGGCAAAGTCGCAGGTCTCGATGTCGATCAGCGTACTGTAGGTCTTGGCCCGGAACAGCTCTGACGAGAAAATAGAGATGACAAACAGCAGTGCCAGGATCCCGGCGCTAATGCTAAGCAGCACCTTGATGAACCGTGGCATACCGCTTGGCGTGCCGACGACCACCACTCTTTGCTTATTCCAGCGAATGAGCAGGCCTGCACCGCCGATCACCGCCAATACGTAGAACACGAACGTCCAGAACTGACCGGAATAGACCGACAGCGGCGGCAGCGTGATATAGTACCCGATACCGACAGCCAGCACGGCCAGCAGCACCGGTATGATCGTTTTCCCTACACTTGATTTTTTCATACGCGTCCTCCGTTCTTGATATAACAAATGCTTGCATCCCATATGGTTTCCCATATTCGCGAGCCGGGTAGAGCGCTTTTCTTTCACTTTCCGGAATCCCTATTCATTGTAACACTTTTTCCGAAAAAAAGCAATCCCCTGCGAACCGTTTTTTATAAGCTTCTTCCATCCGGTATATATAGTATATCACACGTTCATGTGACTGTCAATAGAATTCGAGTGAATTTTCTCAAAAAAAGTGCAAAAACGCATTGACAGCATTGCCAGAGTGTGGTATAATGGGGTATTACGAACGAATGTTTAATGCGAGGTGATCTTTGTGTCCAAAAAGGAATGGGAGCAGGACGGCTTCTGGGATCTGCCGCCTGTTACCAAAAAGACCTACAGTCCACCGAACACGGGACGCAGCACCGATACCATTCCCGTTACGGTAGAGGAGCCGGATACTGTACGACAGGAAAGCATACCGCCAAGAGATCCGTCGGCTGCAACAGAGATTGCATCTCATCCCCAGAGACAGGCCGACCGGCTTTTCTCGAAAGACCAAGAGCGATCCTTCCGCACATCCGTCTATGGCACGTCCCAAGGCTACCAGAATCGTATGAAGGACGATGCGCTGGGTTTTTCTGCCGAGGATCTGGCATCGGCTGTGGATACCGTTTCTGCAGATCGAGCCCCTGCGAACCAGAGCGGCACCACGGTGGCGGAACGGGACGGTGACGGTTGGCTGATCCGACACGTGACAGTACGGCGCTGGATCAACGACTTTTCCTTCTACGCCACCTTTGGCAGAGATGCCATGGTCAGTCATCAGAAGGTGGGACGACCGGCTGAGCCTGTGGCATATTCGTCCTTTGTGCCCCAGTATTCCCAGATGAACAGTGGGCAGCTTGCCTATTATCTCTGGTTCCGGGATAATGCGAAGGATGGGAATTTTCTCGAAGCGGACTTTGCCTATGTGCTGCTGTACATCTACGAGATTCTGAATCTGCCGGAGCAAATACCGCCATCGGATGGGATCGGGCAGCTATGCAAGCTGTGGGCCCACTATCGGAAGGCGTACCCCAAATTGGATGCCTACCTGTGCGAATGGGTGCCAGATTATGCGCTGATCCATGGGGTCACACTGCCCGGTGTGCTGGAACCCTTTTTGTCAGAGATCGTACGCAAGGCACAGTTCAAAGAGTTCTTCCTGGACAATATGTGTCCCCCGGGCGGCAAGCTGAGCCATCGTGCCATTGCGGTGCTGGCCGGGGTACTGCTGGAGACCTATTCGGATTACGACTACACTCTGAGCCGCTACTACACCGGTGGCAACCAGGTGGCCTATGACAAGTGCATTCCGGAGGCATTGACGGCAGCTTTGGAACAGGCCTATATCGATGGACGGGGAATGTTTGCCACCGACCGGCTGTATCGGCTGACCAGAGATTCCTACTGCGGTGCGATCATTCACACAGGCAACAAACGGCGGATCGATGTGGCGTTCCACTCCTGTATCCGCTCGCCGGACACCAGACGCTTTGTGACCGGGATCGTCAAGTATGCAGAGAATCGACTCCGGGGCCGGCTGAAGATCAAATCCAAGCTCAGTGCCACGGACATTGCACCGGAAGACAAGGCACAGGTGGATGCTTACTTTGGACCGGAGGAGCTGCCGATTGCCAAAAAGAAAGTGGTGGAGGAAGAAACCTACCTGAAGCAGTACGATGCGGACACCACCGGCTTTGACTTTTCCACCGCCAAGCAGATCGAGGACGCTTCCTGGCGCAACACCGATCGACTGACTGCCACAGAACCAGAGACAATGGTTACGAAAGAATCCACGAAGGTGCCGGAAGAACCGACTGCTACGGCGATAGCTGCAAACGTGGCGATCACAACGGAAGAAACGACTGACAAGCCCTTGGCAGCACCGGCAGACAGAGCAGAAGAAAATGTATCGGTCACAAAAGATCCATCGGTAAAGGAAGCGGTGGCGGCACTGCTGGACGGACAGTTCGAGCAGTATTGTCGAGCACATGGACTGTTCCCCGGCAAAATGGCAGAGCAGATCAACGAGGTCTTTCTGGATGTGACCGGCGACATTTTGGTGGAAGCAGACGGCAATCGATATAGTTTGATCGAAGAGTACAGAGAGGATGCAGAAGCATGGAGCAAAATGGAAACGTAAAAAAAGTACCACGCCGCATTTTGGGAACACTGCTGGGTGCGCTGTCTGCCGGGGTCGTTCCCCGTTCCGGCGCACCGTACATCGCCATCGGACGACTAGATGAGATCGAAGCGCTGACCGGTGCCTTGGAACGGGTGGCAGACGGAGAAGGCAGCTGTAAATTCATCATTGGCCGCTATGGCTCCGGGAAGAGCTTTCTCATCCAGCTGACCCGTGGGTTTGCCTTGGACAAGGGCTTTCTGACGGCCGACTGCGACCTGTCTCCGGAACGAAAGCTGTCTGCTACCGGCGGTGCAGGTCTAGCGACTTATCGGGAACTGGTAAAGAATTTGGCCTGCAAGACCCAGCCGGACGGTGGCGCTCTGCCGGTGATCATCAGCCGTTGGTTCAGCCAGATCCGGGATACGCTGGTGGATCGTGGCATCGAGGTGGATTCGCCTACCTACGATGGGGCCTTTGGCAAGGAGATCCTGCACACGGTACGGGAGTTGGAATCCGATGTGGGTGGCTTTGATTTTGCCTTGGTCATGCGAGAATACTACAGTGCCTACCGGGCGGAGGATGAGGAAAAAATGTCGGCGTGTCTGCGTTGGTTCCGTGGGGAATATAACACTCGCACCGAAGCCCGAAACGCCACCGGCCTGCGGTCCTTGTCCATCATCGACGACGACAACTGGTACGACCACCTGAAGCTGCTCACGGCCTTTGCACGGCTGGTGGGCTACAGGGGACTGTGCGTGTGCATCGACGAGTGCGTGAACCTATACAAGATCTCCAACCGCATTTCCCGTGAGAACAACTATGAAAAGCTGCTTGCCATGTTCAACGATACCATGCAGGGGCGAGCACCGGGACTGATGCTGATCTTCGGTGGTACACCCCAATTTTTGGAAGACACACGCCGGGGACTGTTCAGCTACGAGGCCCTGCGCAGTCGTCTGTCGGATGGACGGTTTGGGACGGATGGTCTGCGGAGCCTGCTTTCTCCGGTACTGCGGCTGAAGCGGCTGTCGGACAGTGAGCTGTTGGCGCTGGTCATGCGACTGACCGCACTGCACGGCGAATACCATGGCTACACGCCCACGGTCACCGACGAACAGATGCAGGCGTTTCTCACCGATTCCCTATCTCGTGCCGGTGCAGACACCATGGTGACACCACGAGAGATCATCCGGGACTACGTGACGCTACTAGACCTACTACTGTCCAATCCGGACAAGACGTTCGACGACATCGCCTGCGGTATGCAGCACAGCACCGTTTCCACGGCAACCGACGATGCCTTGGCCGGTGTATCGGAAAACGGTATGGACGAGCTTCGCAAGCCTTCCCATGCTGCCAATGCGGCTGCGATCACGCTGGACGATCTGAATTTTTAAGGATATACTATGCAGGTTTTTGACGAATATTCTCCCTTTATCCGGGAATTTATCTACAGCCGGGGCTGGGATCATCTGAATGAGATCCAGGTGGCAGCGGCAGACATGATCTTCCACCAAGACTGCAATCTGCTGCTGCCATCTCAAACGGCCTCCGGCAAAACAGAAGCGGCGTTTTTTCCCATACTTTCCCAGTTCTATGCGGATCCACCGCAGACCATTGGGGTCATCTACATCGCACCGCTGAAATCGCTGATCAATGACCAGTTCGGACGGATCACAGAGCTGTGTGACCAGACGGGGATCCCGGTGTACCATTGGCATGGCGACGTGGCGGCCTCCCACAAAAACAAAGTCATGAAGCATCCACAGGGCATTTTGCAGATCACGCCGGAGTCGCTGGAAGGAATGCTGATCCACCGGAACACCGACCTACTGCGGCTCTTTGGGGATCTGCGCTACATCATCATCGACGAGATCCACACCCTGACCGGTACCGACCGTGGGAACCAGATCCTATGTCAGCTTGCCCGGCTCCGGGAACGGACAGGGGTATCGCCACGTCGGATCGGTCTGTCTGCCACCATTGGCGACATGGAGACCGCTGCCAACTGGCTGGGTGCTTCCAGTGGACGGGACACGGTGGTACCCCAGATCACACCGGCGAAGATCCGCTGGCGGCTGGGCATGGAGCATTTTTATGTGGTGGAAAAGGATGTGGCAGAGGTGCCTACAGCCGAGGTACGCAGTGAGCCCACCATTTCGCTGGATCCGGGATACGAGTACATCTACGACTGTACCAGAGACCGGAAGGCCATTGTGTTCTCCAACTCCCGGGAAGAAACGGAATACATCACGGCCACCCTGCGGCAGATCGCCGAATACCGGGGAGAACCGGATGTGTTTCTGATCCACCACGGCTTTTTGTCGGCGTCCATCCGAGAAGATGCGGAATTGAAGATGAAGGACGACGAGGTCCGGGCTGTCGTTTGTGCCACCGTCACCATGGAGCTGGGCATTGACATTGGCAGACTGGAACGGGTCATTCAGCAAAATGCACCCAATACGGTTTCGTCCTTTTTGCAGCGGCTGGGTCGTTCCGGCAGACGAGGAGATCCACCGGAGATGATGATGGTGTTCCGGGAGGAGAATCCTCTGCCCAACACGCCACTGCCTCAGCTGATGCCCTGGGAGCTATTGAAGGCCATCGCCATCGTACAGCTCTACATCGAAGAACGCTTTATTGAACCACCGAATATTCGCAAGCAGCCGCTGAGTCTATTGTTTCAGCAGACCCTGTCGGTGTTAGCAGCAGCAGGTGCGCTGTCTCCGGCGATGCTAGCCGAACGGGTACTGGCACTACCGCCCTTCCGGTACATCGAAAAAGAGGACTATAAGACCCTGATGCTGTCCATGCTCCAGAACGATTGGCTGGAAATGACAGAGGAACGGGAGCTGATCTTGGGACTGCGTGGAGAACGGCTGGTGAATTCCTTCAAGTTCTATGCGGTCTTCAAGGATACGGACGACTACACGGTACGGTGTGAATCGGACGAGATCGGGGTGCTGAATTCTCCGCCGCCGGTGGGAGATCGGTTTGCGCTGGCCGGCCGGGTCTGGGAAGTGGAAGAGCTGGATCTGCCCCGGCACCTGATCTACGTAAAACCGGTGAAAGGAAAAATGGAGGTGGCCTGGCCGGGTGACTATGGTGAGGTACACACACGGATCCTGGAACGGATGCGGCAGGTGCTTTGCGAGGACACGGAATATCCCTATCTGAAGGAAGGGGCGCTCAGGCGGCTTCGGGTGGCTCGGAGTGTGGCACGCAATACGGGACTGACGGAACACTGCATCCTGTGTCTGGGTGGCTCCACGTGGGCATTCTTTCCCTGGCTGGGCACACGCTCCTTCCGCACGCTGCGGCGGTATCTGAAGCAAAACGCCGGGAAATTCCGACTCACCGGACTGGAGTTCGAAGGCTGCTACTACATGACCTTCAAGTTGGAAGGCGGCGATGGTCCTTCCCTGATCCGGTATCTGTCGGAAAAGGCCGACCGGGAAGGTGTGGATCTGGCTGCCCTCATTGGCGAAAACGAAGCGCCGGTCTACGAAAAATACGACGAATGCATTCCCTCAGCCCTGCTGCGAAAAGCCTATCGAGACGACAAGCTCCGCAGCGATGAATTTGTCCCACGACTGCGGCAGATCGCTGGTGCAGAAACGGCTTATGCGGCTTCCTCTGCCAACATGGACGCAGAAAAAGAAAGGATAGACCATGCCTGAAAATATTGTGATCCGTGGCGCACGGATGAACAACTTAAAAAATATCGACCTGACCATACCACGGGACAAGTTAGTGGTCATCACCGGCCTGTCCGGCTCCGGCAAATCTTCGCTTGCCTTTGATACGCTCCATGCAGAGGGACACCGGCGGTTCGTGGAGTCACTGTCCTCCTATGCTCGGATGTTCCTGGGGCAGCTGGACAAGCCGGACGTGGACTCCATCGAGGGGCTGTCTCCGTCCATTTCCATCGACCAAAAGACCACGTCCAAGAATCCCCGGTCTACGGTGGGCACAGTGACGGAGATCTACGACTACCTACGGCTGCTGTATGCCCGGCTGGGTGTGCCCCATTGTCCGATCTGCGGCAAGGAGATCCGGCAGACCACCACGGACACCATCATCGACAAGATCGCAGCCTATCCGGAAGGCCAGCGGCTGATCATTGCCTCTCCTGTGGTACGTGGCAAAAAGGGACGCCACGAGAAGGTTTTCGCCGAGGCACGAAAGAACGGCTTTGTCCGGGTACGGGTGGACGGCATTGTGTACGACCTTTCGGAGGAGATCGAGCTGGACAAAAACAAAAAGCACAGCATCGAGCTGGTCATCGACCGTATCGTGATTCGTGGTGACATCCGGGGACGCATCTCCGACTCGGTGGAAACGGCACTGCGAGAGTCCGACGGCTTTGTGAATGCGGTTTTGGTGGATCGAGACAAGCCGGAATCCGAAGCGGATGTGGTAGAGTTTTCCACCAACTATGCCTGTGTGGAGCATGGTATTTCCTTTGGGGAGCTGGAGCCTCGGATGTTCTCCTTCAACAATCCCTTTGGTGCCTGCCCAGAATGCACGGGACTGGGGGTGCTGCGTTCAGTTTCGCCGGATAAGATCATCGGGGACAAAAGCCTTTCGCTGGACAGCGGTGCCATTTGCGTCAACGGGTTCAAGACCCTGACCGAAGACAGCTGGAACGGGCCGGTGATCTATGAGGTGCTCAAGCATTTTGGCGTGGATCTGACAACACCGGTCGAAGATTTTCCACCGGAAGCCTACGATGCCCTGCTCTACGGCTATCCGGAACCGGTGACGGCCGTGCGGGTCTTTGGGGATCGAAGCCAGACACAGACCACCCGGTTCGAGGGTCTGGTGAAGATGGTGGCCGATCGAGCCCAGCCCGGCAGCTACAACCATGAGTATTACGAACAGTTCCTCACCGATACAGAGTGTCCCCACTGCCACGGTGCCCGGCTGAACAAAGAGGCCATGTCGGTGACTGTGGGCGGCAAAAACATCCACCAGTTCTGTTCCCTTTCCATCACGGATGCGCTGACCTTTGTGCAGTCTTTGACCTTCTCCGACATGGAGATGACCATTGCCCGGGAAATTCTGAAGGAGCTGAAAAGCCGGCTGTCCTTCCTGGTCAGTGTGGGGCTGGACTATCTGACCCTGTCCCGGCAGGCTGGCACCTTGTCCGGTGGTGAGGCACAGCGGATCCGGCTGGCGACCCAGATCGGTTCTTCACTGGCAGGGGTATTGTACATCTTAGACGAGCCTTCCATTGGTCTGCACCAGCGGGACAACACCAAGCTGATCGACACGCTGAAAATGCTCCGGGATCAAGGCAACAGCGTCATTGTGGTGGAGCATGACGAGGAGACCATGCTGGCCGCCGACTATCTGATCGACATTGGTCCCGGTGCCGGGATCCATGGGGGGCAAGTGGTCTCCTGTGGTACACCGGCAGAGGTGGCGGCAGATGAACACTCTCTCACCGGGGATTATCTCTCCGGCAGACGGACCATTCCGGTTCCATCGGTGCGCAGAGCTGGCAACGGCAAGAGCTTGACCATTGTGGGAGCACGAGAGCACAATCTGAAAAACATCGATGTGACCATTCCGCTGGGCTGCTTTGTCTGCGTGACCGGGGTATCCGGATCGGGAAAATCTTCACTGATCAACTCCATTTTGTACGCACGGCTGGCCCATGACCTGAACCGTGCCATCACCTACCCCGGCGCACACACCCGGATCGATGGTGAGGAGCATTTAGACAAGGTGATCGCCATTGACCAGAGTCCCATTGGCCGCACGCCTCGTTCCAATCCTGCCACCTACACAGGTCTGTTCAACGACATTCGAGAGCTGTTTGCCAAGACGCCGGGTGCCAAAATGCGTGGGTTCGGGCCGGGACGGTTTTCCTTCAACGTAAAAGGGGGACGATGCGAAGCCTGTGAAGGAGATGGGGTCAAGAAAATCGAAATGCACTTTTTAGCAGACGTGTATGTGAACTGCGACGTTTGCCACGGGAAGCGATACAATCGGGAGACCTTGGAGGTCAAGTACAAGGACAAGAGCATTGCGGATGTACTGGAAATGACCGTGGAAGAGGGCGTGGCGTTTTTCTCGGAGATCCCCAAGATCGCATCCCGGCTGCAGCTGCTTTGCGATGTGGGACTGGGATATGTACAGATCGGGCAATCCTCCACGACCCTGTCCGGCGGTGAAGCACAACGAGTGAAGCTAGCTACAGAGCTGTCCAAGCGGCAGACCGGGCGCACCATCTATATCTTAGACGAACCCACCACCGGTCTGCATTCGGCCGATGTGGAGAAGCTGTTGGCGGTGCTGGATCGGCTGGTGGAGCAAGGCAATTCGGTGGTGGTGATCGAACACAATCTGGACGTGATCAAGACAGCCGACTACATCATCGATATGGGGCCGGAAGGTGGCGACAATGGTGGTCAGGTGATCGCTGCCGGTACACCGGAAGAAGTGGCCGCTTGTGCACACTCCTGGACAGGACGGTATCTGAAGGAAAAGTTAGAGGTCAGAGGTCAGCAGGCAGAAGTTTGAGAGCAGCTATATTACAGTAGAACTGTAAACGACAAAAAGACAGCAGAGCGGTCGTTGTGGTACACCACAGCTTCGCTCTGCTGTTTTTCTTATTGTTTTCGTTAGAATTCTACTTCGCAGGTACGCCAGCCAGAAGGGATAAATGCGCCTTCTGTGTCATACAGTCTCCGCAGCAGGCAGGCAGCTTCCGTATCGGCGATACCGGGGACACGTTCGTCGGCCATCCAGGTGCAGTTGGACCAATAGGCCGCTTGCCGCAGGAAGGCCGGGAGATGGTGCCACGTGGTATACAGCACGCCATAGGCGCCCAGCTTCTTGGCATCGGCAGACAAGGAGCGGATGTTTTCCATATTGTCCCAGGGGCAGACCACCGTCTTGAAGCCTTTATCCATGAAATATTTTGTGGTGGGATTGAAGCCGTTCCGGTAGTCGTACTGCCAGTCAGCGATGATGATCCGGCGATCCAGCAGATCCAGTGCCTTGTCGGTGGCGTGGTTTTGCCCGTTCGCCACGATGGGACCTTCCCCAAAGGCATCCCGGCGGATCAGCTCGTCGTGCCAGATGATGGGGGTACGACCGACCTTGCCGAGGTCCTCCGTCAGCCGGTTCAGATATTCGGCCAGCAGCTCATGGGGCACTCGTGTACGGCACTTGTCGCAGGTGGCAAAGGAATAGGCCTCGTCAAAGCCCAAGTGGAAGTAGCTGCCGTCTCCGCACAGCTCTATCAGCTCGGCACGCATTTCCGCCAGCAGCTTGTAGGTATCCGGATTGGACAGGCACCAGGTCCAGCCGTCGGGCTCAAACAGCTTGGTCAGCCGGGGATTCTTGTTCAGCACCACGTGGCGGCCGTTGCAGCTGCGGGACTGGGTGGCGTGCCCAAAGTGGTTCACCATGGGGATCACTTCCATACCGTAGCTTCTTGCCAGGGCGACCAGCTGCTGGATCTCTTTATGAGTAAAGTGCCGCTCCTCCCACGACATCTCCGGCAGGCACTTGTACGGATACACGCCCCAGAACTCTAAAATCACGTGGGTCATTTTGAAGAATCCGGCTTCGTGGATGGCCTGCTCCAGCGAAGACAGGGTACTACCGGGGAACACGCACAGGTGTACCGCACGGAAATCGACCGCCGGGGCATCGTGTACGTCGGCGGCAGAGATGTAGAAGGCTTCCTTCCCTTCTGCCAGCTCCTCCGGGCAAATGAGCTGCACTAAGGTCTTGATCCCATCCAGCAGTCCGGCGGCATCATGGGCTCTCACGCACACACCGGCAGTGTCTACGTGGATGGCATACCGATCGGCGTCGGTCAGGTCACAGGTAGCTTCTCCGATGACGAACCGGCAGCCGTCCTGGGTGGGTGTCACCTGCAGCTTGCAGGCATCACAGGAGAAGCGATACCACAGGGTCTGGACACGCTCCACTTGTGCCGATGTCAGACCGCTGACTCTTGCGGGGACGGTACTGCCAAAGGTATAGCGGATGGATTCGTTTTCAGTAAAATTTTTCGGTGTTGGGAATAGATGGCGAAGATACATACAGGTTCCTCCAGGTATAATGCGGTGTTATATATTAGTCCAAATTCTCGCAAAGCTTTTCGATCTGGGTATTCCAGCTTCCTTCATTTTTCGCCAGATACGAGGACAGGTTCGCATCCAGCAGCGCCGTGTTGGGCATGGGACTCAGACAGGTGGAGAAGGCAAAGTCAAAGTTCATGGTCATGCCATCCCGGATGATTTGCAGCATTTCCTGCACGTCGCTGTCTCTGGTATACTTGCTTTCCAAAGCGATGGTATAGTAGGTGGGGATCACGTCCAGCATACTGTGGTACGCCAGCGTTTCCAGTACACGACAGGTCAGATCGGGATCCGAACAGGTCAGCGGTAGGAAGTTCACGTTGGACGAGGTACCGATCTGGGTCTTATACATCTCCTGCTCGCTGTCGAACTTGGGATAGGGCACGATGCCGAAGTCGGATTCCATGTTCCGCATCAGCTCGCCTTCCAGCACGTACAGGTAGGACAGATGGAACAGGGCACGGTCAGAGGTCAAGAGCTCCGCAAAGGTCTGGAAATCCACAGCACCGCCTTCCTTGTACAGATCGTCACGCTTGTCAAAGAGCTGGATCCATTCGTGCACCTTCAGCATCCGATCGTTGAGTCCGGTGGTGTGATAATTGCCGTCCTCGTCCTGGGTGAACATACGGACATCGGTAGCTGTTTGAATGGCACGAAGCGGCACGTGCTGTAGATAGGCACCTAAGGCGTCCACCTTGGGGTCTATCTTGCCGTCGCCGTTCAGATCCACCACGGCCATCTCCGACATGGACAGGAATTTTTCCATGGTCCATTCGTTGTCATGCACCAGCTCGTACGGATCCTCCAAGCCGAAATTGTTCAACACCTGCTTATTGAAATACACCACGGCGCAGTCCTTGTACACCGACAGGTTCGCATCCCCGAAGCAGCAGAACTGTTTGCCTTTGATATTCAGGTTATCATACTGGTTCGCCATCCACCAGGGGTTGTCCAGGTTCAAGGACGACAGGGTGGTCAGGTCGATAAAGTTGCCGCTGACAAAGATGGGCAGCGTACACACGATGTAGCCGGTGGTCAAGTCGTAGGTGGCGTCCCCGGAGATCACCGCATTGGAGATGAAGTTGTTGTAGGTGTTTCGCACATCCCAGTCACCGGACTCCTGCTGGTAGCTGAAGGTGATGTTGAAATGCTCTTCGGTGGCAACGCTTCGGTTGAAAATGGCATCGTTGACCACTTCTCCGGTGGCTTCCTCGGCAAATTCGTAGGCCTTTTCGATGGGTACCAGAATATGGAAATCCCGTCCCCCGTTGTCTTCTTCCGGAATGCCAAGCGTGATGGTGGACTCGGTCTCGGCGGCAAGCGATTCGCTCTGCGTTTCCGTGGACACCGATTTGGTCTCGGCGGTCCCACCACCGCAGGACACCATAGAGGTCGTCAGCAGACACGCTAACAGACACAGGATCATGCGCTTCTTCATAAAACAATACACTCCTTGCTTCTGAAAAATCATAGAACAATAAGATCACGTTTTTATTATACACCAATATGTTGGAAATTGCAAGACATTTATCTCATTTTTAAGCAAAAATAACATATCTTCATCCAAAACAAAAACCGGCTGTCATCGGACGAGATATCCGAACGCAGCCGGCTTCCGCTATATCAGCTGTACAGCCAGATCTTCTTTGTTTGTTCCTGCCACGCTGCCACCTTTTCCGCTTCCCTTGCGATGTAGTCTTCCACCGCAAAACACGGTTGGCGAACGGCATCGCTACCCAAAAGATTACACAGGAAGGAACGGGTGGTAAGTTGCTCCGGGTGCGTTTCCCGAATGGTGCAGAACAGCCGCAGACCGGTGGCAAAGGGTGTGTAGGCTTCTCTGTCATACACATGGAGCTGGATCCCGTGACACAGCTCTCCGGCGTATTTGGAGAAGGTCGGTGTGAAATACGCCTCCCGCAGGTATACACCGGGCTGCTCACCGATCCGATCCAGCACAGTCGAAACGTCCAGCCACGGGGCACCGATCAGCTCAAAAGGCTTGGTGGTACCACGACCTTCGGAGACGTTTGTGCCTTCGAATATACACGTACCGATGTAGCTGTAGGCTGTGTCCACTGTAGGCAGATTGGGGCTGGGCTGCACGAACAGCAGATCGGTGTCGTCCAGATCCATTTCCCGTGTCCAGCCTTCGCAGGGGATCACGTGCAGGTCACAGCCGATATGCTCGGTTTCATTGATCCACCATGCAAATTCGCCAATGGTCAGTCCCGGTCGGGTAGGCGTGGGATAGCGACCCACAAAGGTGGCAAAGCGCCGATCTAAGAGGGTGCCCTCCACTTTGGTGCCGCCGATGGGGTTCGGTCTGTCCAGCACCACAAAGCGTACACCATACTTGGCACAGTGAAGCATCGCATCGGTCATGGTGTATTGATACGTATAGAACCGGGCGCCTACATCTTGAATATCAAAGAATACCGTATCCAGCCCTGCCATGATCTTTTCGGCCTCGGCCTGTCCGCCGCCGTAAAAGCTGTAGGCAGGCAGACCAGTCGATTTGTCCAGTATATGATCCGCTACTGCTGCACCGGCCTGTGCGTCTCCCCGTACACCATGCTCCGGCCCGAACAGTGCGGTCAAGTCACAGAGCCCACGCAGCATATCGGCCGTGGCAGTCATGTTTTTCCGTACGCCGGTGGGATTGGTGATCAGGCCGCATTTGCCCAGCGCCGGCAGCATCGTAACGCCGTCTCTTGCCAAAATGTCTGTGCCACATAAAACGGTATGCTTCATGAGATCTCTCCTGCTGCCACGTGGCGTTCGTATTCGGTGGTCATCAGATTGTAGAATCGTCTGCGGATGGGGTAATAGGCGTCCCGGTTGTTTCTGCCGTAGTGGACGGAGTTGGTCAGAAATATGCCCCACAGCCCCGTCTCGCTGTCCACGTACAGGCTGGTACCGGTGAAGCCCGTGTGGCCGTAGCTGCCCTGCGCCATCAGATCTCCCATAGGCGACCACTGTGTTCCCATGAGCTGAAAGCCCAATCCACGGGATTCATCCATGGTGGGCGTATAGTTGCAAATGGCCAGATCGAAGACACGCCGGGTCAAAAACAGACTGCCGTCCTTGGCTTGTCCGTGATTCGACAGCATCCCGGCGAATGTGATCATATCGTCCAGTGTGGTGAACACGCCAGCGTTGCCGGAGACGCCACCCAGGTAGTGGGCATTTTCGTCGTGGACAAAGCCGGTGGTCCACCGATGCCAATGGGGACTCATCTCCCCGGCAGCCACGTCGTCAGAGGCTGGATTGTAGCCGGTGTCGGGCATACCCAGCGGATCGAACACCAGCCGTTTCGCCAGCACGTCCAGTCCTTCTCCGGCGATGTTTTCCAGAATCCGCTGCAGGGTGATATATCCCATGCAGGAATAATACACCTCTTCACCTACACCGCAGACCGGCTTGGAGTGCAGGATCACATCGATGGGGTCGGCGGCAGTACCGTCTTCTCGGGGACACAGGGTGTACAGGGGCAGATGGGGTGAGAGACCGGCGGTGTGGGTCATGAGATGCCGGATCTGTACACCACGGAAATTGCCGGGATCAGGTAGGTACATACCAATGTTGTCGCGGAGACAGAGCTTGCCTTCTTCCAGAAAACGCAGTGCCACCATGGTGGTGGAGACCAACTTGGACAGAGACGCCAGATCAAACAGGGTATGCTCGGTGATGGGCAGCTCAGCAGGCTGTATCTGTCGTCTGCCGAAAAAGTCCCGGCGGTACACGGTGTAGCCACGACCGATCGCCACGGCCGCACAGGGGTAGCCCACATCGATGCCGTTTTGTACACAGTCTATGGTTTTCTCAAACATTGTTATCACCATTCCCTTTCGCTGCACGCCAATAGGCCCATGCGCCAAGCTCTGCCGCCACCGGTTCCAGACTCAGGTTAGCCGTGGGTAGCATTTCCATAACGAATGCGGCAAACTGCTCCCGGAACCAGGACAGATGGGTGATACAGCCGCCGGTCACGTGGATCTCTTCGGTGGTAAAACCCAATTTTTGGTATAGGTTCGCTGTATGCCCCGCAAGCGTGTGTGCCTCGGTCATGAGTACGGCTTTGGCGTTTACGTCTCCTTCTTTGGCAAGCCGATCTGCCACCGGTGCCAAACGAGCGATGTCGCTTTTGGGATGGCTGTACACATAGGCTGTCATGGCATAGCGGTCGGACACGCCCAAGGCCGCAAACACGGCATCCTGCAACGCGGGTACCGGTTTATCCAAATCGATGGATTCTGCCAAAATCGTCAGCAATCGGTAACCGATGGCGGCACCACTGCCGTATTCGCCCAGCAAATGTCCCCAGCCGCCCATTCTCGATAGCACGCCTTGCTTTTTCCCCTGGATCAGCGAACCGGTGCCGGAGATCAAAAGCAGGCCGTCCCGGTCTTCCAGCGCACCATAGGTGG
>CAZUUA010000006.1:0-88817 GCA_964623635.1 uncultured Ruminococcus sp.
ATACGGGATTTTAAGTCCCGGGCGTCTGCCAATTCCGCCATTCCGGCATTTGGTTGGAAGACTGCGCTTTCTCTTGTACCGCTCAGTGCCTCATTCCTTACTGCTCCTATAGTATACCACACTCTCTCACGTTTGTCAACCCCTTTTTTGAAATTTCTCAAAAAAATTTGATTTATTTTTTGGGAGGTGCTTCCTGCCAAGAAAGACAGTATTCGCTCTGCTACCGAAAAACACCAAAATGGCCGGTGTGACAGAATTTTCTCGGTAATTTCACAATTTACCACTTTACATTGTGAAAGAGTTCGTGTATAATATAGGGTATCAGAGAACGGTATGGCAGTGCTTCCGGTGGATGACAGTGGCCGTACCGGTGAGAATGACAGGAGAAGCATCACATGGCGAGACCGGAAAAAGACGAAAAGAAGGATTTTTTGTTTGCAGCGATCCTGCATTTGGAGACCATTGAGGATTGCTATCATTTTTTTGAAGACCTTTGCACCATCAAGGAATTAGACGATATGGCAAAGCGGATGTGGGGAGCCAGAATGCTCTCCGACAACAAGGTATACACCGAGATCACCGAAGCGACCGGGCTTTCCACCGCCACCATCAGCCGGATCAATCGCTGCCTGAAATACGGGCAGGATGGCTACAGCTCGGTGCTTGCCAAAATGAAGGCAGAGGAGGACGACCATGCTTGACGGATATGCAGCGCTGGCACCGGTGTACGACCGGCTCAACGAAGACGTGGATTACAAAGCGTGGGCAGCCTATGTGACGGAGAACCTGCGCCGATATGCCAAGCTGTCCCATGCACCATCGCTGGTACTGGATCTGGGCTGTGGCACCGGCAGTATGACCTTAGCCTTGGCAGACGCCGGTTACGATATGACCGGACTGGACATCTCTGCGGAAATGCTCAGTGTGGCAGAAGGTCGTGCCAGAGAACAGGGAAGAGACATTTTGTTCCTGCAAGGAGACATGACCGATTTTGAGCTCTATGGCACCGTGGACTGCATTGTGTGCTGTCTGGATGGGATCAACCATTTGACCGACCGAGAAGCACTGCGAGACTGCTTCACCATGGTGTCCCGGTACCTGGAGCCCGGCGGATTGTTCCTCTTTGACGTAAACACACCCTATAAATTCCGCACCCAATACGCCGACAACGACTATTTGTTGGAAGAAGACGGCGCCGTGTGCTGCTGGTCCAACCGGCTGAACAAAAAGGGTGACGTGTGCGACTTTATCCTGACGGTATTTGAGGAGCAGCCAAACGGACTGTACAAGCGTACCGATGGGGTGACCAGAGAGCGGTGCTTCGGACAAAAGGCGCTGACCAACGCCGCCAAGGAAGCCGGGCTTACGGTGGAATGCGTCACCGATTCCTATGATTTTACCGACCCGGCCGCCGATGCCCTGCGCTGGTATTTTACCTGTAGAAAGCTGTGAGGTGCAAAATGGAACTGAAACGACCTGTACACAATATTCTGATTTTTGGCGATAGCTATTCCACCTACGAAGGGTATATTCCGGACGGATATGCAATATATTATCGGAACGTAGACTGCGACAACACCGATGTGCGGCTGGTGGAGGAGACCTGGTGGCACAGACTGTGTCAGGAGCAAAAGCTGCATTTGGTGCGCAACGACAGCTGGTCCGGCTCCACCATTGGCAACACCGGCTACAACGGCGACTGCTCCCATAGCAATTCCTTCCTGTATCGACTGGCGCAGCTGCAAGAAGCGCAGTTTTTCACCGAGAACGACATCGATACCGTGTTCATTTTCGGCGGCACCAACGATAGCTGGTCCAATGCACCGCTGGGTGCAGACAAAAAGCCCCCTTATACCGAAGAAGACCTGTTCTGTGTCTGCCCTGCCATTTGGACCTTCATCGAGCGGCTGCAACAGACACTGCCGGATGCCAACATCATTTCCCTGATCAACACGGAGCTGAAGCTGGAGATAGGGGAGTGTATCCGTGCGGCAAGCGAACATTTTGACACAGCGTACATTTCCCTGCACGACATTCACAAATGCTGCGGCCATCCCACAATCCAGGGAATGCGGGACATCACCGACCAGATCAAAGCATTTCTTTTGGAAAATGAAGCGGAAACGGTACCTACTTTTCAACAGGAGCAGAGCGAATGCTGACAGAAATAATTATAAGAATAGAATCGTATTGTATGAGGAGTGAGAATCGTATATGAAAAAGCTGCTTGTGATCCTGAATCCTACAGCAGGACAAAAAAAGGCGGTGCGGAATCTGGCGGACATCATTTCCATTTTCAACCGTGCGGACTACGACACCCGTGTGTTTGTGACCGCCGGACGAGGAGACGCCACCGAAGCCATCAAGCGTTGGGGTACGGAGATGGATATGGTGGTGTGCTGTGGCGGAGACGGTACCTTAAATGAGACCGTTACCGGTGTGATCGATGGGGAACTAGACTTGCCCATTGGCTACATTCCGGCCGGCTCCACCAACGATTTTGCCACATCGCTGCACCTGTCCGGAGATGTGCTGGAGGCGGCACGGCGGATCGCCAACGGTACGCCTGCTGCCTACGACATCGGTGCCTGGAACGAGCGGTATTTCACCTACATTGCATCCTTTGGCGCCTTTACCAGAGCCAGCTACAACACGCCCCAGAATATCAAAAATACCTTGGGTCACGTGGCGTATGTGCTGGAAGGGATCCAGGAGCTATCCAACATCCGCAAGGAGCATATCCGGTTGGAGGTCGGCGAGAACGGGGAAGTGCTGGACGACGATTACCTCTTTGGTGCCGTGTGCAATTCCACCAGCGTTGGCGGTGTCTTGACCCTCAACCCAGCCTATGTAGATATGGCAGACGGACAATTTGAGCTACTGCTCATTCGGGCACCACGGGATCTGCAGGAGCTGCACGAATGTGTGATGGCGCTGAAGAACCAGACCTACAACTGCGGCATGATCACCTTCCGACGGGTGGATCGACTCAGCGTGCAAAGCGCCCCCGATATGGCGTGGTCTTTGGATGGCGAAAAGGCTGTCAGCGACGGCGTTGTGCGTATCCAAAACCTGCACCAACGTGTCCGGCTGATCCAGTGATACTATAGATAGACAAAAGTACCTTTGCATATGAAAATATACAAAGGTACTTTTTTTGCTCCTGTGGCTTTATACCAGTGCTTCGCCCAGCTTCCGGCAAGCGGCAGTGGCTTCATCGTCCGGGGCTTCGTTGCAGATCACGGCGTCACAGGCCAGCGTGGCACCGGCAGCCAGACAACGTTCCTCCCAATTCCGCATCCATTCGCCGTCCCCCCAGCCGTAGGAACCAAACAGTGCGATCTTCTTGCCGGACAGCTTGCCTTCACAGCTGTCAAACATGGGTGCGAATTCCTCTTCTTCCAGCTCCTCAGAACCCATGGACGGACAGCCAAAGGCCACAGCGTCAAAGGAGTCCATCATATCTCCGTCAAACTCCGGCGCTGTCAGCAGTACAGCATCCGCTCCTGCGCCCTTTGCTCCCTCCAATACCGCACCAGCCATAGCCTCCGTATTGCCTGTGCCGCTCCAATACACGATTGCGATCTTGTACACGATTGCGATCTTGCTCATGTGAAAAAACCTTGCCTTTCTTATAATTGATAAGTAAACACAGATTCAGGTTTATCCGTGTTTACTGAAAATAATTGTCGTAAAACATTCGTCAAAGGGGTATTTTATCTTCCGGCGGCGTGCTCGTCCAAAATACTTTTCAGGGCAGACATGGAGCTGCTGTGGGATCGGGCGATGCGAGTGCGCTCGTCCAGGTCGCCCAGCACGCAGTGGACCATCTTGTGGGAGATCGTTCCGGTAAAGAGCACCAACAGATCGGGACAACCGATGTTGCGTACGCCGTTGGACATTTTCGGATACACCTTCGCCTTACATTTGTATTTGCCGCACAGATCCACATACTGTCTTGTCATACATTCATTGCCGCCTAAGATCACGATACTCATACCTTCATCTCCTTTATCCTCGGAAGTTAGCCCATGCTAACCAATGTGCTTTTCAAAACAAGGTCTCTGCCTTGTGAGAATAGTATACCAAAAAAAGGGAACCGTATCCACTCCAAAAAGGAAGAATACGACTCCAAATAGACAATGCTTACGCTAAATTGGTCATGCTGTGCAGACTCACGCCAAGGGTGGAAAGATTGTGCAACAGGGCAGAAGTGGCCGGCGGTATCACACCGGTTACACCCAGCAGGATCAGCATAAGGTTGAACGCAATGATGAACCAATAGTTGCCATGGATACGCCGCATGGACAAAAGACTGAGCCGCCGCAGGGTCAGCAGAGAGGTCAGGTCGTCCGTGGACATGGTGATGTCGGCGATCTCTCGGGCAATGGCGGCCCCTTCCCGAATGGCGATCCCGGCGTCTGCTTCGGATAAAGCCGGAGAATCGTTGATGCCGTCTCCCAGCATGATCACCCGTCTGCCGGCTGCCTTCTCTTGTCGGATAAACGCCGCTTTGTCCTCCGGCAGCACCTCTGCATACCAGATGTCGATACCCACCGCTTCGGCTACGGAACGGGCTGTTTTTTCGCTGTCCCCGGTTGGGCAGAGTTTGCAAAAGGGCGAATATGCCGATATAGCCTCACCGTGTTGTGCCGGTGCGAAAGAGCTGGGGCGTGACCCCGTGGACATCCTTGAAAGCACTGGAAAATTTGCTGGCGTTGTCGTAACCAAAGTGCCCGGCGATCTCCAGAACCGTGGCATCGGTGGAACGCAGGAGATCCGCCGCCATCTGCATCTTTCGGGTGCGGATGTAGTTGTACACGGACTCCCCATAGACCAGACGAAAGCTGTTTTTGATCGAGGTACCGGACATATGGAAAATGACGGATAGCTGCTCTAAGGTGATCCGGTCGGAGATGTGCTCCGTCAAATAGGCGCAGACCTGCTTGGCCAATTCTACCTGGGTCCGGGAACAGCTTTTTTGGCTGGTCTCGTCCACCGCCGGAGAAAAGGCCGCTAGATACAGCATCAGCTCCAACACCTTGACCTTGCGGTATCCCTTCTGCTGGTCCGACGGTACTCGGTATAGCTCTGAGAAAATATGCTCGATCCCACTGCCGGAACGACAAACGAAGAAGGGTCTCTCCCGGCAGAACTTGTCCGCAACGTCGTGTGGCGATACCGTGACGTCATCCAGAAAGCAGGACAGACACCGTGGCACCTCCGTCAGATCCACCAGTACACTGATCCCGTGGTAGTGGTGCAGGGGAAAGTGGGTGCTGTAGGCGGCATCGTGCCGGTGCAATATCGCCATGTCGCCGGGCATCAGATAACAAAAGCTGTCGCCACTCTCGTATTCCAGCCGTCCTTCCCGACAGTGGCTGATCTCCAGCAGCGGTCGGGTGCAGTTTTGACAGATGGTGCAGCTGGGGGAATGGATGTCCCGATACACCAGCTGTATGCCGGGGAACACCTGGTACGCCGTGATCCGGGTCTCTTCCCCATGGGTGCCGGAACCGGGCAGCCGATACACGATCCGATCCTGACCTGCGGATAGTACTTCCAATTCTTCTCCGTAGATCTGTTGATCCAGCAGTGGCGGAGCAAAGGAAACCGTGGCCATTTCCTCACCTCCGTCAGTCGAGCTGCTGCCCCAGTGTGTAGCCAGCTTTTTGCAGTCGTGGTGCGATCTGTTCGGTGGGAACGTCCCGGCCATAGGAAATGGTCAGCGTGCCGTGCCTTCGATCCACACGGCCTGCCAACCCATCCACGTCGTTGATGATCTCTTCCACACGTCCCTGACAGCGTTCGCAGTGCATTCCCGATACCGCAAAGGTGTGGGTGTACAGCACCGTTTTCAGCTTCTTTCGTTTGATCTTGTAGTCACTGCCACCGCAGCAACCGCCTTGTCCCCGGAAATGTCGGAGCGTAGGCACAAGAGCTGCTGCCACTGCTGCGACCAATAGTACGATGAGAATTACATTTTCCATGATCGATACACGCCTCCTTATCAAGGTTAGCAAAGACTAACCAAGTTTGTAAAAGCTAACTGGAAGGACAACAAAAAATGCATTCAGTCCATGCATCGATGGTGCCGATCCAGTCAGATACCATAAGTTAGCCTGAGCCAATTACGGTTAGCTTGATCTAACTTATAATTCCAGTATACCACAACGGTCATGATTTGTCAAGGGGACATCGGGAAGAATCTCCGTGAAACGGCATTTTTGGCTTTTTTCCGGCATCACTGGACGAAAAAAAGACCCACCGACGAGGCAGGTCTTTCCATGGATCTATCGTTTACTGCATATCCTTCAGCTGGGCGTACAGACTTTCGGCGCCGGTCTCGTACTTTTGCTTGGCGGCTGCATAGATAGAAGCTAACTTTATTATACCATAAGCTATATAAAAAGTCAATGCAGCAAAAGTACGAAAAATCCGGCAGCAGCTTGTGGAAAATGGAAGATATAGCATGAGGTCTGTGTGCGCTTGGAAATACGGGATGCGGTGTGCGATTTCCGTGACAAATACCAAAGGAGCTCTTGCATTTTTGCGTGGCATCTGCTATAATGGTCTTGCGAATGGATAGAAAGTGTGGAAAGCGTATGAAAAATATCATTTTGGTGGGTATGCCCGGTTCCGGAAAAAGTACTCTGGGCGTACTGTTGGCAAAGCGGCTGGGCTACGGCTACATCGACAGCGACAGTGTGCTGGTGGCGCAAACAGGCAAACGACTGCCGGAGCTGATCGAGTCTCTTGGCAACGAAGGCTTTTTGGAAAAAGAAGCACAGGTGAATGCTTCACTGGTGGTGGAGAGCTGCGTGATCGCTACCGGCGGCAGTGCCATTTATCGCAGGGACGCCATCGACAAAATGCGGCGGAACGGCATCGTGGTGTATCTGCAGCTGTCCTGTGAAGCCCTGGCCAAACGGCTGGGAAACTGGGAGCAGCGAGGTGTGGTCTGCCATAGCGGCTGCACTCTGGAGGAGCTGTACGCCGAGCGTGCTCCTTTGTACGAAGCGGCCGCCGACTGCATTGTTTCCTTGGACGACACCACCATTGAAGCAGCTGCCGACCGTGTGTACAATGCCGTATGGGACAAGCGCAAATAGATGTGGTTTGTGCGGAGATTCTTGCCGATTTGCATTTCCTTGGTGAAATCCACGGCAGACGCCGGCCGAAAAAAGCGTGAGTTCTGTCTTATTTTCTGTTGACAAATGGCAATGGATGGTGTATAATACAAATCGGTAAAGGCAAGGGCGTTTTTGGGTGGGTCTCAAAGGGTCTTTGCCTTATTTGGTTTATACAATAGTCGATGTTGGAAAGAAGGAATGTATATGGCAAACTGTGCGATCGTAGGGATCAACTGGGGTGACGAAGGTAAAGGACGGATGGTCGATTTGCTCACCGAACAATACGATGTGGTCGTCCGATATCAAGGCGGCGGCAATGCAGGACATACCGTTATCAACGACAAAGGAAAATTTGCACTGCATCTGCTGCCCTCCGGTATTTTCCGTGATGGCGTTACCAATATTTTGGGCAACGGTGTGGCACTGGATCCGGAGAATCTGTGGAGTGAAATGCAGGAAGTGATGGCAAAGGGTGTGCCGCTGACCCCGGACAACCTGAAGATCAGTGACCGTGCCTCTCTGCTGCTTCCCTGGCACCGGGATCTGGATGCACTGGAGGAAGCACGGCTGGCCGACAAAAAGTACGGCTCCACCAAGCAGGGCATCGCACCCTTCTATTCCGATAAATATCAAAAGAAAACCATTCTGGCAGGAGAGCTGTTCTATCCGGAGCATCTGAGAGAACATCTGACCGATCTGCTGGAATGGAAAAACCTGACCCTGACCGAGGTATACGGTGCCCAGCCGTACACCATGGAAAAGCTGGAGACTTGGCTTGATACCTACTGCGAAAAGATCAAGCCCTACATCTGTGACACCGGTGCATTTTTGCAGTCGGCACAGGACAGCGGCAAGGAGATCCTCTTTGAAGCACAGCTTGGCTCCCTCCGGGATCTGGACTACGGCATCTATCCGTACACCACCTCGTCCAATACCATGGCGGCCTATGCACCCATCGGTTCCGGTCTGCCGGGCGTGAAGATCGAAAACGTGATCGGCGTGGTCAAGGCGTACTCCACCTGTGTGGGCGAAGGTCCCTTTGTCAGCGAAATGTTTGGTGACGAAGCAGACGCACTGCGGCAGGCCGGTATGGAATACGGTGCCAAGACCGGTCGTCCCAGAAGAGTGGGTGCGCTGGATCTGGTGGCGACCCGGTACGGCGTATGGGTGCAAAATGCCACTGCCATTGCCTTGACCAAGCTGGACGTGCTCACGGGTATGGAAAAGATCCCGGTCTGCACGCAGTATATCGTGGATGGCAAAAAGACCGACCGTTTCCCCTTCCCCTGTGCGCTGGCAGAGGCAAAGCCGGTCATCGAGTACATGGACGGTTGGCAGGACGATATTTCCGGTGTACGCACATGGGAAGAGCTGCCCCCGGCTGCACAGAACTATGTAACGTATATCGAGGAGCGTATCGGCTGCCGCATCCAGTATGTGTCGGTGGGACCGGAACGTGACAGTATCATCATCCGATAAAGGAGAAAACAACGTGGCGTATCAAATACTCAGAAAAGAAAACCTGTGTCCGCAGATCTTCCTCATGGAGATCGACGCACCACTGGTGGCAAAAAAAGCGGAACCGGGACAATTCATCATCCTGCGTATCGATGAAATGGGAGAACGGGTGCCCTTTACCGTGGCTGATTTTGATCGGGAAAAGGGCAGCGTGACCATCATCGTTCAGGCCGTAGGCAAGACCACCAGAGCACTGTCGCAGCTGGAGACCGGGGACACCATTTTGGATTTCGCCGGTCCTCTGGGTATGCCTACCAAGCTGGACGGCCTGAAAAAGGTGGCTGTCATCGGCGGTGGTCTGGGCAATGCCATTGCATATCCCCAGGCGAAAAAGCTCCACGCTATGGGCGCCGACGTGACCATGATCGCCGGGTTCCGCAGTACCGATTTCATCATTCTGGAAAAAGAAATGCAGGCAGTGTCCGACCGGCTCATCATCACCACGGACGATGGCTCCAACGGAACGAAGGGCTTTGTCACCGATCGGCTGGGTGAGCTGCTGAACGACGGCGAGCGCTTTGACGAGGTGCTGGCGGTGGGGCCTCTTATGATGATGCGTGCCGTATGCAGACTGACCGAAGGCTACCACATTCCCACCACCGTATCCATGAACCCGGTCATGATCGATGGCACCGGGATGTGCGGCGGCTGTCGGGTGATCGTGGACGGCAAGCCCCGGTTTGCCTGCGTGGACGGCCCCGACTTTGATGGTCATCTCATCGACTGGGACGCAGCGATCCAGCGGCAGCAAATGTTCAAGGCACAGGAAAAACGGGCTTGTGAAGAAGGGGAATGCCGTATCAGTACGAGCTGCGAAAGAGGGGAGAAGCAAAATGGCTGAACAAGTGAAGCGAGTACCCATGCCGGAGCAGGAACCCTGTGTGCGGAACCAAAATTTTGAAGAAGTGACCACCGGCTACACACCGGAGATGGCCATGGCAGAAGCGGCCCGTTGCCTGAACTGCAAGAACAAGCCCTGCATGAAGGGATGTCCCGTATCGGTCAAGATCCCGGAATTTATCGCCCTTGTAGCAGCCGGGGAATTTGATGCGGCCTACGATAAGATCACCGAGACCAATGCGCTGCCTGCCATCTGCGGCCGTGTATGTCCCCAGGAAAAGCAGTGTGAGTCCGGCTGTATCCGTGGTGTCAAAGGCGAAGCGGTTGCCATTGGCAGACTGGAACGGTTCGTGGCCGATTACCATATGGCCAAAGGGCAGGCGCAGGACAAGATCGTCATGCCGCCGAAGAACGGAAAGAAGGTTGCCGTGGTGGGTTCGGGTCCGTCCGGGCTTACCTGTGCCGGAGACCTTGCCAAGCTGGGCTATGACGTGACCATTTACGAAGCCTTCCATACGGCCGGTGGTGTGCTCATGTACGGGATTCCGGAATTCCGTTTGCCTAAGGCCATCGTGCAAAAGGAGATCGACAAGCTGCGGCAGTATGGTGTCCACATCGAGACCAACACCATCATCGGCAGGACCTTGTTCGTGGATGAACTGCTAAACGACATGGGCTATAGTGCCGTGTACATCGCATCCGGTGCCGGTCTGCCGTCGTTTTTGGGCATCGACGGGGAAGTGCTGAACGGCGTGCTGTCTGCCAACGAATTTTTAACCCGGATCAACCTGATGAAGGGCTACCGGTTCCCGAGGTACGATACGCCCGTGTACTGCGGCAAAAACGTGGCAGTGTTCGGCGGCGGTAACGTGGCCATGGACGCTGCCCGGTGTGCCAAGAGACTGGGTGCGGAACACGTGTATATCCTGTATCGCCGTGGCAGAGAAGAGCTACCGGCTCGTGCCGAAGAAGCCGTACACGCCGAAGAAGAGGGGATCGAGTTCCATTTTCTGGAAAATCCGACCCGGTTCATCGGAGACGAAAAGGGTTGGCTGACCGGCGTGGAGCTGACCCGGATGGAGCTGGGCGAACCGGATGCCAGCGGCAGAAGAAGACCGTCGGCTGTGGCTGGCTCGGAGCATATCCTGCCCATCGATACCGCCATCATCGCCATCGGACAGACCCCCAATCCGCTGATCAAAAAGACCACCGAAGGACTGGAGACCAATGCACGTGGCTGTATCGTAGCCGATGAAGTGGGCGCCACCTCACGTGCCTTTGTGTACGCCGGTGGAGATGCTGTGACCGGTGCGGCAACGGTGATCCTGGCCATGGGTGCCGGGAAGACTGCCGCCGCTGCCATCGATGCCAAGTTACAGGAGTGTGTACAATGACAGATCGTTATGAATCGCCGCTTTCTACCCGATACGCTTCCGACTATATGCTGCACCTGTTTTCGTCCGATATGCGGTACCAGACCTGGCGCAGACTGTGGACAGCGCTGGCCGACGCCGAACAGAAGTTAGGTCTGCCCATCACAGAGGAACAGGTGGCGGAGCTGGCGGCGCACATCACGGATATCGACTACGACTGTGTACGGGCACGGGAAAAAGAAGTGCGGCACGATGTGATGGCTCACGTGTATGCCTATGGCAAGGTGGCACCGACCGCCGCCGGGATCATCCATTTGGGTGCCACCAGCTGCTACGTGACGGACAACGCCGACCTGATCCTGTACCGGGACGGGCTGACCTATCTCCGTGGACAACTGCTGACCGTCGTGGCTCACCTGGCCGATTTTGCCGAAAAATACAAAGCCACACCTACCCTTGGCTATACCCACTACCAGCCGGCACAGCTGGTGACGGTGGGCAAGCGTGCGACCCTTTGGATGCAGGATTTTCTCTCCGACCTCGATGAGATTGAATTTGCTATCCAAAATATTCGCTTCTTAGGCTGTCGTGGCACCACCGGTACGGAAGCCAGCTTTGTGGATCTGTTTGGCGGGGACAACGACAAGATCGACGAAATGAACCGCATGATCGCCGAGCAGTTTGGTTTTACCGAATGCTTTGCCGTGTGCGGACAGACCTATCCTCGCAAGGTGGACAGCCGGATCCTGAACGCCCTGTCCGCCGTGGCACAGAGCTGCTATCGGATGGCAAACGACATTCGTCTGCTCCAGCACGACCGGCAGGTGGAAGAACCCTTTGAAAAAGACCAGATCGGCTCCTCTGCCATGGCGTACAAACGCAATCCCATGCGCTGTGAACGGATCTGCTCCCTGTCCCGGTACCTGATGGCCGACGCTGCCAACGCACCTATGACCGCTTCGACCCAGTGGCTGGAACGCACGCTGGACGACTCTGCCAACCGGCGTATCTCTCTGCCGGAAGGATTTTTGTGCTGTGATGCGATCCTGCGGCTGGCACAAAACGTCACCGATGGGCTGCACGTGAACGAGAAGATCATCGATCGCACTGTGCGGGAATACCTGCCCTTTATCGCCACGGAGAACCTGATGATGGAAGCCGTAAAGCGTGGTGGAGACAGGCAACAGATCCACGAGATCATCCGCCGCTGCTCCATGGAAGCCACTGCCAAAATGAAGGACGGCGAAAGCTGTGACCTGCTTGCCCGACTGGCAAAGGAAGAGGCCTTTGGTATGACGGAAGCGGAAATGGAAGCACTACTGACCCCGGCAGATTACATTGGTCGCTGCCCGGAACAGGTTATGACCTATGTGTCAAGCATTCGTCCTTTGTTGGAGGGCGCTGCCAAGAACGATGTGCAGATAGAATTGTAATAGAGAAAGAGATCCTTTTCAGTGAAGTGCCCAAAAGTTTGGATAAAAATCAAATAGTTTACAGATGAGCTTGGTGTTGAACTGAGCTCATTCCTTTTTGGATGGTAAGAAACCGGGGTACCCTCTTGCAATTTTGCAAGAAATATGGTATACTGATACCTATATACGATACAGAAGGAGAGAAACGGACGTGACCATCAAGGATACCATGCTGTGCAAACGGATCGGTGGGGTGGCAGTGCTGGTGCTGCTGACCGGAGGCGTGATCCTGCAAAACCTGTTTTCCGCCGGTGGGAACTACCAGCCCATGCAGTCGGGTGGTACAGTGCTGTCCCAGTCTGCCCCGGAGGAAGATCTGGCCGGGATCCCGGAGCCTGCCGATGCCCAAAAGGTGGTACAGCTGAGCTTTGTGGGCAACTGCATCATCGGTTCCATGCTGGGCAGCAGTGCCTACGGTACCTTCAATGCGCTGTTGGATTCGGCAGGACCGGGCTATTTTTTTGAAAAAGTCGAACCCATCTTAGCGGAAGACGATTGGACGATCTGTGCGCTGGGCAGTGTGCTGGGCGACGGAGACTACACGCCGGTGGAAAAGGACGCAAACGAGCTGGTGTGGTATCGTGCCCCTGCTACAGGTGCTGCGGTCCTGACAGAGGGCAGTGTGGAGGTAGTCTCCCTGGCGACAGACCACACCTGGGACTATGGCGAAGCAGGCTACAACGATACCATTGTCGCACTGGAAAATGGTGGCCTTCTCTGGGGAAATGACGAAAAGGCCGTGTATCTGGAAAAAGGCGGCATCCGTATGGGATTGTATCTGTGTACCTTCCGGGACGAAGAGACGGATCTGCCTCGGATCCTTGCATGGTTGGAGAGCGCCAAAGAGACCTGTGACCTGTTGGTGGTGTATCCCCATGGGCACCTGAACACCGAACCAACAGCAGAAAATGTGCTGACTGCCTACCGTACCATGATCGACAGCGGCGCCGACCTGGTGCTGGGTTCTCACGATACGGCTGTTGTGGAACCGTACATATACAGCGGTGGCGTGATCATGCCGTCTTTGGGCAGCTTTCTTTCCGGTGACACACGCTTTCCGGAGAAGGACACCGGCATCCTTCGCCTGAAGCTGCTCTGCGACGAGGACGCCATTGCATCCTGGGAATGGGAGTGGATCCCGGTGCTGGCCTACGAAAACCCTTGGCAGCCGATTGTCGCCAACGAATGATTTTTGCCATCGGTGTATACCTGCCGCTTCCCTTGGTCATACTACCTTTGGAAAGCTTCTCTGTGTGATAGAGGGCTTTCACATTCGTATTTGCTGAGGTGTATGATCATGGAAACCAAAAAGCCAAACCACTGCATTTCCTGCTCTGTGAAGAACTGTGCCCACCATGCCCAGACCGAAAACTACTGCTCTTTGGAAAAGGTCGTCATCGGTACCCACGAAAAGAACCCCACAGTGGTACAATGCGTGGACTGTGAATCCTTTGTGCTGTGCAACAATGCCTGTGGCTGCAACTGCAAATAATCGAGCCTTCCTGTGACAAAGCCGCCATTTTTCTGCGATCCTGTGGAAAAGTGGCGGTTTTTTCATGGAATTTTGCAAAAAACGCTTGTATTATGCCGGAAATATGGTACAATATAGGAAAACGAAAACATACCCTGGAGGTTCAATATGTACCTTGGAATCGATATAGGCGGTACCAAATGCGCCTTGGTGCTGGGCAGAAAAGACGGCACCATCGTCGAAAAGATCAAATTTGCAACAGAGGACGTGCAGACCACGCTGGAAAAGATCCTGCAAACTGCAGAGGAGCTGGCGAAAAAAAGCCCGGAGAAAGTCGAGTCCGTGGGGGTCAGCTGCGGCGGTCCGCTGGATTCCCGTACCGGCGTGATCCTGTCGCCACCGAATCTGCCGGGCTGGGATCATATCGAGATCAATCGGCTGCTGCGGGAACGGCTGGGTATACCGGCCTATCTGTGCAACGATGCCAACGCCTGTGCCCTGGCAGAATGGAAGTACGGCGCCGGTGTGGGTACGGAAAATATGCTGTTTCTCACCTTTGGCACCGGCATGGGTGCAGGGCTGGTGCTGAACGGACGGCTGTACAGCGGTGCTTCCGATATGGCCGGTGAGATCGGTCACGTGCGCATGGCAGACCACGGTCCCGTAGGCTATGGCAAGGCAGGCTCCTTTGAAGGCTTTTGCAGCGGCGGTGGCCTAGCCCAGATCGGCAAGACCATCGCCATGGAACGGTTCCAGCAGGGCAAAAGCTGCTCCTATTGCGAGAGCCTTGTCCACATGGACGAGATCACAGCCCGTTCCATCGCCATGGCCGCACGAGAGGGACATGAGGACGCCATCCACGTATACGACATTTGCGCCGAAAAATTGGGTGCAGGATTGGCGATCCTTGTTGACGTGCTGAACCCGGAGCGGATCGTGCTGGGCTCTATCTATATGCGGGACAGTGCGCTGCTGTGTGACCGGATGCAGGCGGTATTGCGGCGGGAATGCTTGCCTCTGTCGTACAAGGCAGTGGAAGTGGTGCCTGCTATGCTGGAAGAAAACATCGGCGATATCGCAGCCCTGACTGTAGCCGCCGAAGGGCACACCTGGACTCTGTGACTTAAGAAAGGATATACATGCCATGGAAATACAGATTTTGACAGACCGCTATCCCAGCCTGACCGTGTGTGCCGGGGATATCGTAGCTGCCTATGAAAAGATGCTGGCTTGCTGTCAAAGCGGCGGTAAGATGCTGTTTTGCGGTAACGGCGGCAGTGCGGCCGATGCAGAACATATCGTAGGGGAACTGATGAAGGGCTTTCTTTTGAAGCGTCCACCGGTACAAAAGGACAGAGACGCCTTTGCCGCCTGTTTCCCGGAGGATGCTGCCTATTTTGCCGCCAACCTGCAGCGTGGGATCCCGGCCATTTCGCTGGTGTCCCAGAGCGCTGTACAGACCGCATTCAACAACGATGTTGCCGCCGACATGGTCTACGCCCAGCAGGTGTACGGCTACGGACGACCGGGAGATCTGGTCATGGGGATCACCACCTCCGGCAATTCGAAAAATGTTGTGAACGCCATGAAGGTGGCAAAGTCCATGGGACTGACCACCATCGGTCTCACCGGTGCCAAGGAATCGGCGCTGTCTGCCATTTGTGACGTGACCATCCGGGTACCACAGACCGAGACCTATATGGTACAGGAGCTGCATTTGCCGGTATACCATTGGCTTTGTGCCGCACTGGAAGACACCATCTTTGCCGCTGACGAACAGTGAGGAGGTACACTTATGTTTCCCAAACGAGCCAAATGGATCACGCCGCCGCTGTTTGCCCACCTGATCCCCATGGCAGAACCGGATCCCAAGGACAGCCCGGAGGCCTACCAGAATCTGCACTATCGTTTCTCAAAGACGGTGCAGATCGACGATCCTGCCGACTGCACACTGTCCATCACCGCCGACGACTATTATGTGCTGTCCATCAACGGCGAGTACGTGTGTCAGGGACCGGCGCCATCGTACCTGTTCCGCTATGACTGGAACCGGGTGGACGTTTCCGGGTATCTGCGCCACGGCAACAATGCGATCACCATCGATGTGTACTACCAGGGCCTGTACAACCGGGTGTGGGAAAGTGCCGACCTGCGCTGTGGACTGCTGGCAGAGCTGACCAAGGGTGGTACTGTACTGACCGCCACCGATGCAAGCTGGGACTGTCAGGAAGACAAACGCTACACCGCCAAACGCCACACCGGCTATCACACCCAGTTTTTGGAAGACATGGATCTGCGCATTCCTTTGGGGAATACCGAGAAGGCCGCCGAGCTGCCACGGGATGTGACCGGTGCCTATACCCTGGCAGACAAGCCCACCTTCACCATCGCCATCACGGAGATGGAGCCGGAAAAAGAGTGGATGCTACTGCCGGATGGAGAAAAGCGTCCCCACGGCGGTATGCTGTACGACTTTGGCCGTGAGATCGCCGCACACCTGAAGCTGACTCTGGTGGGACACGACGGAGACACCGTTTGCATTCGCTGTGGAGAAGAGCTGAACGGTGACGTGGATTACGACGCTGCCGTGGCAGAGGTGGGTGTGCGGTACGAGATGCGCTGCAACTGCACCTATGAAGAAGTGATCACGCTGGCAGAAGGCAAGAATACCATCAGACAGTACGATTACAAAACCTTCCGCTATGTGGAGATCTGTGCACTGTCCGGCGCTCCTGCTTGGGAAGTGACGGCAGACGCCCGCTATGCACCCTTTGATTACGACCACTGCCGTCTGGAGACCAACGATCCCCGACTGGAAGCGGTGTTTGCCATTTGTAAAGAAGGCGTGAAGGTGGGTTCCCAGGAGATCTTTATGGATTGCCCGTCACGCGAAAAGGGACAATACGCCGGAGACCTGACCATCACCTCGCACTCCCATCTGTGGCTCACCGGAGACGTGACCATGCTGGAGAGAGCCATTGTAGCCCAGCTGGATTCGGCACGGTATTTCCCCGGTATTCGTGCCGTGACCCCCGGTGCACTGGATCAGAAGATCGCCGACTACTCCCTGCAGCTGCCCATTTTGTTAAAGCGCCATTACGATTTCACCGGCAACGTGGAATTTCTCCGTGCTGCCATGCCGACACTTGTCGGGATGATCGACTACTTCAAAGGCTTCATGAACGAGGATGGTCTGCTGACAGAGCTGGACACCATGTGGAATTTAGTGGACTGGCCGAAGAACCTGCGGGACGGCTACGATTTTGTGCTGGAACCTACACCGGAGCCGGGTCCCCACTGTGTGCTCAATGCCTTCTGGACAGGCTGTCTGTACGGCTATGAGGAGCTGTGCCGGATCGCCGGTACCGCTTACGAACCCTTGGCAGACCGGGTGAAGGCAGCGTTTAATGCGGCATTCTTTGACGAAGCAGAAGGGCGCTACCACGACAGCACCAAGACCAGTCATGCCGCCCTGCAGTCCAACTGTATTCCCCTGTACTACGGCATTTGTCCGGACGGCAGAGAAGGGGACGTGGCGCAGTTTGTGATAGACAAGGGCATATGCGCCGGTGTGTACGTGACCTATTTCCAACTCCACGGACTGTGTCGTGCCGGATACTACAACGAGGCCTACGACCTGCTGACCTGTGACAAGGCATGGATGAACATGGTCCGAGAAGGCGCTACCACCTGCTATGAAGCCTGGGGGAAGGAACAAAAGTGGAACACGTCCCTGTGTCACCCCTGGGCAAGCGCACCGATCTCGGTGGTACTGGAAGGCTTCTTAGGCTATCACCTGGACGGCAGACGCACCGAACCGCATTTGCCCGATGGGGTATATGCCTACGGAGACATCCGCCGGTGAATACCGTTACCGCTTAACAAAAAGGAGGATACCAAATGGAATCCGGTATCGTTTTCAATATACAAAAATTCTCGATCCACGACGGCCCCGGCATCCGCACCAATGTGTTTCTCAAGGGCTGTCCCCTGCGCTGTCTCTGGTGCCACAATCCGGAGGGACTGGAAGCGGCACCGGAGGTCGAATTCGAGGGAACAAAATGCATCGGCTGCGGCGCCTGTGGGATCTGTGAACAGCACAGCCATCTTTTCTCCGAAGAGAGAGGGCACATCTACGACAGAGAACACTGCATCCGCTGCGGCAAGTGCGTGGAGGTCTGTCCGGCTGTGGCGCTGAAAATGGCTGGCACCCGGCAGACCGTGGATGAGGTGATCGCCAAGGTGCTTGCAGACAAACCCTTCTACGACAAAAGTGGCGGTGGCATGACCCTGTCCGGTGGAGAACCGCTATACCAGCCTGCCTTTGCTCTGGCACTGCTGCAGGAAGCCAAAAAGCAAGGTCTGCACACCGCCATCGAAACCTCCGGCTTTGCGTCCGAAGCGGTGTTCACGTCCATTTTGCCCTACACGGATCTGGTGCTACTGGACTACAAGGTGACCGGTGAGGACGAACACAAAAAGTACACCGGCGTACCCCAGACACCGATTTTGGCGAACTTAGCCAGAGCCGACGCCGCCGGGGTAGACATCGTACTGCGCTGTCCCCTGATCCCCGGTGTCAATATGCAGGAGGATCACTACAGAGCCATTGCGGAGACCGCCGACAAATACAGTCACATCCTCCGTGTGGATCTGGAACCGTACCATACACTGGGTACCGGCAAGCTGTCTCGACTGGGCAAGGCGGACGGCTTTGTCACCACCATGCCGGAAAAGGACGAAATGGAACAGATCCGGCAGCATATCCAGTCCATGTGCCAAAAGGAAGTTTGCGTGAGCTGACCGATTTGCGTTACGCTTACCAGTCTGCGTAAGCCGACCATGGACAAAAGGAACCCATTTCGAATACATAAGGAGAGAAAATATGCTAACATTTCGGAAGGCGACCATGGCAGACGTGCCGATCCTGGAGGTGCTGTACGAAAAGGGCAGAGCCGCCATTGCCACCTTTGGTATCGACCAGTGGCAAAACGGCTACCCTGCCAAAGCCGATATTGTAAAGGACATTGTAGAGAATATTTTGTGGGTCAGTGAAGATACCGATGTGCCCGGCCAGATCGCATCGGTATTCGCACTGCTGTTGGACGGTGAGCCCACCTATGACACGATCGTAGGCGATGACGAAAGACCGGTCGGCGCCTGGTGTACGGGAGACAGCCACAACTATGCCGCCATTCACCGGATCACCGTGTCGCCGGAATTTCGTGGTCGTGGAATCGCCGGGCAGACTATGGCCTTTGGGATCCAAAAGGCAAAGGAAGCCGGAAAGACCAGTCTGCGGATCGACACCCACCGTGGCAATCTTGCCATGCGTGGGATGCTAACGAAGAACGGCTTTACCCATTGCGGCACCATTTTCTTGAAAAGCGGTGAGAAACGAGTGGCGTATGAAACCGTGTTTTCCACCGATGTTCAGGCGTAACCGTGAGAATGTGTAAAAACTATATGTAAATCGTGGAAAAGTTTGTCGTATTTAGACGTTTACAAATTGTCCATGATTTGGTATACTAATAGCAGAAATTTTTTAACAGAGTTTTGGGGACTCACAGGTGCCAAGGTGGCATTTGCGGTACAGAGATGCCGGAAAGATTTCATTCTATAATAGGACTTTGTCGAAAAGTCAGTTGTTTCTTGAAATCTTGTCGTGGCAGGCAGGATTTTTTCTTTGCGATCTACCCCGGCAAAAGGAGGACACACCGATGCTCGTCATCAAATCGGAGATCATGGATGAAGCGGCCATGCGCCGTTCGCTGGTGCGGATCACCCATGAGATCATCGAACGCAACCGTGGGACGGCGGACCTGTGCCTCATTGGGATCCGGCGGCGTGGGGCAGTGCTTGCCGACCTACTCTCTGCCAATATCGAAAAGTTTGAAGGGACATCCGTGCCGGTAGCGTATATCGATATCACCCGATACCGGGACGACTTGACCGAGCTCCCGGCCGGTATCCGTGTGGCAGGAGACAGCATTCCCTTTGACATCACCGGAAAGCGTGTGGTGCTGGTGGACGACGTGATCTACACCGGTCGTACCGCACGTGCCGCCATCGAAGCTGTGTTTTCCCACGGCAGGCCATCGTCCATCCAGCTGGCGGTGCTCATCGACCGGGGACATAGAGAGCTGCCCATTCGTCCGGATTTTGTGGGTAAGAACATTCCTACGTCCAAGGAAGAAGTGGTGTCCGTTCGGGTACAGGAATTCGACGGCTCCACCGGTGTATCCATCTGCGCCAAGAGCGAGTAGACGTCATATATCATTTTTAGTGTTAACAATTCTATTTGCCACTAAAATGGCAGGAGGTTCATTATGGCTAAAGAAAAAATGCAGATCGGTGCAGAAGGTATCTACGATGCCCGACAGCTGGGTATCCCACGGATGCTGATCTTAGGCTTCCAGCATATGTTCGCCATGTTCGGTGCAACGGTGCTGGTACCGTTGCTGACCGGGCTGGACGTAGCAACTACGCTGCTGTGTGCCGGTCTTGGTACGCTGCTGTTCCACCTGATCACCGGCATGAAGGTACCGGCGTTCCTGGGTTCGTCCTTTGCCTTCTTGGGTGGCTACGGTGCCATCGCTCCTCTGGCTGGCAACGGCACCATGACCAATGAACAGCTTTTGCCCTACGCTTGTCTGGGCGTGGCTTGTGCCGGTGTCATCTACCTGATACTTGCGGCACTGATCAAGTTTGCCGGTGCGGAACGTGTTATGCGCTTCTTCCCACCGGTGGTAACAGGTCCCATCATCATCGCCATCGGTCTGGGTCTGGCCGGTTCTGCTGTCAGCAACTGTCAGACCAACTGGGGCATTGCCCTGATCGCCCTGATCATCGTCATCGCTTTCAATATCTGGGGTCGTGGCATGGCAAAGATCGTACCCATCCTGCTGGGTGTTGTAGGCTCCTGCGGCGTAGCTGCACTGCTGGCGCTGATCTGCGGTGAGACCATCACGGCCTCCGACGGCGCCCAGTACATCACCGTGGCCGGCAACGAAAGCATGAAGCTGTTCTCCGTGTCCGCTCTGGAAAACTTCAAGAGCGCAGCTTGGATCGGCTTCCCCATCAAGTGGAGCCACACCGTGTTCGGTGGCGTAGACTGGAGCAACACCTCTTTAGTGGTATCCTCCATCGTAGCCATCATGCCCATCTCTCTTGCCACCATGATGGAGCATATCGGTGACATCTCTGCCATCAGCTCCACCGTAGGCCGCAACTATATCGCCGACCCCGGTCTCCATCGTACCCTGACCGGTGATGGTCTGGCAACCTCTCTGGCTGCGCTGTTCGGCGCTCCTGCCAACACCACCTATGGCGAAAATACCGGTGTGCTGGCGCTGTCTCGTGTATATGACCCTCGTGTGATCCGTATTGCCGCTGTGATCGCTACGCTGCTGTCCTTCTCTCCCAAGTTCGCAGCCCTTGTGAGCCTGATCCCCTCTGCTGTCATCGGCGGTATCTCCTTCATGCTGTACGGTATGATCTCCGCTGTGGGTGTGCGCAACGTGGTGGAAAATCAGGTGGACTTCACCAAGAGCCGGAACCTGATCATCGCCGCCATCATCCTGGTGTCTGCCCTGGGTCTGGGTTCTGTATCCTTCGGTATCGGTTCTCTGACCATCACCCTGTCCGCTCTGGCCTGTGCATCCATCGCCGGTATCGTGCTGAACGCCGTGCTGCCCGGCAATGACTACAGCTTTGGCACCAGCCGTGACGGTGACGAAGCTGTCAGCTTCCAGATGAAGGCCGACCACAAGGACGCCAACGACGCCAACGAAAAGTAATCCATAGGATATATCGGGTGCAGGTCTGCTGTATAGTAGGCTTGCACCTTTTTTGTGTCGTTTCCGGTGTTGTTTTATCCTAACGTAGGAAAAATTGACAGGAATACTTGCTTTTTTGTAGCAAATATGGTATACTGTTGGCAGCATGGCAGACAATACCATAGGTGAATTCTGTGGTGCTAAAAGCGTTCCGGAAATATTCCGTGGATGCTGTGACCAAAGGAGAGTATGACATGAAAACGAAAAAATGGCTGACACTTTTGTTGGTGGCGGCAATGCTGACCGGGGCGCTTTCTGCCTGCGGAGAGTCCGCTGATGTGGAAACAGAATCCAGTACCGACCCAGCCGGCGTGGCAGAGACAAAGGAAACAGAGTCTGCCGATCCCTTTGTCGAGATGGATCTGGGTGGGATTGACATCCGTATGATGGTATCCGACCGGGAGATCGACAATTTGACCTCCTCCATCACCATCATCCAACACGGAGAGGAGCTGACCGGTGAAGTGGTGTCCGATGCCGTGTACAACCGGAATATGCTGGTGGAAGAAATGCTGAACATCCACCTGTGCTTTGAGCCCAATACACAGATCGAGACGGAGATCCCGGCTACCATCACTCAGCTCATCACCGCCGGAGACGATGCCTATGAGCTGATCATCCATGAGCTGTTTCCGCTGGCAACCTTGTCCGTGCAGAACCATTTCTACAACGTATACGACGTACCCAATCTGGATTTCACCAAGGAATACTGGTATGAAGACTATATGCGGGACGTGTCCTTTGATTCGGATACCCAGCGGTATATTTTGGCAGGAGACTATTTCCTGGACATCCTGCGCTCTGCCCATGCCCTGTACTTCAACAAAGACCGCTTCAACGACCTGTACGGCGCACCGGAGGATCTTTATGACTTGGTGCTGGCAGGGAACTGGACGTACGATGTGTTCTTAGAATATGCCAACGGTGCGTATCAAGATGTGAACGGCGATGGTCAGCACGATGCCAACGACCTGTACGGCTTCAGTACCAACGGCTATTGGGGTCCCATCATTCCTTGGGTCATCGGTGCGGACATCACCTTCCTGTCGTACCGGGAAGATGGTTCGCCCTACTTTGATATGAACAACGAACGCTCTGTCAAGCTGCTGGAAAGACTGAACGAGATCTTCTACGGCGAAGGCGCCTACAACTACGGCGGCGATTTCCAGACGGCCTTTATGAACGGTTCGGCCTTGTTTGGCGGCTATCTCCGTGTGGCGCATATGGAGACCTTCCGGGACATGGAAGCGGATCTGGGTGTGCTGCCGATCCCAAAGATGGACGACACACAGCCCAAGTACATCACATCCTCCCACGATACCACCAGCATCGGGGTCATTCCCATCACCTGTACAAGGCTGTCGGAGATCGGTGCCGTGCTGGAGGTTATGTCCAGAGAATCGGCAATCAGCGTGATCCCGGCATATTATGAGACCTCGCTGAAGACCAAATATGTCCGGGACGACCAGTCTGCCCAGATCTTAGACCTGATCCGCCAGAATATCTCCTGCGTGTTCCCGGTGGCGTTCGGCAACTACTGCAACGATACAGCGATCAAGAAAGCCTTCTCGGAACCGCTGACTGCCAGAAGCACCGATTTTGTGTCCAGCTACGTGAAGGCAGAAGGCACGGCGCAGGCCAAGCTGGATGAGCTGTGGGAGGCATTTTCCTCCATCGAAAACTGATTTTTCTATCCCTTGCACCCTGTAATTTCACCGCCGGAGGTTTTTTCCATTGTATGTACCTGTTTCGGAGGTCGTGACCTATACGCTGTTCCCCACCCAGCCGCAGCGGCGTGAGGAGCTCACGATCTGTAATGTGCTGTTTTGTCTGTTGGTCATGTGGATCCATATACTGTCGGAAGCTGTGGACGGCTACGACCGGAGCAGTGTGCTGTATTTCTTAGCGGTGGGATTGTGGCGACTGTCGTCCTTTGTGGTGCAGGGATTTTTCTTCCTGGCCGGCACCAAGCTGTTTCTGCACGGCGGCAAGCAGTCTACACTGACCTTTACCAAAAAGCGGCTGTGGCGTGTGGTGTTGCCCTATGTGGTGGTCTTCTGCCTGTTTGCTGTGTATCTGACGTTGACCGGTGCTGTTTCGCTGACACCAGGCACCTTCGTGAGACAGCTTTTTACCGGCAAGCTGTGCGGACATTTTTACTACGTGATCCTGATGGTGCAGTTCGATCTGCTCAGACCCCTGTGGAAACGGATCGTGCAAAAGACCGAACCGATCTTAGGCTGTATCACGGCATTGCTGCTCATGATCCTGTGCAAGATCTATCTGCCCGGCGTGATCACCATGCTGACCGGTGAGCCCTTCGAAGATAACGGTCTGCTCTTTACCAGCTACCTGTTCTATTATGTGGCCGGTGTGTACTGCGGCAGAAGCTATGACCGGTTCCGTGGTGCTCTGGATCGCTATCGTACCTCCATCGTTACGACCTGGTGCTTGCTGGGTGTGCTCAACTGGGTGTTCATGTGGACCAGCAGTACCGGCCGATACTTTGCGCCGTGGCTGGAGGTGTTCCACATTCTGTACTGCCTGTACGCCATTTTGGGCTGCCTGAGTTTGGCATATCTGTGGCGTGAGAAACCGCTGTTCCGGAAAAAATGGTTCCGGTGCTGGGATCGATATTCCTACCAGATCTACCTATTGCATCCGCTGCTGCTGTTTTTCTGCGGCGACCTCTGTGGCGTCCTGGGGATCACATCCATCAGTCTGCGGCTGGGGATCCGATGTGCGGCGGTAGCGGCGGCACTGTGCATCCTTGGCAAGCTGCCGGGCAAACTGCCGAGCAAACTGCCCACATTGCCTAAGCGTACCAAATGAACATAAAAGAAAAAGATAGGACTTTGCTTTTCGTCCTATCTTTTTTCTTTTACGGTACCGTTAGAATGGTACGGTGGCGCCTTTACGTATTATTTCACCTTGATCCCACAGACGATACCGTAGTACACCTCGGAGGTGATCTTGTAAACGATGGCGTAGAGCAGCCCGAACAGCAGGAAGCAGACCAACGTCACGCCGATGTTCAGCCAAAGATTCGTGAAGGCAAACAGCTCCAGGATCTTGGAGAGAAAGGGAAAGGCAAATGCCAGATGGATCCCGGCCATCACCAGCGGCATATAGAAGACTGTCAGCATCTGGGAATGGATGCTCTCCCGAATGTCCAGCGGCGTCATACCCACCATTTGCAGGATGCCAAACCGCTTTTGGTCCTCGTAGCCTTCGGAAAGCTGCTTGTAGTAAATGATGGACACAGCCGCCAACAGAAACACCACGCTGAGCATGATCCCCAAAAAGAACAGGCTACTGTACATCTGATAGAACTCAACTCGATTCTCCTGTCGGCTGTGGACATAATAGTATTCCCAAGAATGTTTATCGTTCGTGTGGTCCAGGATCACGTCTATCACAGCATCACGTACGGCGCTCTCGTTGGCGTCCTTGTCACAGTCGAAGCCAAGCAGCCATTCGTAGGTCAGCATGAGATGGCCGGCGCTGTTTTGTATATCCTGCAAGGGAGCGGCAAAATCCTGCAGTTCCGGCACCACCAGGTACAGGCTGGGCATGGTCATGGCAAGTGCATCGCCATCTTCCCGAAAGGCCGTCAGTCGCTCCTTCACCGTATAGGTGTTGCCGAATTCGACCGCAAAGCTGTCCCATCGGGTCGCCAGCCGTTCGCAGTAAAGGAAGCATTCGTCGTCCGATAAGGTCTTATTTTCTCCCATCATGGCATTGTAGTCGGCCAGCGAGGTCACGTACAGGCAGCCTACCTTGTCGTAATCCACATAGTCCGCATGGGTGTAGTCCAGTGTGATCCCGTCTTCCGTGAACTGCCCGGCGGTGTAGGCATACCGTGTGCCGGTCAGATCCGTCCCGGACGGTGCATAGGCAGTTATGTCATCACGCAGCATATCTAAGTATTCGTCGGAAATGCCGTCTATCGTGTGAAAGTCGATCTTTACGTTGATGCCATAGGGGTACCGGTTCCGGAGCGACTCTTCTTCGCCGAAATACAGCGTGGTCGTGGAGGACAGCATCACCAGCACCATGGTGAGCAGGATGCAAATGGAGGCCAGTCCCGCACCGTTCCGCTTCATCCGATATACCATAGAGGAAACGGACACAAAATGCTTGGGCTGGTAATAGTACGACTTGTTCTTTTGCAGCAGCCGACAAAATGCCACCGAGCCGGCGATGAATACCAGATAGGTCCCTATGATCACCAGTAGCACAGCCACAAAGAAGTAGGCCAGTGCGGTGACCGGTTCCTTGATGGAGACCGCCATATAGTACGCCATGGCCAGCAGTACCACGCCTACCAGCCCATACAGCCAATTGCACCGTGGAATCCGTTCACCCACAGCGCCGCTCTGCATCAGCGCAAGAGGTTTGGAAAAGCGCACCTTCAAAAGAGAATGCAGGCATAGCAGCAGGGAAATGCCGCCGTAGACCAACAATGTCTGCAGCAGAGAAGAAGTACTGATCCGCAGGGTGAAGTCCACAGCAGCGTGCATCAGATTGACCAGCAGCAGCTCGGCAGCCTTGGAAAACGCCACACCGCAGACAAGCCCGATCCCCAGGGTGAACAGCGCCACGAATATCGTCTCCCAAATGATCAGCAGACTGAGGTTGTTTTTGTCCATGCCCAGCACATTGTACAGCCCGAATTCCCGATACCGCTGCTTGATCAGAAAGGCGTTGGTGTAGAAGAGAAAGAGCAGCGAAAATACCGCAATGACAACACAGCCCAGCTGCAGCAGGCCTGCCAGCGTACTGCCACCTGCCATCTCGGCCAGCAGAGGACTGACACTGAGAAAGCACAGGATGTAATACATCATCACCATGAGAGCACCGGTCAGGATATAGGGAATGTACAGCCGTTTGTTTTTGCGGATGCTTTCCCATGCCAGATGTGGATAGGTCTTCATGGCTGTGCTCCTTCCTCACCGTCCCGTGCCGCCGTCAGCATGGTCAGGGTGTCCATGATCTGCTGGTACAGTGCCATCTGGGTCCGGTCCCCTCGATAGAGCTGATGGAATACTTGTCCGTCCTTGATAAACAGTACCCGGTTGGCGTGGCTGGCGGCTTTCACGGAGTGGGTCACCATCAGAATGGTCTGCCCACCATCGTTGACCTTGCCGAACAGCCTCAGCAGCTCATCGGTGGCATGAGAGTCCAGAGCACCGGTAGGCTCGTCGGCCAACAACAGCTTAGGTCCTGTGATCAGCGCACGAGCTACGGCCACACGCTGCTTTTGACCGCCGGAGATCTCATAGGGATACTTTCGTAGCAGCGCCGTGATGCCAAGCTCCTCTGCCAGTAGTGTCAGTCGTTCCCGCATTTCCGGGTGTTTTTTGCCGGACAACACCAGCGGCAGAATAATATTGTCCTCCACCGAAAAGGTGTCCAGCAGATTGAATTCCTGGAACACAAAGCCTAAGTTGTCTCTGCGAAATGCCGCTGCCTGGGATTCCTTGATGTCCGCAAGGTCCATGCTGTCCAGGATCACGGAACCGGCGGTGGGCGTGTCTAGTGCTGCCAAAATGTTCAGCAGTGTGGTTTTCCCGGAGCCGGATTCGCCCATGATCGCCACGTATTCTCCTTTCTCCACGGTGAAGGAAACGTTTTTCAGTGCCTCGACTCGGTTGCCGCCGAACCGTGTCGTATAGATTTTTTGTACATCGTTGACCTGTAAGATCTGCATCGTCACATCGTCCTTTCGTTTGTGTGTGCCTATAGTGTACCAGAAACGTCCACCATTTGCCATAGGATCGCCTTACAGAAAACGAACAAAAATGTAAGATTTCCACGGGGCACGGATGAGAAAGCTGTATTCGGCATGAACCATCAGCTTCTGTCCTTCTGTGTCAGGTCGATGGTGATGCAGGTGCCTTTGTCCACGACAGATGTAGCAGAGATGCTGTGTCCCAGATTCTGGCAGATGCGGCGGCAGAGGTACAGACCAAGCCCGGTAGCCCGTTCGTTTTGTCGACCGATCTTGCCGGTGAAGCCGGGTTCGAAGATCCGTGGCAGATCCTCCGATGCTATGCCAATGCCGGTGTCACGGATGCACAGCAGCTTGCGGCCACCGCTTTGGTCAAGCCAAATGGTGATGGTGCCGTCTGGCGTGTATTTCAGAGCATTGGTCAGCACCTGTTCGATCACAAAGCCCAGCCATTTGGCATCCGTCACCACCGTGGGGGAAAGAGGCGTATATTCCAGCCGCAGCTTCCGCAAAATAAACTCCTGGGACAGCCGCCGTACCGCACCTTTGACGATGGTGTCTAGCTCCTGTTCTCGGAACACATAGTCTGTGCTGTCCCCGGTGAGCCGCAGATAGGTAAGTACCATGTCCACATATTGCTCCACATGGCAAAGATCGATGGCAAGCTGCCGCGACAGTGGCGTATCCTCGTTCTGTTGCTGCAGCTGTGTCAAATGCAGACGCATGGAGGTGGTGGGTGTTTTGATCTGGTGGACCCAGGTGGTGTAATAATCTACCAACTCGTCCCGGCGCTTTTCCGTCTGCTGCAGCCAGCTGTCATGCTCTACGCAAAACCGATGCAGCAGTTCCCGATAGTCCTCCTCGATCACCGTTTGGGGTACGGGAAAATGAGCAGCCTTTTCGTCGGTGATCGTCTGGATGCGACCGAGTGCTTGGTGAATCTGTTTGGTGCGCAGAAAATCTACGACCAAAAACACCATACCCAACAGCGCACACAGCAGCACCGGATACAGTACCGCCAGCATGGGCAGATGATATAGCCGGAAGCTTGCAACAAAGATACCGCTGCACACCGCAAGGAGCACCAGCGTGCGGCGATGAAACCGGAGATACTGCCAAAAAAACGTCATGTCATTCTGCCTCCACAAAGTAGCCTGCGCCAAACTTGGTCCGGATGACGTCGTGCAGTCCGATGGCGTCCAGGCGTTTGCGCAGTCGGTTCACATTGACCGTCAAGGTGTTTTCGTCTACAAAGCAGTCCGATTCCCACAGAGCTTCCATGAGGGTTTCCCGACTGACCACACGTCCTTTGTTTTCCAGAAGAATGTGCAGGATGCGGTATTCGTTTTTGGTCAGCTCCAGCTTTTCGCCTTGGTAACAAAGGCTCGCATCGTCCTGCAAAAGGGCACCACGGCAGGTCAGTGTGGGTGCGGCGGCAAAGTCGTAGCTGCGTCGGAGCATGGCTTGAAGCTTCGCCATGAGCACACCGGCATCAAAGGGCTTGGCAATGAAATCGTCCGCACCCATGTTCATGGCCATGACCATATTCATGTTGTCTGCCGCCGAGGAGAGAAATACGATGGGCACCTTGGACACCCGGCGGATCTCCTGGCACCAGTGGTACCCATTGAAAAAGGGCAGGGAAATGTCCAGCAGTACGAGATGCGGCGCATATTCCTGAAACTCGGACAGCACATTCCGGAAGTTTTTGGCACAGCGCACCGCCATCTCCCAGCTCTCCGCCAAAGCACGTATCCCCTCGGCAATGCCCATATCGTCTTCGACAACAAACAGTTTATATTTCATAATTCCTCCGATTCCCGGCAGACCTGTGTTTTCTCTGTATCCTATCAGCCTTATTATAGCATTTTTCATTTTCGGACGCAAGAGGAATGCGAAGAAAAACCGGGCGAAATAGGCAGTGTCCGGTGGCAGCGCAGCATCACCGCAGGACAGAGCACATGGCATTTTTCCTGTATTTTTCTGTAGATCCGCTATCGCATACAGCAGATTTTATGAACATAAGCAAGATTTATGACGACATAAGCAGAAGTTTCTTGACTTATTGCGTGGAAGCGTGTATAGTATGGATATAAGTTTTTTGGAAGCTCGTTTTGTTGCGGTTTGTCTTTGTTGTTTTTTGCGCAGTACAAGGGCTGTTTTCCGGAGACTTGAATTCTTTTACAGAAGGTGACTGTTATGAAAAAATTTGTTTCTGCTGCATTGGCTGCTGTGATGAGCCTGTCCTGTGCTCTGGCCTTTACCGGCTGCGGTTCTACGGCCAGCGCAGATAAACTGTCCATTGGCGGTATCGGTCCCACCACGGGAGATGCAGCCATTTATGGGAATGCTGTGAAATATGGTGCTGAGATTGCCATCGAGGAGATCAATGCTCTGGGTGGTCTGCAGCTGGAGCTGAACTTCCAGGACGACGCCAACGATGCTGAGAAGTCTGTGAATGCCTACAACAACCTGAAGGACTGGGGTATGCAGGTGCTGATGGGTACCGTTACCTCCACGCCCTGTGCTGTTGTGGCAGCCGAAGCCAACGTTGACCGCATTTTTGCCATCACGCCTTCCGGCTCTTCTACCGATATCATCGGTGGTTTCCCCGATGCTTCCGGCAATGTGACCGTGGCAAGACGGGACAATATGTTCCAGCTTTGCTTCACCGACCCCAACCAGGGTCTGGCCTCCGCACAGTACATCAGCGAACAGAAGCTGGGTCAAAAGATCGCTGTGATCTACAATAGCTCCGACGTGTACTCCACCGGTATCTACAATACCTTTATGACCAAGGCGGACGAAATGGGTCTGAATGTGGTCAGCGTGACCAGCTTCACCAACGATACCGCCAACGACTTCAACGTACAGCTCACCGAAGCCAAGAACGCCGGCGCAGACCTGGTCTTCCTGCCCATCTACTATACGCCTGCCTCTTTGATCCTGTCTCAGGCAGACGCCATGGGTTACGCTCCCGCATTCTTTGGCGTGGACGGTATGGACGGTATCCTGACCGTGGATGGCTTTGATACCAGCCTGGCAGAAGGCGTGATGCTGCTGACTCCCTTCGTGGCCGATGCAGAGGACGCACGTACCCAGAGCTTTGTTGCCAAGTACAAGGAAAAGCACGGCGAGGTTCCGAACCAGTTTGCCGCAGATGCCTATGACGCCATCTACACCATTTACGAAGCAGCTACCACGGCCGGTGTGACCACCGATATGGATGCTGCCACCATTTGCGATAAGCTCATCGCCACCATCACCGATCCTTCCTTTACGGTAGACGGCCTGACCGGTTCCGGTATGACCTGGTCCACCACCGGTGAAGTTTCCAAGGCACCGAAGGGTATGATCATCCAGGATGGCGTATACGTGGGTATGTAAGATACCACTTCTTGCCACACAAAAAATTGCTGTTGGGTGCGAGCTACACGGTTCGTACCCAACTTTTGGTGAAAAACGGTTTCCGGTATTTTAGCCAATATTCCCAAAAAGACCAGAACAGGAGGGTTACGATTCCGTGACATTTCTCAATTATCTCGTAAACGGTATCAGCCTGGGCAGTGTATATGCCATCATTGCACTGGGCTACACCATGGTCTACGGCATTGCCAAGATGCTGAACTTCGCCCATGGAGACGTGATCATGGTGGGTGCATACATTTCCTTTATTGTCACCAACAAGCTTGGACTGCCGGCATGGCTCTCTGTTGTATGTGCGGTCGTCGTCTGTACCGTTCTTGGTATCGTGATCGAACGGCTGGCGTACAAGCCACTGCGCTCTGCACCATCTCTGGCGGTATTGATCACAGCCATCGGTGTCAGCTATTTTCTCCAGAACAGTGCGCTGCTGATCTGGGGCAGTGCGCCGAAATCCTTCAAATCCATTGTGTCCTTTGACTCCATCAAGCTCTTCGACGGACAGCTTGTCATTACCGCAGAAGCCATCGTGACCATCGTGGCCTGCATCATCATCATGGTGGCGCTGACTTTGTTCACCAGCCGTACCAAAATGGGGAAAGCCATGCGTGCCGTTTCCGAGGATAAGGGTGCCGCACAGCTCATGGGTATCAACGTGAACACTACTATCTCCACCACCTTTGCCATCGGTTCCGCACTGGCTGCCATTGCCGGTGTGCTGCTGTGCTCCTCCTACACTACGCTGCTGCCTACCACCGGTTCCATGCCCGGTATCAAGGCCTTCACCGCAGCCGTGTTTGGTGGGATCGGTTCCATTCCCGGTGCCATGATCGGCGGTCTGCTGCTGGGCATCATCGAGATCTTCTCCAGTGCCTATATCTCTACCCAGCTTGCCAACGCCATTGTCTTTGCCGTGCTGATCGTGGTGCTGCTGGTGAAGCCGACAGGTCTGCTGGGCAAAAAGATCAACGAGAAAGTATAAGAAAGGAGAAGGAACCCATGGAAAAAAACAAAAGCAAGCGGCTCTCTCTGCATCCCCAGACCAAAAGCGATTTCCTCACCTATGGCATCGTCATAGTGGCCTTTGTCGTGATCCAGACCCTGGGCGCGCTGGGACTGCTGAAAAGCTCCTTCTCCGGTCTGCTGGTGCCCATCTGTGCCTACGTGGTCATGGCGGTATCCTTGAACCTGACCGTTGGTATCCTTGGTGAGCTGAGCCTGGGGCACGCCGGATTCATGAGCATCGGTGCTTTCTCCGGTGTGGTGGCAGCAGCGACCATGGAATCGACCGTCACCAATCCCATCGTGCGTCTGGTGCTGTCCATGCTCATCGGCGGCATCATCGCCGGGATCGCAGGCTTTATCATCGGTATCCCCGTATTGCGGCTTCAGGGTGACTATCTGGCTATCGTGACGCTGGCCTTCGGGGAGATCATCAAAAACATCATAAACTGCATTTACGTAGGCCTGGACGACTGTGGTCTGCACTTTGCCATGTCCGGCCTGGGAGACGTACAGGGCGCTGAGGCACTCAATCTGAACGGCGGTAAGGTCATCATCAATGGTCCCGTTGGCGCCGTGGGTGTGCAGAAGCTGTCCACCTTTGCGGTAGGCTTCGTGCTGGTGATGCTGACCCTGATCGTGGTACAGAACATCAAGCGCAGCCGGACCGGTCGTGCCATCATGGCCGTGCGGGACAACCGGATCGCCGCTGAATCCGTAGGCATCAGCATCACCAAATACAAAATGACCGCCTTTATCATTTCTGCCGTGCTGGCCGGTATGGCCGGTGTGCTGTTCGCCATGAACTACACCTCCCTCATTGCCGGGAAGTTCAATATCGACACGTCCATTTTGGTGCTGGTATTTGTGGTGCTGGGCGGTATGGGTAACATTCGTGGTACCATTATCGCCACCATCATTCTGTATGTGCTGCCGGAGGCGCTGCGTCCCATCCAGGATTACCGGATGCTGGTGTATGCCGTGGTCATGATCGCCGTCATGCTCTTCACCAACAGCGAAGGCGCCAAGCAGTTCCGGGAAAGACTGGCTGCCAAATGGTCTGAGAAGCGCAAGAAAGCAACGGAAAAAGGAGGAGACGCCGCATGAGTGAACTGGTAACACTGCCGCCAAAGGGACGACTGCCCCAACGAGATCTGGGCAAGATCCCGGTATTGGAAGCCCACCATCTGGGGATCGACTTCGGTGGTCTGACCGCTGTAGACGAATTTGAGCTGCTGATCGGCAAGACCGAGATCGATGGACTCATCGGTCCCAACGGTGCCGGGAAGACCACCGTCTTCAACCTACTGACCAAGGTATATCAGCCGACCCGTGGCACGATCCTATTAAATGGCAAGGACACCGCCGGTATGGACACCACCATGATCAACCGAGCCGGTATTGCCAGAACCTTCCAGAATATCCGTCTATTCGGCAACCAGACTGTAGAAGACAACGTGAAGATCGGGCTCCATAACCATATGAAGACGGGACTGTTCTCCGACATCTTCCGTCTGCCCAGCTTCTGGAAGGAAGAAAAGAAAGCCCACGAGACGGCCATGGAGCTGTTGTCCATTTTTGATATGCAGCATCTGGCTGACCATGAAGCCGGCTCTCTCCCCTATGGTGCCCAGCGAAGATTGGAGATCGTCCGTGCTTTGGCCACTTCCCCCAGTCTGCTTTTGCTGGACGAACCGGCTGCCGGTATGAACCCTTCGGAAACCGCTGAGCTGATGGAGAACATCCGCAAGATCAGGGACACCTTCCAGATCGCCATCCTACTGATCGAGCACGACATGAATCTGGTCATGAACATTTGCGAAGGCATCGTGGTGCTGAACTACGGTCGCATCATCGCCAAGGGTACACCGGCAGAGATCCAGTCCAATCCGACCGTTATCGAAGCCTATCTGGGTCAAAAGAAGGAGGGCGAATGATGGGAACCATTCTGCAAGTGGACAATATCAACGTATACTACGGTGCCATCCACGCCATTCACAACGTATCCTTTCACGTAAACGAAGGGGAAGTGGTGACGCTGATCGGTGCCAATGGTGCCGGGAAAAGCACGATCCTGAAGACCATCTCCGGTCTGCTCCGTTCGAAGACTGGCGACGTGCAGTTCTGCGGCGCAAGCATCGCACAGGTGGCACCCCACAAGATCGTGGAAGCAGGATTGGCCCATGTGCCGGAAGGACGCCGGATCTTCCAGCAAATGACCGTGGAAGAAAACCTGGAAATGGGTGCCTATACCCAGCCGGTCGCCGGGATCCCCAAAGACCTGGAAATGGTGTTCGAGCAGTTCCCACGGCTGAAGGAGCGTCGCCGTCAGATCGCCGGTACCCTGTCCGGTGGGGAACAGCAGATGCTTGCCATGGGTCGTGCACTCATGAGTCACCCGAAGCTGCTGCTGCTGGACGAGCCGTCCATGGGTCTGGCTCCCATCCTGATCGAGCAGATCTTCGAGATCGTCCGTACCCTGCACAAGGCTGGCACCACCATTCTGCTGGTGGAACAAAACGCACAAATGGCGCTGTCCGTGGCAGACCGTGCGTACGTATTGGAGACCGGCGAGATCGGCCTGTCCGGTACGGGAGATGAGCTGATCCACTCCGATGCCATCCGCAAGGCGTATTTGGGTGGCTGAGGACAAAAGCATACACATAGTAAAACGGTGTTGGTCTTTGGCGACCGGCACCGTTTTGTCAAACGTAAGGAGAGCACTATGATCACGATGCCCAAACGATTTGGTATGTTCATCCATTGGGGACCCTACGCCATCACCGGCTGGCAGGAGCAGGTACGGATGCGCTGTGGGATACAGAGACAAGCCTACCGGGATATGGCAATGGCATTTGCACCAAGGCAGTACGATCCCGAAGCCTGGGTGCGTCTGGCAAAGGAAGCCGGCATGGAATACATATGCTTCACCACCAAGCACCACGACGGCTTTTGTATGTGGGACACCGCCGAGACCGATTTCAAGAGCACGACCACCTGTGGCAGAGACATTCTGGCAGAGCTGGCAGAGGCCTGTCGGGAATACGATATGGCACTGTCCCTGTACTACTCCATTCCCGACTGGAACCATCCTTGCGGCTACAACGCTGTCTCGTCTCACCAGTGTCCGCCGGAGGAAGGCGATACCCCGGATATGGATGCGTACAAGGCCTACGTCCGTGCCCAAGTACGGGAGCTGCTGACCGGCTACGGCAAGATCTACACCTGGTTCTGGGACATTCCACCACAGCTCAGCGACCCGTCCATGAACGAATGGGTACGCTCCTTACAACCGGGTATCCTCATCAACGACCGTGGCTGGTGGGACGAGCATGGGCAGCCTTGCGGCGATTTCTCCACACCGGAGCGAACGGTGCCCGACGGAGAAGCCTTCACCCGGTACACCGAAGCCTGCCAATCTGTGGGGCAACAAAGCTGGGGTTATCGGGAAAAGGAGGACTACTTTGCCCCGGCTTTCCTGGCACGCAGCATGGACAAAATTTTGCTCATGGGTGGCAGCTATCTGCTCAACGTGGGGCCGGACAAGGATGGTGTGATCCCACCGAAAGCGGCAGAGATCGTGCGAAGGGTCGGACAGTGGTATCGGTCGGTGCAGGAAGCCTTCACGCCGGTTGCAGTGCCTTGTGCCGCCTGGACAAGTGCCAACGTGTGGGCATCCCGTGCGGACGACACCCTGTATCTCCACACCCGTGCCCCTCTGACCGGCACCGGCCTATCCCTGGCACCACACACGGAGCTGCCCCGGTCGGTGACGGTATTGAACAACGGAGAGCCGGTTGCCTACAGTGTAGAGAACGTGCCGGAGGATTTTACCGGTGCCTTTGGCATCCTGCGTGCCCCGGTACTACGACTCCATGGACTGCCCACAGACACCGATATGCCCCTTGTGATACGGATCAAGTTGTAAAAACGAATGCGCCGGAGATACCTTCCCAACGGTATTTCCTGCGCACATTTTTGTTTCACAAAGCAAAACAGAGGCAAACTGTCCGTGACAGCATACCTCTGTTTTTTATACATATTATCTGTGGAACAGCTTCTTTGTCCCATACACCGGCTCACAGGTGGTACGGATCCCCAGCTTGCGGTAGGTGTCCGCATCGGCTTGGGTCAGGATCACACTGGAATGGGCTTCGCATCCGGCCAGCTTCGGCAGCATCTCAAAGGCAGCCTTGGCGTGTTCGTCCTGCGCCGCACAAATGGACAGCGCCACCAGCGTTTCGTCTGCGTGGAGTCGGGGATTGCTGCAGCCCAAATTCCGGATCTTCAGCTGGCAAATGGGTTCCAGAATGGTAGGCGAAATCAGATGCACCTTGTCCTCGATTCCAGCCAGCGCCTTCAGTGCATTCAGCAGAGCCGCAGCAGAGGCACCCAGCAGATCCGACGTCTTGCCGGTCACGACCTTGTTTTCGTCCAGCGCAATGGCTACCGAAGGTCCGTCGGTCTCCGCAGCACGCTCCAAGGCATACCGCACCGGTGTCCGTAGCTCCGGCGTGATCTTGGCTCTGTTCATCAGCAGCTCCAGCTTGTACGCCATATCGCCGGTGCCTTTGCCTTCAGCCTGCTTTACCAGACAATCGTAGTACCGCCGGATGATCTCCATGTTGGCAGCTTCCCGGACGGCTTCGTCGTCGTAGATGCAGTAACCGGCCATGTTCACACCCATATCGGTGGGAGACTTGTAGGGGCAGGTGCCGTAGATACCGTCAAAGAGCTGCCGCAGTACCGGGAAGATCTCCACGTCCCGGTTGTAGTTGACGGTGGTCTCTCCGTAAGCTTCCAGATGGAAGGGGTCGATCATGTTCACGTCTGCCAGATCCACGGTGGCCGCTTCGTAGGCAATGTTCACCGGATGGCTCAGAGACAGGTTCCAGATGGGGAAGGTCTCAAATTTGGCGTAGCCGGACTTCAATCCACGCACACTGTCGTGGTATAGCTGAGACAGGCAGGTCGCCATTTTGCCGGAACCGGGACCGGGCGCTGTGATCACCACCAATTCCCGCTCCGTCTCGATGTAGTCGTTTTTGCCGTAGCCGTCCGGAGACAGGATCAGCTTCAGATTGGTGGGGTATCCGGGAATGATGTAATGCTTGAACACACGAATGCCCAGATTCTGCAGCCGGGTGATGAAAGCGTCTGCCCCGGCTTGTCCGGCGTATTGGGTCACGACTACGCTGCCCACATACAGTCCCCGTTCCCGGAACGCATCGATGAGCCGCAGGGTGTCCATATCGTAGGTGATGCCCAGGTCGCCTCGGATCTTGTTCTGCTCAATGGACGGCGCCGACACCACGATCACGATCTCGGCCTGGTCCCGAAGCTGCATGAGCATATTGATCTTGCTGTCCGGCTTGAAGCCCGGCAGAACACGGGAAGCATGGTAATCGTCGAACAGCTTGCCGCCAAATTCCAGATACAGCTTGCCACCAAAATGGGAGATCCGTTCCAGTATTTTTTTCGTCTGCAAAGAGTTATATTTGTTGTTATCGAATCCCTGCTTAAACATATGCACCTCATGAATCAAAAATGTCAAGTCCATGTCCGGTATTCTGTGGAAAAGCTTCCCGGCATGAACTGCGTGTGAAAATCAATCCGTATTATTATATAACACCTTTGGCGAAAAAGCAAGAGGTTGAGAGACGAAAGTTGCAGAAAGATGTACGCACAACCCTGTGCAAAATGCAGAATCGTATGACCACCCAAACAATTGATGGATGCATTCTCATAGCGTGTGGGTGGTGCGCCGGATCACTTCTTCCTGCATGGTAGGCGAAAGACGGGTGAAATAATCGCTGTAGCCGCCGATCCGCACAACCAGGTCTTTGTGGTTTTCCGGATGCAGCCGTGCGTCCTCTAAGATCCGGTTGTCGGTCACATTCACCTGGATCTCAAAGCCCCCACGTTCGATGTACGTCTCCAGCAGGGTACAAAGCATCTCTTCACTGTGTTGTCCAAGCAGGGCGGACGAGAACTTCATGTTCACGGCAATGCCGCCAATGAAGGGTGTGTGATCCCAACAGGTGGACGACAGGATCGATGTGGTGGGGCCATCCATCTCTCGTCCCTGGGCAGGACCGGAGCCGTCCCCCAGCGGAAAACCGGCCAGTCTTCCATCGGGTGTGGCACCGGTGGAACGGCCGAACTGGTCGTGCATGATCCAGCAGAACAGCGATGGCACCAGATGGGCACCGGCAAAGGGCAGAGTGATCTTGGTGCATTCTTCCGCCAAAAACTGCGACAGCTGCTGCACATACCATTCCGGATTTTCTTCTGTAGGCGCACTGTTGCCATACCCCGGCAATTCCCGGATCTGGGCAAGCAGAGCAGGATTCGAAGCGAAGTTGTCGTCCAGTGCCGCTTTGTACCGGTCAAGGGTCACGGTGTGGTCACGGAACACCAGCTTGGCCATGGCAGCCAGTCCGTCTGCAGCGTTGGCAAGTCCCACAAAGGAAGGCATGATCCAGTTGTACCGGGCGCCGCCTTCTTCGATATCCAGTCCCAATTCCAGACAATCGTGGACAAAGCAGGACAAAAGCGGATCCAGGCAGGTCTTGGCACGCTCATACCGACAGAGCACCTGGTAGGCAGCATTGGCACGCATACGTTCCCGGATGTGGCTCGTGTAGGCAGTGTACAGCGCATCCATGGTGGGATAGTCTCCGGCAGCCAGCACCGTTAGCAGCTCACCGGGCAGGTTCATATAGGGACTGGCGACCCATACATTGGAGGAACCAATGGGTGTGATCTCCACACAGGTGGAGTGGATGTAGGCACAGGCTTCCTCCGGGGACAGGCCATAGTGCTGCAGACCGGTGCGGATCACGTCGTCGTTGAAGATGGCAGGATGAGAATGTCCCTTGGCCAGCACAGCACTTGCCAGCGCAATATCGGATCTTGGCGTATCGGCACAGGTGCACAGTCCCAGAGAGGGATAGACAAGATGTACCTGCTCCACGGCACGGATACACATCTGGGTGATGGGATTGGAGACCACGGTACCGTCCGGCAGCCTGCCACCGACCATGAAGCCGCTGGAAAGACCATGTGGCACACGGCGGTTGATCTGGATGCACAGGCAGTCGATGAGGGTCTGTGCCATGTCGTCGGTCAGAATGCCCTTTTCCCGGTCTGCATGATAATAGGGCAGCAGATACCGGTCCGGTCTGCCCAGCTGGTATTGCAGCGTAGACGGACGCAGGGGCTTGACGGAGATGACATAGGTCACAAAGGCCACCGATTGCACCGCTTCGTGAAAGCTGCCAGCCGGTTCTCTGGGCACCTTGCGGCAGATGGCAGCGATGGTCTCGTATTCGCTTTTGCGTACCGGATCGGTCTCGTTTTCCGCCAGATGGGCAGCGTAGTCGGCATAGCGGTCACTGAACGCTTCCACGGCAGATAGGCACATCTGACAAGCCCGGTACCAATCGGCCTTGCGCACGCTGTCCGGATCTTCGGCAGGGTCGGGCAGTGCGGCGATCTTTTCGTCAATATAGGCACGAACACCGGCGGTACCCATGGTCAAAAGCCGGTCGTAGTCGATGGCCATATGGGATTCCTGCCCCACCGGACAGTGCATCTCCTCCACGGCATATTGGTTGATGGTCGCCCATTCGGCCTGTTCTTCTGCCGTCAGCGGAACAGACGATGGCTTGCCTACGATCCATTCGCCGGGATCGATGGACACAGCCCAATTCTGGTACGCTTCTGTCAGGGCAAGGGCATACCGCCGGGCGCCACTGGACTCCCAGCGATGGCGCAGATAGGCTTTTTGAAAATAGTAATAAAACGGTGTATAGTCGATGACAGGCTCCAAGGCAGCTTGGCGCAGTGCATCGATCCGTGCTTTATCGTACATAAGGCTCCTCCAATGTGGAAAAGATGGCAAAGATCTTGTTACAAGGATACCATGTTTGGACAGATTTGTCAAGAGAAACGAAAAAAACGACATAAAAAAAGTATGGAACCCATCGGAGACGAGCTGCGGTGGCGTTCCATACGTTTCGCACAATGCTTTAGAATAGGAATAAAAACGTGGCTGCAAAGGACAGGAGCAGACCGATGGCGGTTTTCTTTGCCGGAAATTCCCGGAAGAACACCATACCGGCTATGGCAGACAGCACCACCATGCCGCCGGTCACCAGCGGATACAGCACCGACGCCGGTACGTTGGCGGCACCCACCAGCTGCAGCATATACGAGGTGCCATTGCAGGCGGCATTGACCATCACGATCCCGGCGATCAGTCCCATAGACCGGTTCGTCAGCGGCTCCGGCAGTGGAGCGGTGTGTTTCGTTTGACACAGGATCAGTAGTGCCAACGTGGACAGCAGACCGTTGATACCGTTGGACAGGATCACAAAATCCATGGCGCCTACGGTGGGCATAACGGCGATCTGGTGGATCTTGGAGGTGATGCTCATAAAACCATTCAGCGTGAATACCACAAAGCAAAGGAGAAAGAACAGCTTTCGTGTTTGGGCAGAGCCGCCTTTTTCTCCCAGCACCGGGAAGATCATGGAGACGGCCAACAGCACCACGCCCAGGATCCGTCCGATGGTCAGCGATTCACTAAGCCAGATCACGCCGTACAGATAGGGCAGCAGCATCCCACCCAGCATCAAGAACATGGAATACACAGACAGACTGCCCAGGGCAAACATCCGAAAACCAATGAGGGTGTAGGAGCAGCACAGCACCGCTATGATGGTCGCCATGCCCAGCGAGAACGCCGTGATCTGCACCGAAAATCCATTCAGGCAGAAGAACAGCAGTGCCGTCACCAATCCGCTCAGCGCCGTGAACAGCAGAGAAGTGGTCACAGCATTGCCGAAGCGAAGCTGGTAGAATTTGTTGGTGGAAAACTGCAGCGCCAGCAACACCACAGCCACCAGGATCATGAGATAATACATGGTTGTTAGACTCCTGTTTCAGGAACTTTTTTGTTTAATATGCAAATTGGCGGCCAATGTGGATTATTATGTTACAAAGCTTAATGTGCAAATTGGCGGCCAATTCGGACATCCAAAACCCATAGACTTAATGTGCAAATTGGCTATTCCACAAATTTGCGTAAAATCCACCTTTTTCCAGCAGCGCATCATGGGTGCCGGTCTCCACTACGGTGCCGTCCCGCATGACCAAGATCAGGTCTGCTTCCTTGATGGTGGACAGTCGGTGGGCTACGATGAAGCTGGTGCGACCCTTCATCATGTTGCCAAAGGCTTCCTGAATCTTCATTTCGGTACGGGTGTCAATGGAGGACGTGGCTTCGTCCAGGATCAGCATCGGTGGTACCGCTACCATCACACGGGCAATGCTGATGAGCTGCCGTTGTCCCTGAGAAAGCCCACCTTTGTCCTCACCAATGACGGTGTTATAGCCTTCCGGCAGCCGCTTGATGAAGCTGTGCGCATGGGCAGCCTTGGCAGCTGCGATGATCTCCTCGTCGGTCACATCCCGACCCATGGCGATATTGTCCCGTACCGTGCCGTTCAGCAGCCAAGTGTCCTGCAGCACCATACCAATATTTTCCCGAAGCGAATGTCTTGTGGCGTGATAGATGGACGTGCTGTCCATGGAAATGTCACCGGCATTCACATCGTAGAACCGCATGAGCAGATTGATCAGCGTGGTCTTGCCGCAGCCGGTGGGTCCCACGATGGCCACACGCATACCGGGACGAATGTGCAGATCCAGGTGTCGGATCAGGGGCTTTTCCGGCACGTAGGAAAAGGAGATATCCTCCATGGCTACCTCGCCACGCACGTTCTGCAGCACCACCGCATCGGTGTCGTCAGCCGTTTCGCTGGGCTGCTCGATCAGCTCAAACACACGGGCAGCACAGGTCAGGGCATTTTGCAGCTCCGTCACCACACCGGAGATCTCGTTAAAGGGCTTGGTATATTGGTTGGCGTAGCTCAGAAAGCTGGTGAGTCCACCCACCGTCATGCCACCGGAAAGCACCGTCAGAGCACCGGTCAGACACACCGCCGCATACACCATGTTGTTCACAAAACGAGTGGACGGATTGGTGATGGAGGAGAAGAACGTGGCACGCAGCGCATATTTTTCCAGCCGTCCATTGATCTCGTCGAACTGTGCCACCATGGCATCCTCACGACCAAAGGCCATGGTGACCTTCTGCCCACCAACAGCTTCGTTGATAAAGGCTGTCTGTTCTCCACGGGTCTCCGATTGGAGCCGGAACATCTCATGGGTGCGCTTGGCGATGAAGCTGGCCACAAACAGAGACAGCGGCGTCAGGAGCACCACCACCAGTGTGATCAGCGGATGGATGGTCAGCATGAAGACGAGGGTACCCACAATGGTCACCACACCGGTGAACAGGTTGGAGAAGCCCATGAGCAGCCCATCCCCGAAGGCATCCGCATCGGCGATCACCCGGCTGACGATCTCTCCATGGGAGTGGCTGTCGATATAGGAAAGAGGCAGGGTGCTGATCTTGGTGAACGCTTCGGCCCGAATGTCTCGGATCACCTGGAAGGTAATGCGGTTGTGGAAGGTGGTCATGCACCATTGGGACAGTGCGATCACCAGCGTACAAACGGCGATCTGTATAAGCAGTGCCACGATGGCATCCATGTCCACCTGCCCCACGCCGATGGCACAGTCAATGGCACGACCCACCAGAATGGGGATATACAGAGACAGTACCGCCGAAACGAAGGCAAACAGCAGCGACAGTCCCAGCAGTACCCGATACCGGCGAATGTAGTGCAACACCTGCCGAATGGTATTTGTATCCAACTTCTTTTTGTTCTGTTTAGCCATTGTTGTCACCTCCTGCACGCTTGGCGCCGACCTGAGTTTCGTGGATCTCCCGATAGATCTCGCAGGTGGCAAGCAGCTCCTCATGGGTCCCCTTGCCTACCAGCACACCGTCGTCCAGTACGAAGATCTGGTCGGCATGGAGCAGGGAAGAGGTGCGCTGGGATACGATGAATACCGTAGGATGATAGGGGATCTCCCGGAGCGAACGACGTAGTGCCGCATCGGTGGCCAGGTCCAGCGCAGACGCAGAGTCGTCCAGGATCAAAATCTCCGGCTTCCGTACCAGCGCACGGGCAATGGTCAGCCGCTGCCGTTGTCCCCCGGAGAGGTTGCGGCCTTCCTGCTCGATCATGTGATCCAGTCCCTTGGCAGCCACGATCTCCCCAGCCTGCGCCAGTGCAGCCGCTTCGACCAGCTCGTCATCGGTAGCATCCGGGTTGCCCCAGCGCAGGTTGTCCCGGATCGTACCGTGGAACAGCAGTGCCTTTTGGGGGACCACGCCGATCCTTCCCCGCAGTGTATCACAGGGATAGTCGTTCACGTTCACGCCATTCACCAGCACCGTGCCTTCTGTGGCATCGTAGAACCGGGGGATCAGGTTCACAAGGGAGGTCTTCCCGGAGCCTGTCCCACCGATGATCCCCACTGTTGAACCCTTGGGCACCGTGAAATCGATATCGGTCAGCGAATTATCCCCGGCGCCGCCATACCGCAACGACACGTGCCGGAAGGTCACCGCATCGCTGTCTGCAGCCGTACCGGTGACAGAGGCAGGAAAGTCCTGACCGGCAGGGGTGTTCAGCACATCGGCGATCCGCTTGGCACAGGCAGCAGCCTTGGTCAGGTTCAGGATCATGTTTGCCATCTTCACCAGCTCCACCAAGATCTGGGACATATAGTTGTACAGCGCCACCAGAGCCCCTTGGGTCAGGATCCCAGCTTCTACCCGAATGGCGCCGGTGTACAGTAGCACGATGACTGCCGCATTGATGAGCACATAGGTGATGGGATTCATCAGTGCGGAGATCTTGCCGGTGAAGTGCTGCATAGCGGTCAGAGCTTCGTTGTGTTCGTGGAAGCTTTCGCCAACGGCCTCTTCCATCCGGAAAGCACGGATGAACCGGGACCCGGTCAGGCTCTCACGGGTGTTGCCCAGCACCTTATCCAGTCCGGCCTGCACCTTTTTGTACAGCGGCATGGAGATGAGCATGATGCCAAACACCACCACACAGAGCAGCGGAATGGTCACCGCAAAGATCAGAGCCGAACGCACATCGATGGTGAAGGCCATGATCATGGCACCGAACACCACGAACGGCGAGCGCAGCAGCAGTCGCAGAGTCAGGTTCACACCGGCCTGTACCTGGTTCACGTCACTGGTCAGCCGGGTGATCAGTGTCGAGGTACCCACGTGATCCAGCGTGCCGTAGGAAAAGGTCTGGATGTGGGCAAACAGTGCATGGCGGATCCGGGACGCAAAGCCCACCGCCGCCTTGGCCGAGAAGAACTGTGCCGTGATGGAGCAGACCATACCGACAAGCCCCAGCAGTACCAGTATGCCGCAGTACTTCCAAATGGCAGAGGGTTCGCCATTTTCGGCCAGTCCCGTATCGATGACGGCAGCCACCACCAACGGCACCAGCAGCTCAAAGGATGCTTCCAGCAGCTTGAACAGCGGACCAAGGATGCTTTCCTTCACATAAGGTTTCAGGTATTGCAGTAGTTTTTTCAAGAGAGACCTCCAGTCAGGTTCATGGTCGTGTCGCCACACATCTATGCAAAGACGGAGAGAACGATGCAGTGAACCCGTAAAAATTGCAAAGTTACCTACAGTATAACATAAATAGAAGGGAAAAGCAATAGGCAAATTATATAGAAAATACCGTTTGGGCGCAATTTTCCCTCTCTGCATAAGTGGTGGAGATTTGGCCATACTATAAGCAAACGACCGGCGAAAGAGAGGGATGACCTGTGAAAGGCTTGGAAGGACGGCTTGCAGGCAGCTATGTAGCCGATGTGGCAAGGATCGATGTGGCACTGCGTGTGGGAGAGAGCTTTGATCTGATCCGACGGGAGCTGCAGATCGCCGACAGACAAATGGTACTATATACTATCGATGGCTTCATCAAGGCAGAATCCATGCAGAAGCTGCTGACGCACGTGACGTCCCTGACCGATTTTGGCGATGGTTCCCCGGAGGCTGCCGAGAATTTTGCCAAGGCGAACGTACCGACCATTGAGGTGGAGTGTACCGGTGTGGTGGATACCATCGTGCAAGCGGTGCTCTCCGGCTGTACGGCGTGGCTGTGTGAGGGCTTTGGAGATCAGGCACTGCTCATCGATATGCGTACCTATCCCGCCCGCAGTGCCGAGGAACCGGAAAACGACAAGGTCATGCGCGGCAGCCGGGACGGATTTGTGGAGACGCTGCTGTTCAACACCGCCATGCTGCGTCGCCGGATCCGGGACCCCAGGCTGACTGTGCGGTATGTGAACGTTGGCAGTGTATCTCACACCGATGTGGCACTGTGCTATATGGCAGACCGGGCCGACATGGACTATGTGGAAGCATTGGTGAAAAGGTTAGAGAGTCTGCCCACCGATTCCTTGGTGCTGGGTCACCAAAGCGTGACGGAGTCCCTGTTGCAGCGGAAATGGTACAATCCGTTTCCAAAGGTGCGCTGTACCGAACGACCCGATGCGGCAGCGGCCATGGTGCTGGAAGGCAGCGTGATCCTGCTCTGCGACAACAGTCCGGAGGCCATGATCTTTCCCACGTCCTTATTCGATTTTCTGCAGGAGACCGATGATTTTTATTTTCCACCGCTGACCGGCACCTATCTGCGGCTGCTGCGGCACGGCATTTTCTGGCTGACCATGCTGCTGACCCCACTTTGGTACCTGCTGCTGCAGCAAGGGGAAGCGCTGCCCATTTGGCTACGGTTCGTGATTCCCCAAGACCCCGGCGCACTGCCTATTCTGCTGCAGCTGTTTCTCACGGAGTTTGCGCTGGACGGCTTAAAGCTGGCGTCCCTGAACACACCGGACGTGCTTGCCAATTCGCTGTCTGTGGTAGGCGGTCTGCTGCTTGGAGATTTTGCTGTGACCGTGGGCTGGCTGTGTCCGGATGTGATCCTGTATATGGCCTTTGTCGCCATTGCCAATTTTACCCAGTCCAGCTATGAGCTTGGCTATGCCTTCAAATACCTGCGGATGCTGACCTTGGCACTGACGGCACTGTTTGGCATCTGGGGCTTTTTTGGTGGGATCGTCATTGCGATAGTGCTGGCCGCAACCAATCGTACCGCAGACGGCAGGCGCTCGTATCTGTATCCATTATTTCCTTGGAACGGCAAGGCGATGGCAAGACTTGTGTTCCGGCTGCCGAAGAAACGGTGAAATGTACAACCTGCCGAAAAAAACGGCGGAATTTACAACTCGTTCAAAAAAATGCACATTTTATTAACAAACGGCAAAGGAAAACGTGCTATACTGTACTTTACACCATAGACGAAAGGAAGTAAAAATTGTATGAAACGTACCTTTGCCCTTCTGCTGGCAGCACTCCTTCTTGCCAGTGCTACAGCCTGCGGCAGTGAGACCGCCGAGACCACCAAAAGCGAGACCGATACCACCGTTCAAGCCAGCGAAACCGAAGTATCCGGCTATGTGGCACCGGCATTGGATCTGGCCGGAGATGAGCTGCATATTCTAAATTTTGATTATTTGTGGAATATGTACATCTACATCGACCATGAAGAGCAGACAGGGGACTCTCTGAACGATAAGATATACGACCGAAACCGCTCTGTGGAAGAACAGTTTAACTGCAAACTGTTAGAAGACGAGGTGCCGTATACCGGCTGGTCCACCGGCTTTGTGGAATTGGCAGATACCCTGATCAACGACGTGATCGCCGGTACGGAGACCTACGATGCGGCCTATATGTGTGTATCCCAGCGTACAGAACTGATCACTAAGAATTACCTGCTGGATCTGGCGGAAATCGATTCCCTGCAGCTGGATGGCAGCTGGTGGCACAACAAGCTCAACGACACCCTGCAGATCGGCGGCAAGCAGTACATCGCCAGCGGTGCCCTGAACCTGATGCCCTACGATGCTATGACCTCCATTTTCTTCAATAAGGATATGCACACGCAATACGGCCTGGACGACTACTATACCTTGGTGCGGGAAGGCAAGTGGACACTGGATAAGCTGATCGAGGATTGCCTGGCAGTAGCAGCGCCCAACTCCGATGGCAAATGGGACTTCAAGGAAGGTGGCGACGGTGTGTACGGGATCGCTCTCCATACTGACTTCCCGGCGCATTTTCTGTACGCCAGCGGTATCCAGTACGTGACGGAGGAAAACGGCAAATATGGGCTGCATATCGAATCCGACCGGATGTATGCTGCCGCAGAACGGATCTCCGACCTGTTTGATAAAACGGCCGGTGTGGCTGTGGGTCAATCGGGTACAAGTGGTGCGGATTTCTATGAAACCATCTTTGGCAACGGTCGTTCGTTGTTCCTAATGGACGAGCTGAAGGGTGGTATCTCTCTCCGGGATTCTGATGTGGACTTTGGCCTGCTGCCGGCACCGAAATACACGGAAGATCAGGAAAGCTACATCACCGACCTGACCCAGCGCACCATGTTCTTCTGTATGCCGGTATCCAACACCCACGCCGAAGAGACCGGTGTTGTGATCGATGCGCTGACCTACGAGAGCCAGCAGAAGGTGGTACCGGAATTCTTTGACGGCTATATTGCACATAAGGGTCTACGGGACGAGGATTCCTATGAAATGGCACAGATCATGGAGAGCACCATGTGTATGGATGTAGGCGTGGTGTATAACTGGTGCATGGATCTGATAAACAGCATGAACCAGAACATCAGAAGCCGTTCTCCTCTTGCTTCTCTGATCCAGTCCAACAAAGAAGCCATCAACACCACCATTGAAGAATTTATCGATACCTACATGAAATGACAGAAAAGATCGGGTACACGTGACAAATCGTACCCGATCTCTCTTTTTTGCAGAAAATTCTCGAAAAATCCAAAAAATTCTTGCCTGTGCTCTTGATTTTTTCGGGGATTTGTATTAGAATAATAGGGTACAATATCAATACCATGTTCATGGCTCGAAGTAGAGCCAGGAAAGGAATCAATATGGCACAGAAGTTTAGAAAGATCGGTGTACTGACCTCCGGCGGTGACGCGCCCGGTATGAATGCGGCAGTACGTGCCGTGACCCGTGCAGCACTGGCACAGGGCGTAGAGGTAATGGGTATCGTAGGCGGCTACAGAGGTATGATCCACGACGAGATGATCAACCTGACTTCCCGTGAGGTTTCCAATAAGATCATGCTGTCTGGTACGTTTTTGTACTCCGACCGCTGCCTGGAATTCAAGGAAGAAGCCGGTATGCAGAAGGCCATCGAGACCCTGAAGAAGCACGAGATCGACGGTGTGATCGCCATCGGTGGTGACGGTACCTTCCGTGGTGCTACCGACCTGTCTGCCAGAGGCGTGCCCACCATCGGCGTTCCCGGTACCATCGACAACGACATCACCGCTACCGACAACACCATCGGCTTCGACACCGCTATGCAGACCGTTGTGGAAAACGTAGACCGTCTTCGTGACACCTGCGAATCCCACGCTCGCTGCAACATCGTAGAAGTCATGGGTAGAGGCGCCGGGGACATCACCCTGAACACCGCCATTGCTACCGGTGCGGTAGACTGCGTGATCCCGGAATGCCCCTTTGACGAAGACGCTTGCGTGGAAAAGATCATCCGTCTGCGCAGAGCCGGCAAGAGAAGCTTCCTGATCATCGTATCTGAAGCCTTCCCGGAGCTGGGCGAAGCACTGAAGAAGCGCATCGACAGCACCACCAAGGCTCTGGCAGAGGCAGAAGGCAACGACAGACTGTGGGTAGAGACCAAGTTCTGCCGTATGGCCCACATCGTTCGTGGCGGTACTCCCACCTTGGGCGACAGACTGCTGGCTACTAAGATGGGTTCCTATGCGGTTGACCTGCTGCTGGATGGCAAGAGCGACCTGATCGTTATCGAAAAGAACGGTGAGATCACCTCTGCCGACATCCGTTACACCCAGGTTCTGGACCGTATGTACAAGGGCACCCTGAAGGACGGTATGCTGGACAACTATAGTGCCGACCAGATCGCCGCTATGGAAGCCGAGATCGCCATCAAGAAGGAACAGTTCAAGAAGACCTACGCTATGTTCGAAATGCTGTCTGAATAAGATCGCATATATACAAAAAGGCAGACCCACGTGGCCTGTCTTTTTTTGTGCAGCTTTGTCAAATTTACGATTTTGTCAAAATTTATTTTCCTATCCCCTCTTCTACCTACATATCGTTTCTGCTATAATGAAAGTACTACAGAATAAAAGAGGTGATCTCATGCATATTTGTGTTTATGGTGCAGCCAGCGAAGCCATCGATAAGCGGTATTTAGAGGGCGCTACGGAACTGGGACGGCGTATCGCCATGGCAGGGCATACTCTGGTATATGGTGCTGGTGCGACCGGTATCATGGGTGCTTGCGCCAGTGGCTGCTACGAAGCAGGCGGCAAGATCGTCGGCATCGTTCCTTCCTTTTTTGAAGAGCCGAGCTTTCGAAAACCGGATACGAAGAAAACAGGTGTGGAAAAAACCGGCGTCTTGTTCCCCCACTGCACCGAATTGATCTTCACCGAAACCATGCGAGAACGGAAGCAGCTACTGGAAGACCGCAGCGACGTGTACATCGTAGCCCCCGGCGGCATCGGTACCATGGACGAATTCTTCGAGATCCTGACTCTGCGCACCTTAGGACAACACCCTAAGCCGGTGATCCTGTGGAACCTGCATGGTTGCTGGGACGACCTGATCCGGCTGCTGGACAATTTTGTGGCAAACGGTTTTATGAGTCGGGAAAATCGGGACATCGTGCAGGTCGTGGAAAATCTTTGGTAAACGATAGAAAAAATGGGTACAAGTCACACGTGTGGCCTGTACCTATTTTTATGTTTACTTCTCCAATATATCTGCGATCCGCTTGCACGCCAGTCCGTCTCCGTAGGGATTGGACGCCGTCGCCATTTTTTCATACGCCGCAGGATCGTCCAGCAGCTCGGTGAAATGGTCGTAGATCACCTGCTCATCGGTGCCCACCAGCTTCAGCGTACCGGCGGCGATCCCTTCCGGTCGTTCCGTGGTGTCTCGCATGACCAGCACCGGCTTGCCCAGAGAGGGTGCTTCTTCCTGGATCCCACCGGAGTCGGTCAGGATCATGTACGACCGTGCCAAGAAGTTGTGGAAGTCCAGCACCTCCAGCGGTTCGATGATCCGTACCCGGTCGCAGTCCCCCAGCTCCATGGCTGCCGCTTCTCTGACCACCGGATTCATGTGGATGGGATAGATGGCCTTCACGTCCGGATGCTCGTCCATGACCCGGCGAATGGCACGGAACATATGGTGCATAGGCTCGCCCAAATTTTCTCTTCGGTGCGCCGTGATCAAGATCAGTCGGGAATCCGCTGCCCAGTCCAGCTCCGGATGGCTGTAGTCCTGCCGAACTGTGGTGTGCAGGGCATCGATGGCGGTGTTCCCGGTCACATAGATGGTATCGGGATCTTTGCCTTCCTTGACCAAATGCTCTCGTGCCAGCGCCGTAGGTGCAAAGTTGTACTGGGAAATGATGGACACAGCCTGCCGGTTGAATTCTTCCGGATAGGGGCTGTACAGGTTGTAGGTGCGCAGTCCGGCCTCCACGTGTCCCACCGGGATCTGCAGATAGAAGCAGGCCAGTGCCGTTACAAATGTAGTGGACGTGTCTCCATGCACCAGCACCACATCGGGCTTTTCGGTTTCCAATACCTCTTTGATCCGGTTTAGGATGTTGGTGGTGATGTCGAACAGTGTCTGCTTATCCTTCATGATGGACAGGTCATAGTCCGGTACGACCCCGAATGCCTCCAATACCTGATCCAGCATTTGCCGGTGCTGCCCGGTGACGCATACCACCGTTTGCAGACCCGCTCTCTTTTTGCATTCGTTGACCAGCGGACACATCTTGATGGCTTCCGGCCGTGTGCCGAATACCAGCATAACTTTTTTCATATTGATTTCTCCCTATGATAGAATGGATGCATTGACTTTAGTATACCATTTTCTTTCCCATGGGTCAACCGGTTAGTTGTGAATTTTTGCTACTTTTCCTGCAAGAAACTTTTTTATCACATTTTTCCTAATGCACCATGTAACAAAATCGCTGGAGAACGGTTATACAGGACAAAGAGGATAAAACCTTCACCCAAGCCGAAAGGAGCGTGAAGAGAAGGAATGGATACGGCCCCGGACAACACGCCCGTGCAGACCTTGGAGACTGTGCCAGGATACCATGTGGAAGATGACCTACCGCATCCTTAGTAGCCGGACATGATCCGGAAATAAGTATATCTAAAAACGATCAGGCTGTCCCCATGGATGGTCTGGTCGTTTTTTCACTGCTGCGGTACGTGGATCGTTCTGTCGGTATGTATACAGATTTTTTCCATTTTTCGGAAAAAATACTTCTGTACACTTGACAGCCCCTGTGGCACGTGGTATAATTACTGTGATGTATTGTATGTTGCCGTACGATACATAGACAGCTATTTTCATCTGAAAAAGTTTACGGAAAGGGGCTTGACAAAAATGAAGTTTGCCCCCATGATACGACAGACAGTCAGAACCACAGACAGTCAGACAGACGGGATACGTCTGTCCCTTTCTGCTGGCTACATACAGATGCAAAGATGTGTTTCTTTTGTGAGACCCACGAGAGAAATGCATCTTTTTGTGTAATTGCTGCACAATAACGACCTGGGGCGCCGCCGTACAATTTCGCCCCGGATCCGTGTGGACGTACCCTTATCCATTGTGAACAAGCAGAAACGAGGTGTTTTGTATGCGTAAGATCGCTTGGCTTTTGGTACTGCTGATGTTGCCTCTTGCCGGCTGTGTTTCGACAAATGAGCCCGAATCCGATACGACAGCGGAACTGGAGACACTATCCGAGGAACCCGGAGCCACTACGGAAACGGAGCTATCGGAGACAGAAGTTTCCGACCCAGTACCTTCTGAGGAGCCCACTCCCACCGATGAGCAGGGAGCTGCCGAGGAGCAAGGTACCACAGAATTTGCCTACAGTGCGGAGGCACAGGCTGCCATCGAAGGCTTGTACGTTAACCTGTGGAACGAAGAATTTGCCGCCAGCTATTTGGGGTATCGGGAAGAGGGTGACACCAGCACGCTGTCCGAGTGGCTGCAGGACAACTGTCCCATGCTGACCAGCTTTTGGCCGTTCCTGGCGGAGATTCCGGAAGAGGACATTGTTGGCGACCACGGCTATCTGTACTGTATCGTGCCCATGGATGCAAGCGTCCAGTTCACGGTAAAGGGCCTGGAGTGGGAGAATGGTGGCGATAATATGCCGCCCAGTTCCTCCGAGGTGCTGTATGTTCCCCAGCTCGATCGTCCCTTCCTGCTGTATTCCACCTGCGAGTCCTGGGTGGATAATGCCGATGTGGTCCTCGAGTTCGTGGAAGCGGATGGCTTTGAGGGCGTATGGACTCCCGTGCTGGAACCGGACGGATCTATTACGAACCCACTGGCACAGGACGGCGGTTATACGATCGTGGACTTTGCCAGTCTCTATGATATCGGCGATTATGTGCCGCACCTGCAAAGTGGCACGGATGCGGATTCCGGATGGCTGCCACCCACAGAGACCGGTCTTGCCAATACCACCTGGTATAGCGACAACGGCTGGCTGCTGTCCTTTGGCGAGGACGGAAATGCGGAAGACGGCATGGTGCTGTATTATACCGAAGGAGAAGAAGGCACGCTGACGCCGTACTACGAAGGTACCTGGTGGATGGAGGACGACGGATTGTGTCTGGGTGTTTACGATGGCAACTGCCCGTTCCCACTGTTGATCTCTCCTTCCGGGGAACAGCTCGTCATCATGCGAGCGGACGATGGCTCCGTGCTACCCTTCTTCGTGGAAGGACAGACCATCTGCAGCCTGTCCATCGTGTATGGCTGATAACAAAGGGAACGCTGATCCGAGAGTACCCAAAATGACCTGCCTGCAAACAGATTTAAAAGCAAAGCAAACGACCGGGTCGTCCCAAAAGGATACCCGGTCATTTCTTGTATATACCTTTATTTACTGTTCGCTTCTCAGCAGTACGCCAACGCCATACCGGCCGCTCTTTCTGCCGTACAGCGCCAGACCTGCCTCTTCCTCTGTGGCAAAGGTCAGGGTAAAGCTTTCCTTGGTCTGCAGCTTCAACAGCAGTGCCGACGGAAGCTTCACGTCACACAGGTAGCCGTAGGAGCCTGCTTCGTCCAGGTGGTAGATGCTGGGCTGGTAGTGATGGGACAGGGCACCACGAGAATCGGCAGGTGCATCCGGCAGCAGCATAGTGGTCACCGGTACGCCATCGATGGACACAACCACCTTGCCCGGATAGGGTGTAGCATCGGTCTGAACAAAGGAGTTCAGGTTCTCGCCGGGATCACACCGGTAGCCAAGCATATAGTTCAGATCGACCTTGGTATCCTTGTCTTTCGCCGGATAGTCGTGGGTCATGGGGAACCGGGTGGAAATCTCCGCCAGCAGCCGTACATCCTTCGCCGCTGCAAAGCCGGGAATGTCCGCCGTCTTGACAACCGTAGAGAACGCCCCCTTGCCCAGTCCGCTGACCTTTTCCACCTTGGCTTCGATCACGCGATCAAACCCATCGGTCCGGAAGTCTGCCGGAGACAGCACCAGTGCATCCAGTCTGCTACCGGCGATATCAAAGAGGATACCGTTTTGCATGATGGTCTCCTCCTTGTCCACCAGCGCAAAGGACAACAGGGCAGTGCCATCGTGCTCGGGCATGGTTAGCTGGATCGCACCGGCCGGGAAGGCACCATAGCCCTTCCAAACCAGCTGGATCTCGCCACTGTCAGCCACATAGTCGCCATCCACTGGATCGTTCACCGTGAACTGCCATGCAACCGTCAGCAGCTTGCCGTGCCGCTTGTCCGTGAAGCTGGAACCAAACAGGGGTACAGTCACCGTATCGCCGGGCTGTACGGTGGTCATGGGTGCAAAGTCGGCGCCTACGTAATCCTGGCTGTGCAGATCCCGCAGGGTCATGCCATAGCTGTCGTAGCCGAAATCCTTGTCGCCGTTGTCAATCTTGTAGTAGCCGTTGAATTCGTTGACCACATCGTGGAATTCCGTGAACACAAAGCCACACAGCTTGTCATGCCGCCGGAATTCGTTGATCATATATTTGTACTGCCAGGAGATATCGCTTTCCCCGGCATTGCCTTCGATGCCCCATACATTGCCGCATTCGCTGTTCATGCAGGGCACATCGGTCTGGGTGTAGCCTTCCTTGTAGTTGTTGTGAGAGCCTTCGTACGCATTGTTGCAGAAGGTGTCCACCACATCCTTGACCCGCTCGTAGCCGTTGGCGTAGAAGTGCCAGGTATTTACATCGGTGATGGTGTGGTCGCTGTTGCAGGGAGAATTGTCCTCCACCAGTCTGGTGGGATCCAGTGCCTTTGCCTTTTCCCAGCAGTGTACCACCCACTTGGCCGTCTCTTCGGTGTAGGCTCTGCCATTTCCGTCGGGACGATTGGTGAACAGCCCCCAGGTCTCGTTGAAAATGACCCAATAGAAAATGGACGGATGGATCCGGTCACGCAGGATCTGCTCTTCCATTTCCACTTCGTACTGTGCTCTGGTCTCCGGCAGCGGTTCGGCCCAGAAGCAGGGGATATCCTCCATGATCAGCAGCCCCAGCTTATCGGCCCAGTACAGCTTCAGCGGTTCCTCGGCCTTGATGTGGATCCGAGCCATATTGATACCGATCCGCTTCAGCCGCAGGATCTCTTCCCGGCAGTCGTCGTCACCGGGCAGGGTAAAGAAGCCTTTGGGATTGAAGGACTGGTCCAGTACCCCATTGATGAAGTAAGGCTTGCCGTTCAGGGTGATGTAGTGCCGGTTTTCCGTGCCAAACTTGCCGGTGCCGATTTCCCGGATCCCGAAATAGGTGGAGACGATATCGTCACCCAGGGTCAGCGTGCCCTCGTACAGATTCGGTTCTTCCGGACTCCACCACTTAGGCTCTGCCACGTGCAGTACCAGCTCTGCCCGGTTGTCGTTCACTACAGCGGTACCGGTGGTGTCGCCAAAGGTCGCTGTAATGGTGTCGCCGTCCTTGGCACCAACGGTGGTGATGGTGTAGGTCACCGTGCCGTCCAGCTTGGTGGTGTTTGCGAAATCGGCGATATACGTATCCGGTCGTGCTTCCAGCCAGGGTGTCTGCCAGATACCCTTGGCATCGCCGTAGCCCTGTTTGCCATAGGTCTGGCTCCGGTCAGCTGTATCGGTGGCACAGACTTCGATGGTGTTGTCTCCGGTTCTGTCCCAAACATCGGTAACTTCAAACCGGAAAGGCATATACCCACCACGATGGCTGCCCAGCTCTTTTCCGTTGACGGTCACGGTGCAGGTGTAGTCCACGGCACCAAAGTGCAGGAAGATGCGGTGGTTAGCCGGATCCCAGCGAACGGTGCGGCGGTAGTAAGCGGTGCCATCCTTGGCTTCGTCGACACCGGACAGCGGTGAACCCCAGGGATAAGGCACTTCGATGACCTTGTCGTAGGTGGGTGCGTCAAAGGAGAAGTCCCAGGCGCCATTCAGGTTCAGCCACTGGGGAACTTCCTTGTAAGGTTGGGGATAGCGGATCTTTTGCAGCATAAATGAAAGTCCTCTCTATATTGGATTGGGTTGACACCATTATACCATATTTTTCGGAAATTAACAATGGTTTTTGCGTTTTTTCTTTTTGCTCTGTTGACATTGGCTGAAAAAACAGGTATACTATTGGCAAAGCACAGGATCAGAGCGAAACATAGATCCTATCGGGCCAAAGAAGCGGAGGGTGTTATGATGGATATTTTGACCCGTATGGCAGCGGCCAAAAAGCTCAGTCGATACAAGCTGTATCTGCAAAACAATATGTTCCGGGGAAGTGTGATCTGGTGTCGTACGGCCTACAGCAAATGGGAAGGCATGGCCCCTACCGCACCCAACCAGCACACCTTCTATGAGCTGCACTACGTATTGGAAGGCAGTCTTACGGTCTCGTGGGGCTCCCCGGATGCACGTTCCATGAATGCACAACCGCCGTTTGTTGTGGGTGCCGGGCAGTTTGTCCTGATCCCACCACGTTGCCTGCATCAGTTGACGCCAAATGATATGGCACTGGAAAAGCTGGTTTGTGGATTCGTTCTGGATAGCGACAAGGATTTTGTTTGCCAGGCCTTGACCCATCTGCCGCGTCACGCCTGTGCTGCTACCGAGGCCATGCCGACCTATGTGGAGCTGATGCTGGAAAACGCCATGACGGGACGTGCCGGTTCCACGACCACCATCGGCAACCTGCTGGAATGTCTGCTCATGGAGGTACTGCGGCAGCTCTCGCCGGACAGCCTGGAGAAAAGCGGCGACCGCAAGGTATTCGAAAACGACCTGCGGATCCGGGAACTGGAGTCCACCATTACATCGAGCATTCGGGAACCCGGCGGCAATGCACGTCTGACCGGCGAAGCACTCGCTGCCCAAATGAACATCAGCCTGCGCCACCTGAATCGGCTGACCGGTCGTTATCTTGGCTGCTCCGTGGGACAATATATGGCACAGGTGCGCCTGGAATATATCAAGGAGCTATTATATATCCATGAACTGTCCCTACAAGATATTGCAGAGAAGACCGGCTTTCAATCGGAGTATGCACTGAGTCGGTTTTTCAAGACCCAAGAGGGAATGTCCATTGGTGTATATCGCCGAAGTCTAGAACAGTGATGACCGATTCGGTTGGGTGTGTGTCCGATTTTGTTACCGGCTCAGCGGCAAAATATGTGAAATACGCCACATATTTTGTGAATTCTGTGGAAGCGATCCACAAAAGAGCGGCAAAAACGGAATCTTTACGGAAAACTGCACAGGTTTTTTCTAAAAATCACACATAAAAAACCGACATGGACAAAATGTGCAGATGTCCGAAAATGGTATGTATATGTCCAAAACTGCTATTGTGTATCCGGAAAAAATCGGTATAATGTAAGTAATGCTACAACCTGTGGTAAAGATCCTGCTGCACAGATATACGCTGTATGCAAAGTTACAAGGAGGCATAGTATGAAACACATAATTACATCGATCCTGCTCGCTGCACTGTTGTCCGTTGGTACACTGGCTGCGGATGTACCGTATACTGCATTCTACAAGGCTGCGGATATGCCTGTAGATGGGGCTGCCGTCACTGCCACGACCACCAAGGGCTCCATCCACGATAAGGTGCTCACCTGTGTCGAAAAAGGGGAAAACGCAGAAGGCAGCGGCTTTACGTTCACCTTCACCGTGCCGGAAGATGGCGACTATACCGTTTGGGGTCGTGTATTCTACGCCGACCAGTCCAGCAACTCCATCCACTATTCCGTAGACGGCGGTGAATCCATGGTTTGGGACTTCCCGGACGAAAGTGACAACGAAGCCGAAGAAAAGAACGATCCGTCCCTGATGCCGGTGTGCTATGGTTCCTGGCAGTATTTCTATCTGACCTATCGGCAGGAAGGTAAGTATTCGGATACCGATATGTACGGCACATGGACCATCGAGCATGACCAGTGGCGCCACGCTCCCAACGTACTGTCCCTGAAAGCCGGCGAGCACAGCATCCACTTTGTGGGTCGGGAAACGGGCTGGTGCATCGATGAGCTGGTGGTGACCGAGCTGGCCGCCGCTGACTATGACCCCAACTATTACGTAGGCAACCTGGATATTCTGGATCCCTGTCAGTTCTGCGGCACCTATTGGCAGCACTACTATAAGGACATCTACGCCGCCACCGGTGTGACCGCCGAGGAATACTACCACAGTACGCTGTATCCGGAAGTGGAACTGGTGAGCAGTGCCGATACCGCCGTGACCACCGCACCGCAGACGGCCGATGTGACCCTGGTGCTGTGCGCCGTGGCTGCACTGACCGGTGCCATCGCTTCCAAGAAACGCAGATAAGATATAGTACCTGAAAGAGCCTTCTTTATAGGAACCCCCAAAGATACCTGCTTTGCGACATCATGAGCAGGTGTCTTTTATGTGTGGCGAATTTTTACGAATTTCTGTTGACTTTGGCTTTCCTATCCGTTATACTATAAGTAACTATAACAGAAATGCAAAGGAGCTTTCCCATGCTGAACGATACCACCATACGCACCATGATCGATATCGCCACCGCAGACGGCACCCGTCAGATCGTGCTCACCGGCGAGTACACCATATATGAAACCGTTCTCATCCCATCGGATTTCACCATCGTGCTGGACAACTGCCGCCTGACCATGGCACCGGGTACCTTCTGCAATCTGTTTCGCAACCGGCACGCCGACGATCCCTATGCCCGTACCGTCACCGATGCAGACCGAAATATTCGTATCATCGGCCGGGGCAAGGCGATCTTAGACGGTGGCGAATACAATGGTCTCTGCGAAGGGAACAGCGAAAAGGACGGCGGACCCCACATTTCCGTGAACAACCTGCTGCTGTTCGTCAACGTGGACGGTTTTGTGATCCAGGGCATCCAGTGTCGCAACCAACGTTGGTGGGCACTGAACTTCCTGTTCTGCGCCCATGGCGTGCTCGAAAACATCGATTTTTGCGCCGACGACACACGCCTGCTGCCGGATGGGACCAGAGTCCATGGTCTGCGTCGGGACAGCTACGGCGAGGTGTACATCAAAAATGCCGACGGGATCGACTTGCGCAGTGGCTGTCACGATATCCGCATCGAAAACATCACCGGTTTCACCGAGGACGACACCATCGCATTGACCGGCCTATGGGGGAAAACGGAGCAAATGTACCAGGTGGAAGGCGCCGATACCTCCATCCACAACGTGATCATCCGCAATGTCCAGAGCGCCGCCTACTGCACCAATGTACGGCTACTGAACCAAAGCGGTATCCGGCTGTACAACATCCTCATCGATGGGGTCATGGATACCTCCGCAGGCAGTCCCCATATGGACAGAGGCATCTACGCCGTTCGAATCGGGGACAACCACCTTTACGGGACCCGGCACTCCACACCGGAGGAAACAAAAAATATCACCGTGCGCAATATTTACGGCAGAGGAAGCACCGTGGTCCAGCTGGCAGGCTCCATCACAAATTTGGTGCTGGACAACATCTGCACCTTCGGCGAATGCAGCACAGCCGTAGACAACCAAGCCCGGCTCTATCGCAGTGACGGCACGGAGATTCACTAAGGTACGAAAGGAAAGTATTCCATGAAAAGCATCAAACCCGGCCGTGGTCCCTCCTTCATGGGTGGGATCTCTGCCATATTTGCAGCACTGTTTGGGGTGTTCTGGGTCATCATGGCCTGTGCCATGGGTGGCTGGTTCATGGCTCCGTTCGGACTGATCTTCATCGCCATTGCCGTGGTCAATGCCATCCACTCCTTCAAGAACGCCACGAGCCAAAACCGCTATTCCAGCTTCGACATTGTGGACAGCGAAGAAGAACCGGATCCGCTGAACCTCAAATACGGCAAGACGGTCTCCAATGTGGTAGAATCGAAAAAGAAGTCGGAGCAGTCTAAACAGTCTGTGCAAACCGATACAGCAGAAAGCCACTTCTGTCCCTGGTGCGGTACTAGGGTGGACGGAGACTATGTGTTCTGCAACCATTGCGGCAAAAAGCTGCCCTGACCCTGTCACAGAAACTTTACAGAAATAACCAATATTGTAACAGTTTATACGTTTTTCGCAGGTTGCAAAAGACAACGGATTCCGGTATAATGAGAATGGTTGTCCGAGTCAGATGACCGTATCTTGTGAGAAAATTGATGGAGTTTGCCATACATGAAACTGGAAATCAAACAACTTTTCAAGATCGCCGGTGTGGTGTTTCTGACCTACCTGGCGATCCAATTCTGGCCGCAGGTCGTTACGCTTTTCTCCGCACTGCTGGGTGCTGCCTTTCCGCTGATCGTGGGAGCCTGTATCGCCTATGTGGTGGGTATCCTGATGAGCTGGTTCGAGCGGCACTATTTCCCACGCAGCCGGCAGAAATGGGCACAGAAGTCCCGGACTGTGGTGTGTCTTTTGGCGGCATTTTTGTCGCTGCTTCTGATCGTAGGTCTGGTCATCGGTCTGATCGTGCCGGAGCTCATCGACTGCTTTACGCTACTGTTCAAATTGGCACAGGAGAACCTGCCTCGGCTCATGGACGAGCTTTTGAACTATGCGGGTAGTCTGGATCTGCTGCCGGAGGATATTTTGGGATTTTTGGAAAATATCGACTGGAAATCCCGGATCGGCGACTTTTGGCAGGCGCTGACTACCGGAGTCGGTGGCGTGATGGGCACGGTGATCAAGACTGTATCCTCCGTATTTTCCGGTGTGGTGACCGCACTGCTTGCTCTCATCTTCTCTCTGTATCTGCTGATCGGCAAGCACAAGCTGAAAAACCAGGCAAATCGTATCCTGCAAAACTATTGCAAACCCAAGCTGTATAGCCGGATCCTGTATGTCCTGCGTACCCTGGATGATTGCTTCCACAACTACATCGTGGGGCAGTGTACCGAGGCGGTGATTTTGGGGCTGCTGTGTACCATTGGTATGCTGTTGTTCCGTTTCCCCTACGCCACTATGATCGGTGCACTCATCGCCTTTACCGCACTGATCCCCATCGCCGGTGCATACATCGGTGCCGGTGTGGGTGCGTTCATGATCCTGACCGTGTCGCCCATTAAAGCTGTATTTTTCCTGATCTTTATCGTGGTCCTGCAGCAGCTGGAAGGGAACATCATCTATCCCCGTGTGGTAGGCTCGTCTATCGGTCTGCCGGGCATTTGGGTGCTGGCAGCAGTGACCGTGGGCGGCGGTATCTTAGGCGTTGGCGGTATGCTGCTGGGCGTACCCATGACGGCGGCGCTGTACCGGATCCTGCAGGAAGATCTGCACAGACGAGAGGGCAAGGCAAAAAAGACCCACGACGACGATGAGAATGCGGACGACGAAAAACCGGCGCCTGTTGTGTCCCCACGACCGCACCCGGATACAGAACCGGAAAAGCCTGCATCCATGCCCAAGCCAAAGGCGAAAAAGAATAAGAAAAAGAAGTGATCTCCAAAAACCAAAGCGTACAGAACATCCTGCTCTGTGCGCTTTTTTTGCTTTCGTGTAAAAAAACGCATGGTATCATAGTGGTGGTTTGGGTTGCCCGGAACCATCCGACTTGCCGCACATATACTGAGGATAGTATGGCAAACAAAGGAGTGTTCATAGTATGGAACAAAAATTGTCCGCACTACATCTGGGACAGACGGGCATCATTGCATCGGTGGAAGAGGGCAGCTTTGGCAGTCGTCTGCAGGATCTGGGATTCACGCCGGGCAGCAGGGTCACAGCGGTCATGGCCAGTCCCATAGGCGGCGACCCGGTGGCGTATCGGGTACGGGGCACGCTGGTGGCACTGCGACATACGGATGCTGCACAGGTTATGGTGCTTGTACCCGTGGAACGAACGGAGGATGCGATATGTGGCAAGCTGTGCTGACCGGCAATCCCAACGTAGGCAAAAGCACCGTGTTCAATGCGCTTACCGGTCTGCGGCAGCATACAGGCAACTGGCCGGGCAAAACCGTGGAGACCAAAACAGGTCTATTGCGTACCCGATCGGCGGAGCTGACCCTGACCGACCTGCCGGGTACCTATAGCCTTATGGGACACTCGCCGGAGGAAGTGGTGGCAGGGGACTACCTACGGGAACATACGGCAGACTGCGTGGTGGTGGTCTGCGATGCCACAGCACTTTCCCGGAACCTGATCCTGGCCTTGCAGATCCGGGAACGCTTTCACCGGTGCGTGGTCTGCGTGAACATGATCGACGAAGGGGAAAAGCGTGGCATTGTGGTGGATACGGCGGCTCTGTCCACCATATTGGGCTGCCCGGTAATCCCCTGTGCTGCCCGACAAAAACGAGGACTGGACACACTGCGGCAAACGATCCTGTCCGTCTGTGCAGAAAAGCAAACGTCTGCCCAGCCAACCTACCACGCCTATGGAAAGGATATCCCGACCCAGGCAGAAGCCATTGCAAGGACGGTATGTCAGGTATCGGAAACGGCGTTTCCCAGAGACACCAAACTGGATCACCTGCTTGCCGGTTCCTGGATGGCATATCCGATGATGGCGGCATTGGGAATCGTTGTGCTTTGGCTGACCATTCGTGGCGCCGGTTACCTGTCGGAGGCGCTGACGCTGTGCTTTGATTGGCTTCTCACCCATTGCATGACCTGGGGAACAGCACTGGGACTGCCAACCATGCTTTGTTCCTTTTTGGTAGAAGGCGTGCTCACTACCCTGACCCAGGTGATCGCTGTGATGCTGCCACCGATGGCGATCTTCTTTCCGCTGTTCACACTGCTGGAGGATTTGGGGTATCTGCCAAGAGCTGCCTTTTGTCTGGATCGAGCCTTTCATGGCTGCGGTACTTGCGGAAAACAGGCGCTGACCATGCTCATGGGACTGGGCTGCAATGCGGCTGGCGTTACCGGCTGTCGTATCATCGACTCCCCCAGGGAACGAAAGCTGGCGATCCTGACCAATAGCCTGACGCCCTGCAACGGTCGATTGCCTATGGTGCTGTCGCTGACGGGTGCGGTGGTGGTGCTTCTCAGTCGCACGAGCACAGCACCGGTGGGACTGCAGACGGTGGCTGTGGCTCTGGTATTGGCACTGTGCACCGGTATGACATTGCTTATCTGTCGTGTCCTGAGCCACACCCTGCTGCAAGGAGAGAACACTACCTTTGCTATGGAGCTGCCCTGTTATCGGATACCCCAGTGGGGACAGGTGCTCGTTCGTTCCTTTCTGGATCGAACCTTGTTGGTGTTAAGACGTGCCGTAGTGGTGGCGGCTCCGGCTGGTGCACTGCTCTGGTGCCTGACCCATATGGCTTGGCAGGGGACCACATGGTACGGGCACATCACCGTATTTCTGGACTCTGTTGGACAATGCTTCGGTATGGATGGCGTGATCCTGACCGCATTTATTCTGTCCTTACCGGCAGCCGAGCTGTTTTTGCCACTGGTGCTGCTTGGGTATGGCGCATCGGAGATCGTGTTGTGGCAGTGCTGGCAAGGCTCCACGATCCTGTGTGTGCTGTGGTTCACCCTGTTCCATTGGCCCTGCGCCACCACACTGCTGACCATCCAGAAGGAGACCGGCAGCTGGGGCCTGACACTGCTATCGGCCACACTGCCAACGGCCATTGGTCTTGCCGGTTGTCTGCTGCTTCGTGCCTTACCCATATAAAGGAAAACACCTGCCTATGTTTGTAGTAAGCAGGTGTTGTTTATTGGATAGATAATAGGATTACACACGAAATGGCTACCGCACGGAACGGTCAAGACCGTTCCCTACAGTGGATGTACGGTGTCAAAAAAGTATAGATCAAACTTCAGAGCGAGGAGGTATTCTTCCAGTTTTGACTTCGGATAAGCCTCGCTTATTATTCCTTGCCGTCCCAGCAGTAGGTGCAGAACTTGTCCGCATCCAGACCGGACGCTGCGATCATGTCGTCCAGCCGCTGGTACTTCAGCGTGGTGAAGTTCATCATCTTGCGGATCTCTTCCACCATGGCGGCGTACTCCGGCGTATCCGGGTCACAGTACTTTTCCAGCTTGCCTTCGTGATCGGCACCTTCCAGCATGGCAATGACCCGACGAGAGATCAGATCCATGTCCGATGTGGAACGAGAGAAGTTCAGGTACTTGCAGCCGTACATGATCGGTGGGCACGCCAGACGAATATGTACTTCCTTGGCGCCACTCTTGTACAAGAATTCCGTGGTCTCCCGAAGCTGGGTACCGCGTACGATGGAGTCGTCGATCAGGATCAGCTTTTTGTCCTTGATCAGGTCGCCTACCGGGATCAGCTTCATGTGTGCGATCAGGTTCCGCTGGCTCTGCTTCTGGGGCATGAAGGAACGGGGCCAGGTGGGGGTGTACTTGATGAAGGGACGGGAATAGGGAATACCGGAACGGTTGGCGTATCCAATGGCATGGGCAAGCCCCGAGTCCGGTACACCAGCGACCGTGTCGGCTTCCAGACCTTCGTCACGCTGTGCCAGATAATCCCCACAACGGCAACGCATGGCCTCCACGTTCACACCTTCATAGGTGGAGGTAGGATAGCCGAAATATACCCATAAGAAAGAGCAGATCTTCAGCTTGTCGTCCGGCTTCCGTACCACTTCCACACCATCGGCAGAAACAAAATCGATCTCACCGGGACCCAGCTCCTTCACAAATTCATAACCCAGATTCAGGAAAGAGAAGGACTCAAAGGCGGTACAGTAGGCGCCATCCTTTTTGCCAATGATGATGGGTGTACGACCTACCCGGTCTCTGGCCGCATAAATCCCCGTGGGCGTCAAGAGCAGAATGGACATAGAGCCGTCGATCTGTTCCTGGGCATACCGAATCCCGGCCGGAATGGAATTTTGCGAATTGATCAGCGCCGCCACCAACTCCGTGGGATTGATGTTGCCTGCGGTCATTTCCAGAAAATGGGAAGTACCGGCAGCAAAGGCCTTTTCCACCAGCTCGTCCGCATTGTTGATCCGACCCACGGTGGTGATGGCATAATGCCCCAGATGAGAGCGCACGATCAGCGGCTGGGGTTCCGTGTCCGAGATGCAGCCGATGCCGCAGAGCCCGTGCATCTCATCCACATCGCTCTCAAACTTGGTACGGAACGGAGAGTTTTCGATGTTGTGGATAACACGCTGAAACGCACCGTCCGCATACACCGCCATCCCACCTCGCTTGGTACCCAAATGGGAATGATAGTCCGTCCCGAAAAACAGGTCAAATACACAGTCCGTCTTGGATGCTACGCCAAAAAATCCACCCATATACATTTACTCCTTCGTGAATTGGTTGTTTGTATCGTATACGATCCTTTTGTGGAAAGATCGTGATCGTTGCAGAAAAGCAAAACGTGCTACGCCGGGGTCTCCTCCAACGTAAGCTTGTCCAGCTGCTTGAAATATAAAGTGCCGTCGTCCCGTTTGATGATCAGGACAAAATAGGGCTCTGACTCCACCTGTCCCTTAACCACCGTAAAGGTCACACGCCAGGTCTTGTCGGTCTCCCCAATGGAGGTGATATGTACCTGGCTGTCATCGGAAATGGGAGAGGACAGGGAAATATACGCCTGCACCTTGCTGAGATACCGAAACCGGCTGCCGTCCTTGTGTGAGATCTTCACCGAGCCGCCAAAGTAGCGATACATGGTCGCTTCAAAGTCAGATGCCGGAATGATCTCCGAGATCTGGTATTCCGGATAGACCTCTGTAGCCTTGGCGATCAGCGCCATATTGCCGGAGTACCGGGCGTATTCGCTTTCCAACATATAGGTCAGCACCGTGTCCCGGTAGGCGGAGATGGCATCGTTCATGTTGTCAAAAGGGACAAGCGTGGGTACCAGAATCTGGATCAGGTCTGCCAGAACCACAGCCGTATCGCTGTCGGTATCGTAGGTGGTGTGTACCTCTTCGCTCATATAATCGTAGGTGTCAAAGCCCAGCTTGTCTACGATCTCAGCTATAGTCGTACAACTGGTGCAGCTGCTGACCATGGTCAGACACAGCACCGCTGTCAGTACCTGCTTTCCCATCCGGTATTTCATGCGTTTTTCCTCATTATTTTCCCAAAAGTGCCTTTTTTACGTCTCCATATAGATAAAGTGACCCCAAGATCACCAGCGGTCGGCCACTGTTCTTGGCATAGGCAAGCGCCGCCTGTACGCCGTCTGCCAGGGTCTCATGAGCAACAGCTGCTGCACCACAGTCCCGGAACACCGCAGCAGTCTCTGCCGCAGATAAGGCTCTGGGATTGTCCGGCGTGATGGTGAATACCGTATCGGTGAGTGGTGCCAGAGATGCGATCATGTGGGTGAAATCCTTGTCACGCAGGACACCCATACACAGCACCACCTTGCCATCCGGCTGGGTCGGTGACAGATACGCCTGGATGTTTCGCACCGCACCACGAATGCCCTGTGGATTGTGTGCCCCATCGTAAAAGACCAGCGGTTCTTCCATGAGCTTTTCAAACCGTGCCGGCCAACGGGCAGACGACAGTCCCCGAAGCACCGCATCTGCAGGTAGCTCTACGCCCAGCGACCGCAGCATCTCCACAGCGGTCAGCACGTTCACCGCATTGTGCAGCTGGTATAGTCCCAGCATATGCAAAGTGATAGACTGCCACGCCTTCCAGGAAAACACGGTCTTGTCCGCAGAGAGCACCACGTCCCGGATATCACTGTAGTCAGCACGAACAAATGTGCCGCCCATTTCTTGGGTACGTGCAGCGATCACATTTTCCGCATCGGTGTCTCCTTCACCAAACAGCACCGGACAACCGGCCTTGATGATCCCGGCTTTTTCTCCGGCAATGGCGGCAGTGGTGTCGCCCAGCAGTGCTGTGTGGTCCAGATCGATGCCGGTGATCACAGCCAGCAAGGGTGCGGGAATGATGTTTGTCGAATCCAATCGTCCCCCCAGTCCCACTTCCAGCACCACATAGTCGCAGTGGTGGTTGCGGAAATAGAGGAAGCACAGGGCCGTGATCAGCTCAAATTCCGTCGGCGGATCGTCCATGGTGTCGGCAACGGCTTTGACTGCTTCGGTCAGTGCCGCCAGCTCTGCATCGGCAATGGGCTGTCCATCGATCTGCATACGCTCGTTGAATCGTTCGATGTACGGCGAGGTGTACAGTCCGGTGTGGTATCCGGCTTCCTTTAGGATGCTTGCTAACATACAGCAGAAGGAACCTTTGCCATTGGTACCGCCTACATGGATGAAGCGCAGCTCCTTCTCTGGATGCCCCAACTTTTCGCACAGCACCGAGATCCGGCTCAGTCCCGGTCGGGAACCCAACCAAACCACCGAGTGAATATAGGTCATGGCTTCTTCATATGTCATAGTATTCACCTCTTTTATTATCGAGCGACCTTGCCCGTCACCAGTCCCATGCGGCAGAGCAGACTCGTCAACCGCTTCAGCACCGGCGCAAACAGGATCTGTACCGGCACCAGCACCGCATACTCCGGCAGGCGATATATAAGCCAACCAAAGTAGGTCTTGCTGCCGTAGAGCTGGCTGACCCAGATGGTGTTGACCAACAGTCCCAGCACCAGACAGTTACAGCATACCGCCAAAAGGATCTGCCAGAAGGAGAGCTTTTCCCGGTGTAGCAGCCAGCCAAGGATCAGTCCCATGCCCACGGCACATATGGTAAAGCCCGGATGATAGGGACCGATGGGAAACAGCATGGCACCCAAAAAATCAGCCAGTCCATACACCAGCCCAGCCGTCACAGGTCCATACAGCATACCGGCCAGCATCGGCGGTACAAAGGAGAACCCGATCTTGAGCCCAGCCGTATTGATGGAGCAGAATCGATTCAGTACGATCTCCAGGGCAATGAGCATGGCACAGGCACAGAGCCAGCGCAGACGACCATGAAATGTGTTGTTCATAAAATAACAAACCTCCCATAAATGCACGGATGACCGAAGACCTGCCACAGGGAAAACATATCCTGTACAGGTCGCTTGATCCGCTTTGCGCCGTAGATGGCATATCGAGATCCATAGTTCGTTTTCTATAGATCCCGGACATTTATGAGAGTATACGCTCTTTTCGATGTACAGCGGGATGCGAGATCCGAACCGCAGGTCGGTAAGAGTACCGCCTTTCGTCCGATGGACAACTCCCCGTTCCACCGGCACTTCACGCCCGGAAATCTACTCTGTAAGGATCGGTGATCCGCTAAAGTTTTGGTCCCTTGCAGAACCACCTTTATTATAGCACACCTGCCTGGGAAATACAAGGGATTTTTTTACACAAATTTTGGATATGTATGCAGGCGTTTCTCTGACATTGAATCTATCAATCGTGAATACTTTTAAACTTTGATTTTCTTGAGGAAAGAAAGCGTAAAAATTTTCCAGAAAATGTTGCATTTGCCACATACAAATTCCTACAAACGGTGTATACTATATACCGTACCAGAGACTGTGAGGTGTGAAATATGAAGATCGCATTTTTCGATACCAAGCCCTACGACAGACCAGCCTTTGAGATGCTGGGCAGGAAACAGGACATCACGTTTCACTTTTTTGAGACCCGACTGACAATCGACACCGTGGAGCTGGCACACGGCTGTGACGGTGTGTGCGTATTTGTCAACGATACCATAGACCAGGCGGTGATCGATGCACTTGTCCAAATGGACGTGCGGATCGTGGCACTCCGGTGTGCAGGCTTCAACAATGTGGATCTGCGCTATGCCAAGGGGAAGCTGCACGTGGTACGGGTGCCGGCCTATTCTCCGTATGCTGTGGCAGAGCACACCATGGCCCTGCTGCTGACCTCCATTCGCCGGATCCACAAGGCATTTATCCGCACCAGGGATTACAACTTCAGCCTGAACGGATTGACCGGCTTCGATCTCCACGGCAAGACCGTTGGGGTCGTTGGCACCGGCAAGATCGGCCGTGTGTTCATCGACATTTGCCGGGGCTTTGGGATGCGTGTGCTGGCCTATGACAAATATCCCGATCCCACGTTGGCAAACGGCGAGACCATCCGCTATGGCACCTTGGACGAGCTGTTTCGGGAAAGCGATATCATTTCGCTCCACTGTCCCCTGCATGAGGACACCTACCACATGATCGACGAAGCGGCGCTTGCCAAATGCAAAAAAGGCGTGGTGCTGCTGAACACCTCCCGCGGTGCCCTGGTGGATGCTGAAGCACTGCTGGCTGCCATCAAATCCCGACAGGTGGGTGCAGCGTGCCTGGATGTGTACGAAGAAGAATCTGAACTGTTCTTCGAGGATTTCTCCGGGCATATCTTAGACGACGACACCTTAGCAAGACTCATCTCCATGCCCAACGTGATCGTGACCTCCCACCAGGCCTTCTTGACCGAGGAAGCACTGGAAAACATTGCCGCCACTACGGTGGAGAATCTGACAGCCCTGCGAGACGGAAAAGACTGCGACAACGCACTTTGCTGAAACTATGCATCGTATAGGATGAATAAAAATATACAATTTGAAAGGATAAAATACTATGTTTATTACCAATGACATCCGGTATATCGGCGTGAATGACCACAAGGTCGATTTATTTGAAGGACAATATGTAGTTCCAAACGGCATCTCCTACAACTCCTATGTGATCGTAGACGACAAGATCGCTGTCATGGACACCGTAGACACGAACTTTACACACGAATGGCTGGACAACCTGCAAAGCGTGCTGGGCGACCGGAAGCCGGACTATCTGGTGGTACAGCACATGGAGCCCGACCACTCTGCCAATATCTTCACCTTTGCCAAGACCTTCCCGGACGCCAAGATCGTTTCCTCTGCCAAGGCCTTTGCCATGATGCAGAATTTCTTCGGCACTCAGTTCGAGGATCGTCGGATCGTGGTTGGTGGTGGCGATACTCTGGCGCTGGGCAAGCACAACCTGACCTTTGTGACAGCCCCCATGGTGCACTGGCCGGAGGTGATCGTGACCTACGATTCCACCGACAAGGTGTTGTTCTCCGCAGACGGCTTTGGCAAGTTCGGTGCGCTGGATGTAGACGAGCCCTGGGCAGACGAAGCCCGGCGGTACTTCATCGGCATCGTAGGGAAGTATGGCGCACAGGTTCAGGTGCTGCTGAAGAAGGCCGCCACTCTGGATATCGCCACCATCTGCCCGCTGCACGGTCCTGTGCTGACGGAAAACTTAGGCTACTACCTGCACCTGTACGACACATGGTCCAGCTACCAGCCGGAGGAAGACGGCATCGTCATTGCATTCTCTTCGGTATATGGCAACACCAGAAAGGCTGTGAAGCTGCTGGAAGAACGGCTGAAGGCGAATGGATGTCCCCGTGTTGTGGTACATGATCTGGCAAGAGACGACATGGCAGAAGCCGTAGCCGATGCGTTCCGGTACAGCAAGCTGGTGCTGGCAACGACCACCTACAACGCCGAGATCTTCCCCTGTATGCGGGACTTCATCGACCACCTGACCGAACGGAACTTCCAGAACCGTACCGTGGCGCTGGTCGAAAACGGAAGCTGGGCACCGCTGGCTGCCAAGATCATGAAGGAAAAGCTCTCCGGCAGCAAGAACATCACCTTTGCCGACAACACCGTTCGCATCCTTTCCGCACTGAATGAAGACAGCACCCACCAGTTGTACGCTCTGGCCGATGAGCTGACCAAGGAATATTTGGCCAGACAGGACGAGACCGCCAACAAAAACGACCTGTCTGCCCTGTTCAAGCTGGGTTATGGTCTGTACGTGGTCACTTCCAACGACGGCAAAAAGGACAACGGTCTGATCGTCAACACCGTGACTCAGGTGACCAACACCCCCAACCGGATCGCTGTGACCATCAACAAAGAAAACTATTCCCATCACGTGATCAAGCAGACCGGGAAGATGATCATCAACTGCCTGGCAGAATCGGCGCCCTTCTCCGTATTCGAGACCTTCGGGTTCCAGAGCGGCCGAAACGTGGATAAGTTCGCCGACTGTGAAGAGCTGCGTGCGGACAACGGTCTGCGGTTCCTGCCACGGCACATCAACTCCTTCCTGTCCCTGCAGGTAGAGCAGTACGTGGATCTGGACACCCACGGGATGTTCATCTGCTCCGTCACCGAGGCCAGAGTGCTGTCCGATAGTCCGACCATGACCTACACCTATTATCAGGAACACGTAAAGCCCCGGCCGGAAACGGAAGGGAAGAAGGGCTTTGTGTGCAAGATCTGCGGCTATGTCTACGAAGGCGAGACCCTGCCGGACGACTTCATCTGCCCCCTGTGCAAGCATGGTGTGGCCGACTTTGAACCCATTGGCTGAAATAAGAAATATATATGATACAGCTTAAGAGAAGGAGAGTTCAAATCTCTCCTTCTAAGCAAAAAAGTGAGGGATCCTTCCACGAAAGGAATTCCCTCACTTTTTTCTTTTGCACAAAAATGCGAAAACCTTTACAACGTCTTGTAGAGAACACCTGTCGGGCAGGTCAACGATCCGTTTACTTCTGCCTTTGTCACCGTACCGGTGTCATCCAGACCTTGCCCGTGCCACGGTATACGTTCACCAGGCCTTCGCCGGAGGCCGCTGAGCCAATGAGCGATTTCCCGGAGCGTTCCACGGTGAATTCCAGACTGCCGCTCCAGGCAATGGCCATGTTGCCGTCGATCTTCAATACGTCGTCCGTCAAGGTGATCTCGATCAGCTCCTCACGGGGACAGGGGCATTCCAGACACAGGATCCCACTGCCGGAGATACCCAGATTGAACAGCCCTTCGTTCCCGGCAATGGCAGAGGACAGATTGCTCCGTGCCACCGCTCTTTGCTTCAGGGATGCATCACAGGCCAAGAACAGACCATCGTCCAACACAATGGAGCCGTTCCAGTCGGCAACATCTACCAGCAGCAGATGCTTGTAGGTGGGTTCCAGCACCAACAGTCCCGTACCGGTGTATTCCGGCTTGATGGCAGATTCACCGGTTACAGAACCACGCAGTGCCTTGCCAAGCAGGTCGCTGACTCCTTTGACACCGGTGGTGGCCTGCACATCTCCTACCATCCACTGCATGGCGCCGGATTGGGTGATCACATCGGACTGCCGCAGGTCACAGAGCACCTGTCTGCGCCGTACACCCATCTGGCTGCAAAAATACGCATTCTGTGCTTCCACGGCTGTGACGCTCAGATCTCGCAGGTATTCGATGACTGTGTAGGCACCCTTGCGTTCCAGCACACGAATGTCGTCATTGTTTAGATAATTGTTAATAGAATACATAGTTCTCCTTTACTGCATTTCGCGAACAGCCGTATACGTAAACACGCCGTTTTCATCGGGCACAGCTTCTAAGAAGGTCAACGTACCGGCATAGCCACCTTCCGGTTTGAAGCCGGTGAAGAGCACTCGATCCTGCCAAACGGCCGCCTTGGGAACAGAATGGCAGGGGATCTTGGGTTCTGCCGGAGTCTGCCAGTCGGTGAAGGGCTTGTCGGAGACACGGTATTGTCCCACGCCATGGAGACTGAACACCAAATAATACTTCCCCCGGCAGACAAAATAGTCCGAGCATTCCGGTTCGCCGCTGCCTTCCGGTGCCACATAAATGGGTTCCTGTTCGCTCCAGCTTTCCCCATCGGCAGAGGTCAGATGCGCCAGACAGCCCCGGCCTTCTTTGACCAGCGTGGTGGTCACGAACATATGCAGCAGCCCATCGGCACCTTCCACGATCTTGGGGTCACGGGCAGAGGCACCGGTGTAGCGTTCGCTCAGGGTGAAGCCAAAATCCTTGTCCTTGGTGTAGTGGAACCCATCTGCCGACACAGACCGCCGGATCGGTGCCGCAGAACCGTCAGACATACGCACGGTGTAATACAGGTATTCCTTGCCATTTCGTGGGATCCAGGAACCGGTGCAGATGGAGCCTTCTGCCGGGTCATCGATCTCCACCACCATGGGATGAATGTCCCAGTGTACCAGATCGGCCGTGGAGATGTGTTCCCATTGGTGCGCACCCTTGCCCCATTTGCTGTGGTGATGATGCCGGTCCTTCAGGTACAGTACGTGGTACCGGTCGCCGTCGTTGTAGGGCATACAGTCGCCTACGAACACGCCATTCCCCGGCTTCCATCCTTCCGCACCTGTAAAGCTGCCCAGCACATTGGGCTCTGCTTCCTTTTCCGGCACCGGCTCCAGAGACAGCGTATCGGCACAGTGGACCAGCGTCCCTTCGGCCAGCAGCGGATCCCCATAGGGCCATTCTTCATCCATAATGGTGTCGTTGCGGTACAGCTCCATGCGCCAGGGGTAGTACACGAATCGGATCGTATCACCCGGTGCCGCATCGGCGACCAGAGACAGCGGCTCCTCGTGTCCGGCAAAGAAGGCATCGATGCAAAGCTGTCCCTCGGCGTAGGTGGCTTCCAACACAGCCTTGCCGCCTTTTTCATACCGGAATTGGCATTCTTCTTCTGCTGTCACGGGAAACGTGAGACACCAGGGTTTATTTTGTAAAATGATCGGTAACATACTCTATACCTCGTTGAAATTGTATGGTATTGAAGCGTCTACAGCGCCATAACAGCAAACTTGGCAGCACCGGTGGCGGCCTCTTCCCGGTACGCAGAAACGGTGACCGGCAGTCCGAAGACCCGTTCGATGCAGCGTACCAGCGTGGGATTCTGCCGCACCGCATTGCCGGATGCCACAAGTCGATCGATGTGGTCGTGTTCTGCGGCGGTGAACATTTCGTACAGCTCCGTTGCCATACCCAGGAGCACACCGGTAACCAGAGCCGATGGGGTAAAGTTGTCCTCTCCCAGACCGGCAATAGACGCACGCAGTGTGGGATCGTCCCGGGTGCCGCAAAAGGTGGTGCGAACCGACAGGACATTGTCCTCGTCCATTTCTATGGCTGCCAGTCCACGGGCTGCCAAATGGTTCAGCACATCGTACCGCTTTTCATCAGGCAGGCCAAGCGCCACCGCATATTCCCGGAAGAATCGTTCGGTCAGTGCATAGGCTCGTCCTCCGCAAAGCCCCGATCCGCTGAGCAGTCGATAGTCCGGCAGAAAGGGTCGTGTCTCGATGGAGCCATAACGGATGGGTGCATCCTTGGGGCAAACGAAGGAGATCTGGCTGCCGGTACCGATGTTGACCAGTGCCGTGTGGGTCATGTCGGCAACAGCACCCAGAAACGCCGCCTGGTTGTCCCCGATGGCAACCACCACGGGACATCCGTTCTCCCGTTTTATCATGGTGCAGTCTGTAGTCACCTTCGGCAGCAGCGCACCATCGATCCCCAGCTTGTCCATGGCATCCGGATCGAACCGGTCCTGTGCCAGGTCGTACAGCCCCAGCGAAGCCGCATTGGTGGCGTGGGTCAAAGGTGTAGTTCGGTCGCACAGCTGCAGGACGATGTAGTCCATGATGGTACAAAGATGGTCAGCATTCTCCGGTACCGCATTCGCCTGCATCAGGGCATAATGGGTCGCTAACCCATACCCGGCAGAAAGACGATAGCCGGTCTTGGCAAATATCGCATCGCAGTAGGGTTCGCCACGTCTGTCCTGCCAGGTGTACAGCGGTGAGAGAGCATTTCCCATTTCGTCCACATACAGGATCCCATGCATTTGTCCCGTCACACCGATGGCGGCAGCATGGTCTGCATCCAACGCTTTTGCCAGCCGACATACCTTTGCCAAAATTTCTTTCGGAGACTGGATATGCGCTCCTTCCACATCCGGCGGCAGCTCTGCTTCTCCGGCAACGGTATGCGCTTCCAGCACAGCACCCGTAGCCAGATCCCGTTTGACACCGCTGATAGAGGTGGTGCCAATGTCCAGTCCTATGGTAAATGTATTCATTGGTAAGTATCCTTTATTCCATTTTGTTGGGGGTATCGATCATGCACCGGCCTGCTTGATCTTTTTTAGCCACTTGCCGCTGCGCAGCCGGAAGAAGCACCAGACGCATTTGATGATCTGGTCGATCTTCAGCATCACGTAGATCCAGAAGGATGACCAATGGAACACGATCCCAGCCAGATAGCCTAGGGGGATCGATGCTACCCACAGGAACAAAATGTCTCCGGCCATAAGGAATTTTGTATCCCCACCGGCACGCAGTACCCCTTTGGTCAAAATGGAGTTCATGGACTGAAAAATGATGATCAGCACAATGGCGTCCATCAGCTCCCAGGCGATCTCCTTGGCCTCTGCGGAAACGTCGTAATAGTTGATGATGGGTCCTCGGAGCAGCAGTATGATCAGCGCCGCCACACAGCCAATGAGGAAGCCCATGAACAGGAACGTGTACCCCTGCCGCTGTGCCTTTTCGGTATCGCCTTCGCCCATGGTGTGACCGGTGATGATCCCGCTGGCGTTGGAGATCCCGGTGGTCAGCACAGACGAAAGCTGCTGTACCACGGTGGTCACAGAGTTGGCTGCCACAAACGCCTTGCCGATCCGACCCATGATCATGGCAACCGCATTGTTGCCCAGTGCCAAAAGGGAATCGCTGATCAGCACCGGAATGCTGACCCGGAAATATTCCCGTACCAGATCCCCGGTGTGCATGACCACATCCTGCAGCCGATACCGGATCCGCTTGTCCACAAAGAAGAAATATCCGCCGATGAACGCAAGCTCAAAGATCCGGGCGATCAGCGTACCCAGTGCTGCACCGCCGATCTCCATCCGTGGCGCACCCAGGTGTCCGAAAATGAACACCCAGTTGCAGAACACGTTCACAAAGAAGGCGCAGATCGAGCAGACGAGTGGGATCAGCGTTTGCCCCACGGTACGCAGTACAATGGTACAGGTCAGCGATAGTCCCATGCAAAGATACGTCGGGATCATCCACCGCAGATAGATCACACCATAGTCGATCAGCGGTGCGTCCGGCGTGTAGATCCGCATGATCAGATCGGGCACGGCTATGGTCACTATGGTGAACACACAGGCAAAGACCAGCAAAAACCGTAGCATGATGGTGACAGCCTTCTTCAGCGAATGCAGATCCTTCATGCCCCAGAACCGTGAGGTCAAAACCGATGCACCCATACCAATGCCCATACAGCAGATCTGAAACAGGCTAATGAACTGCCCGGCTAAGGAAGAGGCAGAAAGCTGTGCGTCTCCCATGCTGCTGAGCATAATGGTGTCCATCAGGTTGATCCCCACGGTGATGAGCTGCTGGAGCGATACCGGAATGGCGATCTTGGCCATCTTTTTGTATAGCTCCGCATCCCCTACATATAGCTTTAGCTTTGATATATCCATGACCACTTATTTGATGGTGCTGACCCGACAGGTGTCGCAGTGAGGTGCCGTGTACGGATGGGTCTTGTTCTGCAGCATCAGAAGGGTCTTTTGTTCAGCCGGAATGGCGTGGTACAGGGACGTGACACCGGACGGCGGGCAAACGTAGTCTCCCAAACCGGCCGTGATGTAGGTCTCACAGGTCACACGTGCCCCGGCCGTTACGGTGTCGAAGTAGTCCAGACCCACAGCCGGATCGGGTCTCCAGCCACGGAGTCTGCCGCCTTCGATGCCTCGCAGGTCGCACATCCACGGGATCTGGATCTCCAGCTTGGTCACGCTCTTGTCAAAGGCTGCCACGTGGGTAGGCTGGAAGGCACCCATACTGCCGCCGGACACGATGATGGTCTTGCCGTCCCACAGCTCCAGTGTCTTGCAGTACCGTACCGCCTGCATAGCCCGCAGGATCATATATTTGAAGTAGACCGTATCCGGCTTTTCGTTCAGCTCCTTGTGGAACCCAAATTCCGCATAGGGTGCTTCCTTTGCCATATCGGCATATTCTTCAAAGGTCAGACCGTTTGCAAAGCCGTGTGGATTGATGTACAGCTGGATGGCATTGTCCTTGGACGGGATCGGCGCACCCATGACGCTGTAGCCCATGTAGCTCACTCGGATGGGCAGAGAATGGGGTGCTGCATGGCGAGGCAGACGCAGATACCCGGACACCGGCATGGGCCCGGCACAAGCGATCTTCACGTCATATACAATATCCCCGGGGTCACCGCAGGCAAATTCCTTCTTTTCGATCTCCACCGGTGCCACAGGATCCAGCTCCTCCGTGATCACCTTGTGCCACCAGGCATCGTAGTCTGCCGGTTCGTCACCGATCTTGCGCAGGGTGTCAAATTCTACCGCTGCACCACCTTCAAAGGCATCGTATCCCGGCAGTGGCACACCGTTTTCGTCGGCGGCCTGCACCAACAGATGCACATAGCCCGGCTTGGACAGGGAAGTGATGTAATCAAAGGTGGCGCTTTCTCCAACGACCAGTCCGCTGTCGTGGGAACCATCTTCACCCCAGCATTCGTACTTGTAGGCAGGTGCCGTGATGGTCTTGCCTTCGTCGGTCAGGGTCAGGTGGAAATGGATCGGCTCACCCACTTTGTACCCAAGGGCATTTTCCGTACCACCTAAGAAATACTTTTGCGACGGTAGAGTATCGGTGAAGATGTGGGCTCCGTTGCGGCTGCATCCGGTACGATCAAACCACGCTTTCACCTCGGCGGCCAGATCCGGTGCATTCACCCAGGCAGCACCGTCTTCCTTATATTCTGCCATATAGGTGTCAAATTCGCTGGACTTGTAGCTATTGCCGCCCACGTGCTGGAACAGATCTGCGTTCGTTGTCCAGTAGGTGTTGTCGTGCAGGTGCATCTGTGCATCCGCTTCTTTCCCGATGATGGCGTACATGGCAGCACCGGTGGCCTCGTAGAAGTGGTTCCGGGCAACCTCAAAGCTGCCGCCGTCGGTGGGATTCGGGATACGCCACATGAACACATGGTGTCCCATAGGCTGCGGATAGATCTCGGAGTGCCGGGGCTTGGTGTCGCCAAATCCCGTGAAGCCGTAGCCTGCCTGGATGCACAGGTTGTCGTTGAAGGAAGAACCGATGAGCATCCGGTCACGACCTTCGTAGGCGCCCATACCGTAGGCGATGAACAGGTTGCCACGCATGATGAGGTTCGTGGCCGGGAGACAACCGCCGCTGCCCTGCTGGGTGATGGCAGAGTCATAAATGTTGTTGAAGTAGCAGTCCTCGATCAGGATATTTTCGCCGTGATCCCAGAACTCGATGGCGTTGCCGAAGCGGATACCCAGCTGCCGGTTCCACACTGCACCACCGATGAAGCAGAAGGAGCATCGCCGGATCACCACATTGTCTGCACCACCGGCAAACCCATGTACGCCGCTGCCCCAGAAGCACAGGTCCTCCGTCACCGTCCAGTCCTGGTTGAGCGACATCCGCCCCTGTCCCCAGGTGGCGCATTCGATGTGGGAATACACTTCTCCCGGATTGCCCACGGAGTATAGGAACACCTGCTGTCCGGCTCCATCCTTACCACCGTCTCTGTGACCCATGGTGGAGTCGTACCAGTCGCCCTGGGCGCAAAGATAGGCTTCTTCCCAGCGCAGAGTACCACCGATGCGGCCGTCGTCGAATATAAAGTTGCAGGCCTCACTGTCCAGCTTTCCCTGGTATACCCAAACGTTCTGCCGGATCTCTTTCCACATGGCAGGATCGCTGACGTCCACGGAGCCAATGAACACGGGATTTACGCCGTCTCCGTAGGCACCATAGGTGATGGGTTTCCCCGGTGCGCCCGGCTTGCGGTACAGGCAGTCCCGGATCCAGCTGCCACGCTTGAACAGTACGGTGTCACCGGGCTCGATGGCCAGATCGGTGTAAGTCTGCCGTGCTGTCTCCGGTGTCAGACCGTCCGCATCCGGAGAACCATGGTTGAAGTCAATGTAGTAGAGCATATGTTGTTACCTCACATCGTAAAAATATCATGTATTATCTGCCATCTTTTGCACGAGCAGCGTGTTCCGTGTGGAGCGAAATACATCCTCCATAGGCAGGACCACGGTATCCCCTTGGCAGAGATGGAGAAAATCTGTCATATAATCGGAGACAGGCGGCGCTTCCGGCAGCAGCATCGGTTCCTTTTTGCCACGTCCGTAGAATAGAATATCTTTCTTTCCCAGAGAAAAGTCCAGCACACCGCCGGTTCCCCAGACGGTGAACTGCCAGTACATAGGCAGTGCAAATTCGATCCCATCCGGGACAGCATAGGACACATCTCCCAGAATCCCTTCACCATCCTTGCCGGTGAGCATGAATTGTCCGCAGTCGGCAAAGTTTGGCTCTTCCGTGGCATAATGGTTCCAGCACCGGGCAGCGTTTACGGTAAAATCGTGGATGCCAAAGGCGAAGGAGAGAATGTCGATGCCGTGGATGGCAATGTCACCGATGACCCCACCGTGCTTGCCGCTCTCGAAGTACCACATGGGTCGTCTTCCGTATTGCAGGGGATGCTGTCCACCAAAGCTGATGTTGCCGATCTTTCCCAGCGCTCCGGCATTTACCAGCTTGCATACCGCAGCCAGCTTGGGTTCGTATCGCATGGTCAACATACAGTCCACCTTTTTGCCGGTCGTTTCTGCCAGCCGTTCGATCTGGGCAAGCTCGTCCGGGGACGTGCAAAGAGGCTTGTCCGCCAGCACGTGCTTGCCGGCTTGCAGTGCCTCGATGGCCATCTGTCCTCTGTCTCCGTAGCAGCCCCCCAGCGCCACCGCTTCCACGGTATCGTCGGCAAGCAGTGCTTCATAGGTGGGATACCGGCAGGACAGACCGACATTTTCCGCCTTGGCTCGTGCCATGGGATCCGCTTCAAAGGCACCGGTGACGGTGTAGTCCCCCTGCCGTAGTGCCATATTGTGTACCGCAAATATGTGATCGTGCCGCAATCCGGCAAATGCAAGTCGCATAGCAATCTTACCCTCTGTATGGAATAGAATGTCTTTTGTACAAGTATACCGTGTTTTTTCCCGAAAGTCAAGGGATTTTTGCGAAAGAAGGAAAATTTCCGAAATCTATTGCAAAACCTATCCGATTGTGCTACAATAAGGGCAATTCCATCCACATCCAGATCTCATACTATGTGAGGTGATATTATGTTGTTCGCAAAGGACTTTCGCCGTGTGGCAAGAGAGAACCTGGCGTCCTATTGGTGGCCATCCATTGGATGTCTGCTATTGTATATGTTGGTCAGCGGTGCGGCAACGGGTACAGTGATCGGTGCGATCGTGCTGGCCGGTCCGCTCTGGTATGGCTACAATACCTATTGGTTGGAGCGTGTACGTGGCTGGCGCCCCACCATCGGGACACTGTTTGAAGGCTTCACCCACTGCTTTGGCACCAGCATTGCCACCTATCTGCTGCAGGGCTTATTCATCATCCTGTGGTCCCTTTTGCTCTTTGTCCCCGGTATCATCAAAAGCTACAGCTACGCCATGTGTCCCTACATCCTGCGGGATTGCCCCAACATGGATGCCCTTGAGGTGATCGACACCAGCCGGGCCATGATGGACGGCAGCAAATGGCGGCTGTTCTGCCTGGATATGAGCTTTATCGGCTGGCTGCTCCTCTGCGCCGTGACCTTTGGCATTGCCGGACTGTATGTGATCCCGTATATGCAGACGAGTCGTGCGGCGTTCTATGAAGAAGTGCGTGCCGAATATGCTGCCGAAAATCCGGAATTTGCATATATTTTGAACAACGAAACTATGGATCATTGATCTGACAATAAAGGAGAATTTACCCCATGCAAAACGACAAGTTCAAGCGGACCCGCTTCGCCTGTTATGCGGCGTACTTTACGATGTCTTCGGTATTCAGTCTGCCGCCGCTGCTCTTTATGACATTCCGGGAGCAGTTCGGCATTTCCTACACCCTGCTGGGTACCTTAGTCCTGGTGAATTTCTGTACCCAGCTTGCCATTGACCTGGCGTTCACCTTTTTCACCAAATATTTCAATGTACCTAAGGTCGTGCGCGTCATGCCTCTGATCACTGCCTTTGGTCTGCTGTGCTATGCGCTGATCCCCACCTTGTGTCCGGACTTTGCTTATGGCGGACTGCTCATCGGGACGGTGCTGTTCTCTGTTTCGGCGGGACTATCGGAATGTCTGCTCAGTCCCACCATCGCCGCCATGCCCTCGGACAATCCCCAACGGGATATGAGCTTCCTCCATTCCCTGTATGCATTTGGCGTGTTCACTGTGGTGGTGGTCAGCACCCTGTTTTTGAAGCTGTTCGGCTCGGACAACTGGATGATTCTGACCATTTTCTGGGCTGTGCTGCCGGTGATCCCGTCGGTGCTGTTCTTCCTCTCTCCTATGCCGGACATGGACATCACCGAAGGCGAAGGTGGCAGCAGTACTTCCGCTTCCCACAGAACGGTGGGTTTGGCGCTGTGCCTTGCCTGTATCTTCTTTGGCAGCTGCTCGGAAAACGTCATGTCCAATTGGATCTCCACCTATATGGAGAACGCACTGCACATCGATAAGGCAGTCGGCGACATTTTGGGTATGGCCATGTTTGCGATCCTGCTGGGTCTGACCCGGATGGCATACGCCAAATTCGGCAAGAACATCAGCCGTGTGCTGCTCATCGGTATGGCAGGTGCTGCGGTATGCTACCTGACTGCCGGACTGGCACCGGGGACGATCCTGCCGTTTGCCGCCTGCATCCTGACGGGGATCTGTACCTCCATGCTCTGGCCGGGAACGCTGATCCTGATGGAAGAAAAGCTGCCCGGCGCCGGTGTGACCGCATACGCTATGATGGCGGCCGGCGGTGACTTTGGCGCATCGGTGGCACCCCAGCTCATGGGTATTGTGGTGGACAAGGTCTCTGCCAGCACCATGGGCACAGAGCTGGCAAATACCCTTGGCATGACCGTAGAGCAGGTGGGTATGAAGACCGGTATGCTGGTGACGGCGGTGTTCCCGCTTCTGGGTGTCCTTGTGGTCCTTGGCATCATGCGCTACTTCGGCAAGAACAAAGTAAAACAATAAGAAAACAAAAAATAAGGCTTCGTGTATACCCGACCAATACGGGAGCACGAAGCCTTTTTGTGTTTGTTATAAGCAAAAAAGCATCGCAATCTCCTTCCGAAGGAGCTACGATGCTTTTTGTCTATCTCTAACTTCTAACTTCCGACTTCATTAGTTGACCTTCATCCAGCAGGACAGCTTGTGGCCGGGGATTTGTGCGGCAGAGCTGTAGTCCACCAGTTCGGCGATCCGACCGTCCATGTGAGGCACATCGATGGTCAGGTGGCAAGGTACCGGCGCTGTGCTGGACAGACCGCTTGCCATCAGCTCCCGGAGCTCAACGGGTGCAAAGACGGGTTCGGTATCACCTGTGCCGTCCAGGGCAAATACCACAGGTCCACGGGCGATGGCAAACCGATCCTCGATCTCGCTGTCCTTCACAAAATCCTGGGGACGCACCAGCCGCAGGGTCATTTCCAGACTCAGGGTGATGGTGTCGCCATCCTGCCAATCTCGCTCGATGGCCACATAGGTACCGGCTTCGGCGTCAACGATCTCGTTGTTCACGTACAGGGACGTGTGGGTGGACCAGGCAGGGATCCGCAGGGATACGGCGAAATGTCCCTTGGTATCCGTCAGGGTGTACCGCACGGCTCCCTTGGTGGGATAGTTGGTGTCGGTGGTAAAGGTACACTTGGGGGTCTTGATGGTGCCGCTGCGATACAGGTTGATGACAACATTGTCGTCCTTGTCCACGCAGGCCGCCGCGATCCCTTCCAGTGCATATCCGGCAGAGGCGATGCACACACAGCAGCCGTAGTAGCTCTTGTCGTCCAGCGTCTTGTAGCCGCCGATATTTTTGGGGAACCGATCGTTCCAGATCATGGGGTTGTAGCTGTGGATGGGCAGGGGAATGCCGCCGTTGTCCGCCGGATCCATATGCCGCTTCAGTGCCGCAGACATGGCGTTGTAGGAGGCCACCTCAAAGGAATCCATGTACTTGACATCGCCGGTGAGTCGGAACAGCTGCCACAGGAACTTCATCCAGGTCACGGTGACGCAGGTCTCCAGCATGATCCCACGGAGCTTTTCATCACACTGCACCAGGGCAGCATGGTTGAAGATCTCATGCTCACAGCCCAGACAGCCGATGATGGCCTGTTCCTCAGCCATGACTCTGTCGGCGAACCGGATCAGTGCCTGTGTCTGTTTTTCCGAAGGCTTGACCTTGTTGTATTCTGCCATGCCTTCGAAGCAGGAGATCATCTCATAGGCCTTGCGAACGTGGTACTTGTACACCGGTGTGTCATCCTCATACGCCTTGTCGAACAGGTTCACAGAAGCTGTACCGCCAAAGGACAGGATGTATTCGGCAAAATCCATGTACCGGGGTTCCTTGGTGATGTTATACAGGAACATGATCGGCTCCAGCAGGGAACAGGAATTCAGTCCGTCCCAGTGGTCGGTGGCCTTGGAGATGTCGAGCTTGCCTTCCTCCTTGCCCAGGTGTGCGATCATGTAGTCGGTGTGCGCCATCAGTGCTGCAACGATCCGATCGGCCAATGCTTCGTCGTCGCAGATCTCCAAGAAGTATTCCATGCCCAGCAGGATATATTTTCTGCCCCAGATGTCCCAGCCGTGGAATTCCACATCGGTGGTGTAGGTGGAGAAGCGACCGAGGCTATCCTGTGTGGTGAGCATATCCTCTACGGTGTCCCGCAGCACGGCGTACAGCTCCCGGTCTTCGGTGACCTGGTAGGTGAAGCAGGCGCCACGCATCATTTTGCCCCAGTATTCGCATCGCCAACCGTGGTCGGCATCGTCCACGCCGGGGTGCCGGAACAGCTCTACGAACTTCTTCCACACACGGGTGTCCTTCAGTTGAAGCTCTGTCAGTGTGTGCAGTTCTTCGCCCAGCCAGGCATCGTTGAAGCGAAAAGAACCGGCAGGCAATGCAAAATAGGTGTCGGTATTGCCGTAATGTGCTTTTGCAGCCGCAATTTTTTCAGCATACATAATGGTAATCTCCTGTTGTGATCAGTGTATTACAAGGGAAGCAGAGACAGCGAGTGTGCCTCTCACTTCGCGAAAATCTGTTCCGTTTTGACACATTTTCCCGTATCGGGATCGATGGTGAATACAGCACCGTGGAGCTGTACATCTCCCTCTGCCGCTTCAAAGGCGATGGGGGTCTTGACCAGATATTTGTGTAGGATGGATTCTGTTTTCACACCCAATATGCCGGCATGAGAACCGCACATACCAAGGTCGGTGATGTAGCCGGTGCCGCCGGGCAGGATCTGCAGATCAGCCGTAGCCACATGGGTGTGTGTGCCCCACAGTGCTGCCAGCTTGCCGTCGAACTGCCTTGCCAGTGCCAGCTTCTCACTGGTGGCTTCGGCGTGAAAATCGCACACGGCCAGATCGTATCGACCGCTTTCCCGACTCAGGATCCGGGCCAGTGCATCGAACGGCGGCGTGATCGGATCCATAAAGACACAGCCGGCCAGATTGGCCACCAGCACCGTCTTGTCCTGCACCACCACCAGCACATATCCCATGCCCGGTGCCTCTGCCGGATAGTTGGCAGGACGGATGCAGAATTCGCCTTCGTCCAAGAGCCGATACAGCTCCCGTTTGCGCCAGGTATGGTTGCCGCCGGTGATCACGTCCGCACCGCAGTCGTATAACCGATGGGCAGCCTCCACGGACAGACCGTTGCCCTCAGCGGCGTTTTCGCCATTGACGATCACCAGATCGGGCGTATATTTTTCTCTGAGCTTCCGCATACCGCCGTTCTCCAGAGCCTCCACTCCGGCCCGACCCACAACGTCACCCAGACACAGTATTTTGATCATTTGCTTTCTTCTCGATCCGCTTTTGTGCAGCAGATCTGTTTCTATAGTTGAATTTGTTTTGTGTTTTTATCACGAAAAAACGGCACCCACCAGAACGGACAAAATGCCGCTTTACGGACGGATGACCGTTGTATGCTGCTTAATAAGACAATCCTCTGCGGCGGCGGTTGTAATCGGACTTGGGGTTGACGATCTCACGCCAATCCAGATCCCCGTGATCCAGTGCGCAGATGAGGACCTCGGCGGTAGCGATGTTGGTGGCTACAGGTACATTGTGTACGTCACACATCCGCAGCAGATTGTGTTCGCTTTCGTTGTTTTCGTGGTTGGGGCTGGTGCTTCTGAAGTACAACAGAACGTCGATCTCATTATAGGAAATACGAGAGGTGATCTGCTGTTCTCCACCGTTGTAGCCGGGCAGCAGCTTTTCGATCTCCAGTCCTGTCGCTTCCTGCACGTACTTACCGGTGGTACTGGTGGCGCAAATGTTGTGTTTAGACAGAATACCGCAGTAAGCAATGCAGAATTGGGTCATGAGTTCCTTTTTGGTGTCATCGGCGATCAGTGCAATATCCATAAATGAAAACCGTTCCTTTCTTGATTCTCGATTGTTTTATAACGTACTTTCTCTGACGGCTGCCAGAAAAAGGGTCTTGCGTATGCTTGGGTTTGAAATGTTCCTATAAGGCGTGCTTCCGCTTGAGACCACGTATGCCATGGAATAAGGGCACGTCCCAACCGTCCAGTCGCTTTGCCAGATTGGCATAGGCTTGCATGGCCGGTGTATGAGGAGAGGGCAGAGTACCATTCTCCTGGGCCCGCATCATTTTGGCATCCAGCGGGATCACGGCGGCGCATTTGAGTTGGCATTTGTCGATCATTTCCAGCATTCCGGCACGTTCGCCATGCTTGACGGAGACCATGTCGAAGGAGCAGATCACCAGCCGTACCTTGGGCACCTCTGTCAAAAGAGAAGCCGTGTAGGCAGCCGCACGAATGGAAGCAGGCGATTGCTCCGTACAGACCAGTGCTACGTCGGCTAAAGGCGCCAGTGCTCGTGGGATCTCATAGCCACTGCCGGTATCCCAAAGCACGATATCGTAGTGCTCGTCCGTATCCAACAGCTTTTGACAGCCGACAGCGATGGCATCCGGCATACCGCTGGGGTATCGCTCTATCAGTGCATCTTCCGCAGAGCGAGACAGGGCTGCGCAAAAGGTGAGCGTGGGCAGATCGGAGAAGGGGATACTGCACACTTGCTCCGGCGTACAGCGGCCGAGCAGTAGGTCTCCCATGTGGAAAATAGGAGAGGAACCGGAAAATATTTCCAGGGAACGAGAGGCCACGTCGCAGTCCACCAAGAGGACCCGTCTGCCGTCACGGGCAAAGCAAGCTGCCAGGCAAAGAGCCGTGGTGGATTTTCCAACGCCGCCTTTGGCAGATGCGATCAGACAATGTACAGGGGAATTCATGGACGACCCACACGCTCTCCTTTCTGTTTTATTTCCGGTTTTGATAAGCCTACAAGCCACAAACCAGGTGCGGACTACAGATGTCGTACAACCATGTAACGAGCGTTCTGCAAGAGTACCGGTATTTTAGCCTATGGAACACATAAATTATACCACTTTCTCCACCGTTTTGTCAATAGCTACGGAAATATTTTTCTTGAATTTTGTACAAATAATGCAAATTGCAAAAGAAAATCGGCATATACGAAGGCAGACGGCATTTGCAAGTGTACGAGTGACACAAAAAATGTAAAAAAATATGCACGCCTGTTGCAATTTCATGGGATTTCTGGTATACTATAAAGGTAAATCAGCAATCAAAATAAGAAGTATGCATGGGTGCGGAAAAACATGGAAATGCGGCGCACCGGATAACGGACGTTTCTTTTCCAAGTGCGGTTCGTTATACTATTGTACTTCTTCGTGTTGCCAAGGAGGTATTGCATTATGTCTATCAATGATTCTATCGCACGGCTGACCGGAATGGATCCGGAGATCGGTGCTGTGATCGCAGAGGAGCTGGAAAGACAGCGGGACGGCCTGGAGCTGATCGCTTCGGAAAACGTAGTATCGGAGGCTGTGCTGCTGGCTATGGGCAGTGTGCTCACCAACAAGTATGCGGAAGGGTATCCTGGCAAGCGGTACTACGGCGGCTGCTATGTGGTGGACAAGGCCGAGACCATCGCCATCGAACGGGCCAAGAAGCTGTTTGGCGCAGAGCACGTGAACGTACAGCCCCACAGTGGCGCACAGGCCAATACGGCAGTCTATTTTGCCCTGCTGAAGCCCGGCGATACGGTACTGGGTATGAGCCTGGCTTGTGGCGGACATTTGACCCACGGCAGCCCAGTGAACATCTCCGGCAACTATTACAACTTCGTGCCCTACGGCGTGACGGAAGACGGCATCCTGGATTATGAGGAGCTGGAAAGACTGGCAAGAGAACACCATCCTAAGCTGATCGTGGCCGGGGCCTCTGCGTATCCTCGTGTCATCGACTTCGAGCGCATCGGCAAGGTAGCCAAGGAAGTGGGTGCCTACTTTATGGTGGATATGGCACACATCGCCGGTCTGGTGGCAGCAGGTCTCCATCCGTCTCCGGTACCGTATGCGGACATCGTGACCACCACCACCCATAAGACCCTGCGTGGTCCCCGTGGCGGTATGATCCTGTGCCGGGAAGAGCTGGGCAAAGCCATCGACAAGGCCATCTTCCCCGGTACCCAAGGCGGTCCTCTGGAGCACGTGATCGCTGCCAAGGCCGTATCCTTCGGCGAAGCATTGAAGCCGGAATTCAAAGCATACCAGACCCAGATCGTGAAGAACGCCAAGGCACTGGCAGAAGGACTGCTGGCAGAGGGCTTCCAGCTGGTCTCCGGCGGTACGGACAACCATCTGATGCTGTGCGACCTGCGTCCCTTCGATCTGACCGGTAAGGAATTCGAGCATCGCCTGGACGAGGTACACATCACCGTCAACAAGAACGCCATCCCCGGTGACCCCCAGTCTCCCTTCATCACCAGCGGTATCCGCATCGGTACACCGGCCGTGACCTCCCGTGGTCTGGTAGAAGCAGATATGATGCTGCTGGCTCACCTGATCGGGGAAACGGCAAGAGATTTTGAAGGCACCAAGGAAAGCGTCAAGAAGCAGGTACTGGAGATCTGTGCCAAGTATCCGCTGTATTAAGTCAAAAGTAAGAAATCAGAAATAAGAAGACAGACGGAATCGATGAGCCTGCGTCCGCTTCTTATTTCTGACATCTTGCAGCGTATAATATAAAGGAAGGTATTGTTATGAATCGGAACGATATGGAAAAAACCATTACCTTCTCGATCCACGAGGAGGACAGAGACAGAGAACGCAGACAGATGCTGCGTGCGGTGTATGATGCACTGGTGGAAAAGGGTCACAAGCCCATCGACCAGCTGGTAGGCTATATCCTGACCGAGGATCCCACCTACATCACCAACTACAAAAACGCCCGTGGACTCATTCGCCGCATCGACCGCTACGAGCTGATCGCCGCATTGTTAAAGGAGTATCTGGGTGTCTGAGTTGCCAAAACGGATCCTGACGGACAGACTTCCCATGGTCACCAGACTGGCTGTGGGATCGCTGACCGTAGGGCCACTGCAAGCCGATCTGCCGATCCCACGAGCCGGCGAGGTCCTTTCCTACGCCTTTGATGCCGGGATCAACTTTATAGACACCGCACAATACTACCGCAATTACGAACACATCCGTGCCGGCCTGCAAAAATGCAAAAGGCCGGAGAACGTGATCCTTTCTTCCAAGACCTACGCCTGGGACAGAGCCGGTGCGTTATCTGCCGTAGACGAAGCAAGACGTGGCGTGGACAGGGACTACATCGACATTTTTATGCTCCACGAACAGGAGAGCATCCACACGCTCCGAGGACACCGGGAAGCGCTGGACACACTGTTCGAGCTGCGGGAAAAAGGTGTGATCCGTGCGGTAGGCATATCGACCCATCACGTGGCGGCAGTGGAAGGTGCCCTTGCGCTGGCTGCGGAAGGAACGCCTCTGGACGTATTGCATCCGTTGTTCAACAAAGCCGGTATCGGTATCGCAGATGGGACCGCAGGGGACATGGCTGCTGCATTGACAAAGCTCCACGCCACCGGCTGCGGTATTTTTGGCATGAAAGCATTGGCCGGCGGTCACCTGTACAAGGACGCAGCAGAAGCCTTTCGCTATGTGCTGGACAAGCCATTCATTGATGCGGTGGCCGTAGGAATGCAGGACGAAAGCGAGATCGATGCCAATATCGCATTTTTCACGCACGGTGCGTTTCCCACTGATGGAGCACCACTGCGGAAGCTACAAAGACAGCTGCACATCGAGGAATACTGCGAAGGCTGCGGACGCTGTGTGGCTCGATGCGGACAGAAAGCACTGTCGCTGGTGTTGACCCAGGAAAACGAAGCGGAAGAGAATCCCTATGATTTTGGTGCCGCCTTCACTACCGCTGCCGGGATTCCGGAAGACGCAGAAAAGCCATTGTCCTACCGTGCCCAGGTGGATCCGGACAAATGTGTGCTCTGTGGCTATTGCACAAGAGAATGCTCGGCATTTGCTCTGAAGGTGTATTGAAGCTGGAAAATATAGACGCAAAGCTCGGCATTTGCTCTGAAGGTGTATTGAAGCTGGAAAATATAGACGCAAAGCCCGGCGTTTG
>CAZUUA010000006.1:88917-91941 GCA_964623635.1 uncultured Ruminococcus sp.
GCAAAGCCCGGCGTTTGCTCTGAAGGTGTATTGAAGCTGGAAAATATAGACGCAAAGCCCGGCGTTTGCTCTGAAGGTGTATTGAAGCTGGAAAATATAGACGCAAAGCCCGGCGTTTGCTCTGAAGGTGTATTGAAGCTGGAAAATATAGACGCAAAGCCCGGCGTTTGCTCTGAAGGTGTATTGAAGCTGGAAAATATAGACGCAATGCCCGGCGTTTGCTCTGAAGGTGTATTGAAGCTGGAAAATATAGACGCAAAGCCCGGCGTTTGCTCTAAAAGTGTATCAAAACAGAATGTAGAAAGCGGTCTTGACCGTTCCAAAAAGCTATCGAAACCGAACTGTAGCCAATAGAAACAAACCAGAATGACATCGGGGTCGTAAACAGTAGTATCTATCAAGAAAGAGGAATCATGCAAATCCTATCCCTGCCTGCCATGACATCGACTGCGCACTATCCAGAAAACGGCGTATGGGTGCTTGGCTTTTTTGACGGTGTCCATTTGGGGCATCAAGCATTGCTCAAGGCGGCTCGTGCAGTAGCCCGGGAGCGACATACCTTTGTGGGCGTGTGGACCTTTGCGTCTCTGCCCAAAGCGGAACAGCGGCTGACGGACTCCATGGAGCGTGCGGCTCTTTTGGCAGAACATGGCGTGCAGTATATTGCCATCGAAAAATTTGCCGACGTACAGCAGTTGTCCGGCGAAGCATTTTTCAGGGATATCCTGTTGGCAAGACTGTCACCCTGTGCGTTGGTGTGTGGCTTCAACTTCCGTTTTGGCTATCGTGGTGCCTGCAGTGCGGAGGATCTGGTGCGCTGGGGACAGGAAATGCAGATCCCGGTGCAGGTGGTAGAGCCGTATCTTTGCGGAGAGGTACCGGTGTCGTCTACGGAGATCCGCACGTGTATCCGAGAAGGCAATGTGGAAAAAGCGGCACAGCTGTTGACCAGACCTTATTCGATCGGCGGTACGGTATCGCACGGCAAAGCACTGGGTCGAAAGCTGGGCTTTCCCACGGCCAATCTGCGGCTACCGGAGAAAAAATGCGCACCGGCTCCCGGCGTCTATGCCAGTCTGGTCACACTGCCGGAGCAGAAACGATTCATGGGCGTCTGCAATATCGGATACCGACCTACGGTCAACGCGGACAAAAACGATGTGACGGTGGAGACATGGCTGCTGGATTACAGTGGAGACCTGTACGGCAAGGAGATCACCGTGGCGCTGTACAAAAAGCTGCGGGACGAGAAAAAGTTTGATAGTCTAACGGCACTGCGGGACCAGGTCATGGAAGACGGGCAAGCGGTGCGTACGTGTTTTGAAGAAGAAATGAAACTGAATGAAAATTGCCATGAACCATAAACGAATCATAGGCCTGACGCTGGCACTGACGCAGCTTGTGCTGTGGTTGGGGATCTCGGTCAGCGGTGCATCTCCTTCTACCGGTACATCCGGCGGTGCACCTACAGTGGATCACTGTACCGGTGCGTATTTGTACAATTTCGAGAACGATACGGTGCTTCTGGAAAAAGGTACAGACGAGAGAGTCTATCCCACATCCACGGTCAAGATCATGACGGGTATCGTTGCCATCGAAGCCTTGGGAGACGATCTGACAAAGCAGGTGGTCATCACAAACGAGATGCTGAACCAGGCGGCCGGGAACAACATCGGACTGCGTTCCGGGGAAGCGGTAACAGTGGAGCAGCTGTTGTATGCCACGCTGGTCAATTCTGCCAACGATTCAGCCATCGCCTTGGCGTATGCAGCCTATGGATCGGTGGAAGCATTTGTGGCGGCGATGAACGAAAAGGCCACCTGGCTGGGCGCCTACAACACCTATTACGCCAATCCTACGGGAATGCACAACGATGCCATGGTGACCACTGTCGCCGATACAGCCATCATTGCCCGATATGCCTACAGTCTGCCGCTGTTCATGGAGATCGTGTCCACATCCAAGTATGTTATGGAAGCCACCAACATCAGCGATTATCGGAATATCTACAACCGCAACTGCCTGATCTCCAAGTACTATAACGTAAATTATTACTACAGCCGTGCCATCGGTATGAACGCCGGGAGCACGCCCCAGGGTGGTTACGCCATCTGCGCTGTGGCCGAGGACGCTGCCTCCGGGCTGACCTATCTGGCCATCGTCATGGAAGCAGAGGAAGTGGATGGTAATCTGTACAACTATGTCAATGCGCTGCGCCTGTTTGAGTGGGCGTTCAGCTCGTATACATATGTAGAAGTCCTCCGTGCCGACAAGATCATCTGCGAGCTGCCGGTGAATCTTTCGTCTACGCTGGACTATGTGACTCTGGTGCCGGAGACGTCCATCACGGTATATCTGCCTTCGGACACCGTGGTGGAGACAGACGTGCGGTACAGCTACAATACCTTCACCGATGCCTTGGATGCCCCTGTGGAGACCGGTCAGGAAGCCGGTACGATCACGGTACTGCTGGGAGACCGGATCCTTGGCAGCTGTGCACTTGTGACCACCTCCAGCGTAGCCAGAAGCGAATTTCTCTATTTCTTAGCCAGAGTCCGCAGCTTCACCCGGGGACGATTCTTCAAGGCCTTTGTGGTGTCGGCGATCCTGTTCACCATTGCGTATATTTTGATCAACGCCCATATGCGGGAACGCCGACTGTGGAAACGCCACAGGTAGAGGATAAGTAAGAAATCAGAAGTTAGAATTAAGAAGTATATGGAAACAGCAGAGCGATTTCGTGGCGTATGGACATCACGAGTCGCTCTGCTGTTTTCATCAGCACAATATCTTCCGTTTCGACAAAAAGAAGTTGTCTAAATGGGTGTAGAATCTACTTCCCGTTTAGACAACTTCTGATTTCTTATTTCTAACTTTTTACTTACGCTGTCACGATCCCGGCAGCTTCCTTGAATTCGGGCAGATTCTTGGCATCCTCACGCATCTTGTACTTCAGGATCTTCCCGGCGGCATTCATCGGGAACGCATCTACGAAGGTCACATACCGGGGTACCTTGTGCTTTG
>CAZUUA010000007.1:0-14603 GCA_964623635.1 uncultured Ruminococcus sp.
CGGTACACTTTATCTCCCAGGAAGAGCTGGATCGTGACCACAAGGGCATTCCCCACGGTGGCTTCGTGATCCGCACCGGGAAGACGGGGCTAAACGGCGAGAACAAGCACCGGATCGAATATTCGCTCCAGTTGGACTCCAACCCGGAATTCACCGCCAGCGTACTGGTGGCCTACGCCAGAGCCATCTACCGCCTGCACCAGCGTGGCGAGATCGGCTGCAAGACTGTATTCGACATTGCCCCGGTGGATCTGTCTCTCCTGCCGAGAGAAGAGCTGCTGGCCCATATGCTGTAAGGCAACGGATCGGTTATATTTTATAGAATCAAAAAATCCCTCATTTATGTAAGTGAGGGATTTCTTTTTGGTTTTGGTGATTTTAGAAGATGGACATGATCAGCACGGCAATGATGATCAGCGGCAGGATGAACTTCATGTACACACGGAGCCAAGCAGGTACCTTGAGACCGTTACCGGTGTTGGCTTCGTTCAGGTAGTTATCCCAACCCCAGCCGTACCGGGTGGTGCAGAACAGCACATACACCAAGCTGCCGAGAGGCAACAGCACGTTGGACACCGCATAGTCTTCGATATCCATCATGGCCTTACCACCCAAGGTGATGAAGGACAGCACGTTGTTCCCCAGCAGGGCCGGCAGACACAGCACCAGCAGCAGTGCGATGTTGATGATGGAGATCCACTTCCGATCCAGCTTGGTCAGCTCCAGCCAGAAGGACACGATGTTTTCAAACACGGCAATGACGGTAGACATGGCGGCAAAGATCATGAATAAGAAGAACATAGCGCCGATGAGTTGTCCGCCGGGCATATTGTTGAAGATGCTGGACAGTGTGGTGAACAGGAAGGAAGCACCAACCGTGCTGGCATCGGCGGTCACACCATTGTTGAAGGTGAAGCAGGCCGGGAACACGATCAGACCGGAGCACAGTGCCACAAAGGTATCCAGAGAGGTGATGATGATGGATTCACCCAGCAGAGAGCGATCCTTGGAGATGTAGGAACCGAAGATAGCAACGGAACCGATACCCAAGCTCAGGGTGAAGAAGGACTGCCCCATGGCAGCGGAGATCACCGTCAGCAGCCCGGCATCCTTGATGTTTTCCACACTGGGGACCAGATAGAACTTCAGACCTTCACCGGCGCCGTCCAGGGTACAGCAATACCCGGCCAATACCAGCATGAGCAACAGCAGAACCACCATCATCCATTTGGTGATCCGTTCCACGCCCTTCTGCAGACCCAGAGAGCAAATGAGGAAGCAAGAGATAATGACGAAATAGGTAGCGATGATCTGCAGCGGCACGTTGCCAATGACACCGCCGCCGAAGAGGTTACCCAGCTCCTCCGCCGTTTTATACTCCATGATGCTGCCGGTAATGTACTTGCAGAAATAGATCACCAGCCAACCGGCGATGACCGTGTAGAACATCATGAGCAGGTAGTTGCCACCGATGGCAGCATACTTCATCAGATGCCATTTCTGCCCCTTCTTTTCCAGCATATCATAGGACGTAGCGATACTTCTCTGGCTGGCACGTCCGTTGGCAAGCTCCATGGTCATGACCGGGATGCCCAGCAGGATCAGGAACAGCAGGTAGATCAGCACGAACAGTCCACCACCGTAGGCACCGGTGATGATCGGAAACCGATACACGTTTCCCAGACCGATGGCACATCCGGCAGAGATCAGAATGAACCCGATCCGGGACGCAAATTTTTCTCTTTGCATAAGTACTTGTCCTTTCTACAATTGTCTTCCGCTTGTTGACCAAACGGAGAGTACACAGGTATTATACACAAAAACTGCCAAGATGTCAATTCTTTTTCACCAATTTTTTGCATTTATATGAATTTTTTATCATGCATGGGAGAGAGAAGATGGGAGAAGAAGGAAGTTAGAGGTCAGAGATCAGAAGGCAGAAGTCGGTGGTCAGAAGTTAGAATCACAAAAGTTTTTGTATAGCTTGGGAAACGGGATCCATATGCTGCCCCACATTTTCCACCAAATCTCCCTCTTGACAAACCTCGCCGATGCGCCTATAATTATGGTAAGGATCATCTTCTTATCAGAATCATAGGAGCAATATACCATGTTTGGCATAAAGAATATTCCAAGATACAAGCTCACACGACGGGACGTGGGGTTCTTTCTTTCCATCATGCTGCCGTCGCTGGTGGAGCTGCTGCTGTCTCAAATTTTCGGTATGGTGGATACCGTCATGCTGGGACGACTGCCCGATTCGGCGGCGGTGCTGTCGGCTGTGGGGATCACGGCTTCACCCATCAATCTGGTGGTCTGTGTGGTCACGGCCTTTTGTATCGGTACCACTGCCACGGTCGCCATTGCCACAGGTGCCGGTAAAATGGAGCAGGCAAGAGCCATCACCCGGCAATCCTTTGTGCTGCTGGCGTTCGTTGGTGCGGTGCTGACTGCCGGCTGTATGACCTTTGCGGAACCCATCATTCGCTTTGCCGGCGCCAAGGACGAGATCTTCGCCGATGCCGTGACCTATTATCGCATCATTGCCGCCGGATTTTTTTATCAGTCCGTGACCATTTCCATAACGGCTGCCCTCCGTGGAGTCGGCATTACCAAGATCCCCATGGTGTACAACCTGATCGCCGCCGTGGGCAACGTGGGACTGAACTATATTCTCATCTATGGCAAGCTGGGCTGTCCTGCCATGAGTGTGGCCGGTGCAGCGCTGGCAACGACACTGTCCAAGGTGATCGCCTTTGTGATCGCTGTGGGTGTGTTGTTCTTGGGGAAAACCCCGGTCAGTGTGCGGCGTGGGGACAGCTTCCGACCGGATATCGCCATTCTGCAGCGGATCCTGAAGATCGGCATTACCTCCGGCATGGAGCAGGTGATCCTGCAATCCGGTGCGGTGCTGAGTACCAAGATCATGGCAGGGATCCCCACCACGGATTTTGCCGCCTACCAGATCGCTGCCAATGTGGAAGGCTTGGCGTGGCAGACCGGTGGTGCGTGCTGTACGGCGTCTACTACCTGTATGGGGCAGGCCATTGGAGAGGGTCGCATGGACAAGGCCAGAGCGATGACCGGTATGATACTGGCCACGGCACTGAGCATGAGTGCGGTGTTGGTGGTGGTATTTCTTACCTGCGGCTACCCGATCGCATCGATCTACACAGAGGACACAGCGGTGGTCACGGTAGCAGCACGAATCCTGGCCTATTGCTCTTGGGCGATACCGGGCGTTGCCACCCATCAGACCATAACCGGTGCGCTCCGTGGAGCCGGGGACACCAAAACGCCCATGCTTGCGTCGCTATGCAGTCTCTGGATCTTCCGGGTAGCACTGAGCTATCTGTTGATCACCCGGCTGGGTTACGGTGTCATCGCCATGCGGATCTGCATCTCCCTGGACCAACTGGTGCGTGCGACCATCAACCTTTTGCGGTACACGCAAGGCAAGTGGGCGGTACAGGGGTAAGGGGACATCTATCATTTTACGCTCCTATCTCTCCAATCCCCCACGCAAAAAAGAGCCGTAGCTCCGCTATACTGGTTTATCCCAGTATACTGGTTTACACCAGCTTTGCGAACTACAGCTCTTTTCTTTATACCAAAATTACTTGCTTGCTTCTTCTACAGCAACAGCAACCGCAACGGTCATACCAACCATGGGGTTGTTACCTGCGCCGATCAGACCCATCATTTCTACGTGAGCCGGAACGGAGGAGGAACCTGCGAACTGTGCGTCAGAGTGCATACGCCCCATGGTGTCGGTCATACCGTAAGAGGAAGGACCAGCTGCCATGTTGTCGGGATGCAGGGTACGGCCTGTACCACCACCGGATGCTACGGAGAAGTACTTTCTACCGTTTTCGTTGCACCACTTCTTGTAGGTACCGGCAACGGGATGCTGGAACCGGGTGGGGTTGGTGGAGTTACCGGTGATGGATACACCAACGTTCTCCAGCTTCATGATGGCAACGCCTTCCGGTACGTTGTCAGAACCGTAGCACTTTACGTCTGCTCTGGGACCCTTGGAGTATGCCTTTTCAGAGATCACCTTAACTTCTTCGGTGTAGGGATCGAATTCGGTCTCTACGAACGTGAAGCCGTTGATACGGGAGATGATCATGGCAGCGTCCTTGCCCAGACCGTTCAGGATAACACGCAGGGGCTTGGTACGAACCTTGTTGGCGTTCAGTGCGATCTTGATAGCACCTTCGGCAGCAGCAAAGGATTCGTGACCGGCCAGGAAGCAGAAGCATTCGGTCTCGTCGGACAGCAGCATTGCGCCCAGGTTACCGTGGCCCAGACCTACCTTGCGGTTTTCGGCAACAGAACCGGGAATGCAGAATGCCTGCAGACCGATACCGATAGCAGCAGCGGCGTCGGAAGCCTTGGTGCAGCCCTTCTTGATGGCGATAGCAGCACCTACCGTGTAGGCCCACTTGGCGTTTTCAAAGCAGATGGGCTGGGTCTCTTCTACGATCTTATAGGGGTCGATCCCCTTGGCGTCGCAGATCTCCTTGCATTCGTCGATAGAGGAGATGCCATATTCCTTCAGACAGGCCAGGATCTTGGCTTCCCGTCTTTCGTAACCTTCAAAATTAGCCATTCTACTTACCTCCTCTATTATTCCTTACGCGGGTCGATGTACTTAACAGCATCAGCGAAGCGGCCGTAGGTGCCCTTTGCCTTTTCATAGGCCTCGTTGGGTTCCATGCCCTTCTTGATGAAGTCGGTCATCTTGCCCAGAGATACGAATTCGTAACCGATGACCTGGTCGTCTTCGTCCAGAGCCATTCTGGTGCAGTAGCCTTCGGTCATTTCCAGATACCGAACGCCCTTTGCCTTGGTGCCGTACATGGTACCTACCATGGAACGCTCACCCTTACCCAGGTCTTCCATACCGGCACCAACGACCAGACCGCCTTCAGAGAAAGCAGACTGAGAACGGCCGTATACGATCTGCAGGAACAGCTCCCGCATAGCGGTGTTGATGGCATCGCAAACCAGGTCGGTGTTCAGAGCCTCCAGCAGGGTCTTGCCGGGCAGGATCTCAGCGGCCATAGCGGCAGAGTGGGTCATACCGGAACATCCGATGGTCTCCACCAGTGCTTCTTCGATGATACCGTCCTTGACGTTCAGGGACAGCTTGCAGGCACCCTGCTGCGGGGCACACCAGCCCACACCGTGGGTATAAGCGGAGATGTCCTTGATCTCCTTAGCCTGGATCCACTTACCTTCTTCCGGAATCGGTGCCGGACCGTGGTGAGGACCCTTGGCTACACAGCACATATGTTCCACTTCCTGGGAATACTGAATATTAGCCATAGTGATAGTCTCCTTTTGTTAAGATTGCTCATAGCTGTGATTCTACGCTAACAACCTATATTATATACCATTCTTCGCTCCCGGTCAACAGGATGAATGTAAAATTTTGTGTTTTTTCGAAAGAAATGTTTGGCAGATCGGAAAAAAGGGGAAAACAGCGCAGGATCTGCTTCATTCGCAGAGCGTCACGTCAAAGCCATGGTCTACATTGTATTTGTTGATCCGCTCGTTCATGTTGGACAGCGCCAATATGGCAAACATCCCCACGCAGACCGCCATTGCCAGTGCCACCACCCGGAGCCGGGGACAGAACTGCTTCACGATCACCAAGAGAAAGATGCACGCCAGTACCAGCATGAACCATGCCGCATAGACACGCTTTTCCGTCAATCCATAGACCTGCATATACAGAAAGAGCTTTGCCATAGCGGTCGTGCCAAGGAGCAGGGTACATACGGACAACACCACATGCAGGATACGCACTGCCAGATGGGGACGATCGTTTTGCTTGCGTGTTGCCATGCCGGAGACGGTAAGCAGTACCAGATTCACCATACTGACCAGACACAGCTCAAAAAATCCTTTTCTGGCATATTTGGAATAGATCACCGTATCGGGGAGCGTTCCCCATACCGAGATGTAGCTGTCCCATTGGGTAAAGAGGAAGATGCCGTAGAGGAATAGCACCGGCAATACCGCAGATACCGTAGTGATCGGGGAAAAGCTGTGCAGTGCGGCGGCTTTTTTGCGGCAACCATCGGCGGTCAGCAGCGTGGGACAGCGATTTTCTTTGGCGGCGGTATACAGGCCAAAGAGATAGATGGCGAAGAGAAAGCCCAGCGTGAGATATATTAGGTGGGAGAGTACGTTCTCGTGGGGATACAGCTTCGTCAGCACGTGTCCCATTTCCTGTACAAATTTGTCGTCGTAGGACAAGAGCAGCAGCACTACCAGCGTGGGGATCAGCGCCAGCGAAAATCCGCCGAGCACCCGACCGAGTCCGGCAAAGATCCGGCGGCAGAGGGAACCGTTTTTCTCCGAACGCAGAGCGGAAAATAGTCCACCCAGGGCAGAGAAGGGAAGAAAGAATATCGCCTTCAAGAAATCGATGGGGAGGAGATCGGAGAAGCCACTCTCCAGCGTATTCCCACAGGCGGCGTACACCGTGTAGGCAAAGGCGGCAAGTCCGTAGAGGAAGGCAAGGGTGTGGATCAGCTCGTTGGCAGGCAGAGCCAGTGACACACATACCGGCACAGCGGAGAGACAGCCGGCCAGTGCCATGCCACGGAGACGGTGTCCCGTTTTGTACAGCACGAACAGGGTCAGACCAAATAAGCAGCAGAGCAGGATCAGCGCCGATTTTGGATGCCTGTACACGGGATAGAGCCGGAAGAACGCATATCCCCAGCCGATCATGGCAAGTGCCAAGCATTTTTCAACGGTAGTGTAGGTGTGTGCTGCTTTTTTGGGAACAGGCACAAGGCTCGTTTCGGTGATGGGTTTGGATTCGGAATCATATTTTGATTCGGAATCATATCGTGATTCGTTCATTCGTCTTCCTCCTTTCGCAGGTCGTCCGTGGGTACGTATTCGAGAATGTCCGCCACGGTGCAGTCCAGGGCTTGGCAGATGGCGTCCAGTGTGGAGAAGCGCACTGCCTTGGCTTTGTTGTTTTTGAGAATGGAGAGATTGGCAACGGTGATGCCCACTCGGTCGGACAGCTCGTTCAGAGACATCTTTCGCTTTGCCATCATTACGTCTAGGTTAATGAGAATCATAGCACCACCTCACACCGTCAGATCATTTTCCGACTTGATCAGGATCGCTTCGGCAAAGGCGTTTTTGACCACCCGGAGACACAGTCCCACCAGCACCGCCACAAATGCCACGGCGTAGGACAAAAGAAAGAAAAGTCCCAGCCAGAGGAAGAGCGCACCTGCCAAAAGACAGCACCAGGACAGCCCTCGCAGCAGTGTTACATTGGTGGGGATGAACACATTCCCCCGGCGCACCTGCCAGAGCAGTCGCAGGAGCAACCCATCGGCCAGTGCAGCGATCACAAGAATCCCGTAGCCGATACCCAGAATGGTGCCATGCTGGGTCAGCGTAAAGGTACCGCCGTCGATGGCGTTCAGGTAGGTGGGCAGGATACAGGCGCCAAAGAGCAGACCCACAAAGAAGAGCAGTGCCAGTGCCTGTGAGAGCCACAGAGAAAATTCGTTTCGCTTTTGCATGATAAAGACCTCCGATCTCGTTCTGCCTATAGGATACCACAGTTCCTACCGTTTGTCAATATGTATTTATTGAAAAACGATAAAAATTTTTCGGGAAACAGAAAAAGCACCGTTGCCACGGATACAGGATGTATCTGTGACGAGCGGTGCTTTGGGGCTTATCCCTTACTTCTCGCCGAACTGTGTCATATGGTGTTTGATAGCTGCAAAGGTCTCTTCGCTGAGGATGTGCTCCATTTTGCAGGCGTCTTCGGCGGCGATTTCCGGCGACACACCAAGCCCGGTGAGCATTTTGGTCAGCAGGGTATGGCGTTCGTAGATGCTCTCTGCGATGGCAAGACCCGATGGGGTCAGGGTGATATAGCCGTCCTTGTCCACCAAGATATGACCGCTTTGCTTGAGCAGCCCCACGGCTCGGCTGATGCTGGGTTTGGAGTATCCTCTGTATTCACAAATGTCAATAGAACGAACGTGTCCGTGTTCCTTGGAGAGGACGTAAATGGATTCCAGATACATTTCCCCGGATTCCTGCATGGCATTTCCTCCTTCGCACCCACCCACAATAGGTGATTTTTCTATGCTGTACGTTTTGGGAGATAGTATACCATAGAAATATGAACGGGGTATGAAGCAGGTTTTTTAATTTTGTACTGGCACATAGCGTACGCCGTGCGCCGTGCGCCAGTACAAAAAAATCTCCGCACCCTCTTGCATTTTCGTGCATTTTGTGCTATCATGATGAAAACACAACGGAGGTCTTTCTCTATGACCGAAATGCACGTGCAGCTCAATACCTACGACAAACTGAAAGTATATATCACGGATTCTCGTGCCGATATGGGAGCGATGGCAGCTATGGACTGCGCCAAGACTTTGCGGTACCTGCTTTCCATCCGGGACACCGTGTCCATGATCTTTGCCGCTGCCCCTTCCCAGAACGAGACCTTGGCGTCTTTGTGTGCCGAACCGGACATCGACTGGACAAGGGTCATCGCTTTCCATATGGACGAATACGTGGGACTGTCTTCGGAGCATCCCCAGTCCTTTGGGTCCTATCTGCGAGCGCATATCTTTGGTAGACTGCCTTTCCGAGAAGTGCACTATATCCGGGGAGACGCACCCGATCCGGCGGCAGAATGTGCCCGGTATGGCAAGCTGCTGGCCGAGCATCCTGTGGACATCGTGTGCTTGGGCATTGGGGAGAATGGACACATCGCCTTCAACGATCCCGGTGACGAGCACAATCCCCGTGTGGCAGACTTCCACGATCCGTTGCCCATCAAGCTGGCAAAGTTGGATCCCGTCTGCCGGATGCAGCAGGTCCACGACGGCTGCTTTGCTACATTGGACGATGTACCCACCCATGCGTACACCTTGACCATTCCCAGCCTGACAGGGGCCGGACACCTGTTTTGTACCGTACCTGCTGCCACCAAAGCCGAGGCCGTCTGGCGCACCTGCCACGATCCCATCGACGAGAGCTGTCCTGCCACCATCATGCGGACACACAGCCATGCGGTGCTGTACTGCGACGGGGACAGCGGCAGAAAGCTTTTGGGGGAGTAAAATTTTTGAAAAATATATAAGTATGACAATGCCAAAGACGAGATAAGGAGTACATACGATATGAAGAAAATTCGTGTTGCCATCATCGGGCAGGGCCGCAGTGGTCGTGACATCCACGGCAGCTATTTTCTGTCCGAGGCCAATACTCAATATGAAGTCGTTGCCGTGGTGGATGCGTTGGAGGACCGCCGGGACAGAGCTGCGAAGGAATTCAGTTGCCCGGTTTTTGCCGATTACACCGAGCTGTTTCCGCTGCAGGCTTCCATTGATCTGGTGGTCAATTCGACATTCAGCTATCTTCATGCGCCCATCACGCTGGATCTGGTGCACCACGGCTTTCATGTGGTGTGTGAGAAGCCCTTTGCCCAGCGTGCCTATGATGTGGATCAGATCATGACCGCCGCCGCACAACAGGGTGTCATGGTCACAGCCTTCCAGCAGTCCCGGTATGCGCCGTATTTTCTCAAGATCAAAGAGATTTTGGCAAGCGGCGTGCTGGGTGAGCTGACGCAGATCTCCATCCGGTTCAACGGATTCTCTCGCCGTTGGGACTGGCAGACCTCCCTGCGTATGGGTGGCGGTGAAGTGATGAACACCGGTCCGCATCCCATGGACCAGGCGCTGGATCTGCTGGGCTACGATGTGGAAATGCCCCAGGTATTCTCGAAGCTGGGCAGCATCAACGTGGCCGGGGATGCAGAGGACTATGCCAAGATCATCCTGACCGCACCCGGCAAGCCCCTGATCGACATCGAGCTGTCCAAGCAGGATGCCTATGCCAACTGGCTGTACACCATCTATGCCAAGAACGGTTCGCTCCGTGCCAATCACAAGGTGGTGGAATGGCAGTGGTTCGACCCGGCAGAGGTGCCCATGCCGTCTCTGCAGCTGACACCCCTGCGCCACCCGGAGACAGGCTACCCCATGTACTGCGGTGAGACACTGCCCTGGCACAAGGAAAGCGCCGACCTGACCGGAGACGCCTTTACTTCGGCGGTACATATGTACTACACCATGGTTTATGATCACCTGGTATACGGCAAGCCGCTTGCGATCACCTTAGAGCAGGTGCGCCGCCAGATCCGTGTGGACGAGCTGATCCATGCACAAAACCCGCTGACCATGCAGTATTGATAGTACCCGAAAGATACTGCAAACGGATAGTACACTAAACATGATAATACGTTACCGATATAGGTCGCACCAAGGTGTTGTGTGATCGTTGATCGGATACGATCGGAAAGGACATAACGATATGAAAAAAATTCTTGTTTTGGGTGGAACCGGTGCTATGGGCGTGTACCTGGTGCCCCTGCTGCGGAAGATGGGCTATGCGGTGGACGTGATCTCCTTTGACGCCATCGAATCCGGTGACCCCGATCTGCGGTATATCCAGGCGAAGGATGCCAAGGATCCGGCCTATATGGCAGAGGTGCTGAAAAACGAATACGACGGGATCGTGGACTTTATGATCTACGGCACGGCAGAATTCAAAGCAAAGCACCGGCAGCTTTTGGACAATACGGATCACTACATCTACCTGTCCTCCTACCGGATCTACGACAACAAGGAGCACCCCATCAAAGAGACCTCGCCTCGTTTGGTGGATGCCTCCGACGATGCAGAATTTCTTGCCACCGACGACTATTCTCTGCATAAGGCAAGAGGAGAAGATACGCTACACGCCTACACCAAGGAGACCGGCAAGCGGAACTGGACTGCCATCCGTCCTGCCATCACCTTCTCCAAGCGCCGGTTCCAGCTGGTGACCGCTGAGGCAGATCTGGTGGTGTACCGTGCCAAGGCCGGTAAGAAGCTGGTACTGCCCGAAGAAGCGCTGCCTGTACAGGCCACCATGTCTTGGGCCGGAGACGTGGCACAGATGATCGCCTGGCTGCTGTTCAACGATGCCGCCTATGGAGAGATCTTCACCGTGGCTACAGCAGAGCACAACCCCTGGAGCACCATTGCCGCATATTATAAGGAGCTGATCGGGCTGGAGATCTATCCGGTGCCGGAGGACGAATATCTGTCCATCATCCAGCCGACAGAGACCTATGGCAACCGCTGGTCCCGTTGGCAGCTGGAATACGACCGCCTCTTCGACCGGATTATCGACAACCAAAAGATCCTGACCGTCACCGGTATGCAGCAGTCCGAGCTGACCACCGTATACGATGGTCTCAAGCGGGAGCTGGCCGCACTACCCAAGGATGCGTTTACCACCGGCAATGCTGTCAACGAGCGGATGGACAAGTTCTTGGAAGGTAAGAAGTGAGAGGGCATAAGGAGAAAAGCCATGAAGAAGATCGCACTGATCGGCGTAGAGAATTCCCATGCGCCGGCGTTTGCTAAGCTAATAAAGGAAAAACCGGAGAAATATGGGGATATCGAGATCGTGGGCGTGTACAGCTACGACGGGGCTGCCGCACGGAAGATGGTGGACGATGGACTGGCACCCATGGCAGTGGATACGTCATCCTATTTTGTCGGATCGATCGACGGCGTCGGATCGATTGATGGCATGATCAATACGGCACGACATGGGGATAACCACTACGAATACTCCATGCCCTACATCAAAGCCGGTGTGCCCATGTTCATCGACAAGCCCTTCTGCATCGAACCACACAACGCTGCGGAAATGATCCGGGAAGCCCAAAAAGCCGGAACGCTGCTGTGCGGCGGCTCCTGCCTGAAGTTTGCACCGGAGCTGGCGGCGCTGCAAAGTGAGATACATGAGGGAAAGCTGGGGAACGTATTGTCGGCTTCCCTGTCCGCACCCATCAATATGACAAACCCCTACGGCAACTTCTACTTCTATGCCGGACATCTGGCGGAAATGCTGCTTGCCATGTTCGGTCTGCCACAGTCCGTCTATGCCATAGCCAGAGAAAAAGCCATCACTGCCTTATGTCGCTATGCCGATAAGGAAGTGACCCTGCACTATGCGAATTACACCTACAGCGTCACGGTGCATGGCGAAAAGGCAACGAAGTATGTCACCTGCGAAAATATCACCGACCTGTACGAACCGGAGCTGGACGAATTCTGCAATATGCTGCGAAACGGCAAAATGGAACACAGCTATGCCGAGCTGGTTTCTCCTGTGGCACTGCTGCACGCCTTGTATCTGTCCTTCTCCACCGAACGGGAAGTGCCTGTGAAAGCGATTTTGTGATATGCCAAAGCTCCTATATCAAAACGGCACTGTGGTGCTGCCGGATCGGATTTATACCGGCTGGGACGTGGCGGTAGTGGACGACCGGATCGTGGCGGTTTGTCCCACGGGTGAATTGCCAACGGAGGATGGCTGGTCGGTTTGGGACTGCACCGGCAAATATATCACGCCCGGCTTTATCGATCTGCACACCCACGGCGGCGGCGGTCACGACTTTATGGACGGCACCGTGGAAGCCTTTGTGGGTGCGGCGAAAATGCACGCCCGACATGGTACCACCGCCATGTGTCCCACCACATTGTCCGGTGATCCCCGGGAGACCGAGCAGGTCTGTGCGGTGTATCGAGAGGCCAAAGGGGAGGCCGACTGCGCCTTTTTGGGGATCCATCTGGAAGGCCCCTACTTTGCCGTCAGCCAAAAGGGTGCCCAGGACGAAAAATACATTCGTCCCCCGGTGCGAAAGGAGTACGAGGCACTATTGGATGCCTGTCCCGATGTGGTACGATGGAGTGCGGCACCGGAGCTGGACGGCGGTATGGAGTTCGGTCGTGTGCTGTCCGGACGTGGGGTGATTGCTTCCATTGGCCACACCGATGCGGATTTTGACACTGCCGCCAAGGCCTTGGAAAACGGCTACAGTCTCATCACCCATTTGTATTCCTGTATGCCGGGTGTCCATCGGAAGAACGCCTGGCGCATTGCCGGGACCATCGAAGCGGCGCTGTACTACGACGACTTCACCGTGGAGATCATCGCAGACGGCTGTCACCTGCCACCGGCACTGCTGAAATTCATTGTCAAATGCAAGACCACCGACCGGATCTGCCTGGTGACGGATTCCATGCGAGGTGCCGGTATGCCCGATGGAGCCACGATTTTAGGCAGTCTCACCCGGGGACAACCGGCGATCATTGAGGATGGCGTAGCCAAGCTGCCCGACCGTTCTGCCTTTGCCGGCAGCGTGGCCACCATGGATCGGCTGGTGCGCAACATGGTCATGCTGGCGAATGTACCCCTGTACGATGCGGTCAAGATGGCATCCCAAAATCCGGCGAAGGTGCTGGGGCTGTCGGACAGAGGCAAGTTGGCACCGGGCTTTGTAGCAGATGTGGTGGTGCTGGATACGGATTTGCAGGTGGTATCGGTGCTGGCTGGCGGCAAGCTCCGGTATTCTATCTTACAATAATTGGAGGTTTATATATGCATACGATCACAGTTACAAGTTTTCCAAAGCCCCTGTCGGCACTGTGTCTGGGTACAGCTTCCTATGGCAGTGCCGGACTGACCGGGGAACCACTGCAGAAGGCGTATGAAATTTTGGATGCCTATTATGCCAAAGGCGGTCGGTTTCTGGACACTGCCAATGTGTACGGCCGCTGGGGCGTGGATCACGTCAATGCGTCGGAGATCGTTATCGGTCGCTGGCTGCAGGAGCGGCAGGTCACCGATATGGTCATCACCACCAAGGCCTGTCACTATATGCCGGAAGCGCCTACGGTATCCCGTGTGACGGCAGACGATATGGCAAGGGACGTGGAGGAGAGCCGCCGGTCGCTGGGTCTGGACGAGCTGCCCATATGTCTGCTGCACCGAGACAACCGGAACGTGGACATCCGCACCATTGTGGATTTTTGCGTTCATCATGTGGAAAGCGGACACGTGCTGCGGTTTGGTTTTTCCAACTATGCGGCAGACCGGGTAGAAGCTGCCATTGACTACATGGGTGCCGACTGGAAGCGGTATTTTGTGGGTGTGTCCAACGAATGGAGTCTTGCCATGGAAGGCGCAGAAAACTACGCACCGCCGGACGGCATGGTAGCCACGGATGCGGCACTGCGGACGCTGGCACGGGAACATGGCTTTGCGTTGCTGCCGTTTTCCTCGGTGGCACACGGATTTTTCGCCAAGCTGGAGCGCTGTGGTGCGGTGTACGAAAATGGCACGTGGTCCCACGTGGAGGACTTCACCGGCAATCGTGGCTGGCTGACGGCGAAGAATGGCGAAGCCTATGTGCAGCTTCTGGCCAAGTCTCAGGAGACCGGTCTGTCCGTACACACCCTGAGTCTGCGGTATCTGATGGAGCAGCCGGGTGTTGTGCCCGTGATGAGTGTGAGCCGGGTGGGGCAGTTGTTAGATTTAGACTGATAATGAGCGTGCCCCACCCACGAGAATTTTTACATGGTAAAAATTCTCCAACGCTTTGTGAAAAATTAAGAGGGGCAATTGGGTAGCATAGACTGATAATGAGCGTGCCCCACCCACGAGAATTTTTACATGGTAAAAATTCT
>CAZUUA010000007.1:14703-85842 GCA_964623635.1 uncultured Ruminococcus sp.
AAAAATTAAGAGGGGCAATTGGGTAGCATAGACTGATAATGAGCGTGCCCCACCCTTGAGAATTTTTACATGGTAAAAATTCTCCAACGCTTTGCGAAAAATTAAGAGGGGCAACTCGATAGCTTAGACTGTATGTAAGCGTGCCCCTTCCTTGGATACCGTTTACCATTAGAAAGGATCAATTATGGTTTATACTTGTTCTCATGAGGAGAAATTTACCTTTGCGGTATTGCCGCCGCTGTATTTGCCGTTTTACAACCAATGGGGTGCCAATGCGTACCACACCTATTCGGCCTTCGATTATGATCCCTTTACGCTTCGGGCATCCAGCACGTCTGGGTCGCCGGTGGTGCTGACGGGGAATCAGTTCTTTGGCTTTGTGAACGATGTGGGTGGCCGCTTTGCCTATGATGGCTGCGGCAAGCTGACTGTCACCTGTCCGGCCGGGCAAGTGCTGTTTGTGGAAGAAGGCTGTGACCCCTATGGTGCATGGCAGTGCTACAACGAAAAGGTATTGGAAAATACACCGTCCTATGCACCGGAGGCGTTCTGGCGTGGGCTGGAATACTGCACCTGGGTGGATCAGAAGAACGTAGCCGCCAGAGAGGGCAGTGACAACGTATGGAAGCCCCTGTGCGAACGGTACGTATACGACTACATGGCACGTGTGGAGAAGCTGGGTCTGCCCAAGGGGAAGCTGACCATTGACGACGGTTGGGATCTGCGGTATCCGGCCGGGGAAAAGATCTGCGGCAACTGGGAGATCGACCGGGAAAAATTTCCCCACATGGAGCAGCTGGTCAAGGACATGACCGCCGCCGGGTTCTATCCGGGTCTGTGGTTCTCGCCATTTACCTTCACACCCAATTGCACCTTAGCAAAACATCATCCGGAGCTGATCGGTGAAAACTGGAACCAGAATGCGGAAAACTACACTTCGCAAAGCCTGATGTTCATTCGTCCCGACCCGATCCTGGAGCGGTATTACGACGAGATCTTCGGCTACTACATCGACATGGGCTTCAAAAAGTTCAAGCTGGATATGTCCTACGGCAACAAGCGGGAAATGAAGACGTTGCTGCAGATGATCTCCGGCATCATCAAGAAGCACGATCCCACAGTGGAAGTGGAAGCGCACATTCCGGATATTTTTGTGTCCCGGTACTGCGACACGGTGCGGATCAACGATGTTTCCTTTGACGAAAAGGATATGTGGCGTGCGGTGACCATGGAGCATTACAAGGTCTGCCGCTTCTCGTCCCACGACCGCATTTTGAATCTGGACCACATCGGCACCAACACCCCGGATCCGTCGCCGTCGGATTATATCGCCCACGCACGACTGCTGCTGGGTCTGACCCATGAGGAACCCAGACGTGGTTTCCCCTGTGCGTCGCTGCTGCCCGACCGGTTCGACGATCCTGCCATTGCGGAAGAATACGTGGCACTGCTGCAGGATTTTGTGGCAAGACAGGGATAAAGTTTACGCAAATCAAAAACGGGACTATCACACACGAAATTGCTTTCGGATGCGGTAGTCCCATTTTTTACTTTGTCAAAGAGAGCAGGTATTATTCACCCAGAAGCGCTTTGACATCCTTTTCCATAGCGGAAACCACGGCACTTTCGGCACTGGCAATGGTGGACGCAATGGATTCGCCGCTGTTGATGGCGTTGGAGACGGTGTCAACGATGCTGCTCCAGCGGAAGAGCTCACCCAGGTCCAGGGTGCCGCTGTCCAGTACCAGGTTCAGCATTTCCACGGAATCGGCGTCCCGTACGTACTTGCTGGACAGGCACACTTCAAAGTAGGCTTCGGTCAGGCCGTTCTTGGATTCGGCAGACATGGCTTCCAGTACATAGCCGATGGAGGCGGTGTCGGTGTTGCTGACCGGGATGCAGATGCCGTTGGTGCAGTAGCCGTCGGCGTAGCAGTAGTAGTCGGTCTGGGTTTCGTCGAACTTCGGGTTGGGCAGGATCCCCACGTCTACATCGCTGTTCCGCATGGTGGCGATGTGCAGCAGTACCTCCGGCGCAAACAGGATGCGGCCTTCCTGGAAGTAAATGATGTTGTCGGAGAGCTGGACATCCATGGTGTTTTCGTTGTTCAGGCTGACGGCTGCGCTGCCGCTGATCTTGTCGGAGATGACGGTCATCATATCGATGGCAGAGGCTTCACCGGCCTGGAAGAAGGGCATATCCTTGTCGTCCTTGTTTACCAGCTTCTGTCCGGCACCCATGTACAGACCGAAGCCGAAGTGCTGGGGCTGTGCCATAACGCCCCACTGGTCGTATTCCCGGGTCATGGTGCCGTCACCGTCGGTATCGTTGGCAGCCAGCTCGGCGTAGGACATCATGGTGTCGATGGTCCATTTGCCTTCCCGCACCACATCGTACAGGTTGCCCAGACCCAGATCCTCAGCCATGGCCTTGTTGAAGTAGTAGATCCGCTCTGCCTCGTTGTCCACGATGAAAATGTCTCCCATGGCGTAATGCTGCTTTCCACCGATGGTCACAGCTTTGTTCATGTTCTGGCTCCACCAGGGCTGGGACAGGTCGATGTTTTCCACGGTGTTCAGGTCGTAGAGCATACCTTCCAGGGAAAGGGATACCATGTCGTACACACTGGTAGCGATGGCGTGGATGCTGGCGTCTCCGGCGGTCACGTAGGTCTTGGCCAGCTCCAGCACGTTATCGTTGCCGCTTTCGGTAGCGGTCAGGGTCAGGTTGTAGGTCTCTTCCATCCAGATCTGCCGATCGTACACAGCGTCATTGATCTTTTCGCCGTTCTGTTCTTCTACAAACAGATCGTTCACGCTCCATGCCGTTTCGGTAAAGCGCTTGAGGAAATTGAAGTTGGCGCCGCCAAAGTCCTGCATAGGCAGATCGGCAGCATAGCGTGTGGTCTCGGTCTCGGTGACGGCGGATGTGGTATCAGCAGCGGTGTCCGCAGGTGTATCTGCAGTGGTCTCAGCGGTATCCCCGGCACAACCGGCGAAAGAGGTGGCAGCCAGCAGCATGGCCAACAGCAGGGGCAGGATAGATCTTGTTTTCATAAATACTCCTTTTTGCATAGGCATAATACATTTTTAGTAGCACGGAGTATATTATACAACATTTGTAGTTCGATTGCAAGGGGAACGATTGGGCAAAAACACGGAAAATGGCATGTGAAATTGAGCATATTGCATAAACAAAGAAGGTGCATCCCAAACGGGTACACCTTCGTTACTGTTGCTCACTGATTCAGATATTCCACGAATTTTTCGATGTTGCTCTCGATGGCAGATTTTTGCGCCGCCATAATAGACGCCACCTGGTTGTTGCCCTTGAACAGTGCCTCCCGGATCTGCTCACGTGCGGCATCGTTCCAGGCAAAGACCACCGCAATGTCTACGCCCCGGTTGGCTCGCAGGATCTCCAGCATCTCCACGGAATCCTCGTTCCGCAGACCCTTGTGTTCGACCACGGAATCGTAGTAGATGGGCAGAACGGCGGTGTAGCTGTCGTGTGCCATGGCTTCCATGACCGTGGCGGTCAGATCCAAATGGCTGTTGGTGGTGGGGATGGTCTGGTACATGAGCATATGTACCATGGTGGACATATATTGAGACTGGTTTTCGTCATACTTGGGGAAGGGCAGGATACCAAAGGTGTCTTCCATTTCCCGCAGCAGCTGTGCCGCCTTGATCTCAGCGGTCATGAACAGAGATCGTCTTGTGTTGAATACGTACACGTATCCACCGGCATCCGCATTGAAGTCGTCCGTGGAGGCATACAGCGACATACCGGTGTTGCCGTTGAGCAGAACCGCTAACTTGTCGATCACGTTATAGAAATGCTCGTTCTCCATGGTGTAGGCGATGGAGCCGTCCTTCTGTACCTGGGCACCCCGGACACCGCAGCTGAAATAGAATTTCTCCGGGCTGTTCACGTGGGCAGAGATCCCCCAGGTGCAGGAGCCGTCCTTGTTCCAGGCGAAGGCCTCGTCCCCGTTCAGATTGGCAACGGCGGCACAGTATTCGCTCAGTGCATCCAGCGTCCACTTGCCTTCTCTGACCAGATCATAGGGCTTGTCCAGGCTGTAATCGGCCATCATATCCTCGTTGAAGAACAGGCACCACATGGAGTCAAAGGCCATCAGATTGGCAGCACTGGTGGCAAAATACAGCTTGCCGTTCAGGGTGGTGGACTGCATCACGTCCTGATCCCACCAGGTCTCGTCCAGATCCAGACCGGCAATGGGCTTTAGGTCCATCAGATACCCGCCGGTCACAATGGAAATGTCCTGGTTCACCGGCAGCTGCATGGTCTCGTAATCGTCCGATCCGGCTACGATGGTGTTCTTGGCATCGGTCAGCAGCACGGTCATATCCGTGGTACCGGCACTTTTCTCCACGATCTTGCAGTTCAGCGCATCCTCGATTCTCCGGTTCCGGTTGTACACCGCATCGTTCAGGACCTCACCGGTCAGCTCCGGAGCATCCATGTGGATGTACATATCCCACAGCTCCTCGAAATTGAGGATACGATATTCGCCGCCGCCAAAGTCCGCATCGGGATATTGCCAATCCGCTTCGGTCTCCGTGGTGGTCGTACCTGTGGCGGTGGTGTCAGCCGTGGTTTCGTTCTCTGCCTCCCCGGCACAGGAGAACAGCATCGGTGCGGTCAGCATAGTGACCAATAAAACTGCCAAGATCCGGTTTTTCATTCTGTTTGTCCTTTCTGTATTTGACTATGGTATTCTGTATTTTTACCATTATACCACGTTTGAAACTGGATAACAAGAGTGAAAAATGTAGAAAGTCACCATTTAGATTTGGCTGAAATGCACAAAACAACATGGCGATGTCTGTTACCGGATCACGGCGCCGCCCAGCACCAGATCCCCGTCATAGCAAACGGCAAACTGTCCCGGTGTGGGTGCCCGCTGTGGTTCGTCAAATTCTAACATACAGCCGTCTTCCGTGTACCAAAGCCGGGCCGGTGATTCTTTGTGGGCATACCGCAGCTTGCAGGACACCGCAGCACCGTCCGGCAAAGGAGACGCCGTTTGGTGGTGGAAGGGTAAGCAGTGTACCGTCCTTGTAAATAGCCCTGCTTCGTCACCCAGTGTGACCGTGTTGGTTTTGGCATCCTTCCTGAGCACGAACATATGCCGACCCAGCGCAATGCCCAGTCCCTTTCGCTGACCAATGGTGTAGCAGGGATACCCCTTATGCTGCCCCAGTACGTGCCCGTTTTCGTCTACATAATTGCCCGGCGTGGGGGCTTGTCCGGTGAAGTCGGTGAGAAAGCGCACGTAGTCTCCGTCCGGGATAAAGCATATGTCCTGGCTGTCGCTTTTGTGTGCCGTGACAAATCCATGGGACGCTGCCAGTGCCCGGATCTCCGGCTTCGTGTAGTCACCCAATGGAAACACACTGTGCCGCAGCTGTTCTTCGGTCAGCATGGCAAGCACGTAGCTCTGATCCTTGGTGACATCCGCCGCCTTTTGCACCAGGCAGTGTCCATTGACGTCCCGATAGATCCGTGCGTAATGCCCTGTCGCAATGCCATCGTACCCATGCTGCCGCGCCATATCGAGCAGAAAGCCGAATTTGATCTCCCGGTTGCAGATGACGCAGGGATTGGGTGTCTCGCCGTTCAGGTAGGTGTCGGCAAAATAGCCCATGACCTTTTCCCGAAACTGCCTTTGGCAATCCAGTGCCGTATGGGATATACCGAGCTTTTCGCAGACCTGTGCCGCATCCCGCACGTTCTGCTGGTCGGCATCATTCCCCTGCATGGTCAGCGTGACACCGCCACAGCGGAGATAGTGTTCTTTTATGAGCAGTGCCGCCCCGGAGGAATCTACGCCGCCGCTCATGGCGATCCATATCTTTTCCATAGTGTATGCTCCTTTCGCACATCAGGACAGATCGGTCTCATCCGCTGTCGCCGTATCGTAATTTTCCAAAAAGGAATGGGTCTCTCCATGCAGCTTGTATCCCACCATGGTGTCGATGTTCGCCTTGTGGATGCTGTTGAAGATATTCTTTTCCACGTCCGGACAGTCTTTTTTCAGCTCCCGAATCAGGTTTTTCGTCTGTCGTCTTTTGGAGGCGTTTTCGTCCACGGCGGCGTTCTCCGTCATGGTGCAGGCACAGGCCAGAAACGACAGGGAATTGTACCTTGCCCAGGCGATGATGCTGTCCTCGTGTACCTTGTACAAGGGTCGGATCAGCTCCATACCTTCGAAATTTGTAGAATGCAGCTTGGGCAGCATGGCTTGGATCTGGGCACCCCACAGCATCCCCATCAGTGTGGTCTCGATCACATCGGAGAAGTGGTGACCGAGAGCGATCTTGTTGCAGCCCAGCGATTTGGCATAGCTGTACAAATGGCCACGGCGCATCCGGGCACAGAGATAACAGGGTGAGCCTTCCTGCCGTGCGGTGACACGGAAAATATTGGTCTCGAAGAAGTGTACCGGAATGTCCAGGGTCGCCATATTTTCTTCGATCTTTTGCCGGTTGGCAGGAGAATAGCCCGGATCCATGCAGATGTATTCGCACCGGAAGGGCACGTCGGAATACTGCTGCAGCTGCTTCATGAGAACCGCCAGCAGTGCCGAATCCTTGCCGCCGGAAATGCATACGGCTATGCAGTCGTTCTCGTCGATGAGCCGGTATTCCTTGCAGGCCGAGATGAAGGGTGCCCAGATCTCCTTCCGGTATTTTTTCAGCACACTGCGAATGGCAAGCTCCGCTGGTGTGTAGGTTCGTTCCTTGCTCATGGGTTCGTCTCCTGCTCTATCGTGGGTGTCGTCAGCTCCTGCACCACAGCAGAGGCGATATAGAATCCGCAGATCGGCGGCACATAGGCTACCGAGGCAGGTGCGTGGCTGCTGGGGTCCTCCGGATCGGGCAGGGGTTTCAGTGGCGGCGTGGGAGAATAGACCACCTTGCAATGGTTCACGCCACGCTTCCGCAGTTCCCGACGCATGACCGCTGCCAAGGGACAGGTGTTGGTTTTGGCGATATCGGTGATGACAAAGCCGGTGGGGTCGGTCTTGTTGCCGGTGCCCATGGCAGAGATCACCGGTGTGCCCACCTTTTGACAGCGGCAAATGATGTCGATCTTGGCGGTCACCGTATCGATGGCGTCGATCACATAGTCGTAGGCAGAAAAGTCGTAGCTGTCTCCCAGCTCCGGCAGATAGAATTCCTGTTTGGTGTGGACGATGCAGGCCGGGTTGATGCTGTGGATCCGTGCTGCGGCGGCGTTGACCTTGGGTTGACCGAGGGTCTCTGTGGTGGCGATGATCTGCCGGTTGCAGTTGGAGGGTGCCACGGTGTCCGGGTCTACCAGCGTGATCTCGCCGATCCCGGAGCGCACCAGTGCCTCACAAACGTAGCCGCCCACGCCACCGACGCCAAACAGCAGCACATGGGCAGCGCCAAGTTTTTCCATAGCCGTCTCTCCCAGCAGCCGGGTCGTACGGGTAAAACGTGCAGTTGTGGATGCTTCCATAAATCGTATGCTCCAAAATTCCAGTAATGTAGTAGGAATATTATACAGGATTTTTGAGAAGATGTCAAGAGGGAAGAAAATGAAGAATGAAGAATTATGGTAGCAATAGCTTCGCTGTTTTGGATTATTGATAACGTGTGGCTTGTACGGCACGAACCAGCGGTATGCGACTTCCAACCGCATACTTCTTACGTCTGAAATTGCAAAAGCAGGATGCTGTCGTGTGGACAAACATCCTGCTTTCCTGTTTTGTGTATTGGTCAGCGTTCCAGCCAATCCTGCAGCGCCGGTGTGTCCAGTGGGATCCAGTGCTGACCGTCGATCACCGTCACGTGCCATCCAAACCGGTTGGCGTAGGCTTCGATGGTGCTCTGTGGCTGCAGCACGTCTCCTTTAGCGTACAAAACCTCTGTGGGCGTGTCCCAACGGTTGATGGGCTGGTAGGCGGCGTAGGCATAGTAGTCCCAGATCAGCATTCCTTCGTCCGTGGGGATAAACTGCTTCCAGCCCAGATCGCTGGCTGTCACCCCGGCTCGTGCCATCATGTCCTCAATGACCCGGCGCATATCCACAATAGGAGAGATAAAATACGCCTTCTCGAACCGTTCGTCCCGGAAGGAGCGCATCAGGAACCAGGCCGACATACTCACCGCACAAAAGGAAATGTGTTCGTACCGTTCTCGTACCCAGGCAAGCATGGCCGTCCACTCCGGGATCACCACCCATGGCAGGCACTCCTTTTTGTCCGTGGGATCCTTTTGCTTTTCTCCATGTTCAGGTCGCCGTGAACCATGTTCAGGCAGATCTACTGCCAAGATCTGGTATCCCTTGGGGCAGAAGTGGGGGACTAGGGATGCCGCTTCTTCCTTGCAGCCCATGCGTCCGTGGAGATAGATCAGCAGCTTTTTGGCCGTCTCTCCGTACAGCACCGCAGGCACACCGGCAATGGTGAAATTTTCTTTGCAAATATCCATTGCTTACTCCTTTCCGCAGCCCCACACACGTAGGGTCGTGTCATGCTCCGGGATATCGATCTCTCGATAGATGGTGCCTCGGTCGTCTTCCGTCAAGGGCTGCACCAGGAAATGCACGTTTTCCACGCTACGGACATCGATCACCCAGGTGTCACCGTCGCAGAAATGGTCAGACAGCAGCCGACCGGTGTCTCCGTCAAAGGCCGCCGCTACGTTGCCGCACACCTGTACCCGCAGCTGCTCGATCCCCGGCCATACGTGTACAGCAGATTCTACCGCACAGTCCGTCAGATGGGAACCGTCCAGCCGCCGCAGATGGGCAAACACCGCAAAGGGCAGTGTCCGTTTCACCGGCGTCACCGGCAATGCTACCCCACGACCATGGATCCGATGGCTGGGTCTGGTCAGCCGCACCGGAATACCGCCGATGGTCATGCCGTCTGTGACAGGTTCCACCGTTCCGTCTGCCCGACACACCATGGGCTGGACGCATTCCAGAGGTACAAATTCTACTTCTGTAGCGGTGATCGATACCGGCATGGCCTTGATCCAGCGTATCCGTTCGGTGCCGATCTGCATCCCAAAGGGGAACACGCCACAGCCACCCTCCGGCAGGGTCATGGGAATGGTCAGCCCAATATCCGGTAGCTGCAGCTCGAAGGTCTTCTTAGATAGGGTACCACCGTGGATGTGGTTGTTGTAGAACACAAAGCCACCTTGGCAGCCACCTTGGCTACCAGAACGCACTGCCACACGAGGGGTCTTGGTATCGGCAAGGCTATCCGGCATGGTCTCCGGGAACAGGGCAGGCATGGTGGCCATTTCTTCTCCTACAGCCGCCACGAACCGATGGAGCAGCGAGAGGGCATAGTAGCTGTCCCGGATCTGTCCCACATCACCCAGCGGCGACTGGAAGTCGTAGGACACAACCGGGCAGTCGTTGGGGTATCCGGTCTCTCGGCTCTCCTGATAGGTGACAAGCTCGTTCCCCTTTTGCTCCACGGGATTGACGCCGCCGTGGTACATATAGTAGCCCAGTCCATTGGCGCCGGAACCCAGCTTACAAATGGCAAGAGCTGTGATGTCTGCCGGGGAGAAAATGGGTCTGCGGTGGTAGGTGTTTTGGTTGCCGCCGCCCAGCTCACAGGTCAAAAAGGGATATTTGCCGTGGTACTTTTCCACCTCCGGAATGGCACTCTCTCCCAGCAGATCCTTGCCGACCACACCGTCCTCTCGTACCGTGGCGAAGAAATAGTTGGCGTTGGGACCCAGTGGCCGCACGTGGCCTTCCCAAGGTGCCTCCGGATAGCCACCGTACATGGGCAGGATCCCTTCCGGCAGATCTGCCTGTCCCCACGCCGTAGCCGACCACAGTGGGGCTGTAAATCCGATCTCCCGGAGCATATCCCACAGAGCGGTCAAATAGGCACGGTCGCACGCCATTTCGTTTTCCACCTGGATACCGAGGATGTTTTGGGAGCCTTTGACTTCTTCATAAATCTTGGTGAACAGCCGGCGCACGTAGGTCAGGTAGGTGGGATCGGTACTGCGGAGCTTGCAGCCGTTTTGGATGAGCCAATCGGGGAAGCCGCCGTACCGTGCTTCGCCGTGGGCCCAGGGGCCGATGCGCAGATAGAACGGCATACCGACCTTTTCGCAGGTGTCCACAAAGCGGCGAATGTCCCGGTTGCCGGAGAAGGTGAACTGCCCTTCCACCGGCTCGTGGTGGTTCCAGAATACATAGGACGCCACCACATCGATGCCGCCTTCCTTCATTTTGGTGATCTCTCGTTCCCAGTCGCAATCCGGCACACGGGAATAGTGGAGCTCTCCCATGCGCAGGATGTAGGGCTTTCCGTCTCGCAGGATGCAGGTCCTTGTGACGGTGTATGCTCTGCCGCCGGCCGTACCACCCATGCCGATGGGCGTTAGGTCACAGGTCGGGGCGTTTGTATGGATCGTTAGCACTTGCATAGCATTTTTCCTTTCCAAATCTATGGCGAACAAAACAGCTTTACCCCGAAACGACCTTAGCCATTCCGGGGCAAAGAGAGTGCTCATATTATCTATAGCTCAGGAACACCAGCATATTGGTCTCTTCCCGGTTGGCGAAGGTATGGTAGGGGATCAGGTTGATCTCGGTCTCCACGAAGGAATCGGACAGGGGATAGTACAGTGCGTCCGTGGGGTCGATGCGGCGGAAGGCGTGACCGTGGAACTTGGGACAGCCGCAGGTGTCGCATACGTCCATCTGCCAGTTGGCACCGTGGGTATCAAAGTACAGGCTGTGTACGTCGCCGTCGTTGTCCACGCCTTCTGCGCAGTATACGATGGGACCATACTGCAGGGCCGCCTTGTCCAGATTCTTGTATACACCGGTGGCAGACTGCATCAGCACAGGCTCCATGACAAACTCCACCACGATCTCTCCGTCACCTTGGAAGATGGCATATCCCTTGTCCAGCACGTATTCCCGGTTGGCGGTGAACTTGCGGCACCAGGCAGGGATACGCACATATACCGCTTCGGTATGTTCAGCCACCAACGTGATCTTGCCGTTTACCGGGTACTGGGTGGTCTGGGTCAGGCGCATATGGCCGTTGTCGAACACGCTGTCGCCAAACTGGTTCACCCAGAGCTTGCCGTCTTCCCAGCCGTAGAAATACTGACCCAGAGAGGACAGCACCCGGTTCAGGTTCGGCGGACAGCAGGAGCAGCCAAACACCTTTTGCCGACGGGTGATGGGATACCGGCCGCCTTGCTTCTTGTAGTTGTCCAGATGGATCTCCAGAGGATTTTCGTAGAAGAATGCATCGCCGGACAAAGACAGACCGGACAGCATACCGTTGTACAGCTCCTTCTCGATGGTGTCCGCATACTTGGCATCCTTGTGGATCTGGTTCATTCTGTGGGCAAAGAAGATCATGGCGATGGAGGCGCAGGTCTCCGTATAGGCATGGTCGTTGGGCAGGTCATAGGGAATGGTGAAGGCTTCCCCGTGGGAGGTAGAACCCAGACCGCCGGTGATGTACATCTTGCGATTCACCAGGTCGGTGTACAGCTGGTCGCAGGCAAAGAGCAGTGCTTCGTCGCCGGTCTCGATAGCCAGGTCTGCCATAGCGGTGTACAGGTATCCGGCACGAACGGAGTGCCCCAGGGCAGAGAACTGTTCCCGTACCGGCTTGTGAGACTGCACCTGCTTGTCGTGGGCCCATGCGGTACCTTCGCCTTCGGTGGTATCCACGCCACGCAGGTTGATGAAGTGGGCGCTCAGATCCAGCCAATCCTTGTTGCCGGTGCAGTGGTACAGCTTGACCAGTGCCAGCTCGATCTCTTCGTGACCGGGCGTCTGAAAGGTGGGTCTCGGTTCAGCGGTACCGTCCATAAACACAGCCTTGATATAGGCGGCGTATTTTTCGGCGATGTGCAGGAAGCGATCTCTACCGGTGGCATCGTAGTAGGCTACAGCGGCTTCGAACATATGCCCGGCGCAGTACAGCTCATGCCAGTCCCGGTTGGAAAAACGCTTGTCCGGCTCTACCACCATGAAGTGGATATTGAAGTAGCCGTCTTCCTTTTGGTTCTTTTCGATCTCATCAATGATGGCCTCTACCTGGGCCTGCAGTGCGGGATCCTCTTCCCGGGATAGCACATTGGCAGCGCCTTCCATCCATTTGTAAACGTCGGAATCCCAGAAGATGTGGGGCATATCGGGCATACCTTCCTTCCAGTCGCAGCGGAAAGCACGGATACGTCCGGTTTCGTCAAAGCGCTTGTATACAGCAGGAATGGTCACGTCCCGGTTCAGGTCTTCCTTTCCTTTCCAGAAGCCGCCGGTCAGGGTGACAGTACGATGATCTGTTTTCATGTGTGGTTTCTCCTTTGCATAGCGGGTTGAACTTGTATGGCTATATGATACCAGAAATGGATGGATTTTGCAAGAGGGTTTTGGGGAAAAATTACTGGGAAATGCGTATGAGTGGTGCCTTAACAAAAATACCGCTACTTTCACGATGTTTTGTGAGGCTGCGGTATTTTGTTGTTCTTTTTTATTTTCTCTTCACCCAAAGCAGTCGTGCCGTTCTTGCCGTTGCAAAGTGCAGCACCACCTTACCGCCGTCGCAGCGCACCGTTTCCCCGGTATCTTCGTCGGTCAGCTCCCATGTGCCTTCCTTGGCATAGGGCAGCGTGACAGTCAGCGTATCCGTCGGGCAGTCTTCCATCCGGAACGCAAACAGTACGCCGTCTTCGGTGACCGGATCGATGTAGCTGTAGGCCGTGAAGCCTTCCCGATAGTTGTGGTCGTGCCAGGGCGTGTGGACGTAGAAGTCCTCCAGCAGATATCGGTTCAGCTTCTGCCACTCGGTGAGACCAAAGCGCAGGTTGTCGAAATCCTGCCCCGGATCCTGACAGTATTGGGAATCCACGTTCAGCACCGGCAGGTACGACGCACGCCAGATATATTTGTCGCTTCTCCCCGTTGTGTCCACCTGACCCACCTTTTCCTTGGTGTTGGCACCGCAGAAGGGTACCCACTTATTGAAGGCTGTGGTCATGGACAGCCGCATGGAGGTGGTGGTCCGGTCAAAGTCGCTTCGCAGCATGGGCACGCCACGGCGCAGGGATTCCAGATCGTTCCGTCCGCCACCGCTGGCACAGGAGTCCACAAAGCCGCAGCCATCAAAGGACAGGGTACAGTCGATGATGTCGTCCCACATTTTGTAGTGGCCGATGACAAATTTATTTTCCGTGATCCCCACTCTGTCGTCCCCTTCCAGAGAGTCCAGATACTGCCATAGCGCGCCGGGGTCGGAGTTGTTGTCTTCCCGATAGATCTCCACCTTGTTCTCCCGCAGCACCTTGCAGACCCGTTCCGTGGTCCAGCTCAGACATTCCGGGATGCCGATGTTGTTGGAGATGGAGCCAATGCCTTCTCTGCGGATCGCCCACTCCGGTTTATAGCCATAGTGCTTTACCAGATTGTCCGGGTCGGTGACTCTCTCCGGCTCGAACCACATCATGGTGCGCATTCCCTGCTTCCGGGCAAATTCTGTGGATTCGAGGAAGGTCTCACCCGGCCACTTGGTTTTGTCCAGCTCCCAGGTGCCAACGGTGCCCCACCAATCGGCAAAGGGACTGCTCCCGTCCGGTGCGGTATACCAGCCGGCATCAAACCAACGGATGTCCATGTGCAGTCCCTCGGAGAGCAGCTTGTCCATGGAAGGCCGCCAGGTGAAGTACCGCTCGGAAATGCTGCCGTCGGAGTTGGGGATACCCGTGTCGTAGGCAAGGAAGCAGGTGGACATGGGGTGCAGTGGCTGCTCCTTATCAAAGGCTGGCAGGTTGCAGTCGATGAACCAGCGGCGCCAGAAGTTGGTGGCATAGTCCTCGTCTCGTACGGTGTAGGGAGCCATGACGAACAGAGCAGTCCGCACCACTTCACCGGGCTTCAGATAGGTGCGCAGTCGATTGGTGGACACGGCTGTATAGGTGACGCTGGACCCGTCCCAGGCAAAATCCGCCGTCCAGGTACCGGCCCAGCCAATAGCCAGCATCACGCCGCCATCGCCGTATTCCAGATTGAAATAGGGGAAGTTCACGTGGGTCGGTCTGCCGCTGTCGGAGACGAAATGCACCGGTGTTTCCGTCAGGTCGTAGACATAGGGACGATAGAAATTCTCGTGGTCGCCCAAACTGCCTCGCAGCACCGGCTTCTCTCCGGCAAAGGTCAGGCTGGAAGACACGTCGGTCAGCACCGCACTGTTCTTGTCCCCGGTGTTGGTGAAGGTCACCGTCCATTCACAGACGCCAAAAGCCGGATAGAAGGTGGAGACCAGGGTGACGGTCACGTTCTCGTCCAGCCGATAGGTGCGCTCTGTGGTGGTGCCGCCTCGTGTCGACTTGGTCGCCTCGGCCAAGAAAGCCAGGTCACCAAGGCCGGTGTAGGTCTTGTCCCCATAGGTGAAGTGGATCGGCACTCCCGTGGGATCGGCCAGCACTTCCCGGTACCAACGGGCGCTTGTGGGATTTTCGTATGTCATAGGATCATCCTCCTTTTGGAAAGTCAGACTTGTAGAGAAACGTCATTGTTCCGATTCGGCCAGTAGCCGCAGTGTCTCCGTGTAGTAGTCCGGCAGATCGCAGGTGAAGCGCAGGGTCTGACCGGTGGTGGGATGGATGAGTACCAGAGCAGCGGCGTGGAGCATTTGTCCGTGGAACAGTGTGGGATGGCGGCGCACAAATGGGTGGTTGTCTCCGCCATATACCGGATCGCCCAGCACCGGATGGCCAATGTACGCCATGTGTACCCGGATCTGGTGGGTGCGGCCGGTCTCCAGTACCACCGATGCGTCCGTGATCCCACCGCACTTGCCCAGCGCCGTATAGTGGGTCACCGCTCGTTTGCCGTCCTTTTGTACCGCCATTTTCTTCCGATCCACCGGATGGCGGCCAATGGGGGCATCGATGGTGCCTTGTTCTTCGGGCAGACCACCGATCACCAGGGTGCGATATTCCCGGTGCATGGTGTGGTCGGATAGCTGTGCCGACAGGGCACCGTGGGCATGGTCATTTTTTGCAACGCAGAGCAGCCCGCTGGTGTCCCGGTCGATCCGATGGACAATGCCGGGTCGCTTGACGCCGCCAATGCCGGAGAGACTGTCACCGCAGTGGTACAGCAGTCCGTTGACCAGGGTGCCGGTGGTGTGTCCGGGGGCCGGATGTACCACCATGCCCTGGGGCTTGTTCACCACCAAAATGTCCTCGTCTTCGTATACGATGTCCAAAGGCATTTCCTCCGGCTGTGCATCGTAGTCCTCCGGCTCCGGCAGAGTCAATGTGTAGCATTCTCCGGCCTTTACCTTGTCTTTTTTGGTGGGTGCCTTGCCTGTGGTATCTTCCCGGCGGATCATGCCACCTTCCAGCAGGCGTTCGATGGCAGACCGGGACTGACCGGTGCAGGTCGCGAGGGCCGCATCCAGTCTGCTTCCGGAAAGCGCCGGTGGGATCGTGATAGCAAGAAGGGACGAGAATTCCTCCCCGTCCCAGTTTTCATTCTGATACATTTGTATTCTCCGTGGTCTCCGTATTCGTGGTGGTCGTATCTGTATCCGATGCAGCGGAATCGTCGTTCTGTTTGGGTTCGGTGCCAAACAAAATATCCATGGCGGGCTTTTTGGCGACAAGCTCCATGTACAGCGCCCAGCACAGGATCATGCCACAGCCCACACAGACAAAGGAGTCCGCTACGTTGAAGACGTAAAAGTCGATGGCACGCACGTCGATAAAATCCACCACGTAGCCCAGCACCACCCGGTCGATCATATTGCCAATGCCGCCGCCAATGATCATGGCACCTGCCACCTGGACCCATTTGCTCTTGGGTCTTTCCTTCAGGAGCCAGAACAGCATGAGCCCGATGGCCAAGGTGGACAGCACCATAAAGACCCATCGGTGATTGGCCAGCATCCCAAAGGCGGCGCCACGATTTTCTACGTAGGTGAAATGCAGGATATTTTCGATCAGCGGATAGGAACCGATGGGCTGCAAATGGGAAACAGCCAGGGATTTCGTCCATTGATCCAGCGCTACAGCGGCAGCGATGATGAGCAGTGTCCAAAGCATAGGGTGTATCGTACTTCCTTATTTATGTTTCTTGGGTTTTTCCGGCTTCTTGGCTTCCACCAGCGGCTGACGGCTGACCTCATCCACATAGGCCGCACTTTTCTTGGAGCTGAAGATCTTGTCAAATTCTCCGGTCAGGCTCACATCGTGGGACTGCTCGTCGTCCAGCAGCTCGTCCAGATCATCGGCTTGGGTGGCTGTGATATCCCCGGTGTTCATTGCCGGTGCTGGGGGATTGTCAGTGGGAGCCTGCACATTTGGCGTCAGGTATTCGCTGGCGATGTCGGAGAGAAAATCGGCTTCACTGTCGGCTTCGTCCGGTGTGTTCACCCGGGGTGCTTCCTCTGTCATGAGCGATTCGATATCCAAAGCATCAATGGCATCTTCGGCACCGTCCACGCCGCCTTTGGCATAGGCCGATAGCAGATCCCGTTCCAAACCGGCCAGCAGATCCTCGTCCAGATCCGCATCGGTCTCGGCAGCGGTGCTCGTTTCAGCGGCAGGTGTCGGTGCTGCAGTGGTGTCTTCCTCCGGCTTCAGCATGGGTTCTTCCCAGATCTCATCGATCTCGTCTGTAGCAAAGTCCGATCCCGTTGCAGGCATCGGTCCCGTTGCAGGGGACTGTTTTTCGGCGGTGGCAGCAGCGTGGGCTTCGGCGACTTTGGCGACTTCCCAAAGGGTCTTGCCAGCCATTTGCTCGGCTTCGATGGCTTCCCGGGTCGCTTGCTTTTGCTTGTGCTCCTGCCAATCGATCCGCAGCAGATCCTCGTCTTCCTTTGCCGCAGAATTTTCCGCAGCAGGTTCGTACACCATATCGGTATCCGCAGTCGGTTCGTCTTCGGCGGTGTCGGCAGGTATATCCATCGTCAGCTCCTCTTTGGCCTTGTAGAAATCGTCCGTGAGCTGGGAGAGCTGATCCAAGGCTTCGATGTGGCTGGCGTACATGGCAAAGACCTTTTCCCGGAAGGCATCGATCTCTGCCACCAATCGATCGGCGGTGTTGTTGTGTCTGTGCAGCTGACGTTCGGCCTCCTGACAGGCATCGAGCTGCTCCTGCTGCCGAGTGTGGATCTCTGCCGCTTCCGTTTCGGCTTGTTTCAGGATACCGGCGGCGGCAGCTTCGGCCTTCGACAGGATCTGGGCTGCCTTCTGTTCGGCCTCTCGCACCAGTGCATTGGCAGCTGCTTTCTTTTCGGTCAGCATGGCATCGGCTTCGGCAGCGATCTTTGCCTTTTCCCGCAGTGCATCTTCCCGGAATTCATTTTGTCCGGCGGCTAAAACGGCCATTTTCTTTTTCAGCTCACTGCATTCCCGTACCACGGCGACGTACCGGTCGTTTACGTGCGCCAGGTAGGTATCCACTTCTTCGCAGGTATAGCCCCGTAGTGCCTTGGTAAACTGCATTTTCCGCAGTCCGGATTCTGTTTCTTTCGCCATGATCGAGCCCCCTTTGTGAGGTTATGAAGTCAGATGTTAGATGTCAGAAGTCGGAAACCAAAGGCAGTGCCCTCTGACATTTTCAGATAACGGAAGTTATTTATATTTGCGGCACAGGATCCGTTTCCGGCCGCGCTTGGTTTCTTCATCGGTGCGATCGATGCGGTACTTGCCATAGCCCCGGATGGTCAGCACGTCTCCGGCGTGGAGCTGCTTGTCCACATCCTCGATGGGCTCGTAGTTTCGTTCCACCAGTCCGGCACGCACCATGGCCGCCGCATCCTCACGGGACAGGTTGGTCAGCGCCCGTACCACGCCGTCTACCCGTGGTGAGGCCGCCGTGACGGACAGGTTCTCGTACTGCCGTGGGACCGACCCGGTGGGATCGATAGAGCAGGGGCGCACCGCTACGGCATCCCGGCCGATCTTCGTCAGGTTTTCGATGAGGTAGCTTGCCATCTCCGGCGTGGTAAAGACCAGAGCGCCTGCTTCGTCGACATTTGTTGAATCCACCACGATCTCACCCAGCACGGAACGTTCGATGCCCAGTGCCAATATGGCGCCCATGAAATCCCGGTGGGACAGGGTCGCAAAGCCGGAGCCGGTGATCTGCAGGGAAGTTAGCGGTATCTCCGCAGAAAACCCCGGTATATCGGTCAGCATCCGGACAAAATAGTCTTCTCTTGCCTCATCCATGGCACCGGCAAAGCCACCTTTGACCACCGGTGCTTCGGTCGCAAGCCAATCCTCGACCTGCCAATAGGCTGCCGGGAAAATGGCCATGGTCCGATCGCAGCTGCGACAGCCACCCCAGAAAAAGCAGTTTTCGGCAAGGCCGGCTTGGATCAATGCATCGTGGACCAGCAGTCGTTCCCGGGGCGTGAGAAACGCAGTAGCCGTTGTGGTGTATGCGGCTCCCCCGGCAAGCTCGATGGCTCTGGCGCACAGGAGCTGTTCTTCTCGTGTCATTTCCATACGCTTTTCCTACCGTGCAAAATCTTCCATTATATTAGAATGGCTAGGATGTTGATCAGAATGAACGTAAAGAAAAAAGCCATGTCGATGGGAAGCCCTTGAAACAGGTCGAACCGTTCCAGCAGCATCCGCACCGGGTAGATCACCGGCTCTGTGATCCCATAGAGAAACTGCACCAGCGCATTGTCTTCATCGATGGGAAACCAGCTCAGGATCGCCCGACCCAGCATGAGCAGCTCCAGGATACTGAGCAGCAGCGAGAGAGTCGAGGTCAGAATATATAGCAGTGTATGCAAGACGAACACTCCTGTCAAGCCAGGGTGTATCCCGAAACACACCCTGTAAAAATGGGTACAGAAACAAAGCCCTGCGATACTATATTTGCAGCAGAGAATGTTTCTTGTATAAAATTATGTAGTGGGAATCAGTTGAAGTCGCCGAATTCGTCTTCTACAGGGGTTTCCCGAACGGGTTCTTCTTCCCGTCTCTGCTGGGGACGACTGTTCAGCTTGGCATCTCCCACGTCTACGTTGGAAGGCGTGAACACATAGGCCTGGTTGGCAATGCGCTTGAAGGAGCCATCGATGGAGTACACCACGCCAGCCAAAAAGTCGATGAGTCGGCGAGAGGTCTCCTTGTTGGTGCTTTCCAGATTCAGGACCACGGTGCACTTGTTCAGCAGATGGTCAGCGATCTGGGATGCGCTGTCAAAGCTCTGGGGGCGAACGACCTGCATCTTGATGTTGTTGCCGGACAGACTGAGACCACCACCCATAGCCGGTGCCGGGTTCTGGGCAGGTGCACCCATACCGCCGTTCATAGGAGGATTCATGTTGCCTGCCATCTGCATATCGCTGTCGTCCTCTCCTTCGTTGTATCCATCGAAGCCGCCGTAGTAATCATCGTCGTATGCTTCGTCATATGCGTCGTTGGTGCCGGTCACTTTCTTGATTCGATCCATAAGTCCCATTTTTAGCCTCCGTTTTATTGAAAACTACCTTTCGAGTATGTTTTTGAATTTTATATATCACTATCCATGGACGGATCCACCGATAACAGTACCACAGATCCGTTGGGATATAGCGTTTACTTAATTATAATTTCTGGCTCCAAAGAGTGCGCTTCCCACTCTCACCAGGGTAGCCCCTTCTGCAATAGCGTCGGCGAAGGTATCGCTCATGCCCATGGACAAAATAGGCTCCTCTATATTATGCGTGTTTTTTCCGAAAAAGTCAATAAAAATCCGATAAGATTCTTGAAAATATTTTCGCAAAGCCGCTTTTTCGTCACAGATCGGTGCAACGACCATCATGCCGCGCAGTTTCAGCGAGGGCATTTCGGCGATGCGTGCGAGAAACTCCGGTGCTTCTTCCGGCAGGACGCCGCTTTTGGCTTCCTCACGACCGGCATTGACCTGTACCAGAATGGGGGTCACCACGCCGTGCTTGTCACTTTGCCGGGCAATTTCCTCCGCCAGATGCACCGAATCTACGGAATGGATCAGGTCTGCTTTGCCGATGAGATACTTGACCTTGTTGGTCTGCAGATGCCCGATGAAGTGGTATTGCCCCAGAGGATGCACCACATCGTATTTCTCCGTGAACTCTACCTGTCGGTTTTCACCGGCCATGGTCAGTCCGCAGTGGGACATGAGATAGGCGATATCCTCGGCCGGGTAGGTCTTGGAGGCTGCCAACAGAGACACCGGGGCACCGGCGCCACGCTTGACAACAGCTTCATCGATCTGCTCCCGGATCCGACTGTAGTTGTCGGCAAGCTCGATTTTTCTTTGTTCCGTCATATGAAAACCCATTCGTTTCTGATCTATGTTTTTGCCCACGATTTAACAAATTTTCCGTCAGGGAAATTTTCAGCCGTGGGGCGTATTGCGTTACTATTTAGCTACTCTTTTCTCCCACGGCGATGACCTTGCCTACCTCCAGGCCGGTGCCTTCGGTGATGATCACGTCGTTCATCCGGAGCCAGCCGTAGAGGCTACCGTCTTCCGTGCCGTCGGTGGTTTCTCCACTGATACAGATGTAGTAGCCGTCGCCTTCGTACACGATCTGGATCCGCTTGAAGACCACGGTCACCTCGTCCAGCACGTACACGCCCTCGTAGCCGTCCAGAATGCGCACGGCCGAGGTGGGTACGGAAAAGCCACGATATTCTGCCGTTGCCACCTGGACCGGCTGCATACGGGTATAATCGAAGCCATCGGGCATTTTCTCACATAGGAACACGGCGATGGCACCGGTGCCGGGCAGCTCCGGGATCACGGTCTGCAGCCTCATTTGCAGGGTCGTGTTGCCGTTGTAGGGAAAGGTCAGAGAATAGCTGTAGCCATCCACCAGAGATGCGGCTTCTGCTTTGGTCATGGGACACGCCACGTACCAGCGAAAATCCGTCACCAGCTTGCCTACGCATTGGCTGCTGCCGCTGTAGGTTTCCGGCTCCACGGTGATCAGGGACATGAATTCGTCATAGGTCATGCCTGTCAGCTCGTTTGCCGGAAAGAGCGCTTCGTAGCCATCCACCGTGGACGGGGAAAAATAATAGCTGGCTTGGGGTGCATAGCAGGTCTCCAGGCAGGCGCCCAGCTGGGAACGCAGTGCGGCCTTTTCATCCTGTAGTGTGCGGATCCGTGCGGTATAGTTCAGGGACGTGCCGCTGCCGGTTGCGGAGCTTGCAGCAAAGATCTCACGCTTCTGGATGCTCAGTAGCAGATCCGTCCGCATGGTCACCGCCTCGTCCAGTGCGCCGCTTTCCACTTGGGTGCGGATGTTCTGGACATTTTGGAAGATCGCCGATTCTAGTCCGGAGGTGCTGACCTGGGACACATCCTCGTCGGCGCTTTTGGTCAGCAGCTCCAATTGGGTCTCCAGCTCGGTCAGTCGCGCCAATATATCCGGTGAGGTGCCCTCGTAGATGTCCGCCACTTTGTCGTAGCGAGCCAATCGGGTGCCATCGGACACAGCCGGTCTGACGCTGCCGTAACCAGCCGTGCCGCCGTACAGCACCTTTTCGCTGCGGAATATGTACCCATCGGCGTGTATGATCTGGCTTTCGTCCACATACACGGCGTTTTGCAGTCCCAAAGTCTCCTCGAAGCTTTCGGTCAGGTGATAGGAGATATAGAAAATAATGCCCAGAGCCAGAGCACCGCTGCCAAGGGTGACAAGGGTCCGCTTTAAGTATTGCTTATTGAATAGATCAAAAAAACGCATTGCCCGGTCTGGGTCTCCTTCTGTAGGCAGTATCTACTATATTATACCACAAAAATGGGTCGAATTATCCGTTTGAAATGATTGTTAACAATAATTTCAAAAATGGCGGTGTAAAAAGGAAAAAAGCCGCAAGGAAATACGAAAACAGCCTGGTCTGTGCCGGAAAGACGACAGACCAGGCTGGAAGATCGTGTGATATTGTCTTGCCTGTTGGGACGATGGGATACGCTTTTGGGTGATGGGAATCTATGCCATTTGCAGCACGGTACAGCCCAGGGCTTCCCCCAGTCTTGCTTCGTCACTACGGCAGGAGAACAGCAGGCATTGTCCACCGGTGTGGCACATGGCAGACAGCGCTTTGGCCAGTCGGGTCTCGTCCACGGCGGCAAAGGTCTCGTCAAAGACCATGGGTGGGATCTCTCTGCCGTTGTCGCCAAACAGGGTGTGTGCCAGTGCCAGACGCAGGGATATGTACGCCAGGTCAGCGGTTCCCTTGGAGAGCAGCTCCACCGAAGCGGTGCCATCGTCTGTGGTGTATTGGAGACCAAAGGCGGCGTCCATGGCGATGTGGCGGTATTTGCCGTCGGTGGCTTCTTCCATGGCAGTGGAGGCACGGCGGGTCACAGTGGGGATCACGGTGGTACGCAGGCTTTCTCCGGCCAGACGCAGGGCTTCCAGTGCCAGCGAATAGCCGGCGTGCTGCTTTTTCAGCTCACGAAGCTCCTCCTTGGCCGTGTCCAGCAGTCCTGCCAGCAGATCCGGCGACCGACCTTCATTGGCGCACAGTGCGGCATAAGCGGCTTCCAGTTCGGCTTCCTTCTTGGACTGGGCACGCCAGGTACCGATGGTGAAGTCCCGTTCCTTTTGCGCTTTGGCAAGACTGTCGGCGTCCAGCTGCAGTGCGGCCTTGCCTATGGGTGTGGTCATGAGCTGCTTGTATTCTGCCACCACGGCAGCTCTGTCCAAACCGGCTGTGGCTTCCTGCAGGGCACCCAATCGGCCGCTGAGGTTTTCCACCTTGGCACGGACGGTATCCCGGTCGGCGGCAGCTTTATCGGCTTTTTTTCGCAAGGCTTCCAGGGTTTCTGCCGGGTCGTTTGCCTTATGGGGAACACCGCAGGCGTCGGCCAATGTATACAGACGGGCAACGTTTTCCACCGACCAGGTACCCACAGAGGTCTCGGCCGGTGCGCTTTCGGTGGATTCGGCCATTTCGTCCAGCTCGTCCAGGGTATCCACGCCCCATTCGTCCAGGATCGCATCCAGCTTGGCAAGGTTTTTGCCCTGCATCACATAGAACACGATGCCCACGATCACGCAGACTGCCATGAGTCCAAAGGGAAAGAGGAACTGGGGAAAGCCGAAATACGCCATGATGGCACCGGCTGCCAGAGAGACAAGTCCGGCAATGGCCATTACGATGGTCACCGCCAAAAACAGCCGGGATTTGGATTCTAAATATTCGCCTTCCTCTAAGGCAGCGGCGGCTTCTTCGTTACGCATACGCAGCGTGCCACTGGTCTCGGCAGCTTTGACAGCCTCTGTTTCCAGTGCATCCAGCTGGGTGTGCAGATCGCTGAACGGTGGGGCAGACAGGACGTCCAGGGCATTTTGGTAGCTTTTGAGCTTGGTGGCGGTGTCGTCGGCGGCTGCGATCTTCCGGCAGGTAGCGATGACCTCGGCAGCAGACGTCAATGCTTCCAGACCGTTCTTTTTGTCTTCCATTTCCTGCCGTTTGGCTGTGGCAGTGCGCAGGGCCACCTCGGTTTCCATCCGGCGATCGGCTTTGGTTTGTGCGGCGGTCAGTGCTTCTTCCAGCTGTGCCACCTCTTCTTCCTTTTCCCGGATCTTTCCACCGGCAGAATTTTTCGGCAGCAGTTCCCGTCTGGCCTGATCCAGCTTGGCGGTGGCTCGTTTGAAGTCCACGTTTTCATCGGCGGTGTGAAGCATATTTTCCACGGCGCCGGCCAAACTGGAGCCATCGGGACGCACGGCACCCAGCTGTCCCACAAAGGCGGTGCTGGTGAAGACCGATTCGTTTACGCCAAAGAAATATTGTCCCGGTTCCTTTTCCGGCAGGATCCGATTGGTACGGGTGTCCACGATCTGGACCATGTCCCGGATACTTTCCCGGCTGCCGTCGATGCTTGTGGAACGTTCGATGCGCCACAGATTGCCGTCCGCTTCGGTGACACAGGTGATCCAGCCGCCGACACGGGTACCTGTGAAATACCGGGTGCGGTCGGGACTGCCCTTTTGTCCGGGACCGTAGAAGATATATTTGAGGAAGGCCGCCAAGGTCGATTTCCCGGATTCGTTGGGACCTTCCAGCACATTCACGCCTTCGGAAAGCCGGAAGGAACGATCGTGAAAAAGTCCAAACGATTGGATATAAATTTCTTGAATTTTCATAGGTTCCTCCGTTATTCCACGATATTTTCGCCGGCCAGCGCAGCCAGAGCATACCGCAGTGCCCGCAGTGCCGTATCCTTTTCTTCCGGTGTACCTGAGGTCAGTGCCGGAGAAAGTGTGCGGTACAGAGCCCCACGGATGCCGGGATCTGCAGAAAGTGTGGCAAGGTCGGGCATGGTCTTGTCCTGGATCTGCAAGCAGAACAGACCCATATCGCCCAGCAGGTCGCCGCTTATCACCAGACCATCGCCAGTCAAGCCGGTATAGCGCAGCCGGAGCAGTGTATCCTCGCCGTATTTGTGGGAAGCGATGTAGTCGGCGGTGGCAGAGCGAACATCGGCCATGGTGGCACAGCCGGTGATGTCCAGGGAACCGGTCTCGTAGCGGCGTTTGGAGAAGCGCACCCGTTTCATACGCACGGCAGCAGTGGCGCCATTTTTCTCGATCTCCACCACGCAGGCACCCTTGGGACCGGTCTCCGAAAAGTCTCTGCCTTCCAGACAACCGCAGTAGGCCCATTGTGCGCCGGAGTGGTCGCCGGACTGTGGTGGATTGTGGATGTGCCCCAGAGCAGCGTAGTCGGCACCAAAGGCGTTCAGCAGCTCTTGGGAAAGTGGAGCATAGCGGTCGTCGCCGGTGATATCGCCGTGGCACAGCAGCAGATGGATCTGGTCGCCTTCCACGTGGTGACCGGCAACGGGGCTTTCAGGTAGCTCCGGTGCAGAGAAGCCATAGCCCCACACGGTCAGGTTTTTCTCCGGAAAGGAGATGCTGGTCAGTGTGGGATCGAGGAATAGGTGGACGTTTGCCGGAAAGGAGTTGGTACGCCAAACGCTGTCGGTGTCGGCATAGTCGTGGTTACCGGTGGCGATGCAGACGATCCCGCCGAACTTTTCGAATTCGCTGCATAAAAGCTGGATGGTCTCTCTTGTGACATAGCGGCCATCGAACACGTCCCCGGCCAGCATCACGGCATCCACGCCATTCATGCGAGCGTAGGTCATCATGGAGGTGAAGGCAGCACGCAGTTCGTTTTTGCGGATCTGGGCCCGACGTTCGTCGAGAGAAGCAAATGCCGCATCCAGGTGCAGGTCTCCTGTATGTAATATTTTTAACATAGGTGTATCCTTTTGATGTGGAAGCATAGTTGATATGGATAAACTTCGAAAGCGGGACAGACCCACGGGTACATGGATCTACAATATCCCACCTTAGTATAGCATATTTGGCTGTCCGGTGCAAGATGTAATTTGTGAAAAATATGAAGAAGAAGAAAAAAGCACCCGTGATGGATGCTTTTTGGGGGAATTTTGGGGAATATGGAAAACGTACCAAAAATTAGCCTTATGGAGTTGTGTTTGCAAGATCGTTTTCTGCGCTGTCCTGTTACTGTAAGAACTGTGCCAACTCCTTTTCATACCACGTGTCCGGCATGGTCTTCACCACATATCCATGCTTCCCGTCTGCGGCATAGGTGAAGTCGTTTTCGCCGGTTTCGCTATCCACTGCTGCCTTGCCACGACGGAGCGTGTACCCGGCTTTGGCAAGGTTTGCGGCATCAAACGGATCTTGTGGGTCGCCGGACAGTGCCAAAAGCACCAGCATGGGATCCCAGGAAGAACGACCGTTTTGGCTTCCATGGGCGGCAAAGGCTATGCGCAGCGGATCGCTTTCGTCCGGGATCGTCTCCGGTGTACCGCTGATCACACTGGCACCTACTTCCCAACCCAAAAATACAATGGGACAGGGAAAATCTCGAAGCAGTGTGGCGGCGGCTTTTCGGGAACGGGGCGCACGGGCAAAATTGTTCTCCCGTCCATGGCCGTCCTTTTCCCAGTTGCCTGCCATCATCCACAGGCACGACACCTTCTTGGCTACCAGTGCCCGACCGGTCTCATCGGCACACAGAGCAGCAAGTACCTGGGGATACCCGATCTCCAATAGCTCCACCTTGTCCGGCGCCTTGGTCAGCAGCTCCCGGTACAACTCTACCCCATCGGGTAGGGCATCGTTGCTCGGTACGGTGTGGGGTAGGGCAGAGAGCAGCCTTTGATACGGTGGTGCTCCACCATAATCGGTGGCGTCCCGGTCGATCCCCAGCGGCAGATCCCCATATCCTTCGCTGGTGAGAAAGGCATTCAGGGACGCAGCCGAATCGGGCATAGCCGCATTGCAGATGATTCCGGCCAGTGACCAAAGCCCCCGTTTGGCAGCCCGGCAGAGGATCCGCAGCGCCGCCACATCATCACAGTCGGTCCACCAATCCGTACCCAAAATGATCGTGCGGTTTTGTAGTGGAGCACCGGATTCATCCGTACCCAATATTACAGTGCGGTTCGGTAATGGAGCACCGGATTCATCCGTTCCCAATATTACAGTGCGGTTCGGTAGTGGAGTACCGGATTCATCCGTACCCAAAATGATCGTGCGGTTCTGGTCGATTTGATTTTCTTCAATATATTTCATAGTACACGTCACTCAGTTGGCGAAGGATTCCAGCACCTTTTCGTAATGCTTGGTGGCTGCGCTTTCCTGTGCCGCTGCTTTGGAGGCAAGGTCGGTGGAATTGGCGGCGGTTAGGTCACAGAACATATCGGTGTACGCACTGTATTTGTAGGTGCTGGCAAAGCTGATCTTCAGACCATCCATGAGCAGCCCGAACATTTTCTGCGAATCCTCGTCCCGGAGCAGCTTCTTTTGCATGACCGTCTCAAATACGGCCGGATATACATCATAGTAGCTTTCGATGGCAAGGGCTTCGGTGATCTGCCCGGTGCGATCCATGTCGGCGGTGACCATGGGAATGCCAAGCAGTCCTGTACCGCCGGTCACTGTGGTGATGTACCGCTCGTCAGAGGCTTCCCACTTGGGGAATACGAGCAGACCATAGTCGGCTTCCATGTCCCGGAAGAACTGGTAGGCGTCGGTCAGGAAGCCGGAGTAGAACAGTCCCTGGTTATTGGCGAACATTTTGGCAAGGTCGTTTTCCTTGGAATAGTCTGTGATGAGCCAGGAGGATGGCGTATGGGTCAGGGTGACAATGGCTTCCAGAATGGATTGGTTCCGGTCGGACAGCAGAGACAATGTGAAGGTGCCGTCTCCGTGGAAGTCCACAGGCTGTACGCCCATGCCGACGGAAAAGCCGACACCGGAGGTACCGTGGGAGGACAGCAGACCATAGGTGTCCCCTTCGTCCCAGGTGCCGTCGCCGTTTTCATCCACGGATACCGTTTCCACCATCTGCGAGAAGGTGTCAAAGGTCCAGTTGTTTTCGTTCACGTATTCATACGGAGAGGTCAGCCCATATTCCGTGACCATGTCCATGTTGCAGAACAGCACGTGGGACAGCATAACGCCGGTGAAGGGAATGTAGTTCATTTGCAGGAAGCACTTGCCGTTCTGGGTCAGGGACTCTACAGCCAGCTGATTCCACCAGGCGCCGGTCATATCGACGTGGGGCACGTCATAGTAGTTGGCCAGATAGCCGCCTAAGGATAGGGACGACATATCGTTCACGTGTGCCCATGCCAAATCGTAGGCACCGTCCCCGGCGGTCACAGAGGTCTTGACCAGGCTGGCGGCACTGCCGATGGTGGCGGCGATCTCTACGTTGAAGTTTTCCTCCACGGTCTGGTTCCGCTTGTAGATGGTATCGTTGATCACGTCTCCGGTCAGCTCGTCCACCACAAATTCCATGGCAGGCAGCTCACCCAGCTTGGCATACTCTCTGCCGATGATCTGATAGGTGGCACCTTCGTAATTGGCGACAGGCAGCAGGTCGGCGGAGCGCAAAATGGTGGTCTCGGTTTCCGGTGCAGTGGTGTCTGCTGCAGTGGTGTCGGACTGGGACGTGGTCTCGTCTGTGGTACCACCGGCGCAGGCCGTCATAGCGGTCGACACCAGCAGTGCACACAGGAGCAGGGAAAATAGCTGTTTCGTTTTCATGATACGCATTCCTCGATTTGCAAATTGTTTTTTATACGACAATCATCGCTACCCTGATTATAGCACATCTGTCTGCGAATGTCAAGACGGCAGGCAAAGATCGCCGTGGTGGGTCATATATTAATGTAGGCTTCTTGCCTATGCAAGGTCGGACGGTGGCGGCATTGGTGGAAAAAAGGAAAAAAATTGCAAAAACAGGTTGCATTTATCCCCACGATGGAGTATACTATAATCATCAAAATGCGCGGCATTCTATCACAATTCTTCACAAAACAAAGGAGACAACACCATGCGGTATATCGTTGACCATGACTTACATATCCATTCCCAGCTTTCGCTTTGCTCGAACGACCCCGGCCAGACACCCCAGGCGATTTTGGACTACGGCGTCAAAAACGGACTGAAGACCTTATGTCTCACCGACCATATGTGGGATGCGGCTGTGCCCGGCTGCACCTTCGACTTTTACGTCAAACAGCCCTACGAACGCATCTGTCAGGCACTGCCGCTGCCGCAAGCGGATGGGGTAAAATTCCTCTTTGGCTGTGAGACCGACCAGGACAAAAACTGCACCGTGGGTGTGTCTCCGGCGCTGCTGGAAAAGCTTGACTTCATCATCATTCCCACCACGCACCTGCACATGGGCGGCTTTACGCTTCGGGGAGACGAAGGGGTGGAAGAACGGGCTGCGCTCTGGTGCAGTCGGCTGGACAGCGTGCTGGATATGGATTTGCCCTTCTACAAGGTGGGTATTGCGCACCTGACCTGCAGCCTCATGTACACCGGCCATTATCTGGAGGTGCTGGCTGCCATCCCGGACAGCGAATACCATCGTCTGTTTGCCAAGGCGGCCAAGGTGGGTGCCGGGATCGAGCTGAACTTCCCGTCGCTCAGCCTGGACGACAGCAGCCGGGAGCTGACCCTGAAGCCCTACCAGATCGCCAAGGAAGAAGGTTGCAAGTTCTATTTTGGCTCCGACGCACACCATCCGGCAGAGCTGGCCGGTGCCATGGCAAACTTCCAGAACATCGTGGATCTGCTGGGGCTGGAGGAGACGGACAAGATCGAATTTTTGAAATAATGCTATATATGCTGGTGCAAAACATAAATGCAGTCTGTCGCAATTGCATGAATATGGATTGGTAGCTTTATGCAGTATTCCCCATTGACAGGGGAAGTACAACCTTCCCCTTTAGCGTATGAGGTGTGCTAATATGAAACGCTTTATTTATTTGTTTTTTACCACCTTATTCCTTTCCTCTTGCATGGGTCAATCTGATACCACCACAGCGGTAGAACCACCATTGACCATCAGTGCTTTTGTCTATAACGAATCCTTGGAAGATTATACCCTTACACCTTTGGAAGCTGGTATTGTGTACGAACTTGCTCCTATCGGTTGGGATGGATTAGAGAATATAAATCTGCACTTTGCTTGTGAAGGTGGCAGTGTGCGTGTTCTTTCCGAAGACGAAGAAGTACAGCTTTCCATGGGGAATGGTGGTTTATTTCGAGATCATAGAGAAGACCGCAACTATGGATATGAAATGGAAATAACCAACACGGGATATATTGCTGCATACCCCTATGGCTGTGGCAGTGGACATTGCATTTTGGCTTTTGAAGATGTGGACAAGAAAAACGCCGGCTACTTTGGCAAGGAATACTACCTGAAAGTGATCGGCTACGAACTGGATTGTCCGGTAGTTACCATGGAGCTAACTCTCACCCAATTGGAAGACGAAGACAGCTATGACGGTAAATCCTCTGCCTATTTCTCGCTGGAGATCACCTCCGTTGCCTACAGCGACCGATACCAAATGATGCTGGAAGGATAAAGAAAAAACGCTACGATTTGACTCGTAGCGTTTTTTGTATCCTTATTTTTTATTCTTCCAGATATTCCATAAACTTGTTGATGTTGGTCTCGATGGCGCTCTTGTTGGAAGCGACGGTGGAGGCAACCTGGTTGTCACCGTTGAACAGCTTGCTGTTGATGGAATCCCGCATACTGCTGTTGTACCAGTTGAACATGATGGCGATGTCGATGGCACGGGTCTGGCGCATGATGTCCAGCATCTCCACGGAGTCCTCGTTCCGCAGCCCCTTGTGTTCTACAACCGTATCATAGTACAGCGGGATCACCTTTTCCTGGCTGTCGTGTGCCAGAACCTCCGTGATGGTGGCGGTCTGTTCCAGGCAGCTGTTGGTGGTGGGAATGGTCAGGCAGAACACGGCGGTCACGATGTTGGTGATGTAGTTTTCCTGGTCTTCGTCTGCCTTGGGGAAGGGCACGATACCAAAGGTGTCTTCCATGTCCCGCATGAGCTGGGCCGCCTTGATCTCACCGGTCAGGAACAGAGATCTGCCCACGGTGAACACGTGTACATACCCACCGGCGTCTACGTCAAAGTCGGTGTTGGAGGCCTTCAGGGTGCTGCCGGTCTTGCCGTTCATCAGCACTGCCAGCTTGTCGATCACGTTGTAGAAATGTTCGCTTTCCAGGGTGAAGGCAATGGTGCCGTCGCTTTTGGCTTCTGCGCAGTTGACACCGGCAGAGAAGTAGAACTTTTCCGGCGAGCTCTGGTGGGAGGAGATACCCCAAATGCAGGTGCCGTCCTTGTTCCACTTGAAGGATTCATCGGTGTTCAAAGTCGCCACCTCGGTGCAGTATTCGGACAGTGCATCCAGTGTCCATGTACCCTCACGAACCAGATCATAGGGCTTGTCCATGTTCCGTTCTTCCATCATATTTTCGTTGAAGAACAGGCACCACATGGAGTCGTATGCCATTAGGTTGATAGCTCCGGTGGCAAAGTACAGCTTATCCTGCAGTGTGGTTGCTTGGATCACGTCCTGGTCCCACCAGCTTTCCGACAGCTGCAGCTGGGGAATGTCCATCAGGTTCAATAGATACCCTTCCGTCACCAGCGAAATATCCTGAGAGATGGGCAGGAACATCACGTCATAGTCATCGCTACCGGACATGATGGAGGTCTTCGCCTCGTCGGTCAGCAGGGTCACGGTGTTGGCAGCGTCGCATTCGATCTTCTTTTCGATGATCTTGCAGTTGAGCTTGTCCTCGATGGCACGGTTCCGGTTGTACAGGGCATCGTTCAGGGTCTCTCCGGTCAACTCGGTGGCGTCCATGTAGATGAACATATTCCAGAGCTGGTCAAAGTTCAGCATCCGATATTCGCCGCCGGCATAATCCACCTCGGGATACTGCCAGCCTGCTTCGGTCTCGGTCACTGTTGTGTCGGCACCTGTGTTGTCGGTGTTGGATTCGGTGCTGCTGTTGGTGCTGGTCTCTCCGGCACAGGAAAAGAGCATGGGAGACGTGAGCATGGCGGCCAGCAGCAGGGCCAGGATACGTTTTTTCATGAAGATGATACACTCCTTTTTTGTGATGATAGAGGAAACGGTCAACATTTTGTGCCACACCAAAAGGCATGGGAGACAAACGTTTTATGGTGCTGTTCATCATTATACCACATTTCGTTGACAGATGCAAGTAGACGGTGACAATTTTGTGCAGAAAGCCCATATCGATACAGAAAAAACGCCACGTTTTTCACGCAGCGTTTTTGGTGTATCGTTTACTTGCGCATTTCCTTGTATCCGTCCGCACCGGCGGTGAACACAGGCTTTACGTGCAGGGTATAGGTGAAGTCCTTTTCGTTGAAGTGGAAGGCCTTTGCCAGAGCAGGACCGCAGGAGTTGGAGCCAATGCCGCTCTGCTTGTAGTCCAGGATGACTGTGGTCTCCTTGTTGGGTACCAGTTCGTAGTGGTGACGGGTCACGGTCAGTTGCTCCGGCGTAAAGTGAGAAGCGCCGAACATGAACCGCTTGTCTGCCGTGAACAGGAACCCGTGACCGGCAACCGTGGACACTCTTGCCCAGCCGCAGTCAACGTGGGAGCTGTTTTCCTGGGGGAACACATAGGGCTCGTAGTTGTCCGTCACGGTGGTGCCAAATTCACCCAGTCGGGCGGCATTGCGCTTGTCTGCATAGGATTCCATGGGACCGTAGCCGAAGTACCGCATTTGCTCGGCACCTTCCGGCATGGTCAGACGCACGCCGAACCGGGGCCAGGACACATCCAGTTCCTTCTGCCAATGGGCGTCGTAGGAAATGGTCAGACCACGGTTTTCGGTGACGGTATAGGTCACCTTGCCACGGAGCACCGGATCAAAGGGTGCGCAGCCCATGGAGAAGTCTGCTTCTACCACAGCACTTTCGCCGTCGCAGGAGACCAGCTTGGTACCGTAGCACTTGACCACGGCTCTGTCCAGACCGTTGCCGTGCCATACGTTCCGCACGTTCCGGTCGTTGTCGGTGGGCGCACGCCAGATGGTGGGTTCGATGGGACGGGTGATCAGATCCTCGCCGTTGTCGCAGATGCGCTTCACCAGACCGGATACCTTGTCGATGGTGTATACCGTGTCGCCGCAGGTGATGGTGATGGTGTTGCCCGCTTCGGTGGCTGCAATGGTGTACAGCGGTGCCGGGATGTAGGTGGAGAGCTCCAGATTCTTGCCGCAGTATTCTTCCTGCCAGATGCCCAGCTCATAGCCGGCTGCTGCCCAAGGCTTGTTTTCGTTGTACCGCAGGGAGAAGTTCACGGTGACCACGCCACGGTAGCTGTCCAGCAGATCTGCGTCAAACAGGGTGTAGGTGGCCTCTGCCTGGGGTGCGATGTCCAGACCGGGGATTCGGCCGGAGCGAACGCTCTTGCCGTCCACTTCGATCCACCAGAACAGGGACAGGTCGTTCATGCAGGTGAAGAACCGCTTGTTTGCCAGTACATATTGACCTACGGTGTCGGTCTTCTTCACGTGGAGGGGCATATACAGCTGCTTCACTTCTAAGAAGCCGGTGTGGGGCCGTCTGTCGGGATATACCAGACCGTCTACGCAGAAATTGCCGTCATTGGGGAAGTCACCGAAGTCGCCGCCGTAGGTGAAGTGGGGATCGGCATACTTGTTGTCACCAATGGCTACGCTGTGGTCGGTGTATTCCCAGACGCAGCCGCCAAAGAAGGGATCGTTTGCCCAGATCACATTCCAGTAGGCTGCCAGGTCTCCGGGGCCGTTGCCCATGGCGTGGCAGTATTCGCACAGGAACAGCGGCTGGGTCATCTTTTCGTCCTTGCAGTAGCTGTCGCACCAGTTCGGATCGGGATACATATGGCTCTCTACATCCGTAGTATCAGCCTTGTGTACGCCGCCGTTGTAGCCGGAGTGGGCGCCTTCGTAGTGTACCAGACGGCTGGTGTCCCGGCTCTTGATCCAGGTGGTCATAGCGGTGTGGTTTCTGCCCAGACCCGATTCGTTGCCCAGGGACCAGAATATAATAGAAGGATGGTTTTTGTCCCGTTCCACCATGCGTCTGGCTCTGTCTACATAAGCTTTTTCCCAATCGGGATTATCCGACAGACCGTTCCAGGGGTGCATACCGTGGGTCTCGATGTCGGTTTCGTCGCACACGTAGAAGCCGTACTTGTCGCACAGGCCGGTGAAGCGCGGATCGTTGGGATAGTGGGAGGTGCGGATCATGTTCACATTGTGCTGCTTCATGATCATCAGGTCCCGGATCATGTGCTCCATGGGCGTAGCGTGACCCAGCAGATGGTGGCTGTCGTGGCGGTTCACACCCTTTGCCTTGACCTTCTTGCCGTTGATGTAGATCACCTTGTCCTTGATCTCGATTCGTCTGGCACCGGTGGGGATGGCAATGGTCTCACTACCGCAGGTCAGCACCAAGGTGTACAGAGTCGGTGTTTCGTCCGACCACAGCTTGGGGTTTTCAATGGTGGGAATGGTGATAATGCCGTCGCCGTTTACATTTGCCGTGCCGGAGGAGATGGTGCAGCCACAGGGAGAAAGGAATTCCCAGGCAACCTCTGCGGCATCCGTCAGGGACAGCTCAGCAGTGAAGTCGGCCTTGTCGAAGGTGTCGTTCAGAGCGCATTTCACGAAGATATCCCGGATGTGGGTCTTGTCCCGGAACAGCAGATATACTTCCCGGAAGATACCGGACATACGCCACATATCCTGGTCTTCCAGATACGTGCCGTCGGACCACTTCAGCACCAGCACCTTGATGGTGTTCACGCCTTCATGGACGAAGCCGGTGACGTTGATCTCGCTGGTCAGGTGGCTCACCTGGGAGTAGGCGGCAAAGGTGTCGTTGATCCACACATAGAATGCGGAATCTACGCCTTCAAAGTTCAGGTAGATCTCCTTGCCGATCATGGATTTGGGTACAGTGAAGTCCCGGATGTACAGGCCGCAGGGATTTTCGTCCGGTACATGGGGTGCATCTACCGGAATGGGATAGTTGACATTTGTATAGTTGGGCACATCGTAGCCACGATCGAGAGCCATCTGCCAGTTCATGGGCACAGGCAGCTTGTCCATGCTGGCCCGGTCGAAGCTGGCACAGGTGAAGTCACAGATGTCGTGGACGGAAGAAAAATACCGGAAGTCCCACACGCCGCAGAGGGATTTAAAGTAGGGGCTTTCGTCACGGTTGCCTACCAGTGCTGTGTCCTTGCAGCAGTAGGGAATAAAATACGCACGGGGCTCCTCACAGTGTACGTGGAGGATCTGCTCGGTGGTATGGTAATCGGGGATCGAGAAAGGCATAATATTGTCTCCTTTTCTGGGTTTGGTATTATTATGACACAATACGGCGCAGAAGTCAAGGCAGATTTGGGAAAATTTATAAGAAAATATGCCGACACGATGCAGAAAAAGTCCCTGCCTACAGAAAACCATAGACAGGGACTTTCGTATTATCGTATGATGAGATGCGGATCCACTGCCAACATTCAGATACGCCAACGGTGAACCAGCGTGGGATCGCTCTACTATACAGCTGCAGCAGTGCCGATGTACAACACACCAACTGCCGAAGGCAGTGAACCAGCGTGGGATCGCTCCACTATACAGCTACAGCAGTGCCGATGTACAACCCACCAACTGCCGAAGGCAGTGAACCAGCGTGGGATCGCTCTACTATACAGCTACGGCAGTGCCGATGTACAACACACCAACTGCCGAAGGCAGTGAACCAGCGTGGGATCGCTCCACTATACAGCTACAGCAGTGCCGATGTACAACCCACCAACTGCCGAAGGCAGTGAACCAGCGTGGGATCGCTCTACTATACAGCTACGGCAGTGCCGATGTACAACACACCAACTGCCGAAGGCAGTGAACCAGCGTGGGATCGCTCTACTACACAGCTACAGCAGTGCCGGAGATTGCCCACCGGGGCTCCCGGTTTATTCGTCGTCGGAGTTGTCGGCGTCGGCGATGACCTTCTGGGCAATGTTGCCGGGAACCTCTTCGTAACGGTCTACGATGAAGTCATAGGAACCACGACCCTGGGACATGGCACGCAGCGCAATGGTGTAATCCATCATTTCAGCCTTCGGTACGTCGGCTTCTACAACGGTATAACCAGACTTGTGCTCGGCAGGATTGATACCCAGCACACGGCCACGACGCTTGTTTACGTCACCCATGACGTCGCCTACCAGAGAATCCGGAACGGTGGCGTACAGTGTACCAACGGGCTCCAGCAGCACCGGCTTAGCCTGAGGCAGACCAGCCTTGTATGCCAGCTTAGCAGCCAGCTTGAAGGAGATTTCATTGGAGTCTACCGGGTGGTAGGAACCATCGTACAGGTCGGCTGCCAGATTCACCATGGGATAACCGGCCAGAACACCCTTCAACATTGCTTCCTGCAGACCCTTTTCTACGGCCGGATAGAAGTTCTTCGGTACGGTACCGCCCACAACGGACTGGGTGAAGGTCAGACCTTCTGCCTCGCCGTGGGAGAAGCGCATCTTGACGTGACCGTACTGACCGGAACCGCCGGACTGCTTCTTGTGCTTTCCTTCTACATCTGCCGTACCCTTGATGGTCTCACGGTATGCGATCTTGGGCGTGGTCAGCTCTACAGAGGTACCAAAACGGCTCTTCAGCTTGGAAACCACTACAGCAAAGTGGATGTCACCCATAGCGGACAGGGTCATCTGCTTGGTCTCTGCATTGTTTTCATATACCAGCGTGGGATCCTCTTCCAGCAGTCTGGCAATACCCACGGAGATTTTATCTTCGTCACCCTTGGCGGCAGGCATGATGGCCTGGGTCATGTACGGCTTCGGGAAGGTGATCTTCTTATACTGAATGTCCGCACCGGTGGTCAGGGTGTCGTTGGTGTTGGTACCGGCCAGCTTGGCGATCATACCAATGTCACCACAAGCCAGTGCGGTCACTTCGGTCTGCTTCTTACCACGGATGGTGTAGATGTGGGACATCTTTTCCATGACGCCGGTGTTGGTGTTCTGCAGGGTCATATCGGCGGTCAGCTCACCGTTCATCACCTTGAAGAAGGACATCTTACCTACGAACGGGTCGGCGATGGTCTTGAATACGAACAGTGCGCATTCGCCGTCGGCTGCGATGGGTGTTTCGGTAACCTTGTCACCGTCCACCAGATGCTCGACCTTGCGGGCCGTCGGACGGGGGAAGGAGTCTGCAATGGTATCCAGCAGGAAGTTCACACCCCACAGATTCACGGCAGAACCGGAGAATACGGGCACGATGGAGCCGTCGATGATACCCTGGTGCAGGGCTTCCACAGCTTCTTCCTGGGTGATGACGCCTTCGTCAAAATACTTGTCCATCAGCTCTTCACTGGTGGATGCCAGCGCTTCGTTCAGGGTCTCGGCGTAGCTGGCTGCGATATCTTCCTGGGCAGGTGTGAAATCGGCTTCGCTTCTCTTACCCTTGTCGTCAAAGGTGTAGGCCTTTCTCTGGATCAGGTTCAGGAAGGTAACCTTCTTGCCGTCCTTCACGGGTACCAGTACCGGGCACACTGCCGTACCGAACTGTTCGTTCAGCTGATTGAATACTCTTTCGAAATCCGCTTCGGGATCGTCACACTTGTTGATGAAGAAGGCCTTGGGAATACCGGCATCGGTCACCTTGTCCCAAGCCAGCTCAGCACCCACTTCTACACCGGCCTTACCGTCCAGTACGATGATACCGGCGTCTGCCACACGAGTAGCGGCACACACTTCACCCTGGAAGTCTAAGAAGCCAGGGGTGTCGATGAAGTTGACCTTGATGTCATTCCAGATCACGGGTGCCATGGTCAGAGTCAGAGAAAAGCCGCGCTTGATCTCTTCTGCATCGTAGTCACAAACGGTATTGCCGTCGGTGATCTTTCCAAGTCTGTCGGTGGCTTTGCTCAGATAGAGGGCTGCTTCGGCGATGGAAGTCTTACCGCTTCCGCCATGTCCCAGTAAAACGATATTTCGGATACTCTTGGTGTTGAAATCTGCCATGGGGGTGAACTCCTTTATATATAGTGAAACATTCGTAAGTCACAGGGTGTGGTTGTGTATGTGATGTTCGGGATTCTGTATACACCGAACAAGGAAAACCCGACGTTACTTGTTTATTATACACCATTCCAATCTGTATTGCAAGAGCATAGGCGAAATTTTTTGCCGTCATGGGTGCCAGTAATTTGCACCAAATTTTGTATACCTTGCACAAAAACGGCTACATTCGTCCAAAAGACAAGGGATTTCTGCCAGTGGCGTGACGAAATCAAAGAAAAAAAGCCCCGTCTTTCTGGGCAAGAACACCATGTCGTGGAAGACAGGATGGATGCGCAGGACAGGGCCTTTGGGGGTGAGGTCAGAAATTGCTGCCGTTCCAGCCCCAATGGGAGACCTCTTCGTATTTGACGTAGCAGTGGTCCGGCGAGATGCCGCAGATCTGCTCCATAGTCCGGCAGACCAGAGACGTCATATTGTCGTAGGCAGCAGCGGTGCCTTTGCCGAACAGTGCCACCTGTACCATAGCGCAGGGCTCGTTATCACCGGCAAAGTGCATGGAGCAGTCGCCGGTCAGATCCACCATGAGCCAGCGTTCGGTCTTGCCGGGGAAGGTCTCAATGTCACGACCAAAGGCAGCGGTGAGAGCGGCTTCCTTGTCGGTGCTCAGCGGCGTGGTCATGCGTACCTGGATATAAGGCATATGTGTATTCTCCTTTTGTGGTTTTTGGGTTGTTGTTATGATACCACGGAACGAGGCGATTGTCAAGGGGAAAATGGAAGGTCAGAAGTCACGAAATTGGATGCAAAGCAAAACACGGTCTATATCATTTCTGACCTTTGATTTCTGATTTCTGATTTCTGACCTAAATTTGATATTGACTTTCAATTTCAAATGTGGTATACTATAGTACGTTACCCAACGACAATATACCCATGCAAAAAAGGAGAGGGATCTCATGGCGTATCAGACCAAACAGCGGCACGCGATACTGGCGTATCTGGCAGCGTCTCCACACACCAGTCACACGGCCAGAGAGCTCATCGACAGCCTGCATATCAGTGAACCCACCGTTTTTCGAACCCTGACCTATCTGACCGAGGAAGGGCTGCTCAAACGGTTCACCGGTCCCCATGGGGCTGTCTACCAATATATCGGCTGCGGCGGCCACCATATGCACCTGAAATGCAAGGCCTGTGGAAACCTTGTTCACCTGGAATGCAGCTTTGCAGAGGAGATCCTGCGGCATTTCTCCGAGGAACACCATTTTATGCTGGACGAAGAAGACACCATTTTCTACGGCTTCTGCGACAACTGCCGCCGCAAGACCGAAGCCGGAAAGGATACAGACCTATGAAAAAAACATTGCTGCTGCTTCTAGCACTGACCTTTCTCACCGGCAGTACCACCGGCTGTGCGGTTGACGATGGCAGACCGGAAATGGATGGACTGACCATCGTGACCACCAACTTTTTCTTATATGACACCGCCCGCACGTTGGCGAGAGAAAACGACACGGTGCAGATGCTGATCTCTCCCGGTGCGGAATCCCACGACTATGAGCTGACCCTGGCCGATATGGCAACCCTTGAGACCTGCGACCTGTTTGTCTATGGTGGCGGCGAGGGTGAGGAATGGGTCTATGATGCACTGGACACCTTTGCGGCAAGCGGCATCACCATCCCCACCTTCTGCGCCATGGAAGCGGTGGAGCAAAAGGGAAATCTCATCCATGCCGCAGAAGAACACGACCACGGCGAACACGCAGACGAGCATTGGGAAGGCATCGATGACCATGTGTGGCTCTCCATCCCCAATGCCATAGCGATCTACGAAGGACTGTGCGAGACGCTCCTGCACACCTACGAGACCTGGTCGCCGGCGGAAAACGACTGGACATACACCGTTACCACCTGGGACGAAAAATACCGGACACTGGTGGCAGAGGCGGCCGATCCCTTTCTCCTTGTGGCTGACCGGTTTCCCTATACCTACCTGACCACCGAATACGGTATCGACTATATGGCGGCCTTCTCCGGCTGCAGCTCCGACACCGAACCGACCTTAGATGTGGTGGATACGCTGATCACAGCAGTGAAAAACCGGTCATGCAATACGATCCTTGTGACTGAGCTGTCCGATCGGCAGACCGCCCGTGCCATGGTCGCCCAGCTACCGGGCGTGACCATCGAGGAGCTGCATTCCTGCCACAACGTGACAAAGGAAGACTTTGATTCCGGTGTGACCTACATCGATCTACTGGCACGGAACTACGACATATTGGAGAAAATACTATGGAAGAAATAGAGCAAAAAAAGTACTCTACTAAAGTAAAAAATCCTACTTTGGTAGAGGCAAAAAATGTGACTCTGTCCTATGACGGCAAGCCTGTGGTTGGAAACGTGAACTTTACCGTGACGAAGGGGATGTACCTGTGTGTGGTCGGCGCCAACGGCAGTGGCAAATCCACCCTGATGCGTGCCATCACCGGTATGCTTCGTCCCACCACCGGCACCCTGACCGTGACACCTGGCGTGACCATTGGCTATCTGCCCCAGCAGCCGGAGATCCAGCGGGACTTTCCGGCGTCGGTGTGGGAGGTTGCGCTGTCCGGCTGTCTGGGCAGAGTGAAGAATCGCTTCTGGCCGGGGTTCGGGTACGACAAGGAGTCCCGGGCACGAGCGGAAAAGGCACTGGATATGCTGGGGATGGCAGACAAAAAGAAGCACTCCTACAACGAGCTATCCGGTGGGCAACAGCAGCGGGTACTGCTGGCAAGAGCACTGTGCGCTTCGGATACGCTGCTGCTGCTGGACGAGCCGGTGACCGGGCTGGATCCGGATGCGACCCGTGAGATGTATGCTATGATCCGGCGGCTGAACAGTGCAGGCACGGCGATCCTGATGGTGACCCACGATATGGAGGCGGCCCTGGAGGAATCTTCGCACATTTTGTGCCTGTGTCAGCGACATGGAGAGACGGCAGACCACGGTCACGCCAACTTTTTTGGAGAGACGGAAGCATATCGGGCCAGTCTGGGTGCCGCACCCGGTGAGGACAAGTGCAGCTGCTGCGGTATGGCGCATGAGCATCGTACCGCAGCTGTGGGGGCAAGAAAGCTCCTGGTGCCGGCGGGTCTGCAGTCTGCCTATGTCGAAAAGGAGAAAAAACTATGACCATACAATCCATTTTGGCGTCTCCGTTTTTGACCGGTGTGGTGGTACGTTCCCTGATCGTGGGGGTACTGGTATCCCTGTGTGCAGCACTGCTGGGCGTGAGCCTAGTACTGAAGCGGTATTCCATGATCGGAGACGGTCTGTCCCACGTGGGATTTTTTGCCCTGGCACTGTCTACAGCAGCCGGGGTCAGTGGTGCGTACACCATGGAAGCGTCCCTGCCCATCGTGATTCTGGCGGCGGTGCTGATCCTACGGCTGAGCCAATCGAAGAAGATCAAAGGGGACGCAGCCTGTGCCATCGTATCCACCGGTGCCGTTGCCATTGGTACGCTGATCAACAATGTGCTGGGCGTGCGCTCGTCAGACGTGTGCAGCAGCCTATTTGGTTCGGCTTCGCTGGTGACACTGACGGACAAGGATCTGTGGCTCAGCGTTGCCATGTCGGCTCTGACCCTGGTGTGGTACGTGCTGTGTGCCCGGCGGATCTTTGCGGTGACCTTTGATATGCCCTTCGCCCGCTCTGCCGGGGTACACACCGACCGGCTGGATCTCATGATGGCGATCCTGACGGGCATCACCATTGTGGTGGGCATGAAGATGATGGGAGCCATTATGATCTCTGCGCTGATCCTGTTTCCGCCCATGACCGCCATGCGTGTGACCGGCAGCTTCCGGGCTACGGTGTGGGTGTCTGCCATCGTATCGGTGGTGAGCTTTGTGGTGGGCTTTGTGCTGGCGTGTCGGTTTTCTCTGCAGACCGGCGCCACGGTGGTGACGGTACAGCTACTACTGTTTTTGGCCTTTGCACTGGTGGGAAGAAAGAAAAGATAATAGAAAAGCTCTCTTGGGTGCCTGTGCCGAAAAGAGAGCTTTTTTGATTTTAAATAAAATTCTCTGTGGACTTTTATGAAAACTTTTTCTGTAGCTATTGACAGGGTGTGTGGATTTGTGTTTAATAGAATAAACATGATCGCTTTACGGCGGTGAATTTGCATAATACGTCAAATATCAAGTCGAGAATAGTCTATGGCTATCATTGGATTTGTATAGAACGATCATGGCAGAGGATGGAGGTGCGCATATGTCTACAAAAAAGCGGATGCTTACTTTGCTGCTGACGGCACTGCTGCTGTCGTCTGTCTTTGTGTCCTGCGGAGAAACAGAGGTCGAGGAGACCAAGGAGACCGATACAGCTGCCACCACTGCAGAACCGGAGACCGAGGAGACTCGCTACACAGCGGTTATCCCCGAGGGCACGGACTACAACGGTGAGACCTTTACGGTGCTGGCCTTTCCGCTGGAGACGCTTGTCTGGGGCGACGTGGACTGGAATGCCCAAGAGCTGACCGGTGAGGTGGTCAACGATGCGGTGTACAATCGTACTTCTGCCACAGAGTCTAAGCTCAACGTGGATATCGAGGTAATCCACATGGACAGCTACGGCAACGCCACCATGTTGCAGAAGTCTGTGAACGCACAGGACAATGCCTATCAGCTTGCCACCAATTCCCTGCAGACCACCCTGACCATGGGACAAAACGGACTGCTGGCGGAGCTGAATGACTATGCCGACAAGGGCACGCTGGCACTGCGCTCGCCTTGGTGGGACCAGAACTGCCTGAACGACCTGTCCGTGGATCACAAGAACTATATCCTCACCGGCGACATTGGTACCATGTACAAAAAGTCCATCGGCGCCATCATGTTCAACAAGGTCATCTACAACAACTACACCCTGGAGGACCCGTATGAGCTGGTGGAAAACGGCAAGTGGACCATCGACAAAATGGTGGAAATGGGCACACAGGTATCGGTGGACACAAACGGCGACGGCATTATGAATACCGAAGACCAGTTTGGGCTGATTTGCTTCTGCGATATGATGCCGCTGGCGTTTATCGGCTGTGGCGTACAAATGGCGTCCAAGGATGCGGACGATATTCCCTATCTCAGTATGTATTCCGAAAAGACCGTGTCCGTGATGGAAAAGCTGGCGACCTTGATGTACGACGAATCCATCACCTGGAGCTGGTCCAAGGCCGGTGTCACCGAAGAGACCGCTTTTGCTATGTTCCAAGCGGATCAGGCCTTCTTCTATTATGGAGAGCTGCACGCCGTTGCCACCATGCGGGATATGGATTCTCCCTTTGGCGTCCTGCCCATGCCCAAATATGACGAGGCACAGGACAGCTACTACCACTGCGTCAATCCCAATGTTGCTTCCGTGTATTGCATCCCGGTCACCAATGTTGCCTATGACATGACCGGTCACGTGATGGATACTTTGGGTGCCGAATCCAAAAACGAGCTGACGCCGGCCTACTACAATGTGACGCTGCTGGGCAAGGTCAGCCGGGACACCGAATCTGTGTCATCGCTGGATATCATTATCGGCAGCATCCGGTATGATCTGGGCTACCTGGGCGGCGTCGGGATCAGCTCTATGCTGTACACCATGGCAAACGCCTGCAATGTCGATCTGACCTCTCAGTACGAGGCAAAGGCAAGCTCCTTTGAAAAAGCGCTGGAAAAGATCGTGCAGGCCTACGTGGACTAAAACGACAGGCGCCACTGCGGAGCCTGGTACCCTTTCGCAAATAGGACAAACGTGGCTTTTTTCGACCGCTCCGGGTGGAAACGATCCACCACATCGGGATATATGAGATTTTACGAAAACAGGACGGAGGTACCCCCTATGTTGACAAGAAAAAGAATGTTTGCATTGCTGCTAGCGGCGGCGCTGCTGTCGTTTTCCTTGGCGGCCTGCGGAGAGACCGAGGTGGTGGAGACACAAAATACAGCCGATACCACGGTCATCACAGAAACGGAGGAGGCAGATCCCTTTGCCGATGTGGATTTTGGTGGGCAGACCCTGCGCATTTCTTCCTCCATCGACGAGGAGGATTCCACCAATGCCCATCGACTGATCGCCGGTTCCGGAGAGCTGAACGGGGAAGTGGTGAACGATGCGGTGTACCATCGGAACATGACGGTGCAGGAGCTGCTGAACGTGGAGCTGGAATTTTTACCCTCTGAGTGGACCTGGAGCAACGGACACACCGAGATCGAAAAGCTGGTGCTGTCCGGGGATGCCGGCTTCGAGGTGGTCATCAACGACCTGATCAACCTGGGTCGTATTGCCCACAAAGGGTACTTCCACTCCGTTTCCAATAACCGGATCATGGACTTCTCCAAGTCGTACTGGTACGGCGAGGCCATTGCGGATCTGGAGATCGTACCCGGTGGTGCCTACATGATGTTGGGAGACGTGTTTGCGGACTGTCTGGCCTCTGCCCATGTGCTGTACTACAACAAGGATATCATCGACAACAACTATGCCTCTCCGGACTATGTGCAGGATATCATTCTGGACGGCAGCTGGACCGTGGACGAAATGATCCGCATTACCGAAGAGACCGCAGTGGATCTGGACGGCGACGGCGCCATTACCGAAGCAGGTGGGGATCTGGCCGGCTATTCTGTGATCGGTGCCTGGGGTCCGATGATCCCGGTGCTCATGGGCTTTGACGTGCAGTTCATGGACAGAACCGACGATGGCAACCTGACATACTGCTTCAACAACGAGCGGTCTGTCACCATTCTGGAGAAGCTCAACGAGCTGTACTGGGCAAGCTGGAATTTCCAGAATCTCACGGATAGCTCGGCGGCCGGACTGCTGAAGCTCTATGCGGATCAGAAGACGGTGTTCATGGGCTATCTGCGGCTGGGAGACTTGGAAAAGATGCGGGACATCGAGTTCCAGGTGGGTCTGGCCTGCTACCCGAAGCTGAATACGGATCAGAAAAATTATGTTTCGTCCCTGCATGATACTTCCGAAGTGGGTGCGATCATGGTGACGGCGCCGGTGGATCAGATGGACTTTATCTCCACGGTGCTGGAGGTGATGGCAAGAGAAGCCGGACACACGATCATTCCGGCATACTACGAAGAAGCGCTGAAGATCAAGTACGTGAACGGCACCGGGGATGCTGCCATGATCGACCTGATCCACGATACGATCACCTCTCCGTTTGCGCTGGCGTACAACAACATCCTGGGCGATATGCTGTTGGCCAAGTGCTTCCTGACGCCGCTGGGCAGCAAGAAGACGGACTTTGCCTCCGGCTATGCGTCTGCAGAAAAGGCCGCTCTGGCAGATTTAGACGAGCTGGTGGAAGCCTTCACCGAGGTGGTGGAAAGACAGAGCAAATAATAGCAAAATACAGCCAATGCAAAGCGGTACAGTGCAGGCATCGACCTCGACTGTGCCGCTTTTTTACCGGACCTCTGACCCCTTATTTCTGCCTTCTGACTTCCTCTGCTGCCCTTGACAACCCACCGAAAAAGTCGTATAATATTTCCGAAAAATACGACACAGGAGATACACATATGGAAAACATGGATTTATCCGGCTACAGAGAACAGATTGACGGCATCGACAAGGAGCTGGTGCAGCTTTTTACCAAGCGGATGCAGGTGGCCAGTGAGATCGGGGAATACAAAAAGCAGCAGGGTCTGCCGGTCTTGGATGCCGCAAGAGAACGAGCCAAGCTGGCTTCGGTGGCGGACATGGCACCGGAAGGCATGGGAGACTACACCAAGGTGCTGTACTCCCTGCTGTTTGAGCTGGCAAGAGCCCATGAGCAGACCCTGCAAAACGAAGAAAATGCCCTGTTCCGGGAGGTGAAGCACGCCATCGACCACACACCGGCCCTGTTCCCGGAGGACGCTGTGGTGGCTTGTCAGGGAACGGAGGGTGCCTACTCCACGGCCGCCGCCGAAAAGCTGTTCCGTACCCCACGGATCCTGTACTGCAAAAGCTTTGATGCGGTGCTGAATGCGGTGGAAAACGGGCTGTGCCGCTATGGACTGCTGCCGGTGGAAAACTCCACAGCCGGTATTGTGGAAGGGGTCTACAAGCTGCTGGAAAAGCATTCGTTCTACATCGTGCGGGCCGTCCGGGTGAAGGTGGATCACAACCTGCTGGCGCGCCGGGGCACGAAGCTGGCAGATATCAAGGAAGTGATCTCCCACGAACAGGCCATCAACCAATGCTCTGCGCTGCTGGAATCTATGGGTGTAAAGGTGACCTACTGTGAAAATACCGCTGTGGCAGCCAAGCTGGTGGCAGAATCCGGTCGGAACGATCTGGCGGCGCTGTCCTCTGTGGCGTGCGGTGCGCTGTACGGACTGGACAACCTGAAGTCGGCGGCGCAAAATGTAGGCAACAACTACACCCGGTTCATTTGCGTGTCCAGAGATCTGGAGATCTATCCCGGTGCCGACCGCACGACCCTGATGCTGGAGACGGAAAATCGTCCCGGTGCGCTGTATAAGCTTCTGGCACGGTTCTATGCACGGGGCATCAATCTGACCAGCCTGGTATCCCGACCCATTCCCGAACGGGAGTTTTCCTTCCGGTTCTATTTCGATCTGGACACCAGCGTGTATGCGGACTCCTTTGCCCAGCTCATGAGCGAACTGGATACCCTGTGCCCCACCTTCCGGTATTTGGGCAGCTATCGGGAGATCATCTGAGCCGCCATGCTCTGTGGAAAATGATATATTTTTTTACAAAAAATCCAAAAATGCACTTGACAGACCCGGCGAAATGTGGTATAAATATGTTGAACCGTACGAGATGTATCGGTAATTTTTGTTGGTTCTCTACGAATGTCGAGACGACTTGGAGCATTGGAGGTTCCTATATGAAGAAACTGCTTTCGTTTTTGTTCGTTTGTTTGTTGTGTACGGCGCTTCTCTGTCCGGTCTCTGCCGCCGATTGGGTAGTGGACACCTTTGTGTCTTCCTACGATGATGTACCGGATTGGTTCGACGATGCCAATGTGGTGGAGTTTGAGGATTACTATGCAGAAGGCGCCACCAATGCCCGTGCCGGTGACCACTATGTATACCTGAAAAACGACGGCAAGGGTGACTTCTCCATTGAGTTTGAAGTGGACGAAGACGGTATCTATGACATTGGCGCTACCCTGATGGGCTGGAACAAGAGCGTGCCCCGTTCCACCAATATGACCATTGACGGTGCACCCTATGTATATGTGATGTTCGATTACGAAGACGATTCTACCCAGTATGTGGAACAGTACCTGACCGGGCTGCAAATGGAGCTGACCAAGGGCAAGCACACCTTTACCCTGTCTCTGGCCGCCGACTTTGACGACAGCACCGTCAAGAGCCTGTACTTCGACAACTTCTTCTACCACAAGGCAGCAGATATTCCGGTGGAAACAGAAGCACCGGAGACTGTGGCAGAGACCGTTGCCGATGCACCTGCAGCCGATGCACCTGCAGCAGAACCGGTGGTAGCACCCCAGACCATGGATGCCGGTGTGTTTGCCGTGATCGCTGCTGTGACTGCACTGAGCGGCTATATGGCTTCTAAGAAGAGATAAATTCTGTCCGATACAATTGGCGGTATGGGGATGCCTATGCCGCCTTTTTTGATAAAACTATGTGAAACGAGGATCAACTATGCATACCAAACGACTGCTTACGCTGCTGCTTGCGGCATTGCTGCTGACTGCTTGTGGAAATGGTACCACGGAGACCATCGCTGCCGAGACCACGACACCGGTGGAAACGGCACCGGAGACCACCTATATCGATACCCTGGGTCAAAAGGATTTTGGCGGCGCTACCTACACCTATGCCTTTGGCGGACGCAGCACCACGATCCCACTGCTGGATCCCCACGTGGGTGAGCTGACCGGGGAGATCATGAACGATACCCTCTACAACCGAGACAAATGGATCGAAGAAGAATATAATGTCTCCATTGCCTATTTGGAAGACAAAGACACGCAAAGCAGCATCCGCAATGCGGTACAGGCCGGGGATGCGCTGTGCGATGTGGTGATCGGCTCCCTGGCAGATGGCAAATCCGGACTGGGTGCTGTGGTACAGCAGGGCGTGCTCTATAACCTGTTGGACGTGCCGCACCTGCAGCTGGACAAGGAATGGTGGAGCCCGCTGATGTACGAGAACGTACAGTACAACGGAAAGATGTTCTTCACCTCCGGCGATATGGCGCCCTTCTCCTACATCGGTCCCGCCTGCGTCTACATGAATCTGGATCTGGCGCTGAACTACCAGGTGGACGAAAACGAGATATACGAGCTGGTGTACGACGGCAACTGGACCTTTGACGAGCTGTACAGCCGGTACAATGGTCTGGACAACGACCTGAACGGCGACGGCAAAATGCACTGTCTGGACGACTTCTACGGCATCGTTACGGAATACAACAATCTGACCTCTACGCTGCTTCTGGTGGCAAACGATGTGAAGCTCTGCGAAACGGATGAGAGTGGGAAGCTTGCCATCCATCTGAACGATGAGCGCACCGTGTCCGTCATTGACAAAATGGCAAACTATTTCCAGAAGATCGAAAACAACGGCGACAACACCCTGCTGTTCGATGAGACCTTCAAGTTCGACCGGGCGCTGTTTGCGGTACATTATGTGGAATCTACGCTGCGCCGGTTCCGGGATATGGACAGCGACTATGTGATCCTGCCCATGCCGAAATACGACACCGACCAGGAGAGCTACGTGTGCTACATCAATCCGTGGGTACACGCCTTTGTTTCCGTTCCGCTGGTGGTGGAGGACATCGAAAGAACCGGCTTTATCACCGAAGTGATGGAATATAAATCTGTCGAAATGGTGCGGCCTGCCGTATATGACGTGACCCTGAAGGGCAAGGCGCTGCGGAATGAAGACAGCCTGGCCATGCTGGACATCGTGTTCGATACCACCTACATCGATTTCAACGGCATCTATGAATTCGGCGGCCTGCTGGCTACGGTGAACGGTGCGATCTTCTACGATAAACCCTATGCCTCTGCCTATGCAGCTGCGGATGCAAAGGCGAATGCGGCACTGGAAAAGTTCATGGAGATCTTTGCGTAAGGCACCACCGAAAATATGGCGTGTACAATTGTCGAACTTCAACAAGGAAACGGAAATAACGAGAAGAAATTGTGACAAAACCATTGACAAATCCGTGATATGGTGGTACAATGTACCTATCCAAATTTTTACATTTCTTTGGAGGAAATCAAAATGAAAAAGCTTTTGACTCTCGTGCTGGCGACTGTGATGACCGTTGCCTGTGCGCTGGGTGCTTCTGCCGGCTGGTGTGACGAAGTGTTCGCCGATGTGAATTTCTCCGCACTGGCAACCTACGGCGCCGACGAGCTGGGCACTTACCAGATGCGTGGTTTCGCAACCGACCCCAACGGCAAGTACTACTTCGGCGGTAACCTGCAGGGTGGTCCCACCATGTACAAGTTTAACACCAAGGGTGAGATGCTGGACTCCTATCAGTTCACCACCGATCCCGGCTCCTATGTGAAGGCTATCACCTGTGACGACCGTGGCTACGTGTACAACGGTATCGCCAACGCCGCCAACAATGGTGCGTTCTTCTTCTCCATCTGCGACATGGAGACCCTGACCGAGCAGTCCTATGTGGAAGTGACCATCGATGGTAAGATCGGCGTCAACGGTGTAGGCGTTGCCAATGTGGACGGCAAGTACATCCTGTCCCTGATCTGCAACTACGACACCAACCGGATGTATTTCTTTGACGTGACCGACGTGAAGAAGCCCACCGAGATCAGCCATTTCGACCTGACCGAGGTTTGTGGCGTGACCGAAGGCGGCAACTGCGCTATGGACTCCCAGGGCAACGTATACTTTGCAGCCCTGAAGTACGACGGTAGCAAGGGTGACACCCTGATCAAGTGCGACATGAGCGGCAACATCATCGAAGAGCTGCGTCTGCCTGAACCTTGGGGCGTATCCGTGTTTGCCGATGAATATGTAGTGGTTGGCTGCCGGAACAAGACCGATTCCATGGTATATGTAGTGGATACCGATACCATGACCACCGTTGGCGAATACCATCCCACCGATGCCATTGTAGACTCCGGCTTCTCCGGTGTGGGCATCATGAACGACCGTATCTACGCCTGCGACCACTCCGGTTCCGATACCATTTACGTATCCGAAGCCCTGCACATTCCTGCCAAGCCGGAACCGGTTGTAGAGACCGAAGCCGCTGCTGAAGTGGTAGATGTTGCTGCCGGTGAAACGACTGCTGTAGTAGCCGCTCCCCAGACCTTTGACGCCGGTGTGATCGCTGCTGTATGCGCCATCGTTTCCGCCGCCGGGTACGCTGTATCCAAGAAGAGATAAGCTTAGCAAATTTGCATAAGAAAAAGGCATGGTTTTGCGACCGTGCCTTTTTTGTGTTCTCTTACATTTGCCAGAATGCCACATCGTTGGTGACAAAATGCGCTCTGTCGAAAACCTTAAAGTTTTCCACAGGATAGTCTTTCGGCACCAGCGTGATGTACGGGTGATCCGCAGCAATACCATCCACGCACTCCTTGTGCAGGGTACACCGGGCGAAACGCAGGGTATTTTTCGTCATGTAGTCCCGGTATTCCTCGAGATCAAAGCTGACGCCGTTGTAGCCGGCTGTGGGGTTGGGGAAAAAGGGTTCGCCTTGGATCAGCATCTCCCGCAGTCGTGGCAGGGAAACATATGCGCCGTTTTTGTCTGTCAGATACAGCCGGTGGGTGGGGTCGAACAGAATGCGGCTGCCGGAGGGAAGCAGACAGTCCACCACCACGTGGCAGTCGTTGAAGGGTTCCTCGTAGGGTAGGCAGGTGATGTGCCGGGCCTTGATCCCGTTCAGGCGCAGGAGAGAAGCCAGCAGGATCGCCAGTCCGCGGCAGTTGGTCTTTCTATCGTTGCCCTCGCAAAACCGGATTATGTCCGGGATCCCACGGCCGCTGCCCATGCCGCCTGTGCCATTGTGTCCAAAGTGGTCGCACACCAGATCCAGCAACCGAAATGCGGTTTCATCCGTGGGGACAGCACCGGGTGTGATGTAGTCGATGTAGTGGTATTGGTGCAGGATGGGCGGTACGTCTCCACCCAATACCCATTGGTCTTTGTATGCAAAGGGGCTGTCGTGGTCGTAGGCGGCATAGCGTTTCAGTACATCGATGCGCTTTTCGTCCGTGCCGGGTACGTAGATGTGGGTGGGGTGATAGACATAGGGCTCGTCCACAGGTGTATGGGACTGGCGCAGGTAGGTGACCGGGGTCTCCTTGCCGAACTGGGTGTAATATCCCACCAAGGTGTCGGTGTCCGGATCGTGGCGCACATGGTAGACCATGCGGTAGTGCTCGTCGTTGATTTCGTAGCAGAAATAGCCGTCCTTCTCGTAGACGCAGTTGGGATCGAAGTTGTAGAAGCCGCTGGAGGTAAAGGACATTTTCATCCGCAGCGGTTCTTCGTCAAAGATGTTCAGCGTTTCGCCCAGTGCTTCCTTGTACCAGGTGCCAACCAGTTCTTTTTCCATAGGTATGCCTCCTTGGGTATTTGGATTTATGGATCATGTTGGACTGCCCGTGCAGGTTTTATTTTTCCAGCAGCTTTGCCAGAGTCACGGAGGAAAGATAGTCTTCGATCATGGTGTCCAGATTCTTCCATAGATCCACCGTCAGGCAGGTACCGGCACGACTGCAGGTGGCGCCGTCGCATTCCGGACACGCCACCGGTGCAATGGAGCCTTCGGCAGCCCGCACCACATCGGCTACGGTACATTCCTCCGGCGCCTTTGCCAATCGATAGCCGCCCATCTTGCCACGCTTGCTTTCCACCAGACCGGCCTTCCCCAGGCTGGCGACGATGGCTTCCAGATATTTCATGGAGATCTCCTGCCGCTCTGCCACCTCTGCCAGAGATACATATTCCGTTCCTGCCATTTGTGCAATGTCCAACAGGATTCGCAGGGCATATCGTCCCTTTGTCGAAATCATCATTGTTCTTTCTCCGTTTCTGTAACCGGCTGTCCCATACTGTCCACCCAACGGTCGCCCAGCCAGATCAGCTTTTTACCAAGGTCTGTGTCAAATATTTCCTGTCCCACATGGGTGGCGTAGGTCCTTCGTTCTGCGCTGGTGCAGAGCTTCTTTTGTGCGTTGTTGACCGTCTCCATATGCACGCCGCTGCCTTCCTCCCAAAAGCGAATGGTGGGATCGTTTGCCGTGTAGTAGCCGCCGTTTGCCACGTAATCGATGTGTCCGCAGTAATCGCCGGGGCGTTCCTCGTGGGCATAGCGACCACCGCCATCCAGCCGGAGCCACGCCGGGACTCGCTCAAAGCTGGTGTTGTACGCCATGATGCACTGCCGAAAGTCGTTTTTCCCCAGCTTCCACAGGTTGGCGTTGGCTTCATCCAAGCAGTTTAGCAGGGTCACAGGATGCACCACCGCACCAAAGGGACAGGGATAATTGTTGAAGGTGTAGCCGTAGCGACCGAACAGTGCGGCGCATTTGTGCATGAGCAGATGCTCGCTGCCCACCGCAAAGCCCTGTCCAAAGCCCTCAGCCTGACAAAACTCCCACTTTTCTTCCCACATATTGTTGGAGCCATAGGTACCCATGAACGCCACAAAGCCTTCCACCGGCAGTGGCTCTACGGTCTTCCCATAGTTGCCACGGGTGTCACACAGGCATTTGCACCGGCGCAGTCCCATGGCACCAAGCAGTCGTCCGTCAAAGCAAACGATGTTTTTTTGGCTGTCCGGTACCGTCACGTACAGGTCCTCGAACACATGGTGGTTCCAGTTGTGGGACGCTCCGGCAAAGATCGAGTAGCTGTCGCCGCAGTTGCTGCCGCCTTCAGCCGGTGTTGGCAGACTGTCGTAGCATTCCTTTGTCACGTGGATACAGGTGGATTCCGTATGCACAGAGCCGGTAATCCAGAGGCCGATGTGGGAAAAAGCATTGGTGGCATCCGGTATTTGTACCGCTGCCCAGCCGGTGGGCGTCTTTCGAGGAAAAGCATCGATGTAGTAGTGACCCGGCAACAGGACGATGTGCCGTCCTCGAATTTCCCCGGCCACAGGGGCAGCGATCTGCTCCACGGCTGCCTGTAGGGTCACCTCATCGTGGGTACCGTCGCACACAAAATGGGCACCAGCCTTGTCTTCCCCTGCCGAGTCTGCTGCCGCTATGTATATTGTATCCGAAAATGCATGCTCCGCAAGCTGTGGGCGCTCTGTCTGCATATCGTTCCCTCCACAGGTCAAAAATTGGTGTACCTGTATTATACCATAAGTACGGTAGGAATTCAATGGTTTGCCGGATTTTTTATTGGGGAAAAACGAGTATAAAATGTATGCGAAAAATATGTCGGACAATTTTTGAAAAATCCTATTGACAAGATAGGAAATATATGGTATAATACCTACACAAGAGATAGGAATTAGAAACACCTTGCAAAAGGAGGACAATATATGATCTACGCAGACAATGCTGCTACGACGAAAATGAGTGAACACGCACTGCAAGTATATACCGAAACCGCCAAAGAGCTGTGGGGCAATCCGTCCAGCCTACACATTACGGGGCAAAGTGCCAAGGTCGCATTGGACGGTGCCAGAGCCAAAATGGCAGAACTGCTCCATTGCCAGCAGGGTGAAGTGTACTTTACCTCCGGTGGCAGTGAGTCCGATAACCAGGCTATCCGCACCGCTGTCATGAGCGGACTGAAAAAGGGCAAGACCCATGTGGTCACCTCTAAGTTCGAGCACCACGCTATTTTGCACACGCTGGAACAACTGCAAAAGGAGCAGGGCATCACGGTGACGCTGGTGGATGTACACGAGGATGGACTGGTGCGGCCGGAAGAAGTGCGGGATGCCATCACCCCGGAGACGGCGCTGGTGTCCATCATGTACGCCAACAACGAGATCGGCACCATCCAGCCCATCCACGAGATCGGTCAGATCTGCCGGGAAAAAAAGGTGCTGTTCCATACGGATGCCGTGCAGGCCGCCGGGATCCTGCCCATCGACTTTGCCGGAGATGACATCGATATGCTGTCCCTGTCTGCTCACAAGTTCCACGGACCCAAGGGGGTCGGCGCACTGCTGGTACGGCGTGGGGTGATCCCATATACGCTGATCAGTGGCGGTGCCCAGGAGAAAGGGAAGCGTGCCGGTACCGAAAACCTGCCGGGGATTTTGTCCATGGTGGCGGCGCTGGAGGATGCGGTGAACAGTCGGGACACGAACAAGGCACACCTGACCACGCTCCGGGACAAGCTCATCACGGGTCTGTCTGCCATTCCGGAAAGCTACCTGAACGGGGACGCTACCCATCGGCTGCCGGGAAATGTGAACTTCTGCTTTGCCGGGATCGAAGGGGAAAGCCTGCTGCTGCTACTGGATGCCAACGGGATCGAAGCTTCGTCCGGGTCTGCCTGCACCTCCGGTTCTCTGGATCCCAGCCATGTGCTGCTGGCCATCGGCAGACCCCATGAGATTGCACACGGCTCCCTGCGGCTGTCTTTGTCCGAAGCAAACACCGATGCAGACGTGGATCGGATCTTAGAGGTAGTACCGCAGGTGGTGGACTATCTGCGGCAAATGTCGCCGGTATGGAAAGCTGCGCATCAATGATACAAATAAGGAAGGAAATATAGATATGGCAATTCAGTTTACATCAAACAATCCCCTGTACAGCCCGGTGGTCATGGATCATTTTCTGCATCCACGGAATGTGGGAGAGATCGAGAATGCAGACGGTGTGGGTGAAGTGGGCAACGCCAAGTGCGGCGACATCATGAAAATTTACCTGAAGATCGACGACGGCATCGTGACGGACGTGAAGTTCAACACCTTTGGCTGTGGTTCTGCCATTGCGTCCAGCAGCATGGCCACGGAAATGATCAAGGGCAAGCCCATTGACGATGTATTGTCGCTGACCAACAAAGCGGTGGTGGAAGCACTGGGTGGTTTGCCGGCCCACAAGATCCACTGCTCGGTGCTGGCAGAGGAAGCGGTGAAGGCGGCACTGAAGGATTACTACGACAAAAACGGCATCGAATACGACCCGATGCAGTTTAGAGAAGTCTCCTGCGAACACTGCACGGCAAACGAATAACGAATAAACAGAAGTAAAGGGACTGCTGTATGTGGCAGTCCTTTTTGTATGGCATATGGTAGGTGTGCCAACTTTGTGTGACATGACCTGTATCATGCGATAAGGCTTGTTTCTATTTGGTGAAAATATGTTGACTTGCGGTGGCAAATATGCTATACTGTACAGGAGAAAACTATCGTGCAAAGGAGACATACCATGTTATCGATCCCACTGATGAACCATACATCTACCGAAGAGACCCGTCCCGTGTACCTATCCTGGCTGCGGAAGGCAGGGGCTGGCAGGGTGTTTATTTGTCCCGAAAATCCCTATGGAGACACCGAACGGTTAGAAGAGATCCGGCGTACCCTGGCCGAAAACATTGCCTACTATACCGAAAACGGTTTGGCGGTCGGTGTATGGATAGGCGGTCTGGGGCACGGCGGTATGCTGTCCCATGAGACGACCGCCCGTGTGGGAAGCTACACACGGATCCGTGGCCTGGGCAATGGTGGGGAAGCGGACGATTCCTTCTGTCCCCTGGATCCGGATTTTGTTGCCATGTACCGGAATTACATCCGTGTCTTAGCCGAGGCCGGTGCCAAGATGATCCAGATCGACGATGACCTGCGGATCGCCATGCATGGTCCGGTCGCCATCGGCTGTGCCTGTCCCCGGCATATGGACGAGCTGAACCGCCGTGCCAAGGAAGCCGGTCTTGCCAAGTGCGACTATACCCGAGAAGAGCTGGCGGCAGAGCTGTTCACCGGGAAGCCCACGCCCATTCGGCAAATTTGGCTGGAACTGCAAGGGGACACGCTGAAGGATTTTGCCGCTGCTCTGCGGACGGAGCTGGACACCATCGATCCCACCATTCGTCTGGGGCACTGTGCCTGCCTGTCCACCTGGGATACGGACGGCGTGGACTCCATCACACTTTCCCGGATCTTCGCCGGCAGCACAAGACCCTTCCTCCGACTTATCGGCGCACCCTATTGGTCGGACAACCACAACTTTGGCACCACGGGACTGGGTTCCGTCATCGATCTGGAACGGATGCAGTTTGCCTGGTGTGCCAAGCTGGCGCCGGATATCGAGCTCATGGGTGAAGGGGACGTGTATCCCAGACCCCGGTACAATGTGCCGTCCTCCTATGTGGAGTGCTTCCATCAGGTGCTTGTTGCCAACGGAACGCCGGATATCCTGAAATATATGCTGGACTACACCTTCGATCCTGCCTACGAGACCGGGTACATTCGCCGCCATGCCCATTTGCAGCCACTGCGGGACCAGATCGCTGCTGCCTTCGAGGACACCGAACCGGCCGGTATGTACGTGTACGAAGCGATGCACAAGCTGGCGGACATGGACTGTTCGACGGCTTCTGGGGAAGGGGAGCTTGCCTGTCGTCTGATGCCATACGCCGCCAACTTCACCGGTGCGCTGTCTCTGCCCATCAGCTTTACCCGATCTAAGTATACAAATGTAGCGATGGTCGTGGGAGAAAATGCCCGGACGGTACCGGCAGATGTGGTGGATATGCCGCTGGTGCTGGATGCTGTGGCGGCTGAGATCCTCATGGAGCGTGGATTGGATGTGGGTCTGACGGATCTGGTACCGATGGACAAACCGGCATCGGAGACCTTCCCGGCAGGTTTGGTCACGCCACATTCGACCACACTGCCCGTGGATACAAACGGCCGCTTCTTCCGGCTGACACCCAAGGAAGGCGCTATGGTGTGCAGTACCTACGATACCGGTGCGCCGGCGGTGATCCGGTATGTGCGGCCAAATGGGGCACCGGTGGTGGTGTACGCCTTTGGGATGGAGACCATTTCCTATGGCAGCACCATGATGAAAAACTATTGTCGGCAGGCGCAGGCGCTCTCTCTGCTACCGTCTCTGCCTGTGACCATCCAAAAGGAGCCGGGCGCCTATGTGCTCGCCAGACGCAGCGGTGACAAGCTGGTGGTGGGTATCTGGAACTTTGGCAAGGATCTGCTGTTGCCGGAGGAGATCACGCTGGATGGCAGCTACCATAAGATCACCCCCATTGGGGACACCGATGCACAGCTGTCCACCGATGCCGACAGAACGACCGTGCAGCTTGGGAACATGGTGCCGCCGTACACCTTTGCCGGATTTGTGGCAGAGTGAGCGGCGTCTGTGGCAAATCATGCAGCTCTCTTGACAGACCGGTCGGAATGTGCTATAATCGATTTTGTACGTAGGTGTGGCTGTGGGGAGTGGACGCACTTTGTCCCTTCCTGCGGCCTGCCTGTTTCACGTTTGAACGGAGGTTTTTTATGCAGATCAAACGAATTTTTTTGGAAGAAAATAACCCCGATTGCTGGCTGGATTGCTATATTGCCGATCCGGTAAACGGCTTTACCCGTTCTGCGATCTTAGTGATCCCCGGTGGCGGCTATGGCTGTGTCTGCTCCGACCGGGAAGGCGAACCCATTGGGCTGGGCTTTATGTCCCACGGCTACAATGCCTTTGTCCTGCAATACAATGTGGCACGCACCAAGGTCTATCCGGCCCAGCTGATCCAGGCGTCCTTGGCTATGGCGCACATCCGGGACCATGCAGACGAATACGGCATTGACCCGAATAAGGTCTTTGTCACGGGCTTTTCCGCCGGTGGACATCTGGCTGGGTCCCTGGGTACCATGTGGCACCGGTCGTGCATTTACGAAGCCACCGGTATGGAATATGGCAAGAACCGGCCAAACGGTATGATGCTGGTCTATCCGGTGGTCTCCGTGGACACGACCTTTGCCCATCTGGGTTCCTTCCAGAATGTGCTGGGCAAGGACGATCCCACCGAGGAAGAGCTTGCCATGGTGAGCATCGATATGGCTGTGGACGAAAAGTCGGTGCCGCTGTTCCTGGTGCATACCTCCAACGACCAGTTGGTGGACATCCGCAATGCAATGGTGCTGGGCGAAGCATACCGCAAGGCCGGTCTGACCTTTGAGATGCACATCTATCCGGATGCACCCCACGGGATCGCATTGGGCAACGATATCACGAAATGCGGCAACCCGAAATACAGCGACCCGGCTATGGCACAGTGGATCAGCCACGCCGTATATTGGGCCTCCAAGCAAGGTCAGCAGTAATCGTAAAGGGAAAAGAAGGATATAGCCATGTATATTGACAATGCCGGTAAAACGTGGTTCAAAGGGAATCTGCATATGCACACCACGGAGTCGGACGGCAGACTGACACCCAAGGAAGCCGCCGAGCTGTACCGGAACAATGGGTATGATTTTATCGCGCGCACGGATCACTGGAAGGTGGGACCGGCCAACGAATTTGACGGGATCTTATGCCTGTCCGGGTGCGAATACAACATTGGTGGTCACCCGAAGGAAGGTGTGTTCCACATCGTGGGTGTGGGCATGACGGAGGATCCGATGCTCCCACGAAGCAGTGCAGAGCATCCGCTGACGGGACAGGAGATCGTGAACGGTATCCGGGAAAAGGATGGACTTGCCATCATTGCACACCCGGCCTGGAGCCTGAACACACCGGAGCAGATCCTGGCCATCCATCGGGACACACCCTTTGATATGACGGAGATCTTCAACTCCACCTCCGATATGCCCCGGAACTGCCGACCCTACAGCGGATTGATCACGGATATGCTGGCCTGTGCCGGTGTGTTCCTGCCGCTGGGTGCTGCCGATGATTCCCACCTGTACGCCGACTGGGATCGCTGCCGCAGCTTTATTTGGGTACAGGCAGAGGAATGCACCAGAGAAGCCATTCTGACGTCCATTCGCCAAGGAAAATTTTACGCTTCTCAGGCACCACGCATGGACGTGCAGTGGGTGGACGGCAAGGTGATCGTGGACTGTGACCCGGTCTGCGAGATCGTGTATTATACCGACAGCGTCTGGACGGGACACCGCTCCGATGTGGGAGAAAACCTGACCCATGGGGAATATGTGCCGTCTGCCGTGGACACCTTTGTGCGTGTGGAAGTGAAGGATGCTGCCGGTCGCTATGGCTGGAGCCAGTATATTCCGGTGAAGTAAAATGGATAGGAAGCTTTCCCTGCTGTGCGTACCGGTTTTCATTGGGAAACTATGATCGTATTTGGATTTTTTTACCAAATCCTCTTGACAGGGTAGGGAACATATGCTATACTATCACTATGTGACAACGATTATGCTGGAGGTTTTATATGCGTAGAGTTTGTGCAGGACTACTGGGGATCCTATTGCTTATTTCCATGCTTTCTGCTTGCGGCAACACAGCGACCGAAGAAACGGTGGCTGCGAATACCGGTACCACAGAGACCCAGACCGATGCCACGCCGGTGGAGACGAGCCGTGCCGATTACCCGGACGATCTGCCGGAAAAGGATTTTGGCGGTCAGGAGTACATCATTTGCAACACCATTACGGGTGACGTAGACAAGGAATACGAGATCCTGTCGGTGGAGCTGACCGGTGAGGCCTGCAACGATGCGGTGTTCCATCGGAACGTGAAGATCGAAGAACGGTTCAACACCAAGATCGCTTCCCTCATGGAATCAGAGCCGGAGGCGGTACTGAAGCAGTCGGCGCTTTCCGGGGACAGTGCCTTTACACTGTGCGGCTACGTGAACTTCAAGGCCTATGTACCGGTAGCGGCCGGTGCCTGCCTGAACTGGAACGACATTCCCTATGTGGATCAGTCCAAGCCCTGGTATAACCAGCTGGCCAACGAGCCTGCCACCATCAATGGCAAGCTGTTCGCCATCAACAGTGACCTGTCCATTTCCTCGCTGCAGTACACCTATGGGATGTTCTTCAACTATGCGTTGGTAGAGGACCAGGGATATGCGCCGTCGGATCTGTACCAGATGGTCTTTGACGGCGACTGGACCATCGACAAAATGCGGGAAATGACCGAGAATGTGTGGATCGATACCAACGGTGATACCAAGCACGATGCCAACGATATCCACGGATACGCTGTGCATCCCGGACTCAACACCACGGACGTTTGGCTGGCGGCGCTGGATCTGCCGGTGGCGACCATCCACAACGACGGCACCTACACCATCGATTTTTTCTGTGAGAAGACCATTTCTGCGCTGGAAAAGTGCATTGCGTTGACCTTCACCGGAGAGGGCACCTTTACCGGTACCGGCGGCTGGCGTGAGGTTCCTGCCAACTTTGCATCCGGCAAGATCATGATGACCCAGCTGTACTTCGGGGAGACCACCCAGTCGCTGACCGATATGGAGGACACCTACGGGATCCTGCCGCTGCCCAAGTACGACAAGGAGCAGCAGGAATATTACACCAATGCATGGGACCAGTTCTCTGTATTCTCCGTGCCGGTGACCGCATCGGATCTGGAATTTGTGGGTGTGATCTTTGACGCACTGTCTGCGGAGACCTGGCGCACCGTATATCCGGCGTACTACGACACCGCACTCAAGAGCCGGTATTCCGCTGACCCGGCGGTGGCAGAGATCGTGGACATCATCATGGCAGGTCGGAAATTCGAGTTCACCTTCCAGTTTGGCGATGACCTGCAGCGTCTGCCGTATTTGTTCCGGGAAATGCTGGCGGCCAAGACCACGGATGTAGCGTCCAAGTACAAGAGCATCGAATCCAAAATGAAGGAAGCCATCGATAAGATGTACTCCTATTATGAATAAGTCAACGCTGAATCAGGTTGCCTGAAACAAAACAAACGAGAGCAGAGGTCGTGCCGGATCGGACACCGCTTCTGCTCTCGTTTGTTGGTGCAGTATCTTGTACAGAAAACACAAAAAAACCAGCGAATCCTTAGGGAATCACTGGTTTTTTGCTGACGCAGAAGGAGAGATTTGAACTCTCGCACCGGTCACCCGGCCTACACCCTTAGCAGGGGCGCCTCTTCGGCCACTTGAGTACTTCTGCATACTACAGGTGCGGTCGTCTCAGAAACACCTGCCCCTATAGTATACACCATTTTCTCTCGTTTGTCAACCGGTTTTCAAAATTTTCTTTGGGATTTTGCCAAGTTTTTTTGTGGGCAGATTTCGCAAAGCAAATGCTTGTGGCGCCACCTGCAGCGGATGCTCATTCGTTCTCGTCACAGAATACCCTCTTGACTGCTTCCAGGTAGCCGTAGCCATACAGGTTGTCCGGCTGGAGGTAGCTGCCTTCCGTCCATTCGTTCCAGCTGTTGATGGTGATGAGCGGTGCTGGCAGGTCATGGGTGTCCACATAAGCCTTTGCCATCCGCAGGGCCTTTTCTACGTTCTCCGGCGTATTGTTGTGGATCACAAAGGGTCTGAACTTCTTGAACCGGGTATTGTTGTCCCAACCCAGCGTCACGTGGGGAAAGAACGTGGTGTCCGGCAGTGCATCCATGCGGGCATTCTCTGCCTCGATCAGTGCCAGATCCTTTTCGTAATCCTCTTCGCCTTCCAGCATGGATTGCCACTGGTAATGGGTCAGGCTGTCTACACCCAGCTTTTTGTACAGTGGCAGCTCATCGGAAGCAGCATCCATGCCCTTGTATGCATAGGTCGCCCAGGACGGTGGGCCATAGGTCACCAGCTGTAGGTGCAGATCCGGGAACCCGGCGTCCTGTACCGCTTTCCGGAAATATGCCACGGCCTCGACAGCACCGGACGTGCCGCCAAAGCCTTCCTCGAACTTTCGCAGGTCGTAGATCATGAACACCGGGCAGCCGTTGATCTTGTAATACGATGGATGGGTGAAATATTTGTTGATCCAGCGATCTACCAGCGTCCGGAAGGTGTCCATACCCACGTTGCCGCGCCAGGTTACCACATTGCCGAAATCGTCTGCCAATTCCTTGTTCCACAGATTGGTGGCGTCGTGGTTGGCCCACATGAGATAGAACTTGACCAGATCGTTGTTGGTCGCCTTCAGGTAGCCGTCGTCCAGGCAGTTTTCCAGAAAGGGACGACCGTCGTACCAATACCAGTCGTAGATGAACACGTTGACCCCATGGCGTGCGGCACAGGCGATCTCCATTTCCATCACATCGGGATTGGCTTCGTTCACGTATCCCCACAGAGGAACACGCTGTGCCTTGTGTCCCGGAAACTTAGGCTGGGCACTGCGGACACTTTGCCATTCTCCCATGCCCTCCGGCCAGAACACTCTTGTCCGGGGTTCGTCTCCCGTATAGGCCGGCCAGATAAATGCCGCCACATCGTATTTTTTTGCCATGATGCTTACCTCCTTTGGTTTGTTGGTCTATAAAACAGAAGGACCCACCGAGCGGCAGATCCATTCACCGACTTGTGAATCCGTATTTTCTTAAAACAGCTTCCGCAGTCCCAGACGCTTCCGGAGCCTTGTGATGTAGGCCGTGATGCAGGTGGACAGCGTGATATCGAACAGGATAAAGAACAGCGTGCCCAGCACCATGGTGGGCACGGTGAAATCGAAATATTCGTCACCTGCCGTAAACAAGAGCTTGGAGACGGCAATGGTAATAAGCAGCATGGTATCCAGCAGCGACAGCTTCGCCAGCCATGCAAACCAATATGGCAGCTTTTCCAGTACCGCCTTCAGGATCGGATAGATGCCGCCTAAGAATATGTATTCCAGCGCCACCAGCTTGTCCGGCAGCAGGAGCAGAGACAGCACACCGGCCACCGCCACGGTCAGCCAGGCGAATTTTTGTCCCACTTCCACCACCAGCAGCATGGTCAGCAATGCACACAGCGCCGCCGCCGACAGATCCAGCACGGAGGTCAGGCAGCCGATATAGAGAAACACCACGGACAGTGCCGCAATGATGGCAGCAAATGCCAGCCGTCTTGTCAGGGAAAGAGAAGATACACGATCGTTTTTCATAAGCGCCACCTTTCTCAGCAGCAGGGGACCAGGTCACCGCCGCAGCATTCACACATGGCATCGGCACAGAGCAGACTGGAGCAAAGGCCGCAGCAGTCGATGTCACCGGAGGAGCCGGTGCTGGTGCGATAGGGGGAACCAAAGCCGGTGGAGCGCATATGCATCCGGTTTTTGGCTTCCCGGTATTCGGCGTTCTGGGGATCCAGATAGCACGCCACCTCGATATATTTCAGGGCATCGTAGTAATACCCACGCTGTACCAGCAGGCAACCCTTCAGGTAATTCCATTCGGCGCCACGGTCTCCGGCGGGTGTTGCATCCACCATCAGCTCGGCTTCGGCATAGTGACCGCCACGGATCAGCTCCCGGATCTGGGGAAAGGATGTGGCACCGGAGGAAGAATAGCTGGCGTAAGAGGGACCGGTGCGACCGCCGCCTTTGCGTTCCTTCTGGATGGCTTCGTAGGCTTCGTTGACCTCTTTCATTTTTTCTTCCGCTACGTCTGCCAGGTCGGAGCCTGCGTAGTTGTCCGGATGGTATTTCCGGGCAAGCTCCCGGTAGGCTTTTTTGATTTCCTCGTCTGTAGCCGTTCGGGGAACGCCCAGCACACTGTATGGATCTTTCATGATCAGGTTCGACTCCTGTAGTTGGTTTCGTCAATAGTCCCGTCCGGGAACGAAAGAAAGGCACGATCGCCGTGGGTCTGGGGGCTTTTATGTTCACCGGCCACGATGCGCTGCACCATATGCGGCATACCCAAATAGACGATGTTGCGCACCAGCTCGGTCAGCGGTACGTCCGGCAGCAGCTCCACCGCTTGTCCCAATTTGGCAAGATCTAAACCGGCAGCGGTCACAAAGGCGTCCTGCACCACACCGGTCTCGGTCAGCGCCATCTCACCCCAGAGTGCGTACAGAGGATTGTAGCGACCCTTTGCCACGTCCTCAGGCAGGTCGTCCATGGCGTCGCAGAGATACAAAAACCGTCCGGTACCCACGCCGATGGCACGAGCGATCCGGGACGCTGTATCCGGCAGCCCCATGGCAAACAGCTCTCCCAGCAGCTCGCCAAAGCATTGTGCCATGGTGTCCGGGGATGCGCAGTTTTCCTTTTCCATAGCAGCCAGCACTTCTAGCTGTTTGGCACAGAACCCGGGCAGTGCGGCGGTCTCCGGCAGGGTCTTTATAGCACGATGCTGCATGGGTATCGTCAGTGGCGAAAGCAGCAGGGACGGCAGACGGGTCAGACCTTTTTCGTCTTGCCGATCGTCCAGCCGTTTGGCTTCGGTCAGATAGGCTGCCACCGCTGCGGTGTGATCCAGTGCCGGGTGTGGGTCTGCGATGAGTCGGGTATGGATGGGATGCACGGCACAGCGGCAGGAGCTAAAGTGAAAGGGCTCGGTGAGAATGCTGCGTACCAGTGCCAAAAAGGTGAGATCGTAGCTCAGGGTCAGCCGGGAGACTTGTCCGGTGATCCTTCCCATGGCACGGCAAAGACCGCAGTAGACCCCACGATACCACCAAAACTCCCGAACACGCAGTGCTGCCGTATCCGGTCGCACATATCCAAACACAGCAGCACCACCCATCCTTGTATCGATGGTATTATTGTACCGCCTTTGCCGGGGCAATACAAGGTGTATTTTGTGAATTTCAGGTTAAGAAACAGAATGAAAAAAGAAGAAGCAGCCGGTGCACTGCCAAGCCTGTGGCCACGCACCAATGCTGCTTCATATTTTAGTATATCCTACCTCTTAGATCTTCATGATCCCCATGCCGTCCAGAACGGAGGAGATCAGGATCAGCACGATACAGATCGGCGCCAGATACTTGATGACCACCACGAACAGCTTCTCTGCCTTGAATTTGCCGGTCAGCGAGATCTCGTCAATGAGAGTCTTCGGCTTGATCACGTAGCCTACAAAGATGCAGGTGATCAGTGCCAGGATCGGCATGATGACGCTGTTGGAGATAAAGTCGAAGAAGTCCAAGAACTGGAAGCCAAAGATCCGTACATCCGACCAGATGCCGTTGCCCAGAGACGAGGGAATGCCCATGAGCAGGCTGTACACGAACACCACAAGGCATGTGACCTTCCGGTTCCAGTGGAGCTTGTCCTGGAAGATGGACACGATGGTCTCCATCAGGGAAATGGACGAGGTCAGTGCCGCAAACAGCACCAAAAGGAAGAACAGAGCACCGATGATGGTACCGCCTTTCATGCTGTCAAATACCTTAGGCAGGGTGATGAACATCAGGCTCGGCCCCTTGCCCAGTGCTTCTTCGTTGCCACCGGAGAACACGAACACGGAGGGAATGATCATCAGTCCGGCTAAGAATGCGATACCGGTATCAAAAATTTCGATATGCCGCACGGACTGCTCCAGATCCACGTCCTTCTTCATATAGGAGCCATAGGTGATCATGATACCCATAGCCAGCGACATGGAGTAGAAAAGCTGACCCATGGCGGCAAGAACGGTGGTGGCGGAGAATTTGGACAGATCGGGCGTGATATAGTACAACACCCCTTCCAGTGCGCCGGGCATACAAACGGAATAGATGGAGATGAACACAGTCAGCACCACCAGCACCGGCATCATGAATTTGGACACGGCCTCGATGCCCTTATCCACACCCAGCAGCACCACCAAGGCAGTTGCCGCCATAAACAGGAAGAACCAGATCAGCGGTTCCCCGGCCTGACCGATAAAGCCGGTGAAATAGGTCTCTTCGGCAGCGGCGTGTGCATCTCCGGTGCAATAGGCGATGAGATACTTGGTGATCCAGCCGCCGATGACGGAGTAGTAGGGCAAAACGATCATAGGCACCAGGCAGGCAATGTAGCCGACCCAACCGAAGCGTTTGTCCAGCGCATTGTAGGCACCGATGGCAGACAGACCCGTTTTCCGGCCGATGGCGATCTCAGCCGACATCAGCGCAAAGCCGAAGGTGACAGCCAGTGCGATATACACCAGCAGGAAGATGCCGCCGCCGTATTGGGCAGCCAGGTAGGGAAAGCGCCAAATATTGCCCAGACCCACCGCAGAGCCGGCCGCAGTCAGGATGAACCCAAGCTTCCCGGAAAAGGTACTTCTTTTTTCGTTCATGAAATTTTCTCCATTCTGTATATTGATACTGTCACTACATCATAGTGCAATGCTGTATTACCAGGATAGTATACCATATCCCACCGGATTTTGCAACCTTATATTAGGAAAAATACAAAAAAGAAAAAGTATATTTCTGTGGCGGTTCTGTTTCGATTTTGGGGAGCGATATTGACAAGGCGATGAGAATATGGTATACTGAATTACGGTATATTTCATTGACAGCAATTACAAAAAAGGCTTTATCAAAGAAAGGATCTGCCGTATGCAAAAAAATTGGATTCGCATTCTCAGCTTAGTTTTGGTCAGTGTACTGTTGTTGTCCGGTGTTCCCATAGGTGCCGTGGCAGAGGAGACGTTCCGTGTAGATTTCATGCACCTGTATCGATATGACGATCAGCAGGTGCCGTATTGGAATCGCAAGGATGCATATCAGCTTTATTGTACGGATGCGGAAGGAAACTACTACTTTTTCCTGCGTGACATGGCACATATGTTGGCGGACACCCACAGCTGCTTTGATGTGCAGTGGAATGCCAAGGAGAGCATTGCGGAGCTGAAAAGCGGCACGGCGTACACCGGGGACACTGTGCATTTGGATTGGTGGGGTGTGGCTGTTACGGGTACAAAGCAAAATATCCCACTGTTGATCAATGGCGAAAAGGTCACGCTGACCGGGTACAACATCCAAGGCAATACGGCTTTCCGACTGGAAGACCTGGCAGCGCATTTGAGATTTCTTGTGCAGCTGCAAACGCAGGAGATCATTCAGGTGAGCGCCTCTGACAGAACGACGGTGTACGAGCCCTACTATGACATCTACGCCGGATTCAACGAGTATGATGCCGTTTCGCTGACCGATGAGCGGGGTATCTCTGTGATGACCGACGACTATTCCCGTGCTCGTTGGGCCGATCCGATCAAGTCGTACCTGTTTGACGCCGGCAACGGTACGTTCTCGCTGCTGCGGTGTGTCGGCGATACCATTACGGTGTCCCGGTACGATGCCAAGACCCTGACCGTGCAGAGCAGCTTCACCGTGCCCTTTGAGCTGACCCGATTCGGTGGATTCTATGCCGGTGAGAAGTACAACTACATCGCCTTTGGAGACAGTCTCCAGGCTGACACCTACAAGGAGCACGGCGGGCAAGAGGTGATCCGTGTGGTCAAGTATGACAAGAATTTTAAGCGTCTGGATGCCCTGTCCGTAGGTGCCAAGGAAAGCGGCGTGTTCTGTCCCTATGATGCCTCTCCTGCACGTATGTCCGAAAAGAACGGCACCCTGGTACTGCACACCGGTCGTGAATTGTATGACACCGACAGCAACGGTACACGCCACCAGATGCAGATCACGCTGATGATCGATACCGCCGCTATGACGTTGGATCGGTATGCCGGCTCCTGGGTCAGCCACAGCTTCAACCAGTTCGTGGACTGGAATGGGGATGAGCACGTACTGCTGGACCACGGAGACGCATATCCTCGTTCGGTGGTGCTGAGCATATTTGATGGCAGTGACTATCGTACACTGGATCTCTACCAGATCCCCGGTGCCACAGGAGCCAACTGTACCGGTGTGACGGTGGGTGGCTTTGCGGTGACCGAAGACAACTACATGGCCGCCATCAATGCCGTGGATCCGAGCAAGGTGCGTTCCTACAACAGCTATACCATGGAAGGACTGGATCGTGACGAGCGGAACGTGATCCTGCTGGTCACCGGCAAAAACAATATTTACACGAAGAATGTAAAGCAGATCACGCTGACCGATTACATTGGCAAGGGCAAGCTGGGCAGTATGCCCTATCTGGTACAGCTAAACGATGATCTCTTGGCGGTGCTGTGGGAAGAATACAGCTACACCGAGGATGGCGACACGGTGGATGGTGGTCTGCGGTACTGCTTCGTGGATGGCAGCGGCAACCGGCTGGGTGAAATACAGTCCGCTCCGGACAAGCAGCTCTCCATCGATTGCCAGCCCCTGTACATAGGTGGGAAGCTTTTGTGGTTCACCGACCGCAGAGGCCTTCGTTCCTTTTATTCCATCGAAGTCCCCTACGCTGCGGCCACCAACGATACAGCGGTGAACGATACGGCTGAAAATGATATGGCGGCCGAAACGACGGCACGACCGAAGAGCAGTATGCCAGTACGTCACTGATGCAATAGGTGAAGGGAAACAGACAAAATAGCATAGACCCCAAACAAGAGCTACGAGAAAGTCGGCAGCTCTTGTTTTCTTTTGTACGGCCTTGCATATCCTTGCACCGATCCGGTAATACTATTTCCATACCGAATCGGAAGGAGAACGATCGTATGCAAGATTCCCGTAGCTTGACGCAGCGTTTTGCACCGTGTTTCACACTGCTGCAGCGTGTGGGACGTGCCTTTATGCTGCCCATTGCACTACTGCCGGTGGCCGGGCTGTTTTTGGGTATTGGTTCCTCACTGACCAATCCGGCCCTGTGGGAGACCTATCATCTGTCGGGAGTATTGGGAGAGGGCACTGTGCTATATGGTGTGTTCTCCGTTCTGTCGGCAGTAGGCAGTGTGATCTTTGACAACCTGCCGCTGCTGTTTGCCATGGGTGTGGCACTGGGTATGGCAGAGAACGAAAAGGCCACCGCTGTCCTGTCCGCTGCCATCGCCTTCTTTGTGATGCACAGCACCATTGGCACCCTGCTGACCCTGACCGGTCGGATCGATGATCCCACGCTGCCGGAGGGAACAGTCACTTCGGTGGTGGGCATATCCTCTTTACAGATGGGGGTCTTCGGCGGTATTCTGGTGGGACTGGGCGTGGCGTGGCTCCACAACCGGTTTTACAAGCTGCGTCTGCCGGATGTGCTGTCCTTCTTTGGCGGTACCCGGTTCGTGCCCATCGTTTCCACCGCTGTGTATGTGGTGGTAGGCGCTTTCTTGTATGTGGTTTGGCCGTGGGTGCAAAATGGGATCCTGGCACTGGGGCAGCTGGTGCTGGATTCGGGGCTTTTTGGCACCTTTCTCTACGGACTCATCGAACGGCTGCTGATCCCCTTTGGACTGCACCATGTGTTCTACCTGCCGTTCTGGCAGACCGGTGTGGGTGGGGTCGCATGGATCGATGGGACGCTGATCTCGGGGGCACAGAATATTTTCTTTGCGGAGCTGGCTTCTCCGGCTACAGAGGTGTTTTCCGTTTCTGCCACACGATTCATGAGTGGAAAATTTCCGCTGATGATCTTTGGTCTGCCCGGTGCGGCGCTGGCCATGTACACCTGTGCCTACCCGGAAAAGAAAAAGACGGCAGGGTCCCTGCTGCTCTCGGCGGCGCTGACGTCTCTGCTCACCGGCATCACCGAACCGCTGGAATTCACGTTTTTGTTCGTGTCGCCACTATTGTACGGGATCCATTGTGTTTTGGCCGGGCTGTGCTATATGCTGATGCACGCACTGTCGGTGGGCGTGGGCATGACCTTCTCCGGTGGCCTGATCGATCTGGTGCTGTTTGGCGTACTGCAGGGGAACCGCAAGACCCATTGGCTGTGGGTACCGGTGGTGGGCGTAGGATTGTTTGCGGTGTATCTGCTGCTGTTTCGCTGGCTGATCCGACAAAAGGACTATCGCACGCCCGGCAGAGAAGCGGATGGCGAACAGACCAAGTTGTACCGTCGTGCCGATATGGCAAAGCGCATAACAAATGAGCAGCCAAAGGATAGTCCGACAACCGGTCTTGCGGAACAGATCGCCGCAGGGCTTGGTGGACGGGACAATATCCTTTCGCTGGACTGCTGTGCCACACGACTGCGTCTGACGGTACAGGACGGCGATCTAGTGGACAAGGCGTTTTTGCAGTCCGCCACGGGAGCCGCCGGTGTGATCGTCCACGGGAATGGGGTACAGGTGGTGTACGGACCCAAGGTGGCGGTGATCAAAAGTGAGCTGGAAGAATGGCTGGGGAACGGTACATGAGCCGGGATGGAGAGGTGTGATGTGATGTTTAAAAAAGTACGGAATCGGATATATTCGCCGTTGTCGGGGAAGTGCGTGCGGATGGCAGAGCTGCCGGATCCGGTGTTTGCCTCCGGGATGCTGGGTGAGGGCATTGGGATACGACCCATGGAGGATGTGGTCACGGTGGTGGCACCGATGGACGGCGTGGCGACCGGGGTCAGCGATACCGGTCATGCGGTGGGCATCACGGCGACGGATGGAAAAACCGCTGTTCTCGTTCACGCCGGGATCGACACGGTGGCGCTGGGTGGTGTAGGCTTTACGCTGCACGTGGGGGAAGGGGAAAAGGTACGCCGTGGCCAGCCGATCCTCACCATGAATGCCGCACAGGTGGAGCGTGCCGGGTACAGTAGCATCGTGGTGGTGGTGCTGACAGAAAGCGGTACAGCTCTACACCCGGTGACAAAGGAGCAGATCACGGTGGGAGAAATATTATTTGAAGCATGAAAAAACGACCGGGTACTTTGGGATATCCGGTCGCTGTTTTACATATGGATTTAGGGCGCCACCGCACAATTCTGATGATGCAGATACGTCGGCAGATTTTTCGTCAGACAAAACAAATTCACCGCAGGCTTACACTCGTAAGGCAAGGTGGATTTGTGAAGTATGACGGGAAAGATGCAAGCAGATGTGCCATCAAGGCGTTAGCCGTGAATTGTGCGGTGGTGCCTTAGATGCAATACTTGGCAAGGATCCGTTTGTCGATGGCTTCGAAATCGCTGGTGTGGGGATATTCAGCCATGTCCGGATGATGGGGGAATGCTGCATCGGCATTGCCGTCGTGGAGAGAAATGGTGGCGAGCATACAGCCGCTTTGCCGGATTTCTGCAATATTTTCAGCCGAGAAATCACCCGTATACACGAAGCACTTGTCGGGATAGTTCGGCACATCCTGCAGCTTCTCTCTGGTGTAGTTAGCCTTGGTATCGATGAACCGTGCCTGGGGATCGATGGACAGGATCAGGTTGATGGCAGGGGCACCGGCGCCGTTGGTGGCATAGACAACTCTGCCGCGCATACCCATACGAACCACCAGGTGTGCGATGTTCTCTGCGTTGCGCATACCTTCCTTCAGGTCGATGTTCACGCACATTCCGTAGAAGTAGGCCAGGTGCAGCGTCTCCTCCAGGGTAGGCACGAAGTTTTCGTCCACTCTTTCGTTCAGCAGATGCACGGCACGCAGCACGGCAAAGTCGGTATCTGCGATCACGTAGGATACGGCATTTCCGGCATCGTCAAAGCCATGGACGGTATCGTCGTGGTTGCAGATGAGCACGCCGTCCTTGGTCATACGGGCATCGGTCTCGATCATGTCCGCACCCTTCAGCGCAGCCAGACGGAAGGCAGCAAGGGTATTGGAATGCAGCCCCGGTTCTACAAAGCCCTGGTGGGCAGAGCTGATCCAAGTCTTTTTTACTTTAGTCATCATGATCACACGCTCCTTATTGAGATATGGCATTGGGTTTGCGAAAGCTATGTTCGTGTAGAAAAAGCAAAAAACCTCTCGATATTCTCAAGAGGCTTTTCATTATGGCAGGGGCACTAAGATTCGAACTCAGGACACGTGGTTTTGGAGACCACTGC
>CAZUUA010000008.1:0-67348 GCA_964623635.1 uncultured Ruminococcus sp.
GCTTCGGATTGGTCAGCACCGGCGTAAAGTCGATCATGGCACCAATACCGATAAATAGGATCAGTGGGAACAGCTCGTTGGAAATACCTGCGTTGAACAAGGTCGTCAGGGCACCGTGCTCACCGATGGCTCCGGAAAGCGGCAGGTTCACCAGGATCGTCCCAAAGCCAATGGGCAAAAGCAGGGTCGGCTCCATGTCCTTGGCGATAGCTAAATAGATCAGCAGTCCGCCGATGGCCCACATGACCAGATATCTCCAGTCCATGTTAAATAGATTTTGATACAAAATTTCCATGATGCGTGAATATTTTGTTCCTTTCTACATTTTTTGCACCGTTCGCCATTTTCGGCAAATACAGCGCTTATTTTACCAGTTTATATCATACCACGAATCGCCTCTCTGTTTGTGAACGCATTGTGAATATTTTGGCGATTTCATAAAGTTTTTTTCAATTTCATGAAATAACCCTGCTGCCATACACACAACGGTGCAGGACCATGCCCGGCTTCCGGCGTAGCTCTGCCGGTTTCGGAAAACACCCCTTGCATTCTCTCCGTATGTGTGGTATAATAGTATCGACAAAAATCTTCAGGCGCCACCGCACAATTCTGATGATGCAGATGCGTCGGCAGATTTTTCGTCAGACAAAACAAATTCACCGCAGGCTTACACTCGTAAGGCAAGGTGGATTTGTGAAGTATGACGGGAAAGATGCAAGCAGATGTGCCATCAAGGCGTTAGCCGTGAATTGTGCGGTGGTGCCTTCATATTCTTAGGATACAGCGGAGGGCTCACCATGCAGCAACAAAAGATCGCACCGTCTATGATGTGCGCCGATTATCGCTCCTTTGGGGCATTGTTGGAAACCTTTGAAAAACAGAATATCGAATACCTGCACATCGATGTGATGGACGGCGTGTTTGTGAAAAATTTCACCTTGGGTACGGACTTCTGCCGCAGACTTCGGGATATGACAAGCACTCCCCTGGACATCCACCTGATGATCACCGAGCCTGAATGGAAGATCGACTGGTTCGCACCAAGACCCGGTGAGTACGTGTCCGTCCACGTGGAAGCCACCGAGCACCTGCAGCGTGCCCTTGCCAAAATCAAGGACTACGGTGCAAAGCCCATGGCCGCTCTCAATCCGGCGACCCCTTTGTCGGTGCTGGACTACGTACTGGACGACATCGATGCAGTGCTGCTCATGACCGTCAACCCCGGTTTCGCTGGGCAGAAGCTCATTCCCCAGACTCTGCAGAAGATCACCGACTGCCGGAAGTATCTGGATGAACGGGGATACACAAATGTAGAAATTGAAGTAGACGGCAACGTCAGCTTCGTGAATGCGGAAAAAATGGCAAAGGCTGGCGCCAATATCTACGTGGCAGGCTCGTCCAGCGTGTTCTGCGGCGACGATATCGCTGCCAACATCCAAAAGCTGCGTGATGTGATCGGAGGTTAACGATATGGAATATACCCGTGCATGGCTCATGGCAAACGATGGCTTTCTCTGTGACTGTGGCAAACACCACTATGGCAAGCTGAAAGACTGCATCATCGGCGAAAACGCACTTGGCAAGATCCCGGATATGGTACAAAAGTACGGCGGTACCCATCCGTTTGTGCTGTGCGACAGAGACACCTACGCCGCTGCCGGAAAAGCCGTATGCGAAATTTTAGACAATGCAGGCATCCCCTATACGCTCCACGTGATCGCACGGAAGAAGCCGGCACCGGACGAACGGATCGTGGGCGAAGCAGTCATGTTCTGTACCGACGACTGCGACATGGTCATCTCCGTTGGCGGCGGCGTCATCAACGATACCGGAAAAATCGTGGCAAATCTGAAGCACTGCGTGGATATGTACGTGGCGACCGCACCTTCCATGGATGGCTATGCTTCGGCCTCTTCTTCCATGGAACGGGAAGGCCTAAAGGTGTCCCTGAACTCCAAATGTCCGGATATTGTGATCGGTGACGCAGATGTGCTCTCCCATGCACCCACCCATATGATCCGCTCCGGCATCGGCGACATGGTGGCAAAATATGTGTCCATCGTGGAATGGCAGATCGCTGCACTGCTGGTAGGAGAATATTACTGTCCCACGGTGGCAAAGATCGTGAAGGAATCGCTGGGGGTCTGCGTGGACAATGCCAAGGCCGCTGTGGCCGGGGACAAGGATGCAGTGTGCCGGCTGGCCGAAGGACTGGTGCTGTCCGGTCTGGCTATGAACTATGCTGGCATTTCCCGTCCGGCTTCCGGCATGGAGCACTATATCTCCCACATTCTGGATATGCGTTCCCTGGCCTTTGGCGCACCGGCAGATCTGCATGGTATCCAGTGCGGTATCGGTACGCTTTTGACCCTGGAAGCCTATGAACAGCTTGCCAAGTGCACACCCGACCGAGAAAAGGCTCTGGCGTATGTCCGACACTTCGCCCTGGACGACTGGTTTGCACATCTGCGGACGCTGCTGGGCAACGGTGCCGAAGCCATGATCGCCGGTGAAAAAAAGGAAAAGAAATACGACGTCGCCAAGCATGCGGCACGGCTGGACAAGATCCTTGCAAACTGGGATCAGATCCTGCAGATCACAGCCGAGCTGCCCAAAGCGGAAGAGCTTCGTGCCTTCTTTGTCTCCATCGGCCATCCGGTCTCCGGTCTGGAGCTGGGTCTGACGGAAACCGATATGCGGGAGGCGTTTCTGGCTGCCAAGGATATCCGGGACAAATATGTGTTAGGTCGACTGCTGTGGGATCTGGGCGAACTGGAAACGGTGGCCGACACACTGCATTGGTAATGACATAAAAGCGTTTGCATAAAGGAGGGTCGTGGTATGAAGAAAAAGCTGCACTTAACGGAAGCGGAGATCGCAGAGACGCTGCTTGCACTTTTTGACGCTGATACCTACCGGGGTGCGCCGTTTTCCCTGCCCGGTGAGAGCCAGATCGGTCTTATGGATCTGCCCTTGTCGGCACCGACTGCGTACGGCAACCTGTCCTGTACTCTTCCGACCGCTCTGTCCCTGCAGCAAAGGACCGGTATTGTCCCCAAGGGCAGTGCGGCTAAACGTGCCTGGGACAACGCCATCGAAAACCGGTGGTTCTCCTTGGTCTGTGGCAAAACGGATCCGGTTGCGGCGGCGGCAAAGGCGATGCTGACCCTGATGCAGCAAAAGCAGATCCATCGGTTTGTGGTGCTGGTCCGTGGCATGGTCGAACGAGATGCGACGTCCCTGTCCTTGCCAGTCTATCTGGACAGGATACCTCTACCCACGGGAAAGCCTACGGTGCAGGTGTTTTCGCCGGAGGAAAGTGATCGAGCCGAAGAAGGGCTGTCCATGCTGCGCCGGTATGTGTGCGAGCCTATGCCACAGATCCTGCTGATGAATCGGGAATACTACAACCGACCGGGCAATCTGCTGTTGCGTCCCATGCGACAGCTGGATGGACTCTCTCCCGTGACACTGCTGCAAATGGCACACCCTGTGGTGATCACCATAGGGGAAACTGCCGATGCCCTTTGTTCCCTGCTGCGAAGCAGTACCCTGTTGCAGCCGCTGTGTGCCCTGTCCTTTGTGACAAGCCCGGATACCACCGGCACGACCCTGCCGATCTGCAAGCCGGGTATGCTGTCGGACAAGCCAGACCAATCGCAGCAGCCGCAACAGCAACAGTTGCCGGAGGGACCGGAACAAATGCAAATGTGAACGATAAAAAGGATGCCTTTTGTGACAGATACCCCATGGGTCGATCACAAATGACATCCTTTTTCTATGCTGTTTTTGTCGGAATGCTATCTTACAGGGCAGGCATGAGCGCCACGAATACGCCCTCGCCGCAGTCTATGGTGCAGGAGACAAAACCGTCTGTATCCATGGACAGCGGTGTTGCCTTTCCCTTTTGCCAAAGAACAGCGTTGTACCCCTTTGCCAGCCGGAACCGGGCAGTGATAGGCAACGCTTCTTTTCCCGGATCGGTCAGGTTGAGGGCGGTAAAGCCATAGCCATTGTTATCCTTTTTCCGGAAAGCACCGATGAGCAGGGGCGTGTCGCAGTCGATATCCTGCAGCGGCGCAAAGTCCGTGTACTGGTTCTCGAACCGGGCAAAATCGCCGGCTTCTTCTCCACGATGGGTGAAGGCACCCAGGTTTTCGTACCGAACGAAGGTGTCCTCCATGGCGGCAAGCTCTCGGTTGATCTCACCGGCAGCATACCAGCGGCTGGTCTTGCTGTTGTCCCGGTCGATCAGGGCAGGCAGGAACACCTCGGCGCTGGAATCCGGTGTACGGTATGTGAAGTATTCGATGTTCGTGGCACCAAAGGACAGCACGCACCAGGCCTGCCAACGCATCTCGGCACCACTGGGTGTGCGCTTACCATGGTGGAAGCTGACAGACTGGATGTACACCGCAAAGGGAATACCGGCTTTTCTACAGGGTGTGGCGAATTTATCTAAGTTGTCAAAGTAATAGGCACCAATGCCGTCCCGATCCATGGGGTACACGTCCACGGAAAGGTAGGCCGGCTGAACGGTAGCAAGGAAATCCTGTACGTGGGTGCGATAGTCGGGGCTGCCGAGCTGTTCGGCGTTGGCATAGATCGGGAACAGGTTGATAAACGCCACCTTCCCCGGCGCCTTGGCGGTATAGTCGGCGTACATTTCGGCAAGCTCCCCGAAGCGGCTGCTGTTTGGCTCATCGCACAGCATATGTCCCCAGGTGACCGGCGAGAACACGTAGTCGTCCATCTCTCCGGTGTAGCTGCCCAGCCGAAGCTTGCCGTCGTACCACAGAGCCTGCAGACCATATTTTTCCATCCAGGTCAGGTAATTCTGCAGCATCTCTTCTCCATCGGGACGGCACAGGATCACCAGGGTAAAGCCTGCTTCTGCCACCTCGGCAAACTGTCTTTCGCTGGTCATAGGCACCGCAGAGATCATCCACGCCGCACGCTGGATCCGTTTTTCCTTCGGCGGCACCGGTACTGCATCGATGGGTTCCGGTAGCATATCGGCGCTATCCCGGTCTGCTGCGGTGATGGGCAGTCCGGGAGAGAGCACCGGGAATCCCTGGGAGAAGCAGACCTCTCGGCGGGACAGGTACCAGGTCTTGCCCTTGTCCGGAGAACCCTGGTAGTATAAGAATACCTTGCCCGTTGCCGGATCGGGGAAGATATAGGGATGGCCGGATTCGCTGGCGTTCCAGGCCTGTTCGTTGCCGGGTCCCAGCAGCGGTCGATCGAACATTCTGGTGAAGTGGACGCCATCCGCAGAGGTCGCCACGCCGATCTGCTGGGGAGAACAGTTGTAGGCGCCGGCGTAGAACAGGTACACCTTGCCCTCATGCACCATAGCGGCCGGGGCTTCGATGCATTTTCCTTCCCAGTCCAGCGTAGGCTCTAAGATGGTGTCGGCTACGCACTGGGTGAAGTCCTCTCGATGGAAGCCGGAATCCGCCGGTGCTGCTGCCACGCCTAACTTCTGGATCTGCATCTCGTGATCCCGTGTGGCGAAGTAGAGAAACAGCTTTCCCTCAAACAGGCACACATCCGCATCGATGGCACGACCTACGCACCAATCTTTGGTGGGACGGAAGATGGGGTTTGTGGGATCCTTTTCAAAATACAGCCCATCGGGTGAGGTAGCGTGACAGATAGCGTCGGTCTGCCAGTTGCCGTAGGTCTGGTAGAACAGGTGTACCTTGTCGCCGATCACGATGGCAGCCGGGGCACCGTGTCCGTTTTGTTCCCCTTCACATGGATGATCCAGAGGCAGCAGGGTCTCGTAGGTCCAGTTTTCGCCGTCCGCAGAGGTGGCGATGCCGATCCGCAGTCGTTTGTCACCGGGGATCATGGCAGAAAAATAGAGGTAATACCGACCGTGGAAGAAGACCACTGCCGGGTCCTTGGCAAAACGATGGTGGGTAAATAGCATGGTTTTACTCCTTTGACCAAAACAAAGTGGATGGTATCAGTATACAGCATTTTTAGGGGAAAGTCAAGGGCAGCAGACGAATTTTTCCGTGTAGCCCCAAAATCTTGACAGAATCGCAAAAATGCGCTATAATGGTAGCATCATCATAAAGCGGAGGTTTCTCCATGTCCGGCTTTCTTCTCAAGCTTCTTGCCGCCATCACCATGCTCATCGACCACGCAGGACTGCTGCTGTTTCCCGGCGTTCGATGGATGCGGGTGGTGGGACGGATCGCATTTCCCCTGTACGCCTATTCCATCGCCGAGGGCTTTCGATATACCCACGACCGCAAACGATATTTTCTGCAAATATTTCTCTTAGGTGCTGCCTGTCAGATCGTGTACACCATCGCCGACGGCACCTTGTATTTGGGCATCCTGATCACCTTTTCCCTATCCCTCTGTCTTATGGCTCTGGCACGGGAAATGTGTGCGACCTGGCAAGGAGACATGACGGCAGTGGGCCAATGGCTGGCTGACCACGGATTTGCCACCGCAGCAAGACGGAGCCTGACCACTGTTGCTTTCTTTGTCGTCACAGTACTGACCGCACTTTTGACCATGGTGGTGCGTGTGGACTATGGCTTCTGCGGCATTTTGGTACCGTTGGCTGCCTATCTGCCGGAAAAACCCTTGCACCGGAAACTGGCGTGTGGTGGGATGTTGCTCGTGCTCTCGGCCTATCATTGGATGCTGGGCGACCATGTACAGCTCTGGTGCCTATTTGCCATGCTGCCACTCTTTCTCTACAATGGCACACCCGGCAAGCATCGGCTGAAGTGGTTTTTCTACATCTTCTACCCGGCCCACATGGCGATCTTGTATCTGCTTTCGCTGGTGTTCTAAGACCGACCATAGACCTGTTTTCCTGCCCGGAGACAGGTTTTTTTCTTTTTTTGAAATTTTTTCAGATTTTTTACAATAGTGCAGACATTTTCCCGGTTTGGTTTGTATAAGAAGTAGATGCTGATCAGACATCGAGCTTGACAATGGTAAGGAGGAAACAGCCCCCATGGAGGATTTTCAGGCGATATATGCGCGCAATATCGACCGAGTTTACCGACTATGCTATCTGCGGCTGGGCAACCGGGAAGACGCAGAGGATGCGGCGCAAAATGTTTTCATCCGCTGGTACCAAAGTACCTTGCGGGAGAACACCACACCCTTTGCGTCTCCGGAACACGAAAAGGCGTACTTTCTGCGAGCCGCCTACAACACTATTACGAAGGCTATTCGACCGCTGAGGTGGCAGAGCTGTTAGACCGCAACGAAAGCACCGTCCGTACCCAGATGCAAAAAGGCAGAGAACGGCTGCGGTGTCTACTACAAAAGGAGGGGAAACGATGAGCAACGAACAGGATACCATCCACACGCTGTTTGATCCCCTCACTCCCACAACAGAACAGCGAGAACGGATGTGGCAGAATATCCAGAACCATGTGACAGAACAGAAAGGAGAACCCAAAATGAAACGGACAAAGAGAACACCCATGCGAACGATCGCCGTGGCGGCAGTTGTGGTACTGCTGCTCACCGGATGCGTATGTGCGGCAGTGCCGGCGGTACGCAACTACCTCAACACCCTCTTTTTGCAGGAAGACAGCACCGGACGGATCGGTACCGTACCCAAAGGCTGGACGGGGATCTATACGGCGGACGACCTGGAGAAGATCCGGGAAGATCTTAGCGGCGGCATTTCCGGGAGAAGCACTGATCGAATGCTGTCAGGAAAACGGCGTGAAGTACGGGGCCTACCACAACTACGACCTGCGCTCGGACAAAGACTGCGTCTTCGAGGGCTTTGATTTTGACACGATCTGGAAGATGGACAAAGACGGTACACCGAAGCTGCGGCTGTTTACCTGGTCCAAGGAGACCGGTGTGACGACGTATAGCAGCCACCTGAGCGGCATGATCCGCAACTAAAAATGCAAAAGAGCCGGGGCACAAAACCTCGGCTTTTTTGTGTTTGTTTACGTATTGTTCATATTTGATTCATGATATAAATAAAATCATTCTGTATAATGGTAGCAAACAAAAATGTGGTTTTTCCCCATACTTAGGAGGTACACAAATGTACAGTATACACAAAAAGCAGATCCTCACGCTGCTGTTGGCACTGCTGCTCACCGCTTCTTCGATGACTGCTTGTGGTGGTGATACGACGGAATCCGTTACCGATACCACGGCAGATGCTGCGATCACACCGGAAGAGACAGAGACAGAAGACGAACGTGCCATTCAGGACACTGTACCGGCGCTGGATTTCGGCGGCACATCCTTCCGCAGCATCGTACAGGAATCCACCAAGTACGACATTTACGTGGCTGAGGAAACCGGCGACGCACTGCCCGATGCCATCTACTACCGCAATCGGGACATCGAGGAACGCTTTGGGATCGTGATCGAGGAATCCTCGTCCGTAGTCCACAACGAACTGTCCCAGCGTGTGAAGAAGTCCATCACCGCCGGGGACGACGAATTCGATCTGGTGCTGGGACAGATGGAAGAATCCGGTAAGGATGCGCAGGAAGGGATCTTCCGCAACTGGTACGACATTCCCTATGTGGATTTTGAAAAGCCGTGGTGGCCGAAGTCCATCTCTCAGGATGCTGCGACCGTCAACGGAAAGATGTACAACACCGTAAGTGACTTGTGCGTGTCATATGCCGAACAGACCTGGGCGATCGTCTTCGATAAGGTGGAAGCCGACAATTACGGTGTCGAATCTCCGTATGACCTTGTGCGTGACGGCAAATGGACCGTGGACAAGCTGCTTTCCATCACCGAGAGCATCTATACCGATGTGAACGGCGACGGACAAAAGGATGCCGGGGATTATTATGGCTACACCTCTGCCATGAACGGCTGTCTGCTCCTGTCCTATTTCTACGGCTTCGACCAGAGACTGGCAGTCGTGGACGGAGAGAAGGTCAACATGATGCTGAACACGGAAAAGGCCGCTGCCATCTGTGACAAGCTGTATACCCTGCACTATGCTTCCGCAGGTACCTTTGTGCCCGCCGGTTCCAGCAACAAGGACATCTACACCTGCTTCACGGAAGGACATACCCTGTTCTGTCCCATGCAGGTACAACACCTGTACAGCCAACTTCGAGATTATGAAAACGACTTCGGGATCATTCCCATGCCGAAATGGAACGAGGAACAGGCGGAATACTACTCCACCTGTGATGCCGGTTGTAACATCATGGCGATCCCGGTGACCGCTTCTAATATCGAAATGATCGGTGCCGTGGTAGAGGCGCTGTCGGCCTATAGCTGGCGTACCGTTCTGCCGACCTATTACAACATTGCGCTGGGTGCAAAATCCGCTCGTGACCCCGAATCGGTGGAAATGATCGACCTGGTGCTGTCCTCTCGTGTCATCGACTTTGCGTACCTGTACGACGGTTGGAGCGGCTGGGTCTTCAAGCTTGCCGATTTTGTCAAGACCGAAGGCGCCTTTGCCAGCACCTATGAAAAGCACGCCAAGTCCATGCAGACCTACTACGACAAGGTTTTGGCATTCTTCTACGAGGACTAAGCCACATTCTCCCAAAAGCGAACAAAAAAAGCGGAGCGATCCGCTTTTTGTTTTTGTATGAACAGCCGGGCTGCATGACCCCTGTTGGCTTCCTTATACTTCTTCCGCCGAAAGTACTTCTTTTCGGGTGTAGATATCATCGGGGTCCAGCACCATGTCGTCGTACTCGGCCTCGCCGCTTTGGTTGTCGTAGGGATCCAGTCGCATGAACTTTTTCGCCGGTGCCAGCTGCATCTGGAATTCGGTACAGCTGATATACCGGAAGGGATCTGCATGACAGAAGTAGAAGTCGTGCAGCACCATGTCTCCATTCTTGTAGGCACCGCCGCCAAAGGACGGATCGCATTGGAGCCAACCATAGGGTGCCACATAGAACTGTGCCCAGTCGTGGCTGCCGATATGTTTATCCGGTCTGATATAGTTCCCGGACTGCCAGCGTGCCGGGATCCCGGAGATGCGGCAGAGCGTGATGAACAGCAGTGCCTGTACGCCGCAGTCGCCACGGTGGTTCAGTGCCGCATACATGGGAATGTTGTCCATATACCGGTACTCACGCATATAGGAATAGCGCACGTTGTGGGTGATGTATTCGTAGATCCGGCGTGCTCTTGCCATAGGCGAACCCTTGCCACCGGTGATCTCCCGCTCCAGCATCCGCAGATAGGGTGTGAACACGATGTGGGGATACTGCTCCTCCAGATACTGGGGAAAATGGGGATGGGCATCGGTGACCCAGCTTTCCTCATAGTCCCGGTATTCCGCACGGTTGGTGAACGCAACCTCGATCTCGTACTTCTCACCGGCCCGGTACAGGAACTGGGTGTAGGCGGTGCGGATAGGATGCTCTGTGACCTGGGTCATCTGGTTGGCCTTCAGCAGCTTGATGTCCGTGATCTCCGGTGTGACGCAGGGATAGGGCAGCCAGGCACGGAACCATTTGCCCTCCCGGATGTGCTTTTCGTTTGGCCACAGAGCTTCACGGACGGTATACCGAATGGCACGGGAGCCGTTCTTTTTCATCTTGGCGATGTTGTCGTGGAGGATATCGTTTTCTCCATCGTGGCCCCTGTAGTCCGGAGAATCCAGCCGGTGCAGGAAGGTATCGCAGCAGCCAAAAATATTGGACTTTGCCGCATTTTCAAAATAGTATCCATCGGGGCGCAGGATGTAGTCGGCGTGCCCCATGTCCATGATCTGCCGCAGGTGGGCATTTGTGAAAGCCGGGAACCGATCCTTGATCTGCCGCACCAGCGTCTGCTCGTTGGTGTTGTAGTCCTCCATCAGACCGGCGGCGATGAACTTTTCCAGCTCCAGCCGCTTCTGCATGGCTTTGTCCGGCTTCTTCTGCAGCAGCTTGTCGATGGCAGGGATCTCCTCGGCAAAGCGCCCCTGACGATGCAGTGCGGCAATGGAATCCGGCAGTGCCACAGCCAAATAGGCAAGGTCGTCGTAATTGAATATAGCTTCCATATCGTTATCCTTTACTGCGTTAACTCACGAAAACGAGCCAAAAACCGAAGTGGCTTTTGGGGTGCGTTTTCAACCTGAATCGGTGTTTGCTTACTCATCCAATCCGTTTTTCACCGGCACAAACAGATACATGGTATTTTGCGTACCGGATGCACCGACTGTCTGCGGCGGCATGAACTCCTGGGGATAACCAATGATCTCCAGATCCTTTGCCTCGGCATATTGCAGCAGGGCGTCCAAGGTCTCTTTTTTGCTGTTCTGCACCAGGCCATAGATGTAGTCCGAGCCGGGTACGATCCATTTGGTAAAGCCGACCGGTGGATGTGCGGTGTCCTCTACCTCCAGCCCGGCCATATACAAAAGATGCGGATCGTCCTTTTTGGGCAGACGGAAGGACAGCGTGTCCTCGGTGGTCAGACCCCAGGCGCCCATGATGTCTCCATCGTCGTCCCGTCGGGCCAGTGGCATGAGCTGCTTGCCGCTTTTGTTCATCTTTGTCCACAAGGCACCGCTTCCCTTGCCGGCTTCACCGACCAGTCCAATGACGCAAAAGGGCTCAAAGGTGCATTCTTTTACTTCGATCATGTGTATTTCTCCTACATAAACAAAATGAGGGCAGGAGGCAGTCGGTTGTCCTGTGCCTTCTCCCCCACATGGAAAGTCAAAAATCAGAAGAAAGAAGTCAGAAGTATCTGCATACGCTTACTTCCGCTTCGTATTCCTGATCGGATCCTTACTGAGCAGCGTCAACGATCTTGGCGAACTTGGCAGGAACCAGAGATGCGCCGCCGATCAGACCACCGTCTACATTTACCTTGGACAGCAGCTCAGCAGCGTTGCCGTCGTTCATGGAACCACCGTACTGGATGGTCAGCGCTTCGGCAGCATCGTTGCCGTACAGACCAGCCACTACGCTACGGATGATAGCGCAAACCTCTTCTGCCTGGTCCGGGGTAGCGGTCAGACCGGTACCGATGGCCCAAACAGGTTCGTAAGCGATGATCACGTTCTGCAGGTCTTCTGCGGAGATACCGGCCAAATCCAGCTTGGTCTGCATGGAAACGATCTCAGCGGTGATGCCGGCCTGTCTTTCGTCCAGCACTTCGCCCAGGCACAGGATGACCTTCAGGCCAGCCGCCAGAGCAGCCTTGGTTCTCTTGTTGACGGTCTCGTCGGTCTCGCCGAAGTACTGTCTTCTTTCGCTATGACCGATGATCACGTATTCGGCACCGGCTTCCAGCAGCATGGAGGCAGAGCATTCGCCGGTGAAAGCACCCTTGGCTTCGAAGTGTACGTTCTGAGCACCGATCTTCACGTTGGTACCCTTAGCAGCTTCGGCAGCCACAGCGATGTCCACGAAGGGAACGCACAGCACCACGTCGCAGCCATTCTTGCCTTCGGTCAGAGCAGCAGTCTCCTTAACGGCCACAGCGGCCTCAGAGGGGGTCATATTCATTTTCCAGTTGCCGGCGATGACAACCTTACGTACGTCTTTTTTCATGATGGTATAGTCCTTTTCCAATATGATATCCGGCTCCCACGATATGCCAAAAGCGAAGACCAGAGAAAAATGGTCTCCGCTCTTGGAAATGGGGATCGGATGCGTTTGCTATTTTTAGATTATCTTATCGACAAATTGCTTCTGCCAATCTCAGTCGCGATCCATCAGGCAAGCGATACCGGGCAGCTCCAGACCTTCCAGGAATTCCAGAGATGCGCCGCCGCCGGTGGAGATGTGGGTCATCTTGTCGGCATAGCCCAGCTGCTCTACGGCTGCTGCGGAGTCACCGCCGCCGATGATGGAGATAGCACCGGATTCAGCCACAGCCTTGGCTACGGCACGGGTACCGGATGCGAAGTTTTCCCATTCGGAAACGCCCATAGGACCGTTCCAAACCACAGTGCCGGAGCCCTTGATGGTCTTGGAGTACAGCTCCTGGGTCTTTTCGCCGATATCCAGACCCATCCAGCCGTCCGGGATAGAGTCGGAGTAGATGCGCATGAATACGCTATCTTCGCTGTATTCTCTTGCGATCACGTTGTCCACAGGCAGCAGGAAGTTCACACCCTTTTCCTTAGCCTTGGCCAGCAGCTCCTTTGCCAGATCCAGCTTGTCGTTTTCGCAGATGGAGGTACCGGTGGTGTTGCCCAGTGCAGCGAAGAAGGTGTATGCCATACCGCCGCCGATGATCAGGGTGTCTACCTTTTCGATCAGGTTGTTGATCACGCCGATCTTGTCGGAAACCTTAGCGCCGCCCAGGATGGCCACGAAGGGACGAACCGGATCTTCCAGTGCCTTGCCCATGACCTCGATCTCCTTCTGGATCAGGAAGCCACAAACAGCAGGCAGATAGTCAGCCACACCGGCGGTGGAAGCGTGTGCTCTGTGTGCGGTACCGAAAGCATCGTTTACGTAGATCTCAGCCAGAGAAGCCATAGCCTTGGCGAATTCGGGATCGTTCTTTTCTTCGGCAGCGTGGAACCGTACGTTTTCCAGCAGCAGGATCTCGCCGGCGTTCAGAGCAGCAGCCTTAGCCTGTGCATCGGGACCAACCACGTCCTTGGCCAGCGTTACCTTGAAGCCACGGGCGGCCAGGTCGTCGGCGATGATCTTCATGGACAGCTTGGTGATGTCCTTAGCGCCCTTTTCCAGAGCAGCAGCCTTAGCAGCTTCCTGTTCTTCGGCAGGCAGAGCTTCGATCTTCTTCTTTTCCTTCTTATCCAGCTTCAGTTCAGCATCCAGCACGTTGTGGGGTCTGCCCATGTGAGAGCACAGTATAACCTTTGCACCCTTGTCGATCAGGTATTCAATGGTCTTGAGAGCACCTACGATACGCTTGTCGTCGGTGATCACGCCATCCTTTACGGGAACGTTGAAGTCACATCTGACCAGGACCTTTTTGCCGGCTACGTCGATATCTTCGACGGTCTTCTTGTTGTACGTCATGTCATATCTCCTTGCAAAATGATATTTTTTTACCACCAATTACTATACCATATTTTCGTCCGTTTGGCAACAGTTTTTTTGTAAATTACCCGGGAAATTTCTAAAATTTTTTGTGAAGTCTCTGGGAACGCCGGAGTCGGCCACCATGGGGTCACCCCATGAACCCCTTTGTGATGCAGTCGGCGCCCTTACCCCTGAATGTTCGCTTCGTTGGCAAGCACGTCCTCTACCACGCCTTCCATCTGGCTGGTCAGGGTCTTGCGGTAGCGTTCAGTGGTGGAAGCCCAGTTGGGAGACTTGGACATGACCTGACCAAAGAAGATATCCGTGATGTTGGACAGGTACTTGTTTAAGAACCGTCCCAGCTCAAAGCTGATGGATTCCCGAACGATATCGTACATCTGTGCGTTCACGTCGTTGTCGGAGTAACGCACCTTCATGCTGTTTTCGAAAATGGCAGGCGTGGTCAGACGATAGCCGTAGGAGCCCATGCATTCCAAAACGGCGGTGCAGGCTTCCTTCTTCGGCGTGGACAGGGTCACACCGTACAGGGTCACCGGGTTGCCCATGACGGTACGATAGTTCTGCTGATTCTCGTCATACTTCGGTACCGGTACAATGCCGTAGGACACATCTGCATCCCGCAGGGCCTTGAACGCATACTGGGCACGGTTCACGATGAACAGCGAACGATTCTCCGTGAACGGCTTTTCGTAGTCGCTGTCGTTCAGGTACACGTCATCGGTGTTTTCCCAGGCAGACAGCTTCAGCAGCAGATCCACGGTCTTTTCGCTGTAGAAATCGTCGGAGATCTTCAGCACCTTATCGTCGTCCTTTTCCACCAGCTTCAGCTCGGAACCGGTGTAGAAAGCGTCGTTGTGGTAGGAGGACAGCACCAGACCGAAGAAATCTTCCACATCCTTTTTCGCACTGCCGTTTTCGTCCTGATATACGTTCGAGGACATTTCGATCAGCTTGTCCAGATTCCATTTGTCGGCAAGCACCAGCTCCTGGGGATCCTCTAAGCTGTAGTCGGTCAGCAGCTGCTTATTGAAGTACACACAGTACATCATGTGCAGAGCATTGGTAGAGATGTCACCGGACACAAAGTACAGCCGGTCATTGATGGTAGATTCTGCCAGCAGGTTGTCCGGCCACCAGGGCTTTTCGTAATCCAAATATGCCGCATCGTCCAGGTTGGTCATAAAGCCGTTGACCATGCAGGCAGCGATGGAACGGCTGTAGGAAGCCAGAATATCATAGGCAGCGTCCCCGGCCATGTGGCTTTCCCGGACCTTGCCCACATAGGCATCGATATTGCCGCCGTTGCCAGGTGTGCCGATCCAGTTGTACACCATGCCCAGCCGTTCTTCGGTGGCGGTGTTACGCTGGTAGATGGCGTCGTTGATCAGCTCACCGGTCATTTCCTCTGCTTCAAATTCCTGGTTTTCCACATCTTCCCAGTACAGCAGATGAATGGTCTCGCCGCCAAAATCCAGCTCCGGCAGATCGTCACGCAGGTAGCCGTTTTCGTCGGTAGAATTGTCGATGGTCTCGGTAATGGCTGTGGTATTTGTGGTATCGGAAGGTGTGGGCTCCTTGGTATCTCCGGCGCAGGAAAGCAGGCCGCCTGCGGTCATCAGCAGTGCCAGAAGCAGCGCAACAAAACGATTGTGTTTTTGCATATGTAGTATCCCCCATGATTTATAAAAAATTCGATCTCTCGTTCTCTATAGTGTACCAGATACACCATCGATTTGCAAGAGACGATTCTACCAGAATTATGGAAAATTATGCAACCACCGTTGGAAGTTTTGGATGGGCGTAGCAGCTGCATCCACGAAAAAAGGCTGACTGAGGTGTGGGCGCCAAAGTCCCCGGTCCATCCGTCTTCTTTCGGCACATCCCATACAAAGCAAAAAAGGAGGGCATCCTCCTTCTTTGGTATGTTGTCAGCTGCCCAGCTTGGCAAATCCGTCCAGTACATTCTTGAGCTGGTTTTCTGCCGCTTTTTCCTGTCTGGCGTAGTACGAAGCGTAGTCCTTGTTCTTGGCACCCATCATATTCGTCAGCGTCCACTGCATACCCTGCCAGTTGTCGTACATATACCCAAAGGTATACACCCGGCCGGCCAGAACGATATCCAGCATACGGGCAGACGCTTCGTCTCGGGCATACTTCGATTGCAGCACCACATCGCACACTGCCGGTACCACAATGCTGCAGCTTTCGTAGGCTAAGGCTTCCATGACGATCCCGGCGTTCTCTGCGTTCTGCAGCGTCTTCGGCAGGATCATCAGCGGTGCGTGTCCGTCTACATGGGTGTAATAGCCGTCCTGTGCCTTGTCGTATTTCGGGAACGGAATGATGCCGAATTCGCCTTCCATGTCCCGGAGCATATCGATCACGCTGATACACATGGCCGCAAACAGCGCTTTGCCTTCCTTGAAGGTGCTGGTGATGGCCGTATCGTGGAGATCATAACCCATGGCCTGGATCGTGGCAGCATCACAGAACAGCGCCGATCGGTCTTCAAAGAACAGGCCGTACAGCTTTTCCACGCTGGTCATCATCTTTTCCGATGCGGGCAGCAGCTGAGGCACACCGTCGCTGTCCTTGGATACATAGCGGATGTCAAAGGCGAAGGACCAGTTGCAGATGGCGCTGGCCGAATGGGTCACAAAGCCATAGCGGTCGTCGTAATCCATTTCACCGTTGCCGTTTAAGTCCGTCGTCACCTGCGCACACAGCGAACGGAAGGTATCGAAATCCCAGTCTCCCTTTTCTACGGTATCGTACAGATCCCCAATGCCATAGTCTCTTGCCATGTCCCGGTTGTACACCATCGTCCAGGTATAGTCGATGGCGGAGATACAATAGTCGGAGACTGCCAAAAACAGCATATCGTTGTAAGTCAACTCCTCTGCCAGCACCCGGTTCCACCACGGCTTTTCGAAATCCACGTAGGGCACGTCCAGCCAGTTATAGGCCACACCGGAGATGGCAGTGGAGCCGGCGTATACCGTATGCATCAATGCCACGTCAAAGGCGTCCTCACCGGCCATGACAATGCGGCTAAATTCATTGGGCATGGTTTCCTCCGGCTCTTCCGTGACCTCCACTGCCACCAGCTTCACATTGTACAGATCCTCCACACGGGAGTTCCGGGCATAGACGGCATCGTTGACGATCTCTCCGTTCAGCTCCTCGGAATAGACCTCCTTGATGTGGTGATCGGTGTCTCTGGTATAAGTACGGAAGGCATAGCCACCCAAATCCACCTGGGGCAGATCCGGTCTCAGCGCCATGTCCTCGCCGGTCGTCGTACCCATACCGGTGCTGTCGTCCTTGGCAGCCACCACCGGTTCCGCCGGTTCTCCACAGGCAGAAAGCATTCCTGTAAGCATTGCGGCGACCAATAGCATTGTGATGGTCTTCTTCATGGTGATCTTCCTTTCAGCCATTGAATTCATCAAAATCGTCCAATTTTTTTGCGCTTTGTCAACGGGTACGCTCTCCTGTGTCCGGCATAAAACGCACTTTTTATTTCACGAACAGTCTCTTGTAAATATCGGACATTTCCCCACGGGAGATCACATAGGGGCTGTTGGCGTAGTTTCCGGCACCGGCCACCAGGTCGATCAGCTCCTCGGCTTTTTCGGCGGTCATGGTCAGCTCGGACAGTCCAGCCATAGTCGGGATCCGCAGTGCCATTTCTTCCACGGTGGTATCCATTGCCACGGCCAACTCATCGATGGCATTTTTGCCCACCTTGTTCAGGCGATTGTACCGGATGTAGGCACCCTCGAAGATGGCACAGGCCTTGCCGTGGGGAATGCCGTAGGTCAGGGTCAGGCTATAGCCCAGGGGATGGGGAAAACCGGTGCCTGTATAGCTGATGGCAACACCGGCTGCCGTAGCTGCATAGGCCAGTCTCTGCCGCTGCTTAGGCGTGAAGCCGCCACCGTCCCGTTCACCGGCACCGTCCTTGTCCAAAAACAGCACGTCCCACACCTCTCGTGCGGCAAACACAGCGGCGCTCTGGCTATCCTCCGTAGACTTGGGCGACAGATAGGATTCCATAGCGTGTGCCAAGGCATCCAGAGCCGTGCTGACGCTGGTGTCCCGGTCCATGGAGTAGGTGTACTTGGGGCAGACAAAGCTGTATTTCGGCCAGGATGTGGCGCTCTTGAAGGTCTTCTTTTTCAGACCGCCGGGCAGTGTCAGTACCGCATAGGGAACCGCTTCACTGCCGGTGCCTGCGGTGGTGGGAATGGCGATCAGGGGCAGACCCGGGTTCGGCACCTTTTCACTGTCGTAAATGTCCAGCACATCGGCATCCGGGTTGGCCGCATAGGCAGCGATGGCCTTGGCACCGTCCAGCACCGATCCACCGCCGGCTGCGATGATGAAGTCACATCCGTTGTCCCGGCAGAACCGACCGCCTTCGTGACAGGTCTCGGCCAAAGGATTTTCGGTGATCCGGTTGAAGCGCACGTAAGGGATGGCGAGAGCGGCGAGGATCTCGTCTATGTCTGCCATGACACCACAGGCGTCTGCGCTGTGCCGACCGGTGACGACCAGTGCCTTCTTGCCCAGTGCGAACAGGTCCTTACCGGTATCGAGACTTTCGTTCCCTAAAAATATTTTCACCGGTGCGTGTGTAGTAATGTCCATATATCCTCCTTGTCCGTACATCCGCAGCAGATGCACGTGACGGTATATTTTGATTGATAAGGCTTATTTTCCCATTTGATATAATAGTATCACATTCGACCCGGTCTGCGCAAGAGTGAAACAGCAGGATTTTTACCGAAATCTACTGCATTCTTTTGGTGGTATTTCCTATATTGCCTGTCCGTGTCTCTATCTATCCACCATTTTCCCGGAGAAAGTTCCGTTTTCCGATCCGTCTTTTTCCTTGCATGGCAGCTTTTTATGCAAATTCTTTTTGTCTTTTTGGTAAATTCTTTCTCCGGATGGTTGTATTTTTCTGCGATCTGTGCTATCATATAGATGGTACTTTTGTTCCCATGGAAGAAGCATCTCCAACCGGACACAAAAATTTCCAAGAAGTGCTTGTGGGCATATGTCGCTATGCCTGCAGGACCCCATGAAAAGGAGAGATAGATATGAAAAACTGGCAGAAGATTTTTTGCGCACTGGCACTGATCGGTTCCATGGCTGCCACCGTGGCTGCTGAGGATGTGGTATCGGCCGATGTGGAAGCAGATGTTGTTACTACGTCTGTAGAAGTTGTATCGGTAGAGCTGCCTACCTTTGTCCATGCCCAGCAGGTGGAGATCACCAGCTCCATGGCCTCCGACAACAGTGACCTGACCGGTCTGTACGATCTGGCAGACGACACCACCGTCACCTTTGCCGAAGCGGACAAGGGCGTACAGATCTCCATGACCACCAAAGAGGCCTTCCGTCTCCATTCCATCGTGGTGAACGAGACCGAGACCAAGTACGACGCTGCCCTGTACGCTTCCAAGGATGGCGAAAACTGGGTAGAAGTCAAGTTTGATACCATCGCCAAGGACGGCTTTGTGGTATACCAGGCAAAGGCACTGGGCAGAAAGTACAAGTTCTATCGTCTGGAAGCTACCACCGAAGAGGGGCAAGCGCTGTCCTTCCACACTCTGGCTATGTACGAAAAGGTCGATGACGTGTGGCCTTTCTCGCTGCGCCAGATGTTCCGTGCACCTGCCACACAGAGACAGTAAGCACAAAAACACCAAGGCTCTATGACCGCTCCGGTCAGAGGCGCTTCGCAGATAAAAAACGCCCCCAATCGGTTTTGTGATCGGGGGCTTTTGTATGGGACAACGGACAGCCTCTGCCAAAAGCCTTTTGTCCGGTGCATGGGCAAAGGCTTTTGATGCATACAGGCTTTGTGGCCGGGCTTTTGCTCAGGAAAATATCTCTTCCTCCAGCTCGCCGGCCGTCTGCTTTGCCAGCTCTTCTTCGTAGGCGTGCAGCACCGCTTCCTCCAGTTCGCCACGGAATGTGGCATTGATGGGATGTACGATATCCCGGTAGGTCCCGTCCGGGTTCTTGCGGCTGGGCATCACGATGAAGTTCTTATCTCTCACACTGATAACCTTGATGTCATGCAGGGCCAGCTGACCGTCAAAGGTGACGGATACGATCGCTTTCATCGGGCCCTCTTCAAATAGCTTTCTAACTTTAATATCGGTGATTACCATGTGTCCTCCAGTTCATTCAGGTCATTCATATAGATTTTGATACGCTGATTGTACTTAACAGCATATAGGCGATGGGATCTACCGCATTGTAAACGAAAATCAATCACATCAGCGTTGCCTATAGTATACACCACTTTTGTGAAATCCATACGATAGAAAATTGGACGGTTTTTTAAATTACTGTTTACATTTTTATTGAATATGATTTACGATTCGTGAACGCTGAAACATACGCTGCCAGACAGGGGTCATCTGCTCCTGTCCGTATCCAAAACCACACCAGACAAAGGAGAACTCTGTATATGGCACTGCCCAACACACATATGGGTCCTGAAGCGATTGGGGCCTTGCTGGATGGCAAAAAGAACCTGTTTTTTGACGGCATCGGCGGCATCAGCATGAACGCACTTGCCCATATTGCGGCACTGCGCGGACATCATGTCTCCGGCTATGACCGTGCCCCCTCTCCCATCACCAAGCGGCTGGAGCAGGCTGGGATCACGGTCTACTACACAGCGGATCCGGTGCATATGCAGGGCTGTGATGCACTGATCTACACCGTGGCCATGGGCGAAGACAATCCCGAATATCGCTATGCCGGCGTCCATGGGATCCCTCGCATTTCCCGTGCGGACTTCCTTGGCTACATCATGTCCGGCTACAGAGAGCGCATCGGCATCTCCGGCACCCACGGCAAATCCACCACCACCGGCATGGTCGCCCAGATCCTGATCGAAGCCGGTGTAGATCCCACGGTGTTCAACGGTGCGGAGATGAAGGTGACCGGCACCGTGGATCGGATCGGCGGGGACGACTATTTCGCCTTTGAGGCCTGCGAATACATGGACTCCTTCTTAGACTTTTGTCCCACCATCGCCATTGTGCTGAACATCGAGTTAGACCACGTGGACTACTTTCCTTCCCTGAACGCCATCAAGCATTCCTTCACGGATTTTATGAATAGAACCGGCCCCGGCGGCTATGCGGTGGTCAATGCCAACGATCCCGATTGTCTGGAGGCGGCACAGAAATACACCGGTCAGCTGGTCACCTTTGGCAACCGAAACCCGCTGGCGGACTATTGGTCCACGAACATCACCACCGACCATGGCCGTGCGTCCTTTGACGTGATGCATCGGAACGCCAACGAGGCCGAGCCTGCCCGGCTGGCCACGGTGCATTTGCAGATCCCCGGTAAGCACAACATCAGCGATGCTCTGGCCGCCTTTGCCGCTTGCCATCTCTGTGGCATCGAACCGGAGACCATTGCCGCCGGTCTGGGACATTATGCCGGGATCTGCCGCCGGATGGATCATATCGGACAAACGACCACCGGTGCGGATGTGTACACCGACTATGCCCACCATCCCACGGAGATCGAAGCAACTCTGTCCGGTGCGGCCGCTATGGGGTACAGCCACCTGACCGTATGCTTCCAGCCACACACCTACTCCCGCACCGCCCAGCTCTTCGACGATTTTGTCCGGGCTTTGTCCGAATCGGCAGCCGACGGGATCGTGCTGTGTGACATCTACGCCGCCCGGGAGACCAACACCTACGGCGTGACCTCGGAACAACTGGCCGCCGCTGTCTGTGCCAAAGGCAAGCCCTGCCGTGTGTTCCACGATTTTGACACCGCTGCCGCCTATTGTACCACGGTAACGCCCGCAGACGGTATGGTACTGATCATGGGTGCAGGGGATGTGATCCAGGTGGGAGAAACGATAATCCAAAAATAATATACCAAAACAAAAAAGTACCGTATCGTCCGTAGGCAAAACGAAGGATACGGTACTTTTTGTGTTCTGCTTTTACAGTTCGTCTCGCTTCTGATACAGCCACAGGGCCAAGGCAACACCGCCAATCACACCCAAAAGGCCGATGACGATCATACAGTTTGCCAAAGCACTCACCGGGTTGTTGGCAAGAACGGTCTGTGTCATGCTGTCTGCACCGCCAAGACCCAGCTGTGTCTGGATCGCATCGGCCATAGCACCGGTGACCGGATTGCCGGACTGGTCGTAGATGACCATACCGCCGGATGCGCCAAAGGGACTGCCAAAGTCCATGGAATCGGTCAGTCTGACCATGCTGCCCACAGCCGCCTTGGCTATGCCGCCGATCAGTGCGATCCCACCACTGCCGCACGCCACATAGACGCCGGTCAGCCAACCCCAGCGACTCGCCAGCTTGGCAAGAATACCCGGCAGCCTATCCAGCATATCCCCTTGTGCCTGCTGACCTTCTCTCTGCGCCGACACCGGTGATCCCGTTGTACCCTGCGTTGTCGGATCGGCTTCGGCTTTTTCGGCTGTGTCCGCAGATCCTGTGGAAAAGTCGGTACTTTCCCCATCCTCGTCAAGCAGCCAGTCGATGGATACACCCAGGGCTTTGGCAAGACCGGGCAGCTTCGATGTCTCCGGCAGTGCTTCGCCGTTTTCCCATTTGGAGATGGTCTGCCGGGAAACGCCAAGCTGCTCTGCCAGTCCGTCCTGACTCAATCCTGCTTTCTTCCGACAGGTGTATATTTTCTCTGCAAATTTCATACTGTGTCCCTCTCTGTGTGGTTCGTTCACGGAAAGTATACCATATTTCCGGTGGCAATGCAATATCGTCCCCTTACCACTTTCGCAACCCACAGTTGCGCTTGTACACAAAAGGAGACCGCAGGTCTGCGTCTGTCATCTCCTGAGTGTTTATCGGATCTCTCTTGCCTCCAGATAGTATCGTTTGCTTCGGGCTTCACCCATGGAGAAGGTCTTCCGTGGGGTCGTACCGTGGTTTTCCACGTAGGCAAACAGATCGCTCTTTGCCAGCGTATCGAACAGGAACCCCATGCATCCTTCTTCTTTGGCTAAGGTACACAAATCGTCTTCCCCGTGGATGTAGTCGCACACCACATTGCTGTGGGCCGCTATATAGCCGTCGATCCAGTTCTGCAGCGTCCCCACCGTCAGGGCATGGGTGATCGTTGTGAAGTGCCGCACTTCTGTGGTCTCTCCTGTGCACACCGTAATGGTCTGCTCGCCTGCACCGGAAGCGGTCACCTTTGTCAGCTCTGCCAGCACGTCCGCCGGGTCGCAGTGGGCCAACAGTCGATAGATGGGCTCGAACACCAGGGATTCATCGTCCAGTGCCGTGATCTCGCACAGGGCATAGCGTGCCGAATGGGACATGGCAGCATCGTTGCCCAGTGTCGCTTTGACGGCTTCGTAGTGAGCCTTGGCCGCTGCCAGAGAGTGGTTGCCGTCTCCCATGGCGTACACGACACCACCGGCTTTTTTCACTTCGTAGGCCGTCAGCTTGTCCACCAACGTATCCAGTGCATCCCCGGTCACAGCCCAGCCGGCTATGTGTCCGCCGCCCAGCATCAAATCAAAATCGTACAAGGACGACAGCGCTGTTTTTTCCTGTGCCAGCCAGCCGAACACATCGGTGTCCCGGTCGTCCATGAGCACCAGAATATGGGGCAGCTCTACGGCCGCTTCGGCACGGATCTTCTGCCGTGGTGGGATCCGCTCCAAAATGGTGGCTTCTGTGGCACGGATGGGAGACGCAGAATCGGCAGCATAGTTGTAGGCTTCCAGATCGATCTTCCCCACCATGCCGTGGCGCAGAGACCCATCGGGCAATGTGCGCTCTACATACACGATCCCGTCAAAGGCTTCCATGGCAGACGGGTCAAAGGTCTCCATGTGATCGTGGATCTCTGCCGTATGGGGCGCTTCCTTGTCCGTACCCAGATAGGATTCCGGCAAAATGTAGTCGTAGGCAGAGGGTGCGCCATCGATGTACGCTACGCATTCGTTCCAATATTCCATTTGTGACGTGAACTGGTCACAGGCGATGACTGCCCATTTTTGCCAGTCGGCAGCGGTTTTTGCCCGGGGCAGCAGCATATGGGCAGGTGAAAAAATAGTTGACATAATAATTCCTCACAAGGTGTAGGTGTATGGTATATGGTATTATTATATCGTTTTTTTGTCGGGATGTCAATGGGAATGCACATATGCGCCACGGATTTTTCTCCTGCTGTTTTTCTCAAAATTTTGCCCGACCGGGAACAAATCTGCCGCCTTTTTCGTCTTAGAGAAAAAGCGATCCTGCAAAGGAGGATTTTCTATGAAGCTACACCTGCGCTATTCCCTGCTGTTTGCCCTGATCCTTTTCCTGCCACTGACCGGCTGCGGTGCCTCCTCCAAGAGCGATATGGCCGTCACGGAAGCCTATGCCGCACCGTCTATGGAGGAAGTGTACTATGCGGAGGATATGGAAAATGGGATGTTTGATGACACCGCATCCTTTTCCGCTACCAGTACGACCGGCAGTACTGCGGCAAACACCAGTGCCACCGCCGGCGCAAACGACCTTGCCAACCGGAAGCTGATCCGGGAAGCATCCCTGACAGTGGAGACCAAGACCTATGACGATTTTGTTGCCCAGCTGGAACAGCAGCTTGCCACCTATGGTGCGTACGTGCAAAATGCAGAGACCAACGGCAATGCAGAGCGTGGCAATCGTTGGGCCTATTACACGATCCGTGTGCCGGCTGACCGGTACGACACGCTGCTGTCCTCGGTGTCCTCTCTGGGGAACGTGACCTACAAAAGCGAAAATATCCAAGACGTGACCATGGCGTACACGGACACAGAAGCCAAGATCCGTGCGCTGAAGGTCGAAGAAGAGACACTGCTGGGAATCCTGGCGAAATGCGAAAACGTAGCGGACGTGATCACGGTGCAAAGCCGGATCTCTGAGGTGCAGTACCAGCTGGACAGCTACAATTCCACGCTCAGACAGTACGACAATTTGATCTCCTACTGCACCATCGATCTGATCATCGATGAGGTGGAAAGAGTGTCCATTCCGGTGGCAGAAAAGACCGTGGGACAGCGGATCCGGGAAGACCTGGCGGACAACTGCGAAGACATCATAGAGGATGCCAAGGACTTTGCCGTGTGGTTCGTGTCGTCTCTGCCATATTTTGGGATCTGGCTGGTGATCTTAGCGGCCGTGCTTCTGTTGGCGCTGGGACTGGGCAGACGTTCCCACCGGAAGCTGCAGGAAAGACAACAGCAGCGCCGGAACCATGCAGCTGCGTCTTCCGATACGGAGTCAGGACCCGATGAAAAATAAGCGCACTTTCCAGAAACGTTGGCTTTTTGCCATAGGGATCCTGTGTCTGTGTGGCGTGCTGGCGGTCGCAGGGATCAATCTTTGGGTGATCGAGGGGACACGGGATCGGGTATACGATCTGGACAACGTGCCGTCTTTGACCGGATACGACTGCATACTGGTACTGGGTGCCGGCGTAAAACCGGATGGATCGCCGTCGGATATGCTGTACGACCGGGTATCCACGGCACTGACGCTGTATCACAAGTATGCCGACACACCCACGGTGCTGCTCATGAGCGGAGACAACAGCGGCCCGGACTACAATGAGGTGGGCTGTATGCAGTCTCTTGCCTTGGATGATGGGGTGCCGGAAAATGACGTGTGGCTGGATCACAAAGGCTTTTCCACCGGCGAATCCCTGTACCGTGCCAAGACGGAATTTGGTGTACAAAAGGTTGTGATCGTGACCCAGGGCTATCACCTGTACCGGGCGCTCTATATTGCCGACCGGCTGGGTCTGGATGCCATCGGTGTGTCGGCCGATCTGCGTTCCTATCGTGGGCAGCTTTGGCGAGACGCACGGGAAGCCGCTGCCAGAGTGAAGGATGTACTGGTACAGTAAATCGAAAAACAGGTACTACACGCAGCAGTACCTGTTTTCTTTTATCTATTGCTATTGTATCAGCCGATCTTCAGCACACGGATGATACCGTCCATGCTCTGGATGGTGGCAACGGTGGCTTCGGTCACCTCGGAGAGAACGTCCACCAGGGTCACGGCATAGTCGCCCTTGGAGCGGCTTGCCAGGTTTTCGATGTTGATGTTGTTCTCGGCCAGAGTAGAGGAGATGTGGGAGATCATGTTGGGGATATTCCGGTGCAGGATCACCAGACGGGTACCATCGTTGTGGGGCATTTCCACAGACGGGAAGTTCACACTGTTCTTGATGTTCCCGGATTCCAGATAGTCCACCAGCTCATGGGCAGCCATCATAGCACAGTTGTCTTCGGATTCTTCGGTGGATGCGCCCAGATGGGGAATGGCGATCACACCTTCCATACCGGCGGTATGTGCATTGGGGAAGTCGGTCACATACTTGCGCACCTTGCCGGACTTCAGCGCTTCTTCCAGGTCGTCGTCGTTGACCAGGGCATCTCTGGCAAAGTTCAGAATCACCACGCCGTCCTTCATCATGGCGATGGTCTCCTTGTTGATCATATGCTTGGTGCCCACCTTGGGATCGGCATTGTCGATCAGTGGTGTGTGCAGGGAGATAAAGTCGGACTTGGCAAAGATCTCTTCACGGGTGTCGGCCTTGTGTACCGAACGGGACAGCTTCCAAGCGGCGTCCACGGACATATAGGGGTCGCAGCCCAGTACGTTCATGCCCAGAGAAACGGCGGCGTTGGCAAGGGGACCACCGATGGCGCCCAGACCAATGATACCCAGCGTCTTTCCGGCCACTTCGGAACCGGCGAACTTGGACTTTTCCTTTTCCACACGCTTGGCGATGGTCTCATCATCGGCGTTGGCTCTTACCCATTCGATCCCACCGACCACGTCACGGCAGGCCAGCAGCATACCGCACAGCACCAGCTCCTTCACACCGTTGGCGTTGGCACCGGGGGTGTTGAACACTACGATACCCTGTTCGGCGCACTTATCCAGCGGAATGTTGTTGACACCGGCACCGGCTCTGGCGATGGCCTTCAGGTTGGAACCAAATTCCATATCGTGCATGGCAGCAGAACGCACCATGATGGCATCCGGATTTTCGACGGATTCGCCTACGCTGTACACGGAGCCAAAAATATCCGTGCCGCACTTGGCGATCTTATTCAGTAGCTGAATTTTTTTCATGATGTATATCTCGATTCTGTATATATCTTACTTCTGGTTTTCTTCTGCGAACTTCTTCATGAAGGCGATCAGGGCTTCGATACCTTCCTTGGGCATAGCGTTGTAGATGGAGGCTCTCATACCGCCAACGGAACGGTGACCCTTCAGGTTCATCAGACCCACCTTTTCTGCTTCCTTGGGGAACTTCTTGTCAAACTCTTCGTTGCCGGTCACAAAGGTCACGTTCATCATGGAACGGAATTCCTTCTTCACAGGGGCAATGTAGTAGTCCTGAGAATCCAGATAGTCGTACAGCAGTGCGGCCTTTTCCTTGTTCATCTTTTCCATGGTGGTCAGACCGCCGATGGACAGCAGCCATTCGTATACCAGACCTGCCATATAGATGGAGTAGCACGGCGGCGTGTTGTACATGGAATCGTTATCGGCCATGAGCTTCCAGTCCAGCATAGAGGGCGTTTCGGGTCTTGCATAGCCCAGCAGATCCTCACGAACGATGACCACGGTCAGACCGGCAGGCGCCATATTCTTCTGGGCACCGGCGTAGATCACGGCAAACTTGGATACGTCCACAGGCTCGGACAGGATGCAGGAGGACATATCGGCCACCAGCGGCACGTCTCCGGTATCCGGTACTTCGGGATACTTGGTACCGTAAATGGTGTTGTTGTAGCAAACGTGTACATAGTCGGCATCGGGACGGACCATATCCGGCGTGATCTTGGGGATCACCGTGAAGTTTTCTTCTTTGGAGGAAGCGATGGCCTTGGCGTCTCCGTACTTCTGGGCTTCCTTATAGGCCTTGGTGGAGAACTGACCGGACAGCACATAGTCTGCCTTGCCGGTCTTCATCAGGTTCAGGGGAACGGCGGCAAACTGGGTAGAGGCACCACCCTGCAGGAACAGGATCTTATAATTATCCGGCACGTTCATCAGCTTCCGCAGATCGGCCTCAGCCTTTTGGATGATGGCTTCGTAGGCAGGAGATCGATGGCTCATCTCCATAACGGACATACCAGCGTCCCCATAGTTCACAAGTTCCGCAGCTGCCTTTTCCAGCACGGGCAGGGGAAGCATGGACGGACCTGCAGAAAAGTTATAGACTCTATTCATATGTTACCTCATTTCTGCCGGAATTCCCGGCGAATATAGCACGCTGCCACCAGGGCAACCTGCTACAGGATTTCAGGATGCATGGATGCAAACACGGCGTATTGTACACATTTCCAGGAGTCGTCGATGAATCCGTGTTCACTTAAGGCAACGCTGATCCAGGCATATAATTTCCACCAAAAAGATCCTAAATCTCAGCCTTAGCGGCGAAAATTCGCTGTTAATCAACGTTGACTTATGAAGTACATACCATCATTATACAGCACCATGGGGCATTTGTCAATGGAATTCTTTCAAAAAAATACAGAAAACCATATCCTTTTCTGCGGCACGGGAAAGGCTCCCTGTTTGGTTTCCCACACTTTCTCCGGCATACCCACTTTGCTTTTCTCCGTTCTCATGCAAAACGACTGGATTTTTATGCAGAAGTGAGACCATATCCGGTGAATACTTCCATTGACATTCCGGGGATTTTTCCATATAATTATAGTAGCTCTTAGTCTACGTATTTACAGAAGAAGGATGAGGTTTGAAACCGTGGAAATACAGAATGCAAATCCGATCAAGGTCGTAAAGTTTGGTGGCAGCTCTTTGGCCGATGCCGCACAGTTCGAAAAGGTGAAGAGCATCATCACCGCCGAAGAGAGCCGTCGGTATGTGGTACCCTCTGCACCCGGAAAGCGGTTCAGTGGCGACACCAAGGTCACCGATATGCTCTACGAATGCTACAACGTGTCTGCCCGTGGCGAGGATATGTCCGGCATCTTCGGGCAGGTGAAGACACGCTATGACCAGATCATTGCCGGTCTGGGTCTGACGCTGGATCTGTCGGAGGAATACACCTATATCGAATGGGCCATCCAGCATCACGCCGGTCGTGACTACGCTGCCAGCCGTGGCGAATACCTGAACGGTATCATTTTAGCGAACTATCTGGGTTATGATTTTATCGATCCGGCGCCCTATATCCGCTTTGCCGACAACGGCACCTTCGATGCAGAGACCACCAACAACCTGCTGTCTGCTGTCCTGGCTGAACACGAGACCGGTGTGATCCCCGGCTTCTATGGTTCTATGCCCAACGGCACCATCCGCACCTTCTCCCGCGGCGGCTCCGACATCACCGGTTCCATCGTGGCCAGAGCCGTACACGCCGACATTTACGAAAACTGGACGGACGTGGATGGCTTCATGATGGCAGACCCTCGGATCATCAAGGACGCCAAGCCTATCGAGATCATCACCTACCGGGAGCTGCGTGAGCTGTCCTACATGGGTGCCAGTGTGCTCCATGAAGAGGCCATCTTCCCGGTGCGCTTTGCCGGTATTCCGGTGAACATCCGCAACACCAACAATCCCACCGCACCCGGCACCATGATCGTCTCTACCACGGACAAATACGACAATGCGTCCATCATCACCGGTGTGGCCGGGAAGAAGGGCTTCTCCGTGGTGACCATCGAAAAGGCCATGATGAATGCCGAAAGAGGCTTTGGCAGAAAGGTTCTGGAGGCCATTGAAAACGAAGGAATGTCCTTTGAGCATCTGCCCTCCGGCATCGACACCATGAGCGTGATCCTGAACACCGCTGAGCTGGAGCACTGTCGGGAACGGATCATCAACCGGATCTGCTCGCTGGTGGAACCGGATTCCATCTCGGTAGACGATGGTATGGCACTGGTAGCCGTGGTGGGTCGGGCTATGGTCATGGCAAAGGGCACGGCAGCACGGGTATGCAACGCCTGCGCCAATGCCGGTGTAAACATCCGCATGATCGACCAGGGTTCTTCGGAGCTGAACATCATCATCGGTGTCATGGAAGAGGATTTTGAAAAGGCTCTGTCCGCCATTTACCATGCATTCGTAAAATAATAGGCGACAATAACAAAAGCGGCGGGCCAGAAAAGCTCACCGCTTTTTGCTTTCTTATTTCTCCGGGAACACGTGCAGAGGCAGCTCGGTACCGCCGATGATGTGGAAATGCAGGTGATGCACGCTCTGTCCGGCATCCGGTCCGCAGTTGGAGATCAGTCGGTAGCCGTTCGTCACACCGGCCATCTTGGCGATCTGCGGGATCTTTTCAAAGATCTTGGCCACCACGGCGCTGTTGGTCTCGTTCACTTCGTCCATGGAGCCGATGTGGCACTTGGGAATCACCAGCACGTGTACCGGTGCTTCCGGTGCGATGTCGTGGAACGCCAGCATGGTCTCGTCCTCATACACCTTTTTCGAGGGGATCTCCCCTGCAATGATCTTACAGAATAAGCAATCCATTATAATAACACTCCTTTATTGGAAATACACATTGGGAAGTGCAGGCAGTATCTCCGGCTTTCAAGCGACTTTCAGGCGGCTTGAAAGTGACTGGAAAGCACTGCGCTTCTCTACCATTCTACCACAACTCTCATGAAAAATCAAGGGAAAACATATGAAAGTATTTGATATCCACACCCACACCTACCCCGAAAAGATCTCCGACAAGGCCGTTACCAGTTTGAACGCCTTCTACAACTTTGTCTGCGAAGGCAAGGGCACGTATGCCGATATGGAAAGCCAGGCAAAGGACAACCATGTCCACGGGTTCCTGCTCTTCTCCGTGGCCACCAATGCCCACCAGGTACCCAAGGTCAACGACAGCATTGCGGCACTGGCTGCGCATTCCCGTGAACAGGGGTATTTGACCGTTGGCTTTGCCGGAATGCACCAGGACTACGAAGACTTTGAAGGAGAGGTTGACCGTGCCATTGCCATGGGGCTGTCCGGCATCAAGATCCATCCGGATATTCAAGGAGTAGACATCGATGATCCCCGGCTGTTCCGGCTGTACGAGATCATGGAAGGCCGGATCCCACTGTATCTGCACATGGGCGACGACCGTCCCCAGTACCGGTTTTCCGAGCCGAAGAAGCTGGCACACGCCTTGGAATGTTTCCCCGAGCTGGAGGTTGTGGCGGCGCATCTGGGCGGTTACAAGGCATCCGATGAAGCCATCGAATATTTAGCCGGCAATGACCGGGTGTGGTACGACACGTCCAGTGCCCTGTGGTATCTGACGCCGGAGCGAGCCGGTGCGATCATCCGGGCATTGGATCCGGCCAAGGTCATGTTCGGCACAGACTACCCGGTGAAGAATCCGGCAGGGGAACTGGAACGGTTCTTTGCCATTCCCGGTCTGACAGAACAAGAGCAGGAAGACATCCTCTGGAACAACGCCATCCACTTCCTGCATCTGGAAGAAGCAGCCAAGACGATCGAAGCATGATGGAAAAGGATCAGAATATGCCCTGTGGAACGCCGGAAAACAAGCGTGGGTCGGATGACTCCACGGCACAGCTTAATAATATACCCGCCGAACATACCGGAAATACTTCCGGAGAATTTTCCGTCAGGGAAATTCTCAAGCGTGGGTCGGATGACTTCCCTTTTTCGCTTCAGAATATACCCGCCGAACATACCGGAAATATTTCCGGAGAATTTTCCGTCAGGGAAATTCTCAAGCGTGGGTCGGATCACTTCCCTTCTTCGCTTCAGAATATACCCACGCTGTGGGACAAACTTGCCTGTGAGACCCGTCCTATCTTTCTGTACGGCACCGGCAATGGTGGGGACAAAATTTTAGACGTATGTACCGCACGAAATATTCCCATCACCGGCGTGTTTGCCTCCGATGGATTTGTGCGCAGCCGCAGTTTCCGGGATATGCCGGTGCGTGCCTACAGTGATGTGGTGGCCGAATACGGGGACGACATCGTGGTGCTGCTGGCCTTTGGTACCACACTGCGTTCGGTGGCAGACTTCATCGATCAGCTGGACAAGCGGCACACGCTGTACATTCCGGAGGTGCCGCTGTATGGTGGCGGACTGTTCGATGGTGTGATGCTGCAGGAAATAGCCGAACCCTTGGCAAAGGTGCGATCCCTGCTGGCCGACGAGCATTCCCGGCTGCTACTGGACGATGCGGTGTACTTTCGTCTGACCGGAGAAAGTCGGTATTTGACCCGCACCACGGAGCCGGCTTCCGTTATCGCTGCACTGTATGGAGAAAGAAATATCCAAGTCATGGTGGACGGTGGTGCCTTCAAGGGGGACAGTGCTGCCCTGTACGCCGGTACCCTACCTTCGCTGACCACCATTCACGCCATCGAAGCGGATGCCCGTACCTTCCGACACCTTTCCGCCTATGCAGAAAATGAGACCAGGTGTTCGGTGATCCCACACCACGGCGCACTGTGGGACTCCGATGGGGAGCTGAGCTACACGTCCTCTGCCAGCCGTGGTTCCGGGAATGCCGGGCAGAATCATCGTGCCAAGTTGGTGACCGTACCCTCTCTGATCATCGACACACTTTGCCGGGACATGGATGTGGATCTGATCAAGCTGGACGTAGAAGGGGCAGAAGAAAAAGCACTGCTGGGGGCAACGGGAACATTGGAGCGTTGTCGTCCTGCCATGGCGGTATCGCTGTACCATCGGACAGAGGATCTGTGGACGCTGCCTCTTTGGCTGCACGAGCGTCTGCCGGAAAAGAAGCTGTACCTGCGCCGACCCTGGTGTATACCCTTTTGGGACCTGACGTTGTATATGGGGTGAGGGGAACAGCGTTCGATTGGTTTTCGCCTGCCCGATCCGTATCGATCCATTTCATCCGTAACGATATATTCTTGCATTTGAAAGGAGTACCCCACATGAACTACTATCAGTTAGAACAGCTGCAGCCTATCGGTCATGTCTTGCCGAAGTCGTCTTTGGAGATCCGTTCTTCCAAGATGGGGATCGGGTTTGAGAAGCTGGACCGCAATGTGTTCGATCCCGAAAAGGCCTACGACAAGCTGGCAAAGGTCGGCGTCAAGTGGGTGCGGATCCAGTCCGGCTGGCAGCGCACCGAGACCGTCAAGGGCACCTACGATTTTGCTTGGCTGGATGCCGTGGTGGACAATCTGCTGACCCGTGGGATGCAGCCCTGGATCTGCTTGTGCTACGGCAACGAGCTGTACAACGAAGAAGGCAAGACCGTCTTTGGTTCCGTGGGTATCGCACCCATTTTCAATGACGAGCAAAAGACCGGCTGGGCCAACTACGTGAAAGCCATCGTCCGGCACTTTTCCGGTCGCATCACCCATTGGGAGATCTGGAACGAGCCCGACGGCCAATGGTGCTGGAAGCATGGGGTCAATGCCGCCGAATACGGTCGGTTTGCTGCCGATACCGCCGACGCCATCCGTGCCGTATCCGACGACGCTGTGATCATTGGCGGTGCGGTGTGCTTCCCCGGCAACCTGTTCTACATCGAGGAAGCCTTGGCTGCCGGAATGGCCGGGAAGATCGACGCCTTCTCCTTCCACGAATACACACCGGACGAAAGCCAATTGTTTGTACATATCCCGGCTCTTGCAGCGCTGCTCCACCGGTACGACCCCAAGATCCAGATCATCCAGGGTGAATCCGGCTCCCAGTCTCGCAGTGACGGCAACGGTGCGCTCCGTGGTGGTGCCTGGACACCTTTGCGCCAAGCCAAGCAGTGCTTGCGCCATGGGGTTGCCGATCTGGCCACCAATATGCTGTTCACCTCCTACTTCTCCTGCATGGACATGATCGAAGCGTTGAACGGTACTGTGGGAGACAAAAACTCCTACTTGGACTACGGTTACTTTGGCATCTTGGGTGCAGACTTTGACGAGAACGGCTATTCCTCCGGAGAATACACGCCCAAGCTGTCCTACTACGCCTACCAGAATCTCTGCTCTCTTTTTGCGGAAGAGGTAGAGCCCTGTGACCTTCCCATCCTGCGGCAAAACCAATATTCGCCTCGGATGCTGGGTGGTGACTACGGCGGTGCCTATCTGTCCCACGGCTTTTGCAAACCCAACGGCTCCACGGCGCTGGCCTACTGGAACGCCACGCCTCTGCTGACCACCCAGTTCGAGAGCACCATTTCCTTTGCGGTGGCCGCCGTAGCGGGAGAACCACACCTGGTGGATCCCCTGTCCGGCATCGTGTACGCCATTCCCGACACGCTGATCGAGAAAAAAGGATTGGGGTACGTGATCAAGAATATTCCCATCACAGACTATCCGCTGCTGCTCACCTTTGGTGCTTTTGCGGATTATACGGAAAATATGTAAGAAAACAGGATATGTGCCTCTGCGTTGTATCGCCACGGATACATAGCAGGACACATATCCTGTTTTTTATTACTAATTACATGATCGTCTCGCTGTTGTTCAGGATCAGCGTGCTATAGAGGAACAGCACGTCCTGCTCGTCAAAGTCCACGAACCGACCTATAAATTCCGGACGCAGGTACCGGATGTCGATAAGCGTCACCTTGCTGTAGCCTTCTACCAATAGCGGTGCGATGCTGCTGCCAAAGGAGTCCCGGAACACCACCAGCTCTCTGTCCGTCTGGGCGTGGGGATTGTCGATGGTGAGAAGGGACACGGAGCCGGAGAGATAGATCTCATAGGGATCCCGACCTATAGCCTTTTCCATGTCGTAAATGCCGCCGCTTGTGCCATCTTCCCAGTTGGTGACGGTGCAGTCGTCCAGCGTGGCACTGGTCAGATACACCAGCTCCTCACCAGCCAGCGGCAGTGCAGACTGTCCATAGTACACCCCATAAAAGGGATCCGGCAGCACGTTTTCTGTGTAGGTATCCGTCAAAGTCACGCCCATGCCAGCTGCCAGAACTTTGGCTGTGTCCGTGAGCTTTTCCTGCCGCCAGTGGGTGTCGGTCTTGTAGTAGTCGGTCACGTCCAGGGCAGCGGTGATATCGATATAGGTGGCATAGGGCATTTTCTCCTGCATGGCAGAAAAGAGTGCATCGTAATCCATATGCAGGATCCCATGATTGCCGGCAATGCTATTACCGGCTAAAAAATAGCTCTTGTCCGGCACAACGGAGAGATAGACCTTGGTGTCCGTATCTGCCAGGTATTGGTCGTACACATACCGGAACCGGTCGGTGGCGTAGGTCAGAGAATCTTCATTTAGCGGATACTCCACCTTGGCGGCATATCCGTCCTTCAGGTAAATATCGTTGTTGTCCACCTGCCCCAGCACGTAGTAGAGAAAAAAGGATTTGATCGTCCGGAAGCTGTCACGCCACGGAAACTGATCCTGACTCCAGGTTTCAAAGTCGGTCATAAAGCTGCCGTCATCGATGGTTTCTTTGGATACGGTGGGAAAGGTCGCCAGCATACGTCGTTCGCTGGTGGAATAGGCCGTATCCGGAAACAGCCAGACCGTCAGGGTCAGCAACAGGAACAAAGCACCTACAACAAGGGTGCTAATCTTTTTTGTCATTCTGTCTCCTTTCAAAAACGGAAATACAAAAACGGATTGTACGAGCCATCCACCAGATACGCCGTGCAGACCAACAGCAGCCCACAGGCCAAAATCGGGGACAGGACAGCGACAACCTTTGCTCCTTTGGTATGGGCAGAGAGCTTCTGCCACAGCTTCTTGGGCAGCGGTGTGGCGCCTATGATACCGATCAGCAGCAAAATCCCGTAGCTGCGCAGGTAGTAGAGAAATTCTGCCGACACCAGCGGAATGCCGCCAAGCCCAAAGAGAGAGCCGATGGTGGTCATGGCATCTTTCATGTTCGCAGCATCAAAGATCACAAAGCTGATGGCGACGAAGAACAGCACATAGATATGCCCGATGCCCGTATGTTTTTTCAGCTGGGGCATGAGGATATGCTTTTCCAGCACCAGCAGCACCGCAAAGTACAGTCCCCACACGATAAAGTTCCAGGCCGCTCCATGCCAGAAGCCGGTGAGCATCCAGACCACAAGGATGTTGAACAGATGTCTGCCGGGTGAGACACGGTTGCCGCCTAAGGGAATGTACACATAGTCCCGGAACCAGGTGCCAAGGGACATATGCCAGCGGCGCCAGAATTCCGTAATGCTGCCGGAAATGAACGGATAGTTGAAGTTTTCCAAAAACTGGAAGCCAAACAGCTTACCGAGACCGATTGCCATATCGGAGTAGCCGGAGAAATCGAAGTACACGTGCAGGCAATAGGCAACGGCATAGAGCCACACGAACAGCACCGATTTTTCGTCTGAGGCTTTGTAGATGCTGCACAGCTCTCCAAGGGTGTTGGCAAGCAGGATCTTTTTGCCAAGTCCCACCAGGAACCGGCCGATCCCATCCCAGCAGTTCGCAAACGAATGGGTACGGTTTTCCAGCTGGTCGGCAATGTCGCTGTAGCGCACGATGGGACCGGCGATGAGCTGAGGAAACAGTGCCACATAGGTCGCCAGAGAAATGGGATTTCGCTGAGCCGCCACATCTCCCCGGTACACATCCACGGTGTAGCTCAGGATCTGAAAGGTGTAAAAGCTGATCCCGATGGGCAGAGCGATGGACAACAGGGGTACGGACAGTCCGGTGAGCCTGTTGAAGTTGGCGATGAAGAAATCTGTGTACTTAAAGTAGATGAGCATGGACAGACTACTTGCCACCGACAGGGTCAAAAGCACCTTGGATAAGACCGGCCTATGGCGAAACCGTTCGATCAGCAGACCAAACAGGTAGCCAAACAGGATGGCAACAAGCATCCAGATCACGTATCGTCTCTCACCCCAGGCATAAAAAAACAGGCTCGCCAGCAGCAGCACCGCATTTTTCAGGACACGGGGAGACAGGCAATACAGAAGCAGCACACAGGGCAAGAAGAAATATAAAAATGGGATACTGGAAAACAGCACGGGTGTGAACGCTCCTTTCGTATGGTTTTCAAAAACAGGGATCGAACCTATATCCATTTGGGGGACAAGGACGATCCCTGTTTTCATTTTTTACAGAACTTGTGGAAAACTTATAATTAGCCCACAGCAGCCGGTGCTTCTACCAATACAGCTGCACCTGCATCTACGGCCTGGCAAGCGGATACCAGATTCTGGATGTTGTCGTTTAGACCGTATGCCATGACCACATAGTCGCCCATGGAGATCACCACAACGGTGTCCGGGAAGCCGCACATCCAGTGCTGGGCCTGTACGGTGGTCTTGTAGCTTTCGGCAAAGTCGGCAGCTTTATCGGGATCCTGCAGCTTCACCACCGCAGAGCAGAAGGTGTTGGTGTTCATCATGTGCTGCAGGGTAGCGGCATCGTTTTCCAGCATGGCGTACTCTTCCTCAGACACGTGGAGCAGGCTCTTGAAGCTTTCCTTGTTGTCGTCGTTCAGCACATACAGTGCCGGTGCCTCTGCCATATTGTCCATGTCACCGCCGCCCACAGCGAACTTGTTGTCTTCCCCATAGTTGTCCCAGATCAGGGTGTACAGCTCCACGGCATTGTTGTAGGTGGCATCCACAGCGGCACCATCGTTCACCGGTGCGTCTGTTTCCACAGGTGCGTCCGTCTCTATCTCCGGCGTTTCGTTGTCCACACCGGCGGTATCCACGATGCCGGTATCGGTGGTATCGGTAGTGTCGGTGGTGTCGGTGTTGGAGCAGCCAACAAAGGTCAGCAGAGACAGGGCCAACAGGATGGCAAGCAGATTCTTTTTCATAGGTTTTTGTTTCCTTTCGTTTCGTATGCGGTACATTTCGTTAACACATGGATCTATACCATAGTATTTCCCAAATCCAGCGCACTATGTATCGCCGCATCACTTTGTATTTCTTTTTTGTTACGTGCTCTTAGACGATGCTGCGCCGATTTAGTTCGCATTTTTGCACAAAATATTTGTGTCTAATTTGTAAATACTGACGAAAAGAAAATGGCGTGAAAAAATCACACCATTGTATAGGAACAGCTGTTGAATATTTCTACATATAATCCAAACGACCGGATCGTTTTTGCCAAAACTGCACAAACCGACGCTTCCGTGTGATAATGCCCGGCCTCCACCGTGACCAGCCCATCCTCGGCAGCATCCGCCGCCATGTTGTAGCCAGCGTCTCCGGTGAGGAAAATGTCTGCACCGGCCAGCAGCGCCGGATAGAGTAAGTCCTTGCCGTCTCCACCGCACACAGCCAACCGCTGTACCCGTTTTGCCGGGTCGCCGTTCAGTCGTACCGCCGTGCATCCCAGAGCCGCCTTGATCTGCTCGGCCGCTTCTACAGCTGGAATCGGTTCGGGAAAGCTTGCCAGCCGTCCCAGTTCCGGTGCTTCGTCGTCACCAAAGGAATCGTCCGCCACCAGTCCCAGTGCCGTGCACAGAGCATCGTTGACACCACCGGAAGCCGCATCCAGTCGGGTGTGGAAGGACAGCACCGCAATGCCGTGGGTCAGTGCCGTGATGGTGTGGCGTCCCGGTACGCTGCTGCCGGACACGGACTTCAGTCCCCGGAACAGCATGGGATGATGGCTCACCACCACGTCAAAGCCGTTTTCCACCGCATAGGCTAAGGTTCGCTCGTTTGCATCCAGGGCAACCAGCACCCGGCCCACTTCCCTTGTCTCATCTGCGCAGACCATGATCCCGTCGTTGTCCCAGTGGCAGGACAGGCTTTTCGGGTACAGTCCATCCAGATGCTCATATAGCTCTTTTACCGTCATATGTCGTTCCCTTTCTCAATCCATATGCTGGAGCTCTGCCCACACCGCTTTCTCCCAGGTGGTGTCCAGTCCGCCAAGCGCTCTGCCATGGAGCTGCTTTTCCAGTGCCTGCCGGTGTCGTGTCAGCCAGGCCGGATACAGCGGATCGGCTCTGTCCATGTGCTTGCCTAAAAGCAGCTCTGCCTCTGTGTACGCTTCCCTCTCGCCGGTGTAGACTGCCTGCACACAGCTGTAGACCCGTCCGGCGGCCTGACACAGCTTTTCGTCCCGAATCGTGAAGCCGTCTGTCAACAATGCCTTGCGCAGCTCATAGCCGCTGGACATGGGCTGCAGGATCAGGTTCGTGCGGTGGCTTTTGACATAGGCGGACCGTCCCACAATGGCGGCGATCAGCTCTCCACCCATGCCGCAGATGCAAATGTCCGTGATGCCGTTTTGTTCCGGTTCGACCCCGTCCAGACCATCGCACAGGTACAGCTTCAGTCGGTCGGACACTCCGTAGCGGATGGCGTTTTCCCGTGCCTTTTCCAGTGGGCCTTTGTGGATATCGGAGGCCACGGCAAAGGGACAGAGTCCTTCCTGCAGCAGCCAGATGGGGATGTATCCATGGTCGGTGCCTACGTCTGCCACAACACCACCGGGCTGTACCAGGGATGCTACGGTACGCAGGCGATCGTCCGGCAGCTGCAGCAATTGTTGCTTTGTCATATGTGTAACTCCATAAAAAACAGGCAGTCCCTGCCCATTGGCAACGGCGATACTGCCCGTTTTGTTTTGCGATACGATATTACTTCTTGGAAGCGAAGTATGCGTTCAGGTTGGCGATCAGGGCATCGGCGTCGGTGCCGTGTACGTCGCAGGCATCCTCGATGGATTCACCTCTGGATACAGGGCAGTCCAGGCAGTGCATCCCGATCTCCAGGAAAAACTGACCTGCTTCTTCGTCAAAATCCAGAATATCACCGATAATGGTCTCTCTCGTTACTTCCATGGTTGTATTTCTCCTTTTTTAGAAAATTCAATTAGTTTGCTTTTTTTGCGTTTACCGGATCCGGGACCACGATCTTGCGGATGTCGGCACCCAGTCCCCGGAGCTTGCCGCAGATATCATCATACCCACGTTCGATCAATTTTATTTCGGAAATTTCTGTCTGTCCTTCGCACATCAGGGCAGCGATCATCACGGCGATACCACCACGCAGGTCGGTGGCGATCACCGGTGCGGCAGAAAGCTGGCAGGGTCCTTCGATGGACACAAGGCGGCCTTCCACCTTGATCTTGGCACCCATGCGGTTCAGTTCCTCTACGTACCGGAATCGGTTGTCGAAGATGCTTTCGTTGATGTAGCTGACGCCCTCGGCCCGACACAGCATCGCTGTCATTTGCGGATGCATATCTGTGGGGAAACCGGGATACGGCAGGGTCTTGACGCTGGTCTTGCGCATTTTCGCACAGCCGGTCACGTGGACTGCATCGTCGAATTCCTCCACGTCGGCACCCACTTCAATGAGCTTGGCAGTGATGGATTCCAGATGCTTGGGGATCACGTTGCCGATGCGCACGGAACCGGCCGTTGCTGCTGCTGCCACCATAAAGGATCCGGCTTCGATCATATCCGGGATAATGGCGTAGGTACAGCCGTGCAGCTCCTCCACGCCCCGGATCTTGATCACATCCGAACCGGCGCCGGTGATGTTGGCACCGCAGGAGTTGAGGAAATTGGCGCAGTCTACGATGTGGGGTTCCTTGGCGGCGTTGTCGATATAGGTAGTGCCGTTTGCCGTAGCGGCGGCGAGCATGATGTTCAGCGTTGCCCCCACGGTGGACACGTCAAAGAAGATGCTGGCGCTCTGGGGACCGTTCTCGGAGGTGATCTCCACGTAGCCGCCTTCGGTGGTCACGATGCCACCCATAGCCTCAAAGCCCTTGATGTGCTGGTCGATGGGACGGACGCCAAAGTCGCAGCCGCCGGGAAGACCCACACGGGACCGGCCAAACCGTCCGAACTCGGCACCCAGCAAATAATAGGACCCACGGATCTTGCGCACCAGCTCGTATTCGGAGATACACGGCTCTACGTCCGTGCAGTCCACCTCATAGGTGGTACGGTCTAACATCCGGATCCGGGCACCCATACCGGACAGGATCTCAAAGGAGCAGGTAATATCGCTGATGTTCGGTATATTTTCCAAAACGACCTTATCTTTGACCAGGACGCAGGCATAGATGATGGGAAGTGCAGCGTTCTTAAAACCACTGACCTCTACATTGCCCATCAGCGGTACGCCGCCATGCACCAGAATTTTTTCCATGTGACAAACCAAGCCTTTCTCTGCCGCCGTCATCCCAGCGACATATGTGTTTCTATATGCTCCACAGACCAGTGCATCTCCCCAAAAATGCCGTGCATTCCAGATGCTGCGCATCTGAGAGGTGCCTGCGGGAATTATCATCGATAATCGTAGGCTATGACACGCAAAATGCCACACCAACTCAGTCTATATTATAACAGGAATGGCACCAAATGGGAAGGGTTTTTTGCCATGATTTTCATTTTCTTTACAACTCATGGTAAACCTCACCATTTTCGCAGGTGATCAAGCACCGTCTTTTGTGTACAATGTGCCATCCAATGCGCTGAACACCAGCACACCCATGGTATCGGTCTCCACACGCCAGCAGGGGATCAGGCAGAAACCATCGTTCTCGCCAAACAAATATAGGGAGTAGCATCGCTCCAGTCCCACAATGGTACAGACCGGCTGCTCTTCGTCCTGCCGGGCTATGGTACGCTTCATCGTAAACAGGATATTCGTGATGTCCGACAGCTGTGCCATATAGGAGGCGCCGATGGTCAAAAAGCACCATTGTCCTGCCGCTTCCACCACCGTGCCGTTTTCCACCAGGCAAATGACGCTGTTCTCCGTGATCTCCACGCCATCGATCTGTCGCAGACAATGGACATAGGCCCGATCCCGTTCGGTCGATGCCGCGCCGTACACAGCCACCACCACGGTCTCGATGGTGACGGCACTTTCCAGGGAACCGTCCTGTCGGTCTAAAAACGCTTTGGCAGCCTCGGCCGCTTCTCCGGTGATCGGCAGCTCAGCCAGACCCGCAGTCAGGGTATCGTAGTCCCGTATCGTATCACCGGCCGTGACGATTCTGCCGGCTTCTTCCAGTCCTGCACGGCGATAGTGGAAGGTGAAGCCATCGTAAAATTCTGTCATGTCGCCGTTGTAGTGGAGAAAGAGCTGTCCGTCGGGAATGGCGTAGGTACTCTTGATCTCACTGTCGGCCAGCAGCAGTGCCGCATTTTCTTCGTAACCCACACCATCCGACACATAGATCGTGCCGTCTTCCCGGTTTCGTGGTACCAGACCCTCTTCCAGCCGGATCCCATCCTCTGCCAGCGCTTGACAAAGATCGGTCACCGCCTGCTCCGGGATCTGGTAAACGTCCCGGTACAGCAGCACCAGATTCACCACCAGCACACCCAGCGCCAGAGACAGCACCCCAACCAGCACCGCCAAAATATTCTTCTGCTGCACAAAAACACCCTCTTTCGAAATCAGAATGCAGAAGTATAAGAACGTGCGTTGTGCTTAACAAATTTTGCTGAACCAACTTCTGACTGTTGATCTCTAATCTCTGAACTCTTACTTCTGACCTTGCACAAAGCTCCATGCCGGAAATACGCTGCCGGTGGACTTGTCGGCCGGGTAGGTCAACGTCACGTCGTAGTAGGACGTGTTCTCCTCTAAAATGCCGTATTCTATGTAGCTGGAATCGAAGTTGCCCATGGAGCGCAGAGCTATGGTGTAAAATGCCGCCAGCATCACCCGGTCGTTCTCTACCTCGACCACAGCCGCCGGTGCACAGCCCTGCAGCAGCAGATTGTCAAAGGCATACCGGAACACCATCCGCAGTCGTCCATCGCTTTGGGAGACCTCGGTCAAGAGCACGTCCGCATCTCCACCCAAATAATATGGATGGATGTCCTGCACCGCTTCCAGCAGCGTACCGGCCGCTTGCAAACAGTCGGACAGTCTATAGCTCTCCTGGTACCCCACGTATTGCTGCAATGGGATCCCACCATCGCCGGTGGCCGTGTAGGTCAGTCGATCGTTTTGTACCTGAAAGATCCCATGGGCTTCCACGATGACCTGGGTGCCGTCCGCTTCCTCGTGGGCACTGAGCTTATCCGGATTGAAGTCAAACCACGCCAACAGCTGCTTCAGGTCGTCCTTGCGGTTTTCCTGCATCATGACCGCCGTACCCGGTGTGATCAGCACGTCCCGTACACGCATACGCTCCACGAACACCGGCTCTATGGTGTCATCGATCTGGGTGATGAGACGGCACTGGTAAAAATGAGAGCCCAGCCCGTCCACAAAGGTCTGCACCTGAGACAGGGTCGGCACCGCATCGGTGGGTTCTGTGGGCTGCAGAAGATACTGCCATACGCTGCCGTCGATGTCCCGGAGAATCAGCTGACAGTCGCTTTTGTCCCCATCCGGCAGCAGCACAAACAGCTCCCGTACCGGCAGGGTCTCACCACCGGCTACGGTCTCTGTGTCCTCAGGCTGCAGCACCGGCACCGGCAGAGCACTGTGGTACCGCAGATACACCGCACGGTCGTTCTCTGCCAGCATCAGCCAATCTGCATTGGACCATGACACCGGCGTCTCCGCAAGTCCCACAGCCAGGCAGGGCGACAGCATATCGTATATCTCTCGGATCACGTTGTCGCCAATGGAGATGCCGTAGTGCTTTTCTCCAAAGGGAACGGCAATGCAGGACGGCAGAATGTACCGTTCCAGCTCCACCTCGTCGGTGTCCCGGTGGGTACCGGAGATCAGCGAGGACAGGGCAAACGGCGGTGCAGAATACAGTGTACCACTGGCCGTGCTGTTTAGGACCACCGTGCCTACCATGGCAGCAAGCAGCAACACAAAGGCAACGATGGCCGCTACAATGAGCAGCTTTTCCTGTTTGGGCATAGGCACTCCTTCCCCGGTTCGATATGGATATCACGCAGTAGTTTTGTTTTTGTCATGGATCAGGCTTCCTTCAGCTTGCCCACAAAGGGAATGGCGATGCGCACGGCTGTTCCTTCGTTCGGTCGGCTCTGGATGGAGATCTGACCACCGTGTGCTTCCACCAGCTCCTTGGCGATGGCAAGCCCCAGACCGGTACCGCCGGCGTCTGAGGTACGGGATTTTTCCACACGATAGAACCGCTCGAAGATGTGGGCAATGTCGTCCGCCGGAATGCCTATGCCGTTGTCGGTGACGGTGGTGATGAGCATATCCTTTTCCGGATGCATCTCGATGTCGATGTGTCCGCCGTCCGGGGTGTATTTGATAGCGTTGGATATGATGTTGATGATGACCTGCTCCAGCCGCTGCCGGTCGCCGGTGACATTCGGGATCCCCTCGGCCGCCTGACAGGTGATGGTGTGTCCGTGGGCTTCCAGGTCGGGACGCATGACCTCACACAGCCGTCGTACGGAAGAGGGCAGATCAAAGCTTTCCACCTGCCATTTGGTGCGCTTGTTGTCCAGTCGGGACAGCACCAGCAGATCCGACACGATCCGGGTCATTCTGTCGCTTTCAGAAAGTATCATGTCCAAGAAATATTCACGCATATCGTCTTCCATATCGGGATCGGACAAGATCGTCTCGGTGGCGCCCTTGATGGAGGTCAGCGGTGTACGCAGCTCATGGGACACATTGGCAACGAATTCCCGGCGGCTTTCGTCCAGCTCGTACCGACCGGTCACATCGTGGGCAATGAGGATACAGCCGGGCACTTTTTTACGCCCCTCTGCATACCGGATCACGCCTACGCTGACGTCAAAAACTCTGCCTGCCACGATACGATCCCGGAACACAAAGCCGTCTCTGGAACGCTCCACGGTCACATCCGGCGAGGTCAGCCGCAGCTTACTACCATCCCGCTGCAGCGGAATGTCCATGCCTTCCAAACAGATATCCAGCATGGTGCCATTGTCCGGTGCCGGTTGGTCACCCAGCTTCTGCTGCTCTCCCAGCCGTTGGTCCTCGCTGATATGCTTTTGATACAGCTCCGATGCGCTGTTGTTCCAGTGGAGCAGCTTGCCGTCGGCCGAAAAGGTGAACACCGCATCCCGGAGACTGGCCATCACCGTCTGCAGCTTTTCTCTCTCACCGGAAACCTCGTCTAAGGTATCCTTCAGCTGATCCTTCATGTAGTTGAAATTCTCGGTCAAAATACCCAGCTCGTCTCGGGAGTTGACCTCGATGGGATGGGTGAAGTCGCCTTCTGCTACTCGTCTTGTGCCCCAGGTCAGTCGCTGGATGGGAGAGGTGATGGCCTTGGCAAGGAAGAAGGAAAGCAGGATGGCAATGAAGATCCCCACGAACATGGCCTGCAGGATGATGGAAAAGATCACCTGGTTCAGCTGTCGCACCTCTTCCAGGGAATCCTTTACGTATACGATGCGGTCTCCGTCGGCAAAGGGCAGTGCCCAGTCCGCATATTCGGCACCGCTGATGATCCGGTTGTCGTAGCGTCCACGGATAGCAGCCAGCATATTGGGCGTGACCTCCAGCGCTTCCCCCAGCTGCGTATCGGAGCCGGTCAGCATGGTGCCGTAGCCATCCAGCACATAGTAGTTGCGGTAGCCATCGATGCCCAGGATGCTGCCGTAGGAGGACAGGATCTCCTTCATACGAGAGATGTTCTCCGCACCGCTTGCAGCCTCGGCCAGCTCGTGATACAGGATCGTGTTTTCGTCAAAGCATTCGGTCATCTGCTCACTGAACTGGTCGGCAAAGTACCCGGACACACCGTTCATCAAAATGGCAGACACGGCGCACATGACCGCTACGATAAAGACCAGCAGGATCAGCACGATCTTAAAATACAGGCTTTTGAACATATTCGGTCATTCCCATTTGGCTAAGAAGTAGCCCACACCTCGTTTGGTCTTCAGGTATTCCGGCCGAGCAGGGTCCGCTTCGATCTTGTTGCGGATCCGGCATACGGTCACGTCCACGGTGCGGATATCGCCATAGTAGTCGTCGTAGCCCCAGATGGCTTCCAGCAGTGCTTCCCGGGAATAGGCGGTGCCTGCGTTGGCCGCTAAGAATGCGATGAAGTCGTAGTCTTTTTTGGACAGCTCGATGGGTTCGCCGTTTTTGGTGACGGAATAGTGGCTGGTGTCAATGGCAAGCTCACCGATGCGGATCACGTCCGCCACGGCTGTTTTCTGCTGCGCTTGCTGCTGTACCACTTCCCCGGAGGATCGGCGGATATTGGCACGGATCCGGGACAGCAGCTCCTTGAAGGAAAAGGGCTTGGTCACATAGTCGTCGGCGCCGGTGTCCAGACCCAAGATCTTGTCCTTTTCTTCTTCCCTGGCCGTGACAAAAATGATGGGCACCTGGGATACCAGCCGGATCTTTTCGCAGACCTCGAACCCATTCATCCGGGGCAGCATGATGTCCAATAAGATCAGGTCGTACCCACCGGTCAGCGCCTCGGTCAGTCCGGTCTCGCCGTCGTAGGCGCAGATGCAGTCGTAGCCTTCCTTTTTGATATTGTACGCCAGCACCTGGGCAATATTTTTTTCGTCCTCCACCACGAGGATACGCTTTTTTGTCGTGTTTTCCATGGGCTCCTCCTTTTTGCGAAAATGAAGAATGCAAAATTACGGAACAAATATGTCCTTGACAAATTCGTATTATATGGGTATTCGTTCGTGTACGATTCTGAATCAAATCAAAATGCGTAGGATTTTATTCTTCAATTATTCATTTTGATTCTTCATTATTCACTGTTCATTGTTTACTGCAAACCACCGCATCTTCTTCGATCAGTTCACACAGCAGTGCGATCATCCGCTGGGAGCAGCCGTCGCCGCTGACCTGGACGATCACCTGACTGTGCTCCGTGCTGTATGCTGCCAATGCGGCGTAGACGGCGTCCGGGTCGGTGCGGTAGTCTACCACAAAATCCGGCTCGATCACCAGATATCCGGCCTGTCGCAGTGCGTCCCGATCGGTATCCTTTGTGGCAGGCAGCACGTATTCCAGCCGCCGACAGCACAGTGCTTCCAGCTTGTCATTCACGGCGTCGGCTTCGGCTACGCTGTCCGCACAAATGCCGCCCTGCCCCGTCATGCCCCAGAGCCAATATTTTTCCTCTGCTGAATCGGGGTGCAAAAACAGGGTACAGCCAAGGCCGCTGTTTTCGATGATCTCCTCGGCTGCCGGAAATGTCGGATTTTCATAGTTGTCGCCGGTGACGATGTACAGCCGACACACATCCTCGGTAGGTGCCGGTGGCGTGTAGGGTCGTTCCTCTGTGGTCTCCACGTCCCGGTACAGCTCCATCAGTTCCTCCAGGGTCTTGCTGACGCTGTCGGCGGTGTCGGCGTCGGTGATGCGCAGAACGGTCCGACCGTCCTCGTCTTGGGCATAGGTGCAGGTCAGGTCAAAGATCGCCGCCATCCATTCGCCGTCCACGTAGGTGTAGCCGTTTTCCCGAAAGACGCCGATGTTCTCCTGTAGCTCGCCGTTCACCACAGCGGTCTTGTCCCGGAACAGGATGGATGCATACGTACCGTTCGTGTGGACAAACAGCACGTTGTCACCCTTTTGACCACCGCTTTGCCGGTAGGACACCTGGATGTCCTCGAACATTCCAAAGAAGTCTGCCGGCACATGGTAGCGACCGTCCTTGATCCGCAGCGGCGCCATGGCATCCTTGTACCAGGCTTCGTCGTTGTGGAACAGCGATGGCATACCGGATTCACTGCCGGCCACACCAGTACAAAGGAGCAGGGACAGTACAAGGATCTCCACAAGCAGCCGGAATCGTTTTTTGGTCATGGTCATTCTGCCTCGTTATGGAGATGGTACGCCACTGCCAGATCCACCACCATGCCGTAGCTGCGTGAGCCTTCTGCGGTCCCTTGCAGCACTAAGTAGGTGTTGTTGACGGTATCGCTGACGTCCGCCGCCACGTTATCTCTATATTTGTCGAAGAACGCACTGTAGCACTGCAGGTCATAGCGCACCCGAAAGTCCAACGACTGCACCACTTCATAGTACAGCTCCGGGGACGCCTGGTACAGTGGGGACGCTAAATATTCGTACATATTCAGGTAGCCGCTGTACTGCATATACGGGTCGTCCGAATTGATGCACACCAGATAAGCCAAGAAGTTGGCTTCGTTCTCTCGTGCGATCCCACGCTGGTGTGCCATTTCGTGAGCTGTAGTATAGACATTGACGAAGTACGGATAGTTGGTGTTCAGGTTTGCTTCTCCGGTGAAATAGGTGTACATACCGGAGATGTGGGTGTAGGTCATGACGGCAGATGAGGTGATCTGCTTCACGGGCACACGGAGCACCGGCAAAAAGTCGTACCTTCCTGCCAAGGTTTCATAGGCATCCAAACATAGGGACACGGTGGTCTGGTGGTCGTAGGGACGCACAGAGCCCTTGTCCATCACAAAGGTCACTTCATCGGCCAAGGCATTGAGCTGCTCTGCCACCACCATAGCGGTGTCGTACAGCTCCTTGGCAGACACCTCTTGCCGGTCCAGCCCCAGCTTTTTGTCCACGGTGGTGCCACGATACCCGGCTGCAAAGGTGGCAACGAACAGGGCATACAGGACAGCCGGAATGGTGAGCAGACCGCTGATGGTGCGGATCATATATCGTTTGCTGCGTTCGGCCTTGCGGACACTGACCACCAGCAGGACGGTCATGGTGACGGGCAGGCTCAGGATGATGGTCTCTGCCAGGGAAAAGGGGATCCAGCTTGTGAGATGTGCGGTGGCGCTGCGGAAGAAGGTACTGATATGGAGATTGAACCAATCGGCGAAGCGGGGACTGCACAAAAAGCCGATATGGCAAGCGCCTGCCACAAGTGTCAAAAACCACAGCGGCAAACAAGCTGTCGGCAGCCAGCGATGGATCCTGCGCATGGTACGCTTGAACATGGTGTGCTCCTTTCTTGGTGGGATCAAAAATATAACCAAACTGTATTGTTTCCCGTTTATTAGAATTCTATCGGTGAAAAGGCTGTATCGGCGCCGATGGCCAAAAGCAGGGACACGATATCGTCAGGCAGTGGTGCGGTGACGATGACGCTATGTCCATCGGCCGGATGCGGAAAGGTGGTCTGCCAGGCGTGGAGTGCGTGGCGTGGGATATGGGGTGAGGCACTGCCGTACAGGTCATCTCCGGTGATGGGACAGCCGATGCCGGCAAACTGGACTCTGAGCTGGTGGGTACGGCCGGTGATGGGATGTGCTTCCACGATGGCGTGAGAGCCGTTCTGCCACAGGGTACGATAGTCTGTGATGGCGATTTTGGCGTCCGGCGCATCGGGTGTGGTCTCTTCCCGGCGGATGATGCTTGCCTCGGCCCGATGCATATAGGAGGTCAGTGTCCCCTCCAATGCTGCCGGGGTACCGTCTAAGACTGCGAAGTAGGTCTTGCGGATCTGTCCGGCGGTCATAGCGGAGTACATCTTATAGGAAGCGTCTCTGGTGTTGGCGGTGAGCATACAGCCGCTGGTGTCTCGATCCAGTCTGTTTGTCGGCCGGAAGACATAGTGGGTATCCCGGTATCGCCAAGCCAGTGCATTGGAGACAGTATCCAGCTTATGGCCCAGGGACGGGTGTGCCGGCATATCCGGTGGCTTATTGACCACAGTGACCCATGCATCCTCGTACAGCACTTCGATGGGCAGCTCCACGGGGATGGTGTAGGGACTGACGTCCTCGGCGGTGTCCTCGACCTTCAGGGACAGCACATCGCCTTCGTGTAGCGTATACCGGACGGTCTGCCACTGTCCATTGACAGTGATCCCATTCTCGGCAAACTTCAGCTTCTTGATCAGGTTGGACGAGTATCCCAGCCCTCTCTGCAGCACATCCCGAATGGTCTTTCCGTCGTATTCTTTATCGATTTGTATATCCATGGTTCTTTAGTCTTTCGTTTTGGTGGTGGTTTTCTCCAGTGTCGTAATCCAAGACGTTCGGATGGGGGTACGCAGCTTTTTGAAAAAAGCCTGGCAAAAACTTTTTTCCGATTGTCCACGTATCGTGCAGTGCAGGCAGGTCGTTACCGATCTGGTTCCAGTGGCGTACGGTGTCGGGTTGTTGGGGTGCACACGGTAACGGTTCTGCAACGGGATTGCAGGATTTATTTCCGTTCATCCGATCATCTTCCATCAATAGCAAAGCTATTTCAATCACATTCATTGTCAAACATTTCTGACTCCCAACTTCTGACCTATGTCCCTCTCACTCGTCCAGTTCACGCCAATAGCTGTAGTATGCCACGATAGTGCGTTCTTCGCCGCCGTGTTCCTTGTCCGGGGCTGTGATCACCACACCCTCCAAAGACAGCAGCTCCCAGGCCTGCAGGGACAGCACATCGGCTCGCAGCACCACATCCTGGCTGGCGTAGACCAGCAGCTCGTCCTCTTTGCGGATGATGGAGCCTTTTTTCGCCACCACCTCTTCGATGCCGTTGATCTTCTCACACACGCATTTCAGAGATCGTCCGTTCAGGTAATTGGCCAGATCGTTCTTGTAGCGCTTGCTGTCGGGGTTTTTACTTTTCGTCCATTGTTTTTTCTTTTTCTTACCAAACATAGTCACCTCATCTGCGCTGCTGACGGGAAAAGAGCCCCACCATGAGCCACGTAAAATCGCACGAATTCGGTGGGTCTTTTTTGTGCAAAGCGCCGAAATTTCAAAAATTTGTGAAATTCTATTGCATATTCTGTGATTTATGCTATCATAAATGGACACGGATCTTTTTTTCGTGTGGGGTAAGGGGCAACTGCGCTTCCACAGAACAGGGGATCCGGGACACAAAAGCTTGGTGCCAACACCATTATAGCACAAAAGTCGCTCCGTGTGAAGGATATTTCCGTAAATTTTTTTGCACGCAGTGGCAAATCCACGCAGAGAGAAAGAGCCCCCATTTGCGAGGGCACGGAGAGAAAACTATGCTTCCGTTAGACAATTTATCTGAAGCGGCCATCCGCGCACTGGTGGACTTTGGTCGTTCCCCGGAGGAGCTGTCGGTGGCCCTGCAAATGGATCTGGATTTTGATGGGAATTTCGGAGAGAGCTGGCTCGTCTACGATCCCCAGAAGAAATCGCTGATCCGTTTGCTGGCCGATCCCGATTCGATCCCCAAGGCAAGCCAATCCATGAAAAGTCATGCCCATGACAATTTCGAACACTTCGGACAAACGCCGCCGGCCGGGTTCGTGAAGGTTCTGGACGAATTCTCCTTTGAGACCTTCTCCGACATGGTGGTGGACACCTTTATGTCCTCCAACCGGCTGCTGATGCTGAAGCACGACACCACTCGTCCCGATACGACAGGGTTGGAACGGGAAGAAGAAGAAAAGGTTTTGGAGAAATGGAACAAGGATGCCGTCACGGAGATCGTGGGGTACTGCACCAACTCCAAGAGACAAAGACTATTCGCATTCCGGGATATTGTAGAACGGCTTTACCGTGGTGACGAGATCACGGAGGAAGACCAGATCTTCGAGCAGTTCAACCACAAATGTCCCAAGTGCGGCAGACGGTACGAGAACCAGTACCGGCGCATCTGCACCTACTGCTCCAAGAAGGGTGATCTGGTGGGTCGACTGCTTAGCTATCTGAAGCCCTTCAAGCTGCAGGTGGCAACGGTCATGTGCTGTATGCTGGCCTCCTCTGCCATATCCCTTATCAGCCCCATCATCAACGGGCAGATTTTGTACGACAGAGTCATCGACGCCGACGGCAACTGGCACACCCTGACCAAGCTGTTCATCGTGCTGTCCGTCATTGTGGGACTGGCGCTGCTCTCTTTGGGCGTGAGCATCCTGCAGAACCGGGCCAACGCACGTCTGTCCACCCGTATGACGAAAAACATGAAGCAGAACGTCTTTGACTGTATGCTCCATTTGTCCCTGCGCTACTTCAACGACAACTCCACCGGTAGACTGATCAGCCGTGTCAACTACGATGCCGAGCGGATCCAGGCCTTCTACATCGATGGTCTGCCCAACTTCATCATAAACACCGTAAACCTGATCGGCCTTACCATCTTCCTGTTCTACCTCAACTGGAAAATGACCCTGATGGTGTTCGTGCCGGTGCCGATCATCATCGTGATCTTCCGGGTCATGCTGCCCAAGCTGTGGAGAATGTACTCCAAGCAGTGGCGTGCATCGTCTTCCCTGAATTCCATGCTGGGCGACTCCCTGAACGGCGTCCGTGTGGTCAAGGCCTTTGCCAAGGAAGCCGAGGAGACCAACCGGTTCTACGGCTATTCCCATAAGCTGTACGACGCCAACCTGCGTGTGAACGTCACGACCCTGACCATTTTCCCCATCGTCAGCCTGCTGATCGGTATGTCTTCCCAGATGATCTGGGGCTACGGCGGTCTGTCCGTCATGGGCATGGATATGACCTACGGTGACTTCACCACGTACCTGGGCTACATCGGCATGATCTTTGGCCCTCTGCAATTCTACTCCACCTTCACCAACCAGATCACGGACGTTATGAACGCCGCACAGCGTATGTTCGAGATCCTTGACATGGTGCCCGACATCATGGACGACAAGGATGCGGTGGACATTCCGGAATTCAAGGGTGAGATCGAATTCAAGAACGTGAACTTCCACTACAATCCCAACCGGCCCATCCTGAAGGACGTGAACATCCAGGTGGCTGCCGGGGACAACGTGGGTCTGGTGGGACATACCGGTTCCGGTAAGAGCACCATTGCCAACCTGATCACCCGTATGTACGACACCATTTCCGGTACCATCACCATCGACGGTGTGGACATCCGCAAGATCAAGCTGTCCTGCATCCGTCGGAATATCGCCATCGTGTCTCAGGAGATCTTCCTGTTCCGTGGCACCATTGCGGACAACATTCGCTATGCCCGTCCGGACGCCACCATGGAAGAAGTGATCGCTGCGGCCAAGGCTGCCAATGCCCACGACTTTATCGTACGGATGCCGGAAGGGTATGAGACCGAGGTCGGTACCGGTTCCAGATCCCTGTCCGGTGGGGAACGGCAGAGAGTTTCCATCGCCAGAGCACTGCTGATGTCTCCTTCTATCCTGATCCTGGACGAAGCTACGGCTGCTATGGACACGGAGACCGAGCGGCTCATCAGCGATGCACTTGCCAAGCTGATCAAGGGACGCACCTGTATCTCCATTGCCCACCGTTTGTCCACACTGAAGGACTGCAACAAGCTGTTCGCCATCGAGAACGGGGAGATTGCCGAATCCGGTACACCCGAAGAGCTGATGGCAAAGAAGGGCGTGTACTACAGGCTGTATATGCTGCAATCCGAAGCTATGAAGAAGGTACTCTCCGGTATGTGAGCACGCAGGTGTGCTGCAGGATCGAGAGAAATTTGAGGTAATACATATGAGTACGAACGAAAAGACCGTAACCAAGGACGAAAACAAGAAGGCTGAGGTCAAGGCTGAAAACAAGAAGGCTGAGACCAAAAAGGCCGACGCAGCAGAGACTGCCGAAGACGAGGAAGACGAAGAGGATGTGAACCCGGACGAGCTGTTCAAGCATCGGGAATCCATCGCACTGACCCCGGACAATGCATGGTTCTCTGCTTCTACCGGCGGACTGATCTCGCTGAAGATCATCAACGCCGAAGGAGAGACCGAAGAATTCGAGCGTGTGGTGATCCGCCGTTCCTTCCCGGTGACAGCGCCCGACGAATTTCTGTCGGTACGTGAGCCGGACTCCCGGAAAAAGGGACGTGGTTCGGAGATCGGCATGATCCGGAACATCAACGTATTCGACAAGGCCACCATCGATCTGCTGAATGCGGAGCTGGAGCTGCGGTACTTCACACCGGAGATCAAGAAGATCACAGCCGCCAAGGAAAAGTTCGGCTACTGCTACTGGGAAGCAGACACCAGTGCCGGACACGTATCCTTTGTTTTGAACAATCCCTTCTCCAACATCCGGAAGCTGGAGGACGGCCGTATCCTGATCGCCGACATGGACGGTAACTGCTTCCTGATCCCCAATCCGGAGGCCCTGGACCGTCAGAGCTACAAGGTCATCGAGATCTATATCTAAGCGTAACGAGCAAGTCTACCCTCTTACTTTTCTCCCAATGGAGGTATAAAACCCATGAAACTCATGTACGATCTGCCACAGGTGGACGAGGCTGCCTATCAGTCTGTCTCTGCCGGTGAAAAGAGAATGTACTGCGTTCCCTTCAATATGTATGAGGATCGCTTTGTGGCGGGCTGGACGGTCGTTACAGATAAGCACATCTACTGTATCTTAGACGGCAAAGTCCTGTCCACCACCGATTTGTCCCGCTGCACCGTATTTTCCACAGAAGTCCTGTACGGCAACTGTGCCTTCTATGCGTGTGTCGATGGGATCACTACCCTGGTCTGCCGGTTCCTGTCCGGCCGTAACCTGTCCCGGTATTCCGTGCTGGTGAACGCCTGTGAAGCACTGGCAGAAAAGCTGCGCAACAAGGAAGCGCCCGGTGAGCCGGTGACCAACGACGAGAGAGAACGGTTCTGCCCCAAGTGCGGTCGTCCCTTCGTAGCCGGCACCACGGTTTGTCCTTTCTGCCGGGACACCAAGGAAGTGTACAAAAAGCTGTGGGCCCTGACCAAAGGTATGCGGCTCATGCTGTTCTTCCCACTGTTTGTGTCCTTCTTTACCCTGGCCATCCAGTTCATTCTGCCGGCCATCCAGAAGATCGCCGTAAACGATTATCTGACCAACAAATCCATCTATCGGGAAGGCATCTCCTTCTCCGACCCGAACCTGCAGGCGTTCCTGCTGATCTTTGTTGCCATCATCTCCATCGACCTGTTCCAGCGTGCCATCGGCGTGATCCAAAGCCGGTTGTCTGCTATCTCCGGTAACAAGTTCACCCTGATGATGCGGACGCTGCTCTACGAAAAGATCCAGACCCTGTCCATTGCGTCCATCCAGAAAAAGTCTACCGGTGACCTGATGGGTCGTATCACCGGCGACGTAAACGTGGTACAGGGCTTTATGACCGGTCAGTTGCCGTCCCTGTTCTCCATGGGTGCATCCTTCGTGCTGGCGCTGGTATTCCTGCTGATCCTGGACCCGGTCATGAGCTTGTTCGTGTTCGTGCCCATTCCGCTGGTGGTATTCTTAGTATACAAATTCTGGGACACCATGCAGAACCGGAACCGGAAAGGCTGGGTGCTGGGCTACCATGTGAACCTGTTCTTACAGGACATTCTGAACGGTATCCGTGTGGTCAAGACCTTTGGTAACGAAGAGCGTGAGATCACCAAGTTCAACGACAAGACCGATGCAGCCGCCGTGCAGAACGAATCCAATGCCAAGCTGTACGACACTGTGTTCCCGCTGCTGAGCTTTGTGGTGCGTTTTGGTTCCTACCTGATCCTGTTCTACGGGAACTACAAGCTGTTCACCGGCGACATGAACTACGGTGACCTGCACCAGTTCAACTCCTACGCCAACATCATCTACGGGCCGCTGATCACCATCACGTTCATTCCCCGTCAGGTATCCGCATTCCTGACCTCGCTGGGTAAGGTGCTGGAGATCCTGGAAGAAGAACCGGAAGTATCCGATATCGGGCTGCCTATCGATATCAACATCGAAGGTGACGTGTCCATCAAGAACGTGACCTTCGGCTACGACTCCTACAACCCGGTACTGCAGAACATCAACCTGGACGTGAAGAAGGGTGAGATGATCGGTATCGTGGGCCACTCCGGCTGTGGTAAGACCACGCTGATCAACCTGCTGATGCGTCTGTACGACGTAAACGAAGGTGAGATTTGCATCGACGACGTCAACATCAAGGACATCTCCCAGAATGCGCTCCGTTCTCAGATCGGTGTCGTGCTGCAGGAGACCCACCTGTTCTCCGGTTCCATCCGAGACAACATCAAGTACGCCAAGCCTCTGGCGTCGGATGAAGAAGTGGTAGCGGCTGCCAAGATGGCCAATGCCCACGACTTTATCGTGAACCTGCCCGAAGGCTACAACACCATGGTCGGCGAAAAGGGCTATTCCCTGTCCGGTGGTGAGCGGCAGAGAGTTGCCATTGCCCGTGCACTGATCCACAATCCGAAGATCCTGATCCTGGACGAAGCTACGGCTGCGCTGGATACCGAAACCGAAAAGCTGATCCAGGACGCCATCAACAAGCTGTCCAAGGACCGTACCACCTTTGCCATCGCCCACAGATTGTCCACCCTGCGGAATGCAGACCGACTGATCGTGCTGGACAAGGGGCACCTGGTAGAATGCGGTACACATCAGGAGCTGCTGGATCTGAAGGGCTTCTACTGGAAGCTGGTTATGGCACAGCGACAGGGCTCCGGTTTTGCCAAGAAAAAGAAAACCGCAGAACCCGTAGCTGCAGCAGCTACCAAATAAAATCAAAACGGAGAAATACCACGTTTGTGCGGACCTTTCCCATGGGAAGTCTACCACCAAACGTGGTATTCTTTTTGCACATAAAAATACGGTACGACCCACCGAAGAGCCTGTACCGTATTTACATTGCCAAATTCGATTATTTTACCACAATTCTCGTCTTGTTGCCGCTGTCCTTGGTCAGGTGGATCTGCTGTGCAGTCTGGCCGTTGATGGTGCAGTCGTACTTGCCCCAGAAACCGTTCCAGCTTACCCAACCCCCTTCGTCTGTGGTCAGGTCTACCTCGGTGTGCCAGGTCTCGTGGAACAGCTTGCGCAGCATATAGTACGCCGGCTTGGGGGTCATGTCAAAGCGGCACAGACCGGCACGGAAGTAGTTCTCGCCGGCCTTCATGTCACCCTGCGGTGCAAAGGCTGCGTAGCCGTCCACCAGGTTCCAGTAGATCGTCGCTTCCATAGCAGGATGGGAGAACCAGATCTCCATGAGGTACCGCAGTACTTCGGCCTGCAGCTCTTCGTCCTCCGGCAGATCGGTGTAACAGGGAATGGTGATCTCCGTGATCTGCATGGGCAGACCCAGCTTGGCATAGGTGTCCATGACGTTGTATAAGTGAGAAGGCGTATAGTAAGGCTTGGTATCTCTTTCTTCATTCTCCGCACGGAAGAACATATGGAACTGCATACCGACCGCATCGATGGGGGTACCCTTATCCAGTGCCCGTTCGATCTGCTGGTAGTAGGGACCTCTCTGCCAGGAGAACAGGCTGGTCCACGCATGGGAAGCTTCGTTGATGATCAGCTCATTGTTGGGCAAATGCCGTCTGGCGGTGTTGAAGCTCCATTCCACCACATCTCTGGCGGTGAAGAGCTGGCTGCTCTTGCGGCCCTGTGCATAGGTGTCGTACTTGCCGCAGTACAGCTCGTTGGTCACTTCCCAGCTGGGGATCACGTCCCGATACCGTTCGGCGCATTCCCGGATCCGCTTGTCCATCGCACGCTTGATGCCGGTGATGCTGTCGGGTGCCCACAGGGGAGTCCACTGGTCGTAGTTCAGGCAGTGGCACTTGGGGGTGATGCCGACTTCTTTACAATAGTCAACACACAGGTCCGGTGCGGGTCTGCGGTATACCTTGGGAGAATCGGCAGCAAAACGAGGCTGTCCTTCCACAGGCTCCAGGTCACTCCAATAGAAGGGGACCGTTGCCAGGTTGAAGATCTGGGGGAACAGCTCACGGTAGGCCTGGTTCTTCTCGGCACATTCAAATTCCTCCAGCATGAAGATGTTGGCGCCCATTTTGAAATCATGATCCTTCAGGTTCAGGTGGATCTTGGCACCGGCGATGGGCTTGCCTGCTTCGTCCACCACCTGCAGGGATCCTTTGCCGGTTCTATGATGCCGGATGCTATAGTCCAGGCGATCCTTGATCAGATCCTCTTCCCGGCGAAATCCAGCTAAGATCGTATCGGTTCTGCTCATAAATGCAGCCTCCTTGCACGCATAAGATGTAGGATTAGTATACCATATTTATATGAAAAAGTCAAGGGAAAATCAGATATACGATGGCAGCGTGGGGAATCAAAATGATTCTGCAGCGATACCCATATAGAAAATGGGTACAAGGCATTCGTTGACCTTGCACCCATCTATGTGACTTCTTACCTCTGCCTTTACGAAAGCATCGCTTCGTCCAGCCAGGCGATCCGGCCTTCGAACCAATCTACCAGAAACTGCAGATTTTCATCGTAGTCCAGTGTGGGTTCCATGTGATACGGGGAATAGCGGCCGTATAGATCCCAGCCACCTTCCTCGTAGTTGCGCCGGAACGATGCGTCGTATTTGTCTATGTACTGCCCGATCCGGCTCCGACCCAGCTCGTTGTCTGCGTAGATATTCTCGAACAGTGCGTGCTGCTCCCGGTATCGTTCGTTCACCATTTCCGTAAAGCCTTCCTGATGCTCGAACAGTGCGCCAAACCAGCCTTGCCGGTTCCAGAAGCCATGGGTGCTGTCGCCGCTGTTGTCCCCTCGTCCTTCGATGTTCAAATAGATCTTGTACCCTTCCTCGTCCACGTACGGCGATACGTTCCCGGACGACAGGTCAAAGTCCCACACAGGCCCGGCATACAGCTTGTTTCCCTTGATAAAATACCGTGTGGAAAAGCTATTGCTGTCCAGATTTTTGGTCACCTCTAAGGTCAGGTACACGTTCACGAAGGAATCCAGATCAAAATAGTCTTCCCCGTGGCCTTCCAGCAGCGCCGTTTCTGCTGCGGCTAAAAATGTATCCAGCCACGAGCGCATCTCCTCCGGCACGTCCTCCGGCTCATCCACCTTGAACCGCAGCCCCAGGGACGTCACCAGATAATAGCTGCCATCGTCCCGGTTGCCGTCGATCTCCAGGATGCATTCGTGCCCGGTGGTATCGACGTCCACACGGGTCTTTTTGTCGGTCACCGCTTCCACCAGATCATAGGTGCCCTTGTACTTGCCGTTGAAGAATACCTCCACCACCTTGGTTTTCATGGTGTAGGGCGCACCCAGATCCGCTGCCAAGGTCAGACCGATGCTGCTGCGGAGCATGGTTTTGTCGTGGAGATTGGCAAGCAGATTCCACCGTTTACCCTTGCCCATGCCAAAGAGACTTTCCGATTCCGATAATTTGATCGCATAGGGAAACTTGGGACCTGCCGCCGTGCTGTTTCCCCGGACACGGATCTGGCAGTCGGTCATGGACAGGGATTCGCCGTCTTCCCCGACAGCAGGCACGAACCCCAGTCGACAACCGTAGTATTCTCTGGATACCTCCGTGCGGTTGTCGTCCATGGTGATGTACACCCGTGCCACGTCTCCCTGCTTCAGGGTCAGTATCTGGGACGCTTCCACGATCTGGAGATACATGGCTTCCAGCTCCCCTTGGGTCAGGTCGTCCCGCATGAGCTCGAACCGCATGGCCGTCTGATATTCCCGATAGACCGACATGGCTTCCTCGTCATAGTCCGACAGTCGGTGCACCAGATCCAATGCGTTGGTACAGGCTCGCTTGGCGTCAAAGGCACTCTCGAACTGCCACCGGCTCTCCGGCAGCGGTACGTTTTCGTCAGCTGCGGTCTCCGTCTCCGGGTAGATTTCCTGGTTCCGGCACCCGGTCAGCAGCACGGTCGGCAGACTTGTCAGCAGGAGCACCAGCACCAGCGTGGTCTTCCATGGGCTTGCCTTGCGGGAATGGTTCCTTTCCATGCCGGAACGGTGGCTTACCGTCTCTTGGTGGCATCGGCGGCCTTCCTGCAGGGAATGGCGACCTTCCGTCTTTGGGTGGCATCGGCGGCCTTCCTGCAGGGAATGGCGACCTTCCCATTGGCATTGGTGGGTGATTTTCCGGTATTCTCGATCCAGCATAGTCTTCCTCCCCATGATCCTGGGTATTGTCGGTATCCGTGATGTATCGTTTGGCTTGCGTGGAGAATAATGTGTAATAGGCGCCGTGGTGCTGCATCAGCTCGCTGTGGCTGCCGATCTCAATGACCTTCCCGTATTCCAGCACCACCACCTTGTTGGCCACTGTAGCCGAAGACAGCCGGTGGGACACGAAAATGGTGGTCTTGTCCTTGCGCAGGGAGTCGAACTGGTTGTAGATCTCCTGCTCGGCAATGGGGTCCAGAGATGCGGTGGGTTCGTCCAGAATGATGATGTCGGAGTCCGAATAGAACGCACGGGCAATGGACAGCTTCTGCCACTGACCAATGGACAGCTCGATGCCGTTCTCCTCAAAGTAGCGCATCAGCGGCGTGTCGTACCCATCCGGCAGCTTCTCGATAAACTGGTCGGCACTGCTCTGCTCGGCGGCCTGTCGTATCCCGTCCATGTCCTCTCCACGGGAAAGCTGGCCGAACTGGATGTTCTCCTTCACGTTCACCGCATACTTGCCGAAGTCCTGGAAAATAATGCCAAACAGCTGGTACAGGTCCTCCACTGCATACTCCCGGATGTCGTGACCGTCCAGGGTGATCGTGCCCTCTGTGGGATCGTAAAGCCGGGTCAGCAGCTTGATCAGTGTGGTCTTTCCGGCGCCGTTCAGTCCCACCAGTGCCACGGTGTCTCCCGGCTCGATGGTCAGGTTCACGTGGTCGATGACGTTGCGTTCGGTACCCGGATAGGCAAAGGACACGTTGTCGAACACGATGGTGTGACCGGTGTGATGGGTGACCTTCCGGGGTTCCGTTCGTTCTGCCAGCAGTGGCACGATGGTGACCTTTTCCTGCATGAAGGTGATCAGGTTGTCGATGAACAATGTGCCTTCGTAAATGGTGGCGGTGGTGGAGATCAGGGTACCGATGCCGTGTGCGATGGAATGCAGGGCACCGGTGTACAGCGAATAGTCACCCACCTCGTACTTGCCTTCGGTCACACCTTTTGCGATGAACAGGAACAGCGCACAGTTCACCGCCGTAGAGAGCACCGAGGACAGCATATGCCAAAGTCCTTCACCTACGAACAGCTTTTTCAGTCCGTCGAAATACTGCCGGAAGGTCTCGTTGTACCGGCCGATGAACAGCTCCGACAGCCCGAACAGCCGCACTTCCTTGACCATATCCTTGTTGGTCATCAGGTTGGAATAATAGTTCATCTGCCGCCGTTCCTTGGAGTGGTGGCGCATATAGTGGAAGTTTTTCCGGCGGTAGATAAAGTTGATCAGCGCCGTGGGAATGCTGAGCAGGGCAATGATCCAAGGGGCCACCGAGCTGACGTTTGCCAATACCACGATGAAGGACACCATGCTGATGATGGTGGAGATCACGTTAAAGTTGGCGTTGATGATCTGTAGGGGTCTGTGTCCGGCTTCTCTGCGTGCGTTCTCCAACTTTTCGTAGAAATCCGGTCGGTCGAAGGATGCCAGATCCACGGTCTTTGCCTTGTGCATAAGCCGGAGATTGACGGTATTGGTGACCAGCTCCCCGGCGATGTTGGTGACGATATTGGACAAACGGCTGATCATGCTGGTGAAGAAGCTAAAGGCAAACTGCAGCACCAGCAGCCCTGCTACCACGGACAATTCACTGGGCATTCCATTCTTTGCCGACACATAGGCCGAGGCTAAGCTGTTGAGTAGCCGGCTACTGATCAGGGCACTGATGACCGGTGTTATTCCGTTGAAGACAGCCATGAAGACCATGAAGAACAGGATCCAGTGCTTTGTCTCCCAAACGATACGGAAAATGTATACGAGCCGTTTGCAGAATTTGGAGATCAGACGCCACAGGTACCCCGGCACTTCCCGGAGCGATTGCGGCTTTGGTTCCATGAGTTTTTCTCTTGCTTTTTCCTGAGGTCCCATGAACCCCGGCGGCGGCGGTATCATCATATGGTGTTCTCCTTTGCGTTTTATGAAATGTATACGACACTATTATACCGCACGGCGCAGGATTTGTCAAATGTTATCGTAATAAAGCAAATGAATTCTGCAATTTCACGGATAGGCCCGGCGACATTCACAAATATTTGCGCAAATTCGTACATTTCTATTTACAAACGGCTAAAAATATGCTATACTGATGATACTTCACATGATACGGAAACGGAGACAACGAACATGAAAAAATGTATGACGATCCTGCTGCTTGCGGCGATGCTGCTGGCTTCCTGCGGACAGAGCGGCACAGCGGACAACGGCGAGACCACCGGCACAGATACCACAGCGGCGGAGACCGAAACGGAGACCATCGACCTGTATGCGGATACGGTAGAAGCCGAAGATTTTGGCGGTCGTGATTTCCATTTTCTGCTGTACGGCACAGGTGCAGAGATCAGCTGGTCGGTCTTTGATGTGATCGCAGAAGAGGCCACCGGAGAAGGGATCAACGATGCCATCTACAACCGGAACCTGGCTATCAACGAAAAATACAATATCGAGATCACCGGTATCATGGAATCCGGCGCCAGCACATCGCTCTCCAAGGCTGTGCAGGCCGGCGACTCCACCTATGACGCTGCCTTTTTGGACACCTATGCATCCGCTTCTGCAGCACAGGCCGGGATCCTGATGGACTACAGTATGCTGTCTGCCATCGATGTGACCAAGCCCTATTGGGACAGCCACTGTGTGTCCGATCTTTCCATCGGGAACAAGGTATATTTTCTGACCGGCGATATTTCCACCATCGATAAAAAAGCCACCTGGATCCTCATGTTCAACAAAAATCTGGTAAACGATTTTGATCTGGAGTCGCCTTACGATGTGGTGAACGAAGGCCGCTGGACCATCGACAAGTTCCAGGAAATGTCTGCGGACGTATCCAGTGACCTGAACGGAGACGGCGAGATGACCAAGGAAGACCAGTACGGTCTTGCCACCACGCCGGACACGGTGCATGGGCTGTTCTACTCCTGTGGCGGTCGATACATCCAGAAGGACGAAAACGACCTGCCCATCTTTGATATGGACGTAGAGCTGTGTACCTCGATTTTGGAGACCACCGGTGAGATCCTTGCCAACCAGCAGAACACCCTGCTGACCACCCGGATCAAGAATTCCTCCGACGTGATCGCCGACATCAAGAACTGCTTCATCGAAGGACGGGCGCTGTTCTATGGAGAAGTGATGTTCCACGTATCGGGGCTGCGGGAAATGGCAGACGATTTTGGCATCATTCCCATGCCCAAGCGCAACGAGGAGCAGGCAGAATATGTGACCTACACCAATCCGGCCGGTCCCATGCTGCTTGTCCCCATGACCACAGCAGACACGAACTGCACCGGAAAGGTACTGGAATCGCTTGCCTCTGCGTCCCACTACACCCTGACCCCGGCTTACTATGAGATCGCACTGAAGGGTAAGTACGCCCGTGACACCGACTCTGCCGCCATGCTGGATATCATCTTTGCCAACCGGGTCTACGACCTGACCCAGGCCTACGGTTGGGGCACCATGCCCACGTCCTACAAGGATCTGGCCATCAAGGGATCCACCGACCTGGCTTCTCTGGTGGCATCCAAACAAAGCTCCTTTGATTCTGCCATCGAAAAGTTCGTGGGGGCTTTTGAAGGCTGATCGGAAAAAGCAGTGGTTTGCGGGGAAGGTACAGGATACCTCCATGATTTTTCCCCATATGCCCCTTGACATCCGCATCCAAAGTGAGCCACCTGCTGAACTATACATGGTTCAACAGACGGCTCACTTTTTCTTTGTATTTTGGATATGCTCCAACACTGTGAGAACCACAGAGAGGATATGCCAAAGCATTCCCCAATAACCAAATCAAAAGAGATAAGAAGCACAAACATCTATACTTCTTATCTCTTTTTCTGTTCCGTGCCACACATGGTCTCGTGCGGTTTGGGTATCCTATGGATATCTCGTAAACGAAAGAATACCCGGACAGGACACTGTCGTGACCATTTTCATTTCTCCATAAACAAAACAGAAACATTTTGGAAAACCTACGCAAACATGGATCTGGTATCCTATCGGTACAAGAAAGACCACATTTGCAGGAGGACATGATGTTCCATATGATAGATACTATCCTTTCCAGATTCGACCAGTGCCTGAACCGGCTGGCGGCTGCCTATGTTTCCTTTGTATACCGCCGTGCTGCGTGACACATATTTCTCGTTTGTCCGGGCATACTGACCTTGTAACAACGCAAGAAAAGAGGAATCGGTATGCAAGAGCAAAGCACAAACGCACCCACCAAGGAACTGTTGTCCGAGGTGCATCGGAATCTGGTGATGGGCAGCAAAAGTCTGGTGGACGTACTGCCCAAGGTACAGGACAAATTCCTGCGCCGGGAGATCACCTTTGAGCTGGAAGAATATGCCGCACACACCCAAAAGACCGTTGCCATGATGAATCGGTACGGCGTCTCTCCGCAAAAGCCCGGCGCCATCAAAACGCTGTTGACCAAAGGCGGCATTGCCCTGAACACCCTGATAGACAGCTCCGATGCACACATCGCCGATATGATCCGGCGTGGGACAGACGTAGGCGTCACACAGCTAAACAGCACCATAGACCGGCTGCACCACCGTGGCTGTGCGGAACCGGTGCTGCAGCTGGCAAGAGACGTGGTGGATTTTGAACGTACCACTGTAGAGCGTGTGGGTGATCATTGCCAACCCACGTAATGGGCCCGGTATAGTACAGCCTTTACGTCTCGTTTCCGAGGCAGCTCCAAAAAGCGGTCGCAGTCGGTGAACACTTGGCTGAACACCGTCTCCAGCCCTTCGGTTTCCAGCTTTTGGTAAAGCTCGTCCATGGCAGCATCGATGTCGTCCACCACCTTGTCCCGGCGTAGCATCAGATACCGTAGGATAAAGGCGGCGGCGTTTTGCTGGCTGTAGGTCGAGAGCCCATGGATGTCCCGGATGTCGATGACCTCGTTTCCGATCCGGATCACACCCAGCGGATCCACAAATAGCCGCTCCGTGCCACTGCGCACCGGATAGGACGTGAACCCTTCCCCGGTCAACCGTCGGTTCTGCTGCCAGGTGGCCGGGTCGTTTTCATTTTCGATCATCGTCCGGTTCTCGGCCTGTGTCGTGCCGGTACTTTCCTGCCACACATGATTCGCTTCGGTGGTAGCATTCGTGATATGGAAGTCGTCCATGCGATACACCCGGTCTGCCACACCCAAATATTCTCCACTGCCGCCAATGACCAGGATCGAGGACACGTCTTTTGCCAGTTCCCGGACTCTGTCGGTGTAGGGTGTGATGGGTTCGTGGCGGATCAGTGCTTTCATCATTTTGTCCCGGATCATAAAGTTGGTGGCAGAGCGGTCTTCATCGATCAGCAGCAGTCTTGCCCCATCCTGCACCGATTCCAAAATATTCGCCGCCTGAGAGGTGGAGCCGGAGGCGTGGTCGGTGGAAAAATCCGTGGGGTCACCGCCGGGTATCCATCGAATGAATGGCGAAATATTCATGTGCTTCACACTTCTGCCATCCTCCGCAGCGATCTCCATAGCCGTCTCGTCTGTGACCACCAGCTCCCGTCCGTCTCCTTTCACATGGGGATAGACCCCGGCAGCGATGGCATCCAGCAGTGTGGATTTGCCGGAGTAGCCGCCACCGGTGATCACCGTCACGCCACGCCGAATGCCCATGCCCGGCACACCGGCTACAGTGATCCGCTCCTTGTCCGGTGACGAAAATGGGACCGCCGAAAGCAGCTTGCCACCCAGCTTGTTCCGTGGCAAAATACTGCCGTCTGCCAAAAAAGCACAATAGTCGCTGGTTTGCAGCCAGGTGCGAATGGCTTCCCGGGTCTCGGTCAAGGTCAGCACCTCGTTGAGCATGGCGGCATCGAAATCCTGCACGAACTGCTCCACGGCGGTTGGCAGATCGATGCACAGCATTTTGGTGGCTTTTTTGATCTTGTCTGCCGGCAGCTGCACCTGGATCCGGATACATAAGCATGGCTGTGGTGGGGTCAATTGTTCTTCGGGCAGCTGTTCCACATTACAGCCGCCCATGTAACGATAGTATTGGGTAGCGCACCGGGCAAAATAGGCACTGTTTCGGGGCACCACCGTGGCATCCGGCCGATGGACATGGAACCATCCGTTTTCCTCAAGGGGGCGGCTGGGGTTGTCCAGCTCTGCGTTCAGTGCATCAAAATATTTGGCGATACGACGCAGGCACCAGTCTGCCGCCGCCGTGGTCCAAGGATTGGTGTAAACATAGTCCACCGGCAGCTCTATGTCTCTTGCCTGCGCACCGTGAAGCTGCGCCATCATATCGTCCGGCAGAATATCCTTTTCCGGGATCTGGATCACCACCGACGGTCGACCCTTGTGCATCCGATCCGGCTCTTCCAGGGTGTAGGCGATGTTGTTTTTCCAATAGGTGTTGTCCTGCTCCCAGGTCGGCGGCTGGATCTTATCTGGGTCCACCGGCGGCGGCAGGTGATGATACAGCATTTTCCCGGCGTAGAGAGAGATGCTTTTGGGTGGCACAGACTCTGTATCCTTCCATTGGTAGGCAGAGGTGTGTTCGTCCATTTTCGAAAAATACCAACGTAAACGTTTCATGTTTGTATACTCCTATGTGTTAGAAATGAGTTTGTCAAAGGGAATGCGAATGCGGATATCGGGCAAGCCAGGGGTATCCCGGTGTGTTGTCTGGATCTCGTAGGCAATGCCGTTCTGCCAGTACACCGATTCCCAATCCGTATATTCCTCCGGGATCCGTGGGTCCGCATAATACAGTACGCCGTTGTAAATCCCGGCATAGACCCGTTCTCGCTGTCCCATGTGATGCATGATATGCTTTAGTCTTTCGATAGTACTATCTTCCTGTAATTCGTCACTGTCTTCGTGGGAAATGTTGCATACAAAAAACACACCCGACTGTGGCCGGATGTGTTCGACAAAAAGCATTTGTATCCCAAACGACAGCACCCATGGATCGTTCGTTTCCAGAATGGCTGTCCGCTTGGGGCACGAAAAAACACACCCGGTATCCAAAAAAGTCCCTGTGGATGTGTTCGTCTGAAAAGGATCCCCGGTATGGCGATACCAGCGATCTATTTACTTGTAGAAATCTTATGCAGCATTCCCACGGATGGCGACACGATCCACTTTTGTAAACAGCTTTTTCATAAAACTTCGCCTCCGTTTCGTTGGAATTTTGTCAGCCTGTATGCAGCTGGCATGGAATCAGGCACGATATTGTACCTGATGAGATCATTATATCACAACTGCGCAGGTTTGTCAAGAGGAAGATGGAGAAATTTCGATGGGAAATTTTGGTACGAAATCAAAACAGTGTCCGCTTTTGCAAATGAAAATGCAAATTCCCTGTTGACAAATTCATGGTTTCATGCTATAACTAAGAACAGAGGCCGAGATGACGGCTGCCAAATATGACTTTAGGATTTACGAAATGGAATTTAGTCGTTCCATTTCCACCCAGTGAGCCTTATCTGTCGAACCAAGCCTGCTTGGTTCCGCAGACGGCTCACTTTTTCATGTTCAGGATCATATCCATAATCCATGTTGCGATTGCTTTGCCACAAGAATTTCAAATTCCCTGTTGACAAATTCATGGTTTCATGCTATAATAAGAACAGAGGCCGAGATGACGGCTGCCAAATATGACTTTAGGATTTACGAAAT
>CAZUUA010000008.1:67448-81361 GCA_964623635.1 uncultured Ruminococcus sp.
TCACTTTTTCATGTTCAGGATCATATCCATAATCCATGTTGCGATTGCTTTGCCATACTCGATCAAATCGAATATAGCAACGATCCCGCTCAGGATGGTAAATACAGCAAGAAGCGGTATGTCAATATCAAAATCAATCATTCCACAAAACCAGGAGATACGGTGCCGTGTCTCTTTTTTGTTTCCCACTTGCAAACCAATGCCGTTTCTGTTATAATAGGAGCATACACCAACTTCAAAAAAGGACGATCCTATGGTATTTGCAGTTTCCAATCCAACCATGCGTCAGGCCGACCGGCGCTGCATTGATGCTGGTACGCCGGCCACCACGCTCATGTACCGAGCCGGGTGCGGTATCCGGGATGCTTTTCCGTTTGACAGACATACATCGGTGGCGATTTTTTGCGGCAGTGGCAACAACGGCGGCGACGGCTTCGTACTGGCACTACTGCTGACCGAACGGTCTATTTCCTGTACCATCGTGTTGGCAGAGGAAAAATGGTCGCCGGACGGATGGTACTACTTCGAGCAATGTAAAAATAAAGGTATCCCTGTTGTACTTTGGTCAGCAGACTTTTCCCTCTCCGGCTATGGTGCGGTGGTGGACTGCCTATTTGGCACCGGCTTTCACGGTATCCTACCCCCACTCTACGAAGATATGATCCGGCAAATGAATGGCGCAGGACTGCCCATCGTGGCAGCGGACATTCCCAGTGGTCTCTCCGGGGACAGTGGCAAACCGGCCCATACCCAAGGCGGCGAACCTTTGGCGGTGCGGGCCACGGTGACGGTGTCCATTGGCTCTCCCAAGCTTGGGCATTTTTTGGCTTCCGGTAAAGAGTATTGCGGCAGGCTACAGAACATCGACATCGGCATTCCCATAGAGCCGACCGAAGACGTCCCGGACGAGCGTGTCTTGGTTCCCGAAGAAGGAGATTTCGGTTCCATCCTGCCTCACAGAGCGTCGGACAGTCACAAAGGCACCTATGGCTATGTGGCGGTGCTGGGTGGCTGCCGGAATTACAGTGGCGCCATCAAGCTTGCCAATTTGGCGGCGTCTTCCCTCCGGTGTGGGTGTGGCGTGGTGAAGCTGCTGTGTGCGGATTCTATCCTGCCCTCTGTTGCGCCGTATCTATTGGAAAGCACAGCCGTTCCCCTGCCCGATCACGGAGGGGATTTGGACTTTGACCCGGCTGCACTGGAACAAGCGCTGACCGGTACCCGTGCATTGGCGGTGGGCATGGGCTGGGGAAATGGCGCACACAACGAAGAGATTTTGACCTGGCTCCTACAAAACTATCCCGGTACGCTGATCCTGGATGCCGACGGACTCAACTGCCTGGGTCGCATGGCAGAAGACACACGTCACAAACTTTTCGAAAAGCGATACCAAGCCGAACGCACCACGATCCTGACACCGCATCCCATGGAATTTTCTCGCATTTCCGGTGTTCCAATTGCCGAATGCGACACAAACCCGATCCCCTATTGTAAGCACTATGCGGCAGAAAATCACGTGATCCTACTGCGCAAGGGTCCCGGTACCATTGTCACAGACGGGTACGAATGCTATATCGTTACCCGTGGATGCGCCGGTATGGCAACGGCCGGCAGCGGAGACGTGCTGTCCGGGGTTCTGGCGGGGCTGGCCGGTTACAACTGTGGCAGTGCGATGATGGTGGCCTGCGGTGCGTATCTGGCCGGGCTGGCCGGGGAGATGGCACAGACGGAGATGGGTGAGATCGGCATGGTCGCCTCGGATACGGTGCGGTATCTGGCAACCGCGGCAAAGCAGATGCAGGAGAAGGGGAAAAGCGCTCCGACAGAACAGAATATATAAAACAGTGGGGAACTGCTTCGGCGGCTCCCTTTTTTCTGTATCTATCCATAAGAAAATCCCCATTCCCTCTTGCAAAATGCGAATGAATCTGCTATAGTAGTACCATACTTATTTTTCCTCACCAAAAGGAGACTGCTATGTACAATTTCTTTTCTCCCAGTCAGATCACACCCACTGGCTGGCTCAAGGATCAACTGACCATTCAGGCAAATGGTCTGGCTGGCAATTTAGATAAGATGTGGCCGGACGTGCGGGACAGCGCCTGGATCGGCGGCAACAGAGAAGGTTGGGAACGTGTGCCCTATTGGCTGGACGGCTTTGTACCGCTGGCGTTCCTGCTCCGGGACGAAGACATGATCGCACGGGCCGAAAAATACATTCGTTCCATTTTGGTCAGACAGTGCAAGGACGGCTGGATCTGTCCCTGCGCACCGGAAGAACGAGCCACCTATGACACCTGGAGCTTCCTGCTCATCGGCAAGGTGCTGGCGCTGTACTGCGAATGCACCAAGGAACTGCCGGAAAAGCACGCCCTGTGGAAGAAGGCTGACCGGGGACTCTACAATGCCATGAAGTGCCTGTATGGTCTGTTGTCCGATGGCACGGTGCATCTGTTCTCCTGGGGCAAGTTCCGCTGGTTCGAAGGGCTGATCCCGCTGGCGTATCTGCAAAAGCGGTACCACAAGGATTGGATCGTCTCTTTGGGCAAGATCCTGCGGGAACAGGGCGCAGACTGGCCGTCCTTCACCGACACCTGGCTGAGACCCAAAAACGAATGGACCTTCCACACCCACATTGTCAATATCGGCATGATGTTCAAGTATGAAGCCATCGCCTGTGCCCTCTTTGAGGAAGAATACACCGACCGTGCCGAAGAGCTTTGGCAAATTCTGGAAACCTATCACGGTACGGCAGTGGGCTCCTTCACCGGGGACGAATGCCTGTCCGGGAAGTACAATAACCAGGGTACCGAGCTGTGCAGTATAAATGAGCTGTTGTATTCCTGTGAGATCCTGTATTCCATCACCGGCAAGAGCATCTGGGCAGACCGGCTGGAAAAGCTGGCGTTCAATGCACTGCCTGCCACCATGTCCGACGATATGTGGACCCACCAGTACGACCAGCAGGTGAACCAGATCGCTTGTCAGAAGTTCCCCGGCAGAAGCCTGTTCCGTACCAATGGCGCTGAGGCACACCTGTTTGGTCTGGAACCCAACTACGGCTGCTGCACCGCCAATATGGGGCAGGGCTGGCCGAAGCTGGCACTGTCTGTGTTCCGCAAGACCCGCACCGGGATCGAATGCCCCATGATGCTGCCTGCCACGCTGGACACCACGGTACACAGCAAGAAGGTTTCCCTCTCCATCGACACCACCTATCCTTTCCGGCATAACGGCACCTACACCGTCACCACAGAAGAACCGGTACACTTCACCCTGAAGATCCGGGTACCCGGCTGGGTCAAGGGCTGCACGGTGAACGGTGAGAAGTTCGGTGGCAAGATGATCGTGATCAGCAAGGATTGGTGCGGCACAGAAACAGTGGAAGTGGCATTCACAGCAGTGCCCCATCTGGTGGATCGTCCTGCCAAGCTGAAGACGGTAGAATACGGACCGCTGGTGTTCTCTCTGCCCATCGAAGCCGAGTGGAAAATGCACGAATACGAAGCTGGCGGTGTGGAGCGCAAGTTCCCCTACTGCGACTACGAGCTTGTCCCCCAGAGCGAATGGCGCTATGGCTTTGCCGCAAAGGAATTCACCGTAGAGGAATGCCCGATGGATGCCGTGCCCTTCTCCTCCACTTCCCCGGCTCTGCAGCTCCACGCCAAGCTGGCACCCGTGGATTGGGACTATGCGGATGGGTTTGATACGGTATCTGCCGCCACACCCAATTCGGATAAGGCCACCGGAGAAGCTGTGGATATGGTGCTTGTCCCCTACGGCTGCGCCAAGCTGCGTATGACGGAAATGCCGGTATTACGTAAGTAATACGGTACTGCGGAAGTAATACGGTATTACGGAAGTGATACGGTATTACCAAACACAATCAATCCATAACAAACATGGCTCCATTTCTGTTGAGATGGAGCTATGTTGCTACAGGGGAAACACTCCCGTCATCCTATCCAAAGGAGCACACCTGCCTTTGGGTAGGGCGACGGGTATCTATTGTTCACAATTATTTCACCGCCCCCCTAAATGCGTTCATATTTCTACGCTATACTGTCTCTTACATTCCAAAACCCACAAATCACAGGAGAATACCATCATGCGTAAGATCACCGCTGTCCTGCTCTTTGCCGCTTTGCTGACTGCCCAGCTTCTTTCCTGCGGCACTACCGATACCACGCCCGACACGACAGCCCCTGCCGACACTACCCAAACCGAAGCCACACCGGAGACTGAAGCCGATCCCTACGCCGGGTACGACCTGGGTGGGTACGAGCTGCGGATCCTCAATGTGGAAGGCGTCGTCTGGGGCACACCACAACTGGATGTTGTGGAAATGTCAGGCAATGCTGTGGACGATGCCGCCTACACCCGGAATCGGGCCCTGGAAGAAAAACTGAATTTCACCCTGTCCGTCATAGAAGAAGGCGATCCCGACGGTGCGCTGGACAAGGCAGTCAATGCCGGTGAGGATCTCTACGATGTCAGCTACACCCGTACCGACCTGACCGCCTCCAATGTATCCAAAAACCTGTATGCCAACATTTTAGATCTGCCCGGCATCGATCTGGAAGCTCCCTGGTGGGATCCGGAATTCAACGCCGGTCTGCTGCTGCGGAACAAATATCTGTACCAGGCCAGCAGCAGCTTCAATGTCAGCACATTCATCCGTTCGGTGGCCGTTGTTTTCAATAAGGATATCCTTTTGAACAATGGTCTGGAGCTGCCCTACGATATGGCACGAAACGGAGAATGGACGTACGACGTGATGAAAACCTATGCGGAAACCGCACGCAATCTGAATGGCGATGACCAATACACCCAGACCGGTAACTGCACCTATGGCACTGCTACCTTCAGCGGTTGGCTCTCTGTGGCGGCAACTTCAGCCGGAAGCCTGATCCAGGTGGACGAAAATGGGGAGCCCTACTTCGCCGGTGCCTCGGAATCCTTTGTGGATGCACTGGATACGCTGGCCACCGTATTCAGCGGTGACGGTATGACCCTGGACGATGGAAACACCTATGTGGATCGATATGCCGAAGGGAAAGCGCTGTTTATGGTATCCGCCATTGGCAACGTGTCCAGCCTGCGGGATATGGATTCGGAATATGGGATTCTGCCGGCACCCAAGTACCACGTGGAAGAAGACTACAGCGCACCCATGGGTTCTGCCTATGTGATGGGGATCCCGGTGACCAACAGCCATATGACCGAAACAGCTGCGGCACTGGACTGCCTGTCCCGGTACAGCTATGACAATGTCCTGCCGGTATTCTTTGATTCCCTGTGCTACAAGGGTCTGCGGGATGCGGATTCGCTGGATATGCTGACGATCATCAATACCTACCGGAAGGCAGACCTTGGTCGTATCTTCGGCTGGACGCAGGTGTTCCTGGACCAGGTAGGCGCCAAGCTGGTCCAGGGGAATCTCAACATCATGTCCGACATCGAAGCCAAACGTTCCTCCATCGAATCCAGTATCACCAAAACCATGGATGCGATCCGCACCTGATCTCCTCTCCCACCTGCACAATTTCGTATATCCGTTATAGTTTTATCTCATGCAGAACTGCCGAAAATGACTCCATTTCGTTGACAATGGGGTCGTTTTTGTTGTATAATATATTGTATATGGGAAGCTGCTCCCTTCTTCTTTGAAAGAGGTACATCAACGCCTGTTTTTCCGTATGCAGCTTTCCCCATCTATTTTAAGAATCGAAGGAATTTTTCTCCTATGTTAAAAAGTATGACTGCCTTTGGGCGTGCCCGTGCCATGACACCTGCCGGCGACCGGGACATCACCGCCGAGATCCGCAGTGTCAACAGTCGCTATTTGGATGTGTCCGTGCGTCTGCCCCGTTCCATGAGCTTCCTGGAAGAAAAGATCAAGGTCTATCTGGCAGAGCGCGGCATTTCCCGTGGCAAGATCGAAGTCAATATCAATGTCAATGTGGTGTCCGAGGAAGGCGTGGAATACATGGTGGACACCGCTGCCGCCACGTCCTATATCAATGTCCTGCGTCAGCTGCAGAAGGACCACGGCCTGGACGGCTCCATCACCATTGGTCTGGTGGCAGCCAACCGGGAGCTGTTCACCGTGAAGAAGCCGGAGGACGATATGGAACGGGACTGGAACGATGTGCGCCCCGTGCTGGCCGAAGCGGTGGATGCCTTCATCGCCGGTCGTACCAGAGAGGGACAAAATCTGGAAAACGACATCCGCAAAAAGTGTGAGACCATCCAGTCCCTCACTGGAAAAATCAAAACTCTGTCTGAGGCTGACATCGCCGGATATTCTGCCAAGCTGGAGCAGCGGATCCGGCAGTTCCTCGCCGATTTCGAGATCGATGTGGCAGAGCAGCGGATCCTGACCGAGGCTGCCATTTATGCCGACCGCGCCGCCATCGATGAAGAGCTGGTACGGCTGGATTCCCACTTTACCGCCATGGATGAGATCCTGCGCTCCCCGGAAGCCGCCGGTCGGAAGCTGGACTTTTTGCTGCAGGAAATGAACCGGGAGACCAACACCATCGGTTCCAAGGCGGCCAACGCAGAGATCGCCCATTTGGTGGTGGATATCAAGTGCGAGCTGGAAAAGATCCGGGAACAGATTCAGAATATTGAGTGAGCCACATGAGATTTGTAAACGTAGGATTCAATAATATCATCAATGCAGAGCGGATCGTGGCAGTGATCGGATCGGATTCGGCACCGTCCAAGAGACTGATCCAGGATGCCAAGGATATGGGACGAGCCATTGACTGCACCAGCGGCAGAAAGACCCGCTCCGTTCTGGTCATGGACAGCGACCACGTGATCCTCTCTGCCATCCAGACCGAGACCCTGTCGGCACGGCTGGCCAACGAAGACGCCAACACCAACGACGACGACACCGACGAAGACGAAAAGTGATCCCATTTCTTGACAAAGGAGAACGAGATCCCAATGAAAAAAACACTGCTATCGATGGATGCCCATGGATTTTATTTGGACGGAACACCCTTTGACCTGGCGTCCGGGGATTTTCACTACTTCCGTACCCTGCCCGGTGGCTGGCGACACAGACTGTCTCTCATGAAGGCTGCCGGACTGAATGCCGTACAGACCTACGTTCCCTGGAATCTGCACGAGCCGGAGAAGGGACACTACTGCTTCGAGGGACATCTGGATCTGCACGCCTTTCTGACCCTGTGTCAGGAAATGGAGCTGTATGTGCTGCTGCGTCCGTCACCGTATATCTGCTCTGAGTGCGACTGGGGTGGTCTGCCCTATTGGCTCATGACGGAAAACGCCTGTCCCCGCACCATGGACGAGGGCTTTATCCGACACTACCGTGACTACTTCCGTCGTCTGCTGCCGGAGTTTCAGTCGATGCTGTCCACAAACGGCGGTCCCATTCTGGCCTTGGCGGTGGAAAACGAGTACGGCTCCTTCGGCATGGATCAGGACTACATCCGCTGGATCGCTGACCTGTACCGCTCCGCCGGCATCGATGTACCGCTGTACAACACCGACGGGGACAATCTGTATATGCTGACCCACGGCGGCCCCAAAACGATCTGGTCGGGCATCAATGTGGCAGAGGTGACCGAGACCTCCATTGCCACGCTGCACGCCTATCAGCCGGAGGTGCCGGTGTATATCGGGGAAATGTGGGGTGGTCGTGCCCAGCAATGGGGTGGCCGTTTTGCAAGACAGTCTGCCGAAACCATTGCCGACCGATACCGCAAGGCACTGGAGCTGGGCGCACACGTGAACTTTTATATGTTCTGTGGCGGCACCAACTTCGGGTTCCACAACGGCGCCAACCATTGCGTCTACCGTGTGGACGTGCCGGGTGCCCGGGAACGATACATCCCCTTCTGCACCAGCTATGACGTAGACGCACCGGTCAGCGAAGACGGCAGACCCAGTGAAAAATATTTTGCCATTCGCAGTGTCCTTGCCGCACACAGAGGGTTGACCGAAGAACAGCTGCCGCCGGTGCCGGAGAATTTGCCGGTACAGGCTGCCGGTGAGATCCATTGGGAGCGTGGTCGTTCGGTATTTGCACCGGAAGTGCTGGACGTTCTAACGGAGAACAAAGTGGTCTCCGGCAATGTGCGCACCATGGAAGATTTAGGACAGGACTATGGCTTTGTGCTGTATACGACATATGTAGCAGTTTCTCACCCGGACTACACCTATTCTGTCCGCATCGAGGGACTCCACGACCGGGCCGACATCTACGCCGATGGCGTGTATCTGGGAACCTACTACCGGGATCGGGACAACAAACCGGTGTCCTTCCGGGTAGCGGCAGGCAAAGACCGTGTGCGGCTGGATATTTTGGTGGAAAACGTCGGCCGCATCTGCTATGGCTACAAAATGCTCACAGAGCAAAAGGGGATCACCGAATGTGTGCGGCTGGATCGTGCTATAGGAGACGGCAGACCCTATCCGGTGCCCTCCATTGTGACCGGCTGGGAATGCCGTGCGCTGCCCTTCCGGTATCCGCAGGTTGCCAAGGCACTGGACTCGACCGTGGCAGGTGAACCCTGTGGCACCACGCCCCATTTGTTCCGTGGCACCTTTACCGCCACACCGGGGATAGACACGTTCTTATCGTATACCGATGGGAACCTGACCAAGGGTGCGGTTTGGATCAATGGGTTCCCGGTGGGTCGGTATTGGAGCATTGGCCCTCAGGAGACCTTGTACATCCCCGGCGAGCTGCTCCGGGAAGAAAACCGGATCGAGCTTGTGGAGCTGTACAGCGATGGCACGATGCCGATGGTACAGTTCTGCGACACGCACCGGCTGGATGGACTGACAGAAAACGCAGAGATCGTGAAAGGAAATTGATCGATGAAAAAAGGACTTGTATATGTGATCTCCGGTCCTTCCGGCAGTGGCAAGGGTACCATTGTGGAAGAGCTGCGGAAGATCGCACCGAACATTGGCGTGGCGGTCTCTGCTACGACCCGTGCACCTCGTCCCGGTGAAGTGGACGGCGTGACCTACCACTACAAAACCAGAGAAGAATTTGAAGCACTGCTGGCGGCCGGTGAGATACTGGAGCACACGGAATACAGCGGCAATCTGTACGGTACCCTGCGTTCGGAGGCTGAAAAGGTGACCAATGCCGGACGGGACCTGATCTTGGAGATCGAGGTAGACGGCGGTGGACAGATCAAGCGGCTTTTGGGCGATGGCTGTGTGCTGATCATGCTGTTGGCGCCAGATGCCGTCGAGCAGGAACGCCGGCTACGTGACAGAGGTACGGAGACCGAGGAGAAGATCCGGATGCGTATGGACAAGGCAAAGAGCGAGATCGCCGTGGCCGGAGACTACGATTATCTGGTGCTAAACGAGACAGGCAAGCAGGAAGAATGTGCCGACAATCTTCTGGCGATACTGAAGGCGGCACACCTGACCTACCCACGGATGCGCCACATTACCGATCGGTATTTTGATATGTAAGAAGTCGGCGTTTGAAATACCCGAAACGTCTGTGAATGCCTATTGGATTTTTGAGATACGATCCATCACAACACATAAAATACAGTTGAAAACAAATCAAAGGAGATATATAGTATGATTCACCCTTCTATTGCTGAACTGACCCAGGACGGAAAGATCAACCGGTACACGCTGGTGGTAGCCACCGCCAAGTGCGCACGGATCATCACCGACGAATACATGAAGCAGAGAGAGTTTGCCGAAAAGATGTCGATGAACAAGGACAACGAAAAGGCAAAAAATCTGACCAATCTGATCCGAAAGGAATACCGGGACGAAAAGGCTGTGAAGAATGCCATCAACGGTCTGTACAGCGGCGAGTTCCGCATTTTGTCCGAGGAAGAAGCCATCGAATACCGGAAGAAGAAGGAAGAAGAGGAAGCACAGAAGCGTGCTGAAGCCGAAGCCCAGGCGGCTCTTGCCAAGGAAGCGGAAGACGCTGAGGATGCAGAGGACGCTGATGAGTCTGCCGACGCCGATGCCGATGCGCTGGAAATGCTGATGGGTCTGATGGGTGACGAGGATGTACCGGAGGACGACTCCTACGCAGATGACGGAGACGACGAATAATCTATCTGATTTCTGATGCACGACGGCTATTTCCGTATACGGTCAGAAAACGGACGTATATGCTGATTTTTGGAGATACACCAACATAACACGCAGGAAAGGAGCACACCATGGGAGAGCTGGCAGAGGTATATATCATAGACGTACCCTATCACGCCGATAAAGCCTATACCTATTATCTGCCGACTGAGCTGGCAGAGCAGTGCAAACCCGGCTGTCTGGCAGAGGTACCCTTTGGCAAGGGCAACCGGCGCATGATGGCTGTGGTCAACAGGTTGCCGGAAGGGGAGACCAAATCCATCTACAAGCCGATAACCAGCTGTGTCACGGAACCGGTGCTGACTGCGGAGATGCTGGCGCTATGTCACTTTCTCAAGGAATACACCCTGTGTACCTTTGGCGAAGCGGTCCGTGCGGTGGTACCCGGTGGTGCCCTGACCCGGATCATCGAATATTATCAGGCAAAGCCCTGTACGGAAGAACAGCTGCGGGGGTTGTCTGCCAAGGCGCTGCAGGTCTATTCCTTTCTCAACGGCAGAAAAAAATGCACCAAGCAGCAGATCCAGAACGAGGTCCCCTTTGACTGCACCAACACCCTGAACGACCTATGCAAAATGCACTTTCTGGAGAAAAACGTGGTGGTGCAGGATCCGTCCAAGGGGAATTCGCGGTATCTCTACACCTTGACGGAGCAGGCACAAAAGGAGCTGCTAGCCGGGAACCAAGAGTCCCTGGTCGCCATCTGCCACAGCGAAAACCAGGTGAAAATGTTTTCGGCGCTGGCAGCGGAATTTCTCCAAAACAAAGACGATTTTGCTATAGCAGAAAAAGACCTGTTTGAGCGGAACAACGTGTCGGTGGCCACCGGTCGAAGCTGTATGCAGCAGCTCATCAAAGGAGGGCTTGCCGTTGTCCTGGAGGAGACCGCCTATCGAGATCCCTTCCGACTGAGCCCAGAGGAAGCGGATCGGACACCACCGCCTGATCCGACCTTGACTGCAGAACAGGAAGCTGCCCTGTCCACGATCCTGTCGCTGTACCAGACCGGCGAACCCAAGGCGGTACTGCTCCACGGCGTCACCGGCTCCGGTAAGACCAATGTGATGCTTGCTGCCATTGAAAAGGTGCTGGCCGATAACCGTGGCGTGATCCTGTTGGTGCCGGAGATCGCACTGACCCCACAGACCGTACAGATCTATCGCCGCCGGTTCGGAGAGCGGATCGCTGTGATCCATTCGTCTCTTTCCCCGGGTGAAAAGCTGGATGCCTGGAAACGGATCCGTGCCGGACTGGCCGATCTGGTCATTGGCACCCGGTCTGCCATCTTTGCGCCGATCCCCAACCTGGGCATGATCCTGATCGATGAGGAGCACGAGTACACCTACAAATCCGACACGGATCCCAAGTACCACGCCCAGGACGTTGCCCGGTTCCGCTGCGGCTTCCACAAAGCGGTGATGCTGCTTGCCTCTGCGACCCCATCGGTCACGTCTTATTACAAGGCTCAGTCTGGTACTTATACACTTGTAGAATTAAAACATCGATACAACCAAAGCGCACTGCCTCAGGTGGAGATCGTGGATATGCGTGGCGCATCTCCCACCTTTGCCATCGGAGACGTGCTGGCAGAAAGACTTCGTGCAGACAAAGCGGCTGGCAACCAATCCATTTTGTTCCTAAACCGCCGGGGCTACAACCATTTTGTCTCCTGCCGCAGTTGTGGAAAAAGCATCCAATGTCCCCACTGCTCGGTGTCCATGACCTACCACACGGTGCGCCACGGCAAGCTTTTGGACGAAGGCGAAGGCTACCAGACCAGCCGACGGGAAAACGGCATCTTGGCCTGTCACCTGTGCGGCTATCGCTGTCCGGTGCCGGCGGTATGTCCCACCTGTGGACAGCCCCATTTTCTGTTCCAAGGCTGTGGCACCCAAAAGGCCGAGGACGACATCGAAAGTCAGTTTCCCGATCTGCGGGTCATTCGCATGGACACAGACACCACCCGTGGCAAATTCTCCCATGAGACCTACCTGACCCAGTTCCGGCGTGGCGAAGCGGATGTGCTGTTGGGGACGCAAATGGTGACCAAAGGACACGACTTTCCCAAGGTGGCTACGGTGGGTGTGCTGAATGCGGATTCGTCGTTGTTTCTGGACGACTATCGTGCCAGTGAACGCACCTTTTCCATGTTGACCCAAGTGATCGGTCGGGCCGGTCGTGGGGACGTGCCGGGGAAAGCCATCATCCAGACCTGGAACCCGGACAACGAGATCCTCCACTTGGCGGCCACACAGGATTACACCACCTTCTATAGTGGCGAGATCCGGCTGCGTAAGGCACTGTGCTTTCCGCCGTTTTGCGACATCGCGGTGATCACCGTGTCCGGCAGTGACGAAGGTGTGCTTTCGGCGGTGGTGACCAGTCTCCACAGTCGGATCCGGGAATATGCCGCCGGGGAATTCAGCGACGTGCCCCTGGTGCTGTTTGGTCCCTTTGAGGCGCCGGTCTATCGGGTACAGAATATTTACCGGATGCGGTTTGTGATCAAGTGTAAGCTGAACCGACGCAGTCGTGGTTTTTTGGATAGACTGTTGTGCGAATACGGCAGTGGCGTCCTGCCCCATGAAAAAGAGGACGGCAAAAAGAAAAAGAGAAGCAAAGCCGATTCTCCCACCGAAATACGTCTGCACCATCGTGGCGACCGTCGGATCACAGTGACGGTGGATCTGAATCCATCGACCATTTAGGTGAACGCAAGTGAACTGAAGGCGATGTGGATTCATGTAAGTGCACTGACGTTAACTCAAATATGCAAACAAGAAACAAGAACATACAATCGGAGTTGTACAAAAAATGGCTATTTTGAATATTGTAAAAGAAGGCGATCCCATTCTGCGGAAGGTCTGTCGTCCTGTGACGGAGATCACGCCTCGGATCCGGCAGCTGGCTGAAGATATGGCGGAGACCCTGATCGATGCCAACGGTGCTGGACTGGCGGCTCCTCAAGTGGGGATCCTGCGGCGCATGGTGCTGGTGGACAACGGCGAGGAGATCATGACCCTGATCAACCCGGAGATCGTTGCTGCCGAAGGAGAGCAGGAAGAAGTGGAAGGCTGCCTGTCTGTGCCGGACCAGTGGGGCATCACCCATCGGCCTGCCAAGGTGACGGTGCGCTACCTGAATCTGGCCGGCGAAACTGTAGAGTACACCGGCGAAGGACTGTCTGCACGGTGCATCTGCCACGAGCTGGATCATCTGGACGGGATTTTGTACATCGACAAGGCCATCCATATGCTGACCCCGGAAGAAAAAGAAGAGATGTTGGACAAGGACGAGGACTAAAGGAGGGTCACCCATGCGTATCGTATTTATGGGCACGCCGGACTTTGCGGCCGAATGTCTCCGTGCCGTATATGCCCACCCTGCCGCACAGATCGTTGGCGTCCTGACCCAGCCGGATACCCAGAAGGGTCGGGGCATGAAGTTCATTCCGTCTCCTGTGAAGGTGTTCGCCACGGCGCATGACCTGCCGGTATACCAGCCGGAGACGCTGAAAAACGGTGCCTTTGCCGAGACCCTTGCCGAGCTGGATCCGGAGCTGATACTGGTGGCGGCCTATGGGAAGATTTTGCCCCGGTATGTGCTGGACTATCCGAGGTACGGCTGCATCAATGCCCACGGCTCTCTCTTGCCGCTGTACCGTGGTGCGTCTCCCATCCAGCGGGCCATCATGGACGGACAAACCCGCACCGGTATCACTGCAATGTACATGGCTGACGGCGTGGACACCGGGGATATGCTGCTCACCGGGGAATGCGACATTCTGCCGG
>CAZUUA010000009.1:0-51195 GCA_964623635.1 uncultured Ruminococcus sp.
TGGCAAGTGCCTGGTTCGTCCACAAGCTGCCCACGCTGGTGCTGCTGCAAAACGGGGAAGTCGCACACCGCTGGACCGGCGAGACTCCGGCCGACGCCATTCTCACCGCCGTAGACAGTGCCGGCCTGACCCCCACAGAGCAAGCGGTCACAAACAGTGCGCCTACCGCCACGCCGCCGGAACCACCGCTGTTCTGGAACGGTACGCTTTCGCCACATCTGTATAACGCCGCCATCCCCGATCTGCCCGACGGTTCGTCCCCTGTGTCCCCGGAATGGCCCATGTGGTAAAAACAATCATATCGATAGAAAATGCCTGTCGGTACTGCTTCATAGGCGTTACCGTAGGCATTCTCTATTGCATCATTTAGTTATCCCCATTTACAATAGCCGTAAGCTCCGTTTCGTGACTGCCCTCGATCCCATACATATGTACCCAGTTTTCTCCGTCCTTTTTGCGCATATTCTACCACGTTCCGGGGAGATTGTCAAGACTTGCGCCTGCCAAGTCCGTTCACCTTCCACCGACCTGCACCATAGGCGACGCACGCTGGTCTCCGCTCCATACGCCGGCGGCTCGTACCCATTTGCCGTCCTTTGCCACGTACAGATTCGACTGTGCCACCGCCAGAGCACCGCTGTCCGTCCATGGGGATGTGGCTTTTTTGCTGTTGACGGCGCACACCCGATAGGCAACGCTTGTGGCAGCAGTTGGCAGCGTGTCCCGGAACTGGGTAGAGGTACCGCTGTACAAGCTGGTGTAGGTACCGCCGTTCACGCTTCGTTCCAGCTGATAGCCCGATATGCTGTTCAACGGATCGGCTACGGCATCCCAACGAACGGTCACCCTGCCACCGGCCAGCAGCAGTGAGGTGACCAGACCCGTGGGAGCAAGTGGTGTGGCGGCGTCCCGGCTCACGGTCTGCCAAGGCGTCACGTACCGGTTCAAGGTCACAAATTCTTCCAGATCGTCCCCATCCCATGTCACCGGATAAGTGCGATATTCCAGCACGATGCAGACCTCCTTGCCCACTATGGTGCTGTCCGTTTTCAGGTTGTAGGACATATGCAGCGCATCTGTAAACAGCGCCGTTTCGGTCTCTGTAGCAGCACCCGGCGTCCGGATCCGCAGAGCCAGAGCAGTCACCCAGCCATTGCGGCCGTCTCCACTGGTCAGCGTCCAACGAAGCCGGTGGCTGTAGCTGCCATACAGAGTCGGCGGCGTAAAGGTCATTTGCGGCTGTGTGCTGTAGTCCCCAACGGAAAACACGTACCGGGAAAGCGTATCGCTGTTGTAGATCATGGTCGCCCGATTTTTCGGTACCAGCGCATACAGAGGCGTGACCGGGTCATTTTCGTCTGTCACGGAAGGCGCCACATAGGGCAGCACACACACCGGATCCGTCCAGTCGGCCAAGGTAGTGAAGCTGTATAGCGTCCCGTTCAGCGTACAGCCCAACAGCTGCTTGATGTCTCCGGGCACCGATGTACTACCGGGATACCAGTTTGCCGTGACATAGAGCGTATCCTCTGTACCGTTTCGATATACCACGTACTGGATAGACGTACCCTCCAGCCGAAGCCGGTTGCCCATGTAGCGCCCCACACAGGTCATGGCAGCGCTTGTGCGATCCTGCATACCTTACGCCTCCTCTGCCAACAGAATAAAGATCTCACCGTCCTCCATAGACGAAGGCAGTGCCGTGCCGTAGCGAATGTTGCGGACAGCCGGCGCACCGGTGGTGTCGTTTTTGGCGACCAGCGTACCGGTCATGGTACCGCCGGCCTTGGTCACCAGCGCACTGCCGGCAATACCGTCAATGGAACCGGCCGTTGCCGCATAGGACACAGCATCCAGTCCATCGATGGGCGAATGCACCGCACCACACACCGTGCCATCCATGCGCTTGTCCTGGATCATGGCATCGGTCACCACCACCGCACCGGTAGGCACCGTGACAATGGCCAAAAGCAGATCCCAAAGGGTATCGCTGCGTGTGATAGCGCTTTGGTCTTCTAAGAAGCACAGGGTAAATTTGCCGTCTGCCTTGTGGAGCCGCAGGGTCACCAGATAGCTGTGTCCTGCTTCCACATAAGCGGAGGTGTTCTCGGTGACCAGACCCATATGGCCATCGATCCAGCCGCAGCCGGGCGTGACCTGCAGTCGCATCCCTTCCCCGGACAGCACCTGCAAATGGCCATCTCCGGGACGCACCACGCCATCGGAATAGAAGCACTGTATCATCCGGGCAAAGAACGCCGCATCCACAGCTTTGTCTCCTTTCGGGAAACCATCCACGGTTTCCACAACAGTAGTGGAATCAAACATTCCACCCAAAATATCGATCGTAGTCTGCATATCATTTTCTCCTTTTTTTCATTTTTTCAACTACCGTTGGGCTTGTGACTCCATGGAGTATCTCCATTGCCCTTGGTTTTTTGGTTTTCAAGTGGAGACAAGCCCAACGCCAATTGAGAACAACCATACGTTAGTATCCCCACGCCCAAACGCAGTTTGAACCAAAGGTGGGTCGTTGCCCAAACCTTTACCCCAGTACCGTGCGAAGCCTGTCCACCGTGCCACCGAAGTAGGGGTATAGCTTCACGGTGCCGCCTTCGTAGACCACGTCCACTGCCGTCAGCCGCAGGGCACAGCGCACACCTAAGGTGTCACTTTGCACCTCGCATATGTCCCCCAAGCGATAGTCTACCCCATATTCCGGCGTGGCCGTGTATTCGCCTATGCAGGTCAGCCGGTGCAGCTCCCGGTGCTTGTACAGCAGCTCCGTGCCACGGTTCCGCAGCGCTGCCTGATACGCCGCCGTGGTCGTGAACTGTCCCGGTCGTATATCCGTCGCCTTCACATACCCTTCCCTGCGCCAAGCCGTTTGCGTGTCTGTCGTAGTTGTAACCACCATCGTCCCGTCGCTGCCTTCCACGTATAGCCGATCCAGCACACCTTCCCGGTACAGCTCCGTTTCCAGTCCGGCCACGTTGCCGAATTCTTCGCTGAAGATCGCACGGCTCACCCCATCGGCGCCATCCAAACTCCGGTCCACACCCACATATACCCCAAAGGTCAGCGTGCCCTCGTTCGTCAGCGTGATGGTGTATCCGGCACCCCATGGCGTCAAAAGCTCCTGCAGCCACTTGCCAAGTCGTTCCCCACGCTCCATGGTCAGGTGCACCGCATCCGTTCCCAGCGGCAATGCAGTCGGCATCGTCAACGCAATATCCCCTGCCCAGTCCTCTATGGCTGAAAAAATCACCTGCTCCAGTGTCCCGCTGTACACCGTATCCACGCTGGCGACCCGGTCGTACAACAGACATTCCAGCAGCCTGCCACCGATGTGCAGCGTATGTCCCCGGCAGATCACCGTCTCGATCCGTCCGCAGAACCGCCGGTCACACAGGTACGCCGCACCGTTGGCCAGATCCACCAGCTCCCGACTGGTGTAGGCAGCCGTATACGCACCCATGGTCAACGGCAGCTCCACCGCAAAGGTACCGCATTCGTCCAGCCGCTCCGACCAAACCACCGATGTCGCTGTGTCCACCGGTGGCGATACGGCCGCAAATTGTCGATCCAAAAAGTACAGCTCCATGGTCCCTCCTTAGCTGAACCACAGCCGGAGCAGCCGCTGCAGCTGGTCACAGAGCGTTTGCCAAAGCTGCCGGACGTCCCGGCAAAATCCAGTGACAAGCGTCCGTATCGACGTGACAAACGCAGTCCATGCCTTTTGCAGTGCCGCCAGTCCATCCTTGGCGATCTTCTGCACCGCATGGCAAAAGGTCCTCACACACGCCTTCCATTTCTCCATATCGTTCCTCCTTTGTATTTTTTATATTCCATAGTATAATGGTGTGTAGGACAGCTTCACGGACAAATGCTCGATGCCGCTGTCCGCCGTGACCTGCACCACATTCTCTCCCACCGCCAGCAAAAAGAAATCGCTGTCCCGGTGGAAGGTGAACGAACGCACACCATCGATCACCAGATCCTTGCACCGGGGTCTTGTGTCGATCCTTGCCACCTTGCCGTCCTCCAACGTGGTCTGCAGCCGGATGTATCGTTCTCCCAGACATAGCGCCGGATGTACCACCGCACCACCGACCGCCGTCAGCTCCGCCAATAGTCCACAGGCCGCATCACCCGGATTCACGACCGTGGCCGTCTCCGTGGTGCGCAGCAAGGACGGCGTGACCCCGGCGCCTGCCATAAAGTTCATGGGAAAGGTCAAAAGCGGCGTGGTGGTGCGGAAATACACCTGATGTGCCGCCGTTTCCCGAAAGAATGGATCCGGTGCTACAAATGGCAAATACACCTCCGTGGGCGTATAGAAGTTCGCCTGGTGGAACCGGGGACGACCACAGGGGATCACCCCAATGCACCGGGTCACGTCCCCCAGACATACCTCCATCTCCAAGGTCTGCTGGGGATCCATCATGCTGCATAAAAGCCGCCGCAGCACCGCTTCATCTCCCGTCAGCTCTCCGGTCAGCGCCAGATGTCGTTCTCCAAACCGTCTGGTCACCGGATGGCCACCGGAACCGTCGGCGTAGGGCTCCGTCTCCACAAACAGCTCCGTGGCACCAAAGCCGGATAGCCCGTCTTCCAAGAGCCGCATATGTGCCTCCGGTCCCGGGGAAATAAGAAACGTGCGCCCTCTCTCCGGTTCCGTGATCCGTATTCCATAGCGCATACTTGTACCTCCTTTCTTCTATATTTGTAATAGCTCCTCACTTTGCCGGCGCCGGGCTCTGGTCTCCTGATACGCCGAGCGCTGTCCGACCTTGGTGGTACCGCTGTCCGTTTTGGCGTTCGTCCCCGAAACCATCGTGCCGTCCTGTATACCGGCGTCATGCAGTGCACCAAATGCCTGTGCCGACTGCCGCAGTGCCCTATCCAGCTCCCATACCGCCACGCCATCCCACATGGGCAGCGCCGTCAACGTGTCCAACATCGTATCCAGCTGCACCTGCCAATTCTGTTTTTCATTGTCCATACGAATCTTCTCCTTCCTGTCTGCTTTCCGGCTCCGGCAGCTGTACCGCACGCTTGGCCTGCCGCAGTCGGTGTCGCAGTGCGTCGTCCTCGATCTGCCGCAGATCCAACAGCCGCAACCGGATCACCTGCATCAGTACCGTATCCGGCGGCAGCTGTCGCAGCAGTGCCTGAAACCGGTGCCAGTGCAGGGACGTGTGCAGCAGATCGATCCCGTAGGCCGCCTGAAAGGATGCCACGATCCGTTCCCCGTCGATCCATAGATCCAGCACCGGTCTGCCTGTTCCCTTGCTGCCATCCACGACCCCAAAGCCGTAAAAGTCAAGCAGTGCCGCAAGCAGCTTTTGTGTCTCCACCATGCCGCCATCGTCCTTCCCCACAGCAATCCGCACAAACAGCCGACTTCGTACCGGCGGCGGCAGCGTCTCGTCCTGCAGGATCCGCCACAGCAGCAGTCCCACCCGAAAGTCCGTCTCCACCGGGATCTCTGTGCCGTCCACCCAAACGGTCGTCTCTCGGCCGGATATCCAGAGCGACTCCATCATCGTTCTGCCCTCATCGCAGCGATCCAGCCCAGTGCCGCACCCATCAGCCGGTACCGCTGTTCTGCCGCATCCAACAGCGCCTCCAGCCATTGCAGCTGCGCCGACACAAACGCCATAAAGTCTAGATACGCCAGCGCATAGGTGGTGCCGCCTTGGCTGCATAGCGTCTCACCCATGCCAACACCCAGCACCACATCGAAAAAGTGCCGCAGGATCTCACTGTGCACCGCCATAGCCAGATCCGCATCGGTGTCCCCGGGCAGTGTGGCCAGCTCTGCTTTGAGCGCCGTCAACCCCAGGATCAGCCGACCCATGTGCTCCGGCTGTGTAATGTCGAACCGACAGACCTGCCCGTTCCAATTCCAAAAGCAGCTTCTCTCCAAATCCTTCTCCTTTTTACAATTCTCCTTCACGACCTATTATGCATTCTGAAATCTGCCGGCCGATACCACGAATGTCCCCTGTACCGGCGCCGAAACAGCACGCAGTGTCCCCGTGTAGGTCAGTGTGTCCGTGCCCTCTCCGCAGGTGTCCGGGATCACCGAATAGGTACGCACCGTAGCACGACAGACCCCGGATACCTCGGTTTCATCAAAGAGATCCACCGTGCAGATCTCCACCCAGGCGTCACATCCGGTCAGCTCCCGGTCGGCGATCCGCCGCAGCTTTTCGATGGCAGGACTGTTCGTGTACACCTCAAAGGCGTAGTCTATCACCGGTGCGTATCCTGTCACATCGGTGCGCTTCACCTGCTCGTGTATGTACCGTCTCTGGTAGCACACCGGGTGCAGAGCCTCCGTGAATGCCGTAAAGCCTTCGCCAAGGAGCACCCAAACCGCCTCTGCCGATGTGCCCACATTCAAATAGTGCTGCCGTTCCTCACGCCCCACAAGGCGCTTGTTACCAAGGTGCTTGTCCATCCTCATTCACCTCCTTCCAAGGTATCAGTGTGGGTAACGCCGTCCCCACTCAGGCAGTACCCGGCTCTGTAGACCACCGCACTGCCCCGTTCCATTTTCTCGATCCCCGGCATCCTTGTCAACCGACATCGACCCACACCGGCCGCATAGGTACCAAGCACCTCTGTGATCTCTCCAAACCGATCCAGCACCTGCGTGTGTGCCGAGGGTGTACTGCCGTCGATCCGCACGTACACCGCAAAGGGGATCTCGTACCGGCGTGTTCCGTCCACATAGGCGTGTACCACCACCGCTTCCGGCAAAAGGCGCACCCAACCCACCGGCACCTCTCCGGCAACGGGCAGCTCCCCTTCCCCGGACCCCGGCAGAAAATCCAGCTTCTCTCCCAAGGCATCGTTCAGCCGATCGCACAGCGCTGTAAGGATCGTTCCCAGCTTCTCCATAGTCCCTCCTTTCTATTCTGCCACAAGCACATAGCCACGGGCCATGCCCAGTCCGCCTTGTGCCGTCACCGACCGGATCCGATAACAGCCATGCACCGGCTCAGCCACGGTTCCCACAGCGACCAAGTCCCCCGGCCCGATCTCCGTCTCTTCCCAGCATACCGTCACACCGTCCTCGTTCACCAGCCGGGTTCCATAGTCCGATAGGGTCAGCGTCAGACCGTTTTCCCGACTGCCGTCATTGTCCGCCGCCACTTTGGATACCGCAGCGATATGCACGCCGTAGCATAGGTAGCGCTGCCAGATTGGCGTGTAGTCCGCCGTGTAGCTGCCGCTGCGGTGGAAGAACGTCCATGCGTGGTCATGCTTTTCCATTGGCACACCTCCTTATAGCCAGCCACCCAGCAGTCCGGCCTGTCGCAGTACGCTCACCGCACCGGCAGCCACCGGCATTCCATGGATCCGCAGGACCCCACGGTCTAAGGCAGCATCCCCAGCTTCGGTCACCGGCTTGTCCAGACCAGACTCCACCTGGGCACAAATGGCAAGCTGCACCGCACGATACCCGGCTGCATCCAGATCCCCTGTTGTGCGGGGATACAGCAGAGACAGGATGGTCCCCTGTGCCTGCCGTATCCCGGCCACAAACAGCGTCCGAGGCAGCGTACCACCGTAGGAAGACTGATAAAAGGTGTGATCCACCATATTGTCTGCCATATTGTGATCCATCTGCACGCTCCTCGTTTAGCCCAGGTACCGCACGGCCAGCTCCGGATACACCGTTTTGAAGCCGTACAATACGTCCATGGACAGCATCTCCTTCTTGTAGCGGATGTCGTAGCCACGAACCACACGAAGGGACAGACCATTCCAGGTGGTCACGTAGGACTCCACGCCGGCCGGTGCAGACAAGGGTCTGGTCACAAAGGCAAAGGCGTGCGGATGGAACACCAGGTTGGCATCGTGGGACGGCAGTACGGTCGCTGTCTTGCCGGTCTCTCCGGTGTACGCAGGTGCGATGGTTGTCTGAATGGTGTTGCTGCCACCGACGGCACTGGCGGTGACCGTGTAGGTCTGTCCTTCGATCTGCAGAATGTCACCCTTCTTCAGACCCTTGAGACTGATGGAAGCGGTGCTCTGCAGCGTGATACCGTTGCCTGCCACAGCGCTCACCGTCAGCGTACCACCGACCTCTGCCAGAGAACCCGCTTCATGGTGTACCACGGCCTGGCTCATGTAGTGCTCCATGCCAAAGACCTGCCCGATGGAGCCGGTGCGCAGTGCCGTGTTGTCGCCGCACTTTTCCGCATTCACCACCGCCGGAATCTGCTTCAGTCGAGAGGTGGCCAGAGGACTCCAAACGGCGGCACGGCGATCCGTAGGCACCCTTGCCTTGTCCAGGGCATAGGCAGCGTTTGCGATGTCGTCCAGTCCATCGGGCACCGTACCCGCTTCTCCGGCAGTCTGCCAGATGTCCGCATACAGCGCCAGACCATCCCGGTTGATCTTCTCTGCCAAAGCTGCGGCTGCCGGTTCAATGAAGACGCGGCGCACGGTCTCCTCATCGTAGGCGTCCCAGGCCGTGATGGCAGCATCCACCGTAGCCAGACAGTCTAACTTCACCTCCACGGAATCCTCTGCCAGCGCCTGTACATCCACGCCGTCCTCTGGGGAGAATTCCTTTGCTTCCAGCCGCACGGGACGACGGATCAGCACCGAATCCCCCGGATGGGCAGTGGTCTCGTCTCCGGCATCCTGATACACCAGAGACGGAAACACCAGATTGTCCGTCAGTCGGGTCAGGGTCTCTCTTGCGATCTGCTTTACTGTAAGAATGTTGTTCATATTGTGTTATCCTTTCTGTTTTTGAAAATATTGTTGTACGTATGTCGTATGTTTTCTGTCCGGGCAGCCACATTTGCCAAGGCTACCCCAAAACCACATCATCGTTTGCCCATGACCATGGCGTAATATTCCCGGTCGGACATCCCGTTGGGGTCCCGTCTATCGCCACCGTGGACACCGCCACTGGAACGCTCACCACCCACCGGTCCCATGGTGTGCCCAAAGAGATAGGGATCCGTCGCCATGAGCCGCTTCACCGATTCTTCCACGCCGACCACACCATCGTCGCGCACCTGTACGGCAGAGAGATCCAGCACCTTTGCCGCCAGCGTGGGATTTTTCGCACCCATCTTCGCCAGCATATAGCGCACCTCTCCATCGATCCGCACCTGCCGCAGCTTTTCTTCCTGCTGCTGCAAAAGCTGCTGCACATCCACATCGGTCGCCGTGCCATCCTCTAAAACCTGTCCGTTCTGTTCCGGTTCCATCAAAATATCCTGTTCGTCCAAATCATCACCTCCTTTCTCCAAAAATGCAAGTACGATATCACCTCCTTCCCTTCCCATAGCCTTCTGCCTTTCAACTTGTTGGAATGTCTGACCTCAGACCTCTGCCTTCTGATTTTCCCCGTACCAACGTCTGCGGAACTGCTCCGGCGTCATCAGTCCGGCTTCCACCTCACGCAGGTCCCGGGAACGCTCCGATTCCGCATCGATGAAGTAGCTGTCGTCGTAGGCAATGTGGATCCCGGACACCGCATAGGGCTTGCCCAGCATCCGTACCCCCAGCCACAGGATCACTCGGATCACCTGGGTCAGATACGCCGTCACGTTCTGTGCGTGCTTGGCACAGTTCTGCCGCATATCCTGCCGTTCGCCGGTGTATTGGGTGGCGGTCAGCGTGGTCTTCGCCATGGCACTGGAGAACAGATAGTGCTTCGTGCCCAGCCCACAGCGGAAGGATAAATAGTCCAGCTGTGCCTGTACCGCATCTCGATTCTCCTCAGTACGCAGAGACGGATTGTGTTCCTCAATCAACGGCTCCTCTGCCAGATCGCTGTCTCCCACCGTCATAAATAGCTGCTGTGCCACGTCGTCCGGCGTGTACAGATTGCCACTTTCGTCCCGGCGGATCAGGGACTGGTTGATGAATACCTTCTTGCCGCCCAGCCGCAGATCCCGGCAAAAGTTGTTGAACGCCAGATCCACACCCCGGAGACAGTCCAGCGCATCGCCGTAGATTGACTGCCCCAGACCACCGTTATGGGGCGTGGTGTTCTGGATGTTGGGCGTCAGGATGGCAAAGAAGGGATAGGGAGAACCGGTTTGGATCTCTCGAGGTGGCATATCCGGCAGAAACGCTTCCCCGTATTTTCCCTTTTCCCGGCAGAAATACCGGTTGTGGATCACATATCCCTCCGGCTGCCGCAGATGCACCTCTAAGTAATCGTAGTCCTTGCCACGCAGGGTGATCCGGGACACAAAGGCCGCCTCCGTGATCTGCCCACCTTCCACGGAAATGGGAATGATCTGCGCCGCATCCACAAATTCGAACCAGATCCGCACCGGATGTCCGTCTCTGGAAAAGCCGTGGATGTCCGTCATGGCGCCTGCTTCGGTGCCCAAAAGCTCCCGCAATACGGAGATAGTCTCCGTATCGCTCTCTGCCGATGCCGCAGACCCCAGCCGTGCCTCCTGCCATTCTTCCTTTTCGATGCCGTCTACCCGAATGAGACAGGCTCCCGTACCTGTGGCAAAGGTCTTTTCCACCAGATGGTTGCTGCGCCGCCAAAAATCCCCTTCGGTCAGCACCTGCTCCACCCAGGCCTTTGCCCCATCGTCGTCCAAGCGCAGGTAGGTCTTGTCGTTGAGCAGCAGCGTCGCCCAGTCCTCACAGACCTTTTTTGCCATCCGCAGCCCATACATCCGGCGACGTACCGGATTCCCAAAGGCAGCGCTTTCCAAATAGGTGTGAAAGCCCTCTACCGTCCCACGCCACCAATCCTCCCACGTGTCGATCTTGTCATACATTCCCGGATCTACAGCGCAGCCGTAGCTGTCCGCCACCAGCGCCATAAGCTCCCGTTCGATCATAATATCTCCTTTCGTTATTTACACCATAAACCTATTGTCTCTGACCCCCAACTTGTTGGGATGTCTGCCGTCTGACCTCTCACCTCACACCTTCCCCATATACCGTTCAATGGCATATTCAAAGGCGTCCAAAATGTCGATGTCCGAGGTGAAGTCATCCTTGCGCCGGTCCTCACCTTCTTCCCAGACCGCCTGAGCCAGTCCCTCTGCCAACCGGGCACATTGGGGCGTCAGATGGAATTTGCCGCTGTTCATGAGACTGAGCACAAAGCTGATCCGATCCAGTATGGGTCGCTTGGCACAGTCCAGCACCTGCACCGCTTCGTTCGCCTTGGCCATTTCCCGGCGCAGTCCGTTGATCAGATACTGGGCTTCGCAGTCGCAGAAAATGTACCGCAGCGGCACCCCCGGCACCATCGTCCGTACCCTTTGGCAAAAGCCGAAGCATTCTTTGTGGATGCGCACCGGATCGATGTCTCCTTTGCCACCACCGATGGCGTGATCCGCAATGGCAACGATACCGCCGTCCACCGGAAAGCCAACCGCCACAAATGTCGTTTTCGATCGATTGCCACCGAAGTCCACACCGATGTTGATGTACTTCAGCGGCGGCAGCTTGTCCGGTGGCAGAAGGAACGCCGACCGGTCGTCCGCAAAGACCCGGTAGATCAGACCCTCTGCGGCACAGCGCTGTCCCAGAATGTCCCGGCGATACCAGACCGAATCCGGGTCATATTGGGCAACGATCTCTGCCAACCGCTCCGGCGTGATCACCGGATTGTCCCGGATGGTGAAGTGGGCGTAGTTGTAAAAATGGTCACCGGGCTCGGCGGCGTATTTGTCCAGATACTCCCGATAGATGGGTGCACCGGGGGACGACGGATTCAGATCCCAGAAGACCTTGCGCTCTACAGCCGCCAGCTGTCGGTTGAAGGCCTCTTTGATGAAGGAGTCGTGGTGGTGGTTGATCTCCGTAGCGATCCACATTCCATAGGAATTGCCCCGGATCCGTTTGTAGGCATCCGCATTTCGTCCACCGGAGAAGATCACCACACGCTCTCCCACAGCCGTATCCACGAACAGACACTCGTTGCCCTTGTAGCGACCCCAACGACAGCGCCCCCGGAAGATATTTTCCAGACCCATACCGTTGCAGTCTCCGATGTTCAGTCGGGCATTGGCCAGAGTAGAACCGGTCGCCAGATGGATGGGATCCGGAGAAGTCTCCAGGCAGGCCCCGAACACGAACACATTGTCCACCGTCTTCCCGGCACGCACCGCACCCTCTGCCACATTGATCACGCAGTCACGGGCACGCCGCATATAGGCCCGGTGCTTTTCGCCGAATATGTAGCCTATCGTCCCTCACCTTTCCTTTCTGGGTCCCCAAAGATCTCACGCCGCAGCCGCACCATTTCTCCACCGGGACCGGCACTGGTTTCCGTTCCAGCCGCTTCGGCCTTGCATAGATCAAAGTATAGCTTCATGGCCGGCACACTACCGTCTTCCGTGAGCTTCAGCAGAGATGACCATACCCAGGGCGCACACATTTCTGCCATACGCCGGGACAGCCGTACCATCTCACCGGGCAGCTCTCCGTCCCGAAGCCAGCCTTCCCAGATGTCCCCGAAAAGCCCCAGCCGTTCCCGGAAGGCGTCGATGTCCTCGTCCCCGGCAAAGCCACAGTCCATCATCTGCTGCAGAATCGACCGATCGATCTGCTGCAGAATCGACCCATCACCACCACCGGCGACATTTCGTACAGCCGCCGGATTTTCCTGTTCCGCCAAACACATTCCTCCTTTCCATGGCATTTGGCAATAATATTTTCCAAACGCTTGTTTTTTTGTTGTGTCTATAGTATACCACAAAAAAGCGCCGTTGTCGTCCGCAATATTTCCACGGAATTTCCACGGGCAGCATACCCCTTGATTCCCCAGGGAATCCCTACGAAACCCGTGGCTTTTGCAGCGGAGGTATTCGCTTTATTATAATATAATATTCATATGTTGTTCACAGATGCGCCAGGGTGTCTTCCACTGGCGCCCAGCGTGTGACTCCATGGGGTTAGCCCATGGGATCCCCAGCCCAACGCAGTTGGAGAAAAAAGGCCATGGAGTCACACGCCCAAATGCAGTTTAAACCCAAAAAGAGAATGAGAAAAGGGGCGTACACCCCTTCATCTCATTCTCCCAAAAAGCGCCAGCGCAAACCGATTCATCGCTCGCTTGCGCACATTGTAAAACGACGACTTCTCTCTTGCCGTCCGGGCACATAGCTCATCCACCGTGCACCCCTCTACCGTCCAAAGCAGTATGTTCCGTTCCTCTTCCGTCAGTACCGCCAAACCGTGCCGTATCCACCGGATCCGATCCTCCAATTGCCGCCGCTTCTCCACACTTTGCGTGGGCGTCTCCAATGCACTCTCCATGCACGCCATCCGCTCCAGCCATTCCATCGCCGCCGTACAGGTCACATGGATGGCCTGCCTCGTCTTCTTTACCGGTCTTGCCATACGATCACCTTTCCCTTTCTCACAATATACGCTTCCCCCATGCCAACTCTCGTTCCCTGTACCGTCCGACCTGCCGCTCCGATCGCACATAGAAATACGGTTCCGCCACTCGTGCTGTCCTGCCCGTGGCGATCATGGCACCGCTTTCCACACAGTCCCGACAAAAGTACCGCTCCGATAACCAATAACAAAATTCTCCTTCCAAAATGTCCTCGCCGCAGCCACTGCAAAGACCCACGCTTCTTTTCCCTTTCGTATGCGACCTCCTTAATAGATTCATCTGTTCCCACATCATAGGAACTATTGTTTCTTGTGCATCAGTATACCACAGGAACATTCGTTTGTCAAGCCCCTGCATCAAAATTTCCGAAAAAAATTTCGCCGTCCCATTTTCCCTCTCGACATTTTCTCACGGCAAATTCCCGGCTTCCTCTTGTTATCCACCAAAATTTGTGCTACAATATCATGTGCAAGGCTACACATCCACATCCTATGCCTTTTGCATTATTCAAATCAATTAAAATAGAAAGTCAGGCGAAATTGCCCCATGCTCTCCTTCAATTACCATACCCATACCCAACGCTGTCACCACGCCGGTGGTACCGAACAGGAATATATCGAAAACGCCATCGGCGCCGGTATGCATACCATCGGCTTCTCCGACCACGCACCGCAGATGTTCCCCGGCGACTATTATTCCGGTTTCCGTATGCTGCGAGAAGCCGCCGCCGAATACGTGGAGACCCTGCTCTCACTCCGGGAACAATACAAGGACCGGATCACACTGAAGATCGGCTACGAAATGGAATATTACCCGGCCATCTTCCCGGATACCCTACGCTTCATCCGGCAGTACCCCTGCGACTACCTGATCTTAGGTCAGCACTTTCTCGACAACGAATACGATACACGCCGGTATTCCGGGGCCCAGACCACGGACGAAGGCTACCTGGCCGACTACGTGGATCAGGTCTGCCAAGCCATGCGCACCGGCCTGTTCACCTATGTGGCACACCCGGATCTGCAAAACTTCACAGGCGAAACGTCCATATACAGACGCCAGTACACACGTCTGATCCGGTGCGCCATCGAGACCCATACGCCGCTGGAGATCAACCTGCTTGGTGCCGGTGACAATCGCCATTACCCGAATCCGCTGTTCTGGGAGATGGTGGGCGAAATGGGCGCAGACACCGTCATCGGCTGTGATGCCCATACACCCTCTGCCATCGTGGATCCCGCTGCCTACGAAAAAGCCATGGCGCTGGTGGACAAATACCACCTGCACCTGGTCGAGCCTATCCTGCGGCAGGTGCATCTATGACCAAAAAGACCCTTTCCCCCTTTCTCATCTTAGCCGAAGCCGTGTGCTTCTCTTTGGGTGGCCTGATCGTCAAATCGATCCCCTGGGGCTCCATGGCCATCAACGGCGGCCGTTCCCTCATCGCCGGTGTGGTCATCCTCCTGTATATGCACCTGCGTGGACATAAGCTGGTGGTGAACCGCTCCGTTCTGCTGGGTGGTACCATGATGTGCGCCACCAGCATTCTGTACGTGTTCGCCAACAAGCTGACCACCGCTGCCTCTGCCATCATCCTGCAATATACCGCACCGGTGTTCATCATCCTCTATAGCTGGCTGTGGTTCCGCCAAAAGCCCGACAAATGGGACATCGCCGCCATTCCCGTCATCGCCATCGGCGTGCTGTGCTTTTTTATGGACAGCATCTCCGGGGGCTCTCTCCTCGGCAACCTGTTGGCGCTGCTCTCCGGTATGACCTTTGCCGTGGTGTTCATGATGAAAATGCTCCCCGGCAGCGATACCCTCTCGTCGGTCTTCATGGGCTGCGTCATCGGTGCCATCCTCGGTGTCCCGTCCATCCTGCAGGAGACAGACTTCACCATGCCCACCATGGGCGCACTGCTGGCACTGGGCGTGTTCCAGTTTGCCTGCGCCTATATCTGTATGGCAGAAGGACTGGAGCATACCCCACCGCTGACCGCTTCGCTGATCTCCACCTTGGAGCCCATCTTAAACCCCATCTGGGCAGCGCTGTTTCTCCACGAAGCCATGGGCACGACCGCACTGATCGGTGCCGCCATCGTCATCTGTGGTGTGGTGAGCTATAACATCGCCAAAGCCAAATGGGCAAAACCAACGGAAACCAAAACGGAATAGCCCCCCGGTCGTACGACCGAATCGTCCATAGAACACCCCATGTCCTGCACGACTGTATGCCTACAGAAAAAGGAGAAAAACAAAAGAACATGAACAAAACACTCAATATGACCGAGGGCAAGCCACTGTCACTGCTCCTGCGGTTCTGTCTGCCGATCCTGCTGGGCAACCTGATGCAGCAGCTGTACAACATGGTCGATGCCGCCGTGGTGGGACAATTTGTCGGCACCGGTGCATTGGCTGCCGTAGGTGCGACCGGCTCCGTCACCTTCCTGGTCATCGGCTTCGTAGACGGCCTGTGTGCCGGGCTCTGTATCCCACTGGCACGCTCCTTTGGTGCCGACGACATCCCCATGCTCCGCAAATGCCTGAACCACGCCATCTACCTGTCCGTTGGCTTCGCCGTGGTGCTGACCGTGCTCACCTCCTGGCTGCTGGATCCCCTGCTTATCGCCATGAACACCCCGGCAGATATCTTCGCCGATTCCCATATCTACCTGCGGATCCTGTTTCTGGGCATCCCGGCCACCATCTTCTATAACCTGACCGCCGGCCTGCTCCGTGCTTTGGGCAATAGCCGCACACCGCTGTACTTCCTCATCATGGCTTCCGGCATCAATATCGTGCTGGACGTGGTGCTGGTGGTCGGCTTCCATATGGACGTTCTGGGCGTAGGCGTGGCTACCGTAGCGTCTCAGCTGTTCTCCGCACTGGGCTGCTTCTTCTACATCCGCAAGCACTATCCCATGCTCAAGACCCAGCGAGACGAAATGCATCTTGACCGCAGCATCATCGGCAGACTGCTGTTGTCCGGCCTGCCCATGGCACTGCAGTATTCCATCACCGCCATCGGCTCCGTGCTGGTACAGGTGTCCATCAACGACCTTGGCTCCCTGCTGGTGGCAAGCGTCACGGCCGGCAGCAAGGTACACAGCATCGCACTGCTGCCCTTCAACACCTTAGGCGCCGCTATGGCAACCTGGGCAGGGCAAAATATGGGTGCCAACCGCATCGACCGTGTGAAGGAAGGCGTCCGCTGCGGCATGAAGATCAACGTGATCTACAGCATCGCCATCGGTGTGTTCTTATTCACCCTGGGGAAATACATGACCCTGATCTTCCTTGACCGTGCCGACCCCAACCTCGTGACCCTCATGGACAACGCACAATATTTCATCCGTGTCAACAGCTGCTGCTACTTCTTCTTAGGCACCCTCACCGTCTGCCGCTTCACCCTGCAGGGACTGGAATACGGTCCCCTTGCCATGATCGCCGGTATCTTTGAGCTGGTGGCCCGCAGTGCCATCGCCGTTCTGGGCGCACCCATTTGGGGCTTCTCCATCATCTGCTTTGCCAACCCTGCAGCCTGGGTCGCCGCCTGTGTCCTGCTGGTACCGGCCTATCTGTACATCACCCGAAAATTAGAAAAAAAATTGGGGTAACCCACGTCCGCTTAGGCAGACGATCGTCCACCTATGCCAAACATAGTATCCGCCAACCGATCCTTCTATCCATACACTTTCAACGGAGGTCACCATGTCCATTCCCGTAAAGCTGAAAATATCCACCAAGCACGTCCTGCCTACCGTCCACAACCTTTCCATGTACGACCGGTTCCATGACAAGACCATGCAGGCGGTCGATGACGTCATGGGCAAATATCCCGAGCTGTCCCCGGACCTTGAGCCGGACATCGATCTTCCCGAGGAAGACGACGGCGTGTTCCAGTTCGATCTGTCCAGACCCGGTGACGAGGACGAAGCGCCCGATGCGGAAGAGATCCACGAGCGCCTGGAAGCCCTGCTGGACCAGATGTTTTCGGAGATGCATAGCGAAGAGAATACCGATCGATACATCTTCACCACCGAAGCCGAAATGGAGGTGCTGCCCGGTCAGATCACCTTGACCTACGACGAAGCCGACGACTCCACGCTGGGCAAGACCAAAAATATCATCCGCTTTGACCGTGCCAATCCCCATTGCCTGACCATCCAGCGCTCCGGCGAGCTGATGAATACCCTGGTCTGCGAAAAGGGACGCCGCCATACCTCCGTGTATACGTCTCCCATGCTGCCCATGGCCCTGGAAGCCTGCACCTATACCCGGCGCTGTGACGTGGATCTGGACGAAGAAGGCGGCGTGGTATTTCTGGATTATATGATCGAGATCCGTGGCGCCGACGTCCAGCGTACCACCATCCGCATGGATATCATACCCCTGGAAAGATAAGCCCCCACAAAAACCCAAAACAAAAAACCTCTCCGCTCGTGATACCCAAATGTACCCACGACCCGGAGAGGTCCTCTTTTTTTGTCTTATGCCGCCGCCTTGGCAGGATGCCTATTCGTCTTCTTTTCCGATACGGGAAAGGCCGCAATGAGTCCCGTGAGCAGATAGATCCCACAGGTCAGCATGGCAGCGGTACCGATCTCACAGGATAGCATCGCCTGCACACCACCCACGGACACCGACACCGGTATGCCAAATAGCCGACAGACAGCCCACACGCCTTCCACCAGCGTCAATACGTCCTGCTCCATGGCAAAGCCCAGCACATAGAACAGCACAGACACCGTCAGCAGTCCCGACAGCACCAGACCCGTCTTGGGCATAGGTCCGTGGAACAGCCGGGTACGCAGCCGCAGCTTGGTCACCACCGCCGTAGCCAGCCACAGCAGCACCACCACAACGGTGCAAAAATAGCCCAGCCCCGCCGGCATGGTCTCCAGCTGCTCCAGCACCAGCACCTCCAGCATGGCAAGCCCCACCGTGATCAGCGTAGGACAGAGCAGCAGCAACAGCGCACACAAAAATGTCGTGACCTGCGTCATCCGTCCCTTTTTCGTTTTTCGTTCCATGTTTTCTCCTTGCTCAGCCGTTTTTCTCACAAGCGGCATCATTCCATTTCTGTTCCGTCGATCATAAGTACACCGCCGGTATGCTTCGTGTCCGGTGCATCCACAGCCGTGTCCTCCGCATTCACCGCCACCGTGCCGCCGGATACCGCAAGCACCGTACCGGAACGAATGCCGTTGTTCTTGCTGTCCACCGTCACAGAGCCGCCGGTGATCACCACGTCCCCTACCGACTGGATCCCCTCGTCCCCGGCAAACAGATCCACCATACCGCCGGTGATCCGGATCGTGCCGCCGTCTGCATTGGTGGCCTTCAGACCGTCCCCTTCCGCTTCGATGGAGATATTGCCGCCGGTGATCAGCAGATTGTCCTTGCCCTTGATCCCGTGTCCCACCGAACGGATCACATAGCTGCCGCCTTCAATGGTCAGGTCATCCTTGCCGGCTATGGCAAACTTGAAGTTGGCATCGATCTCCAGCGTACCCTCTCCGGACAAAACGATGTCGTCCCGGGCAAAAAGTACACCGTTGGGTTCATCGTCACCGGGATCGAAGGTGTAGCTCGTCCCATCGGTGAGCCGGTTCACACTGTCCGCCGCCAATACCACATGGGTCATGTCGGCCTGCTTCACGTAGATGCACGCACCCTTGCTGTTCGTGATCTCCGCACCATCCAGCAATAGCCAGACCTCGCCGCTGTCCGTGCAGTCCACCAACACCTGCCCACGGTTCCACGTACCGCTGAGCCGATAGATCCCATGCTGGGTGATGGTGACCATGCCATCCTCGATCTGCACACCGGCACCGTCACAGACCGCCGCAGAGCCGTCCAGCTCGATCGATATCGCCTTTGCCGCCAATTGCGCCTCTGTGTTCGAACAGCCCGTGAGCCCCACAAGAAGCCCCACCACGCAAGCGATACACAATATACGTCCTATCGATCTATAGCCAGCGCATCCCATACGCCTCATGATCCATGTATTCATTCTGTCCCCTCCTATACCGTGAGCGACCAATGCCGTATATGTTATTATTATTATACATGACCCACCGCCATTCGTCAAGGGGCATTTTGGGAAAAATTCTATGGCCGCCATTTTTCAAAAAACCGATCCACAGCACCATGCCATAGATCGGTTTTTTCCATATCTCTTATTCCTGTATCCCCTTTTTCCGCAGGAGACTGAGCAGGGCCTTCACCAGATTTTTCAGATTGATCACCAAAATAGCGGCGGTCAGACCCATGGAGAGCCAGAGCCAGCCGGGTACTTCCAGGATCATGACCGCAGTCAGCGCCACCAGCAGCACGCCACTGGAGAGGAACCGGGGCAGGTCCCACGAAATGGCAACGGACGAACGGCTGTGGAATACCCGAATGAGGAACATGACAAAGTAGCTGAAGGCCGTGGAGATGGCCGCTCCCATGGAACCCATGGACTGGATCAGCACGATATTGCCCACGATGTTCAATACGGCACCGATCAGGATCGTCACGAAGGTAGCAGTGCTGCGCTTGTCCACCAGATAGGCCGAGGTCAGGAAGTTTGCCAGACAGCAGAAGGTGGTCGCCAGCACCAGCATGGGCACATACTGCCAACCGGTGTAGTATTCTTCCGCTGCCAGCAGTGCCGTGGAGATTTTGGCTGTGACGGTCAGTACGGCAGCACCGGCAAAGGCGATGGCTTGATACACCCGTGCCACGTTGGAGAACAGCCGCTCTCTTTCTTCCTTGGGCTGGTTGGCAAATGCGGAGATCTGCCAGGCATAGGTGAAAATATTGGACACCACGATCAGCATGGACGGCACCTTGTTGGCAACCGAATAGATCCCGTTGGCGCTTTCGCCGATGAGCCAAGTGATCACGAACCGGTCGGATATGTTGATGATCCAGCTGCAAATGGTGGTGGGGATCAGCGGCAGTGCATAGAGCAGCATGGCCCTGTTGGTCTGCAAATTGTCCTTGCCCAGCACAGACGAAAGCGAAAAGGACTGCCACTGCTTGTCCCGGAGGATGTAGAAGAAGGCGCACACCACGTCTGCCAGAATGCTGGACAGCACATACCCGGTCACACCCCAATGAAACACCGCCAAAAACAAAATATTCAAAGCGATGGCAACAGTGGTACACAGGATGCCACCTTCTGCGTACAGGCGCACATTGCCGCAGGAACGGGCAAATTGGCTACAGGCGGCATGGAAGTTGGCGGCGATCACGTAGAAGCATACCAGCAGTGTGTAGCCGCCGGTGAAGGGGATCAGGTCCAGCAGCGGATAGAACGCCAAAAGCAGAGCAGAACCGATGGCGGTCACCAATATGCCATAGGTATAGACGGATCTTTTATCGGTCTCGCCGTCCAGACCAAACCGGATCACGGCATTGGCGATCCCAGCCGAGGCAATGGGAATGAGCAGATTGGACATTTGTACCACATTGTCCATGATGCCGTATTCCGTGGTGGACAGGATATTGGTGTAAAACGGTGTGAGAAAAAATACAAGCAGCTTCGAACCAAAGGTACTCAGTGCAATGAGCAGCGTGTCCGACAGCAGCTTTTTATAGACGTTCATGAAGTTTCTCCTTTGCAATAGCATCCCCTATAGTATACCACAAAACGGGCAGATAGAAAAGAGGGTAAACGTAAATCTTTCCGGAAACGGAAAAAATCCCTGATGCAGCAAACGCCACACCGGGGATTTTCTGATCTCGTTTTTGCGCCGGGGCAATATTAATACATACCACCCATACCGCCGCCCATACCACCGGCAGGAGCAGCAGGTGTTTCTTCAGGCAGAGACACAACCAGTGCTTCGGTGGTCAGAACGGTAGCGGCCACAGAGGCTGCATTCTGCAGAGCGGAACGGGAAACCTTCGTGGGGTCTACGATACCCTTTTCCATCATGTCGCAGTAGTCTTCGTTGTAAGCGTCGAAGCCGTAGCCCTTCTTGCCGGAAGATACGATCTTGTCTACGATCACGGAGCCTTCGAAGCCGGCGTTTTCAGCGATCTGCCGAACGGGAGCTTCCAGCGCCTTTACTACGATCTGTACACCGGTCTTTTCGTCGCCTTCTACGGTATCCAGCAGCTTAGCCACATCGCCGATCACGTTCAGGTAAGCGGTACCGCCACCGGCTACGATGCCTTCTTCTACAGCGGCACGAGTAGCGTTCAGAGCGTCTTCGATACGCAGCTTCTTTTCCTTCATTTCGGTTTCGGTAGCAGCACCAACCTTGATCACAGCTACACCGCCGGACAGCTTCGCCAGTCTTTCCTGGAGCTTTTCCCGATCGAAGTCGGAGGTAGTGGTTTCGATAGCGGACTTGATCTGGGCGATTCTGTTGGCGATCTCGTCCTTGTCGCCGGTACCGCCAACGATGATGGTGTTGTCCTTGTTGACCTTGACCTGACGAGCCTGACCCAGCTGATCGATGGTAGCTTCCTTCAGATCCAGACCCAGTTCGTCGCAGATCACTTCACCACCGGTCAGGATGGCGATGTCACGCAGCATTTCCTTTCTTCTGTCGCCAAAGCCGGGAGCCTTGACAGCAACACAAGTGAAGGTACCTCTCAGCTTGTTCAGAACCAGGGTGGTCAGTGCTTCGCCTTCTACATCCTCGGCGATGATCAGCAGCTTCTTACCGGACTGTACGATCTGTTCCAGCAGGGGCAGGATGTCCTGTACGTTGGAGATCTTCTTTTCGGTGATCAGGATGAGAGCATCGTCCAGAACGGCTTCCATCTTGTCGGTGTCGGTAGCCATGTAGGGAGACAGGTAGCCACGGTCGAACTGCATACCTTCTACCACTTCGGAGTAGGTCTCAGCGGACTTGGATTCTTCCACGGTGATTACGCCGTCAGCGGTAACCTTTTCCATAGCGTCAGCGATCAGGGTACCGATCACTTCGTCGCCGGAGGAAACGGTACCAACACGGGCGATGTCTTCCTTACCGTTCACAGCCTTGGAGTTAGCAGCCAGAGCGGCAACAGCCTTGTCAACAGCCTTCTGGATACCCTTGCGGATGACCATGGGGTTGGAACCGGCGGTAACGTTCTTCATACCTTCGTGAACGAAAGCCTGTGCCAGCAGGGTAGCGGTGGTGGTACCGTCACCGGCAGCATCGTTGGTCTTGGAAGCCACTTCCCGGATGAGCTGCGCGCCCATGTTTTCGGCAGCATCTTCCAGTTCGATCTCCTTGGCGATGGTCACACCGTCGTTGGTGATCAGGGGCGTGCCATACTTCTTATCCAGCACCACGTTGCGGCCCTTAGGACCCATGGTGATCTTCACAGTGTTAGCCAGCTTATCTACGCCGGCGATCAGGGCATTTCTTGCATCAATACCGTACTTAATATCCTTTGCCATAAAGCATTATCTCCTTAAAATCTATTTGGGAACCTGATTCTGTTCCCGATCTGCAGCCACGTCCGATCAGGTGCTCTGGACACCCAGGTGTCGGACACATCTGCATTTGTGTTTTCGTTTCGCTTACGCAATTACTCAACGATGGCGAGAATATCGCTCTGCCGAACTACGTTGTATTCCACGCCGTCGCACTTTACTTCGGTGCCGGCATACTTGCTGGTGATGACCTTGTCACCAACCTTCACGATCATGGTAACTTCCTTACCGTCCACGTTTCCGCCGGGGCCAACAGCGACCACTTCGCAAACCTGGGGCTTTTCCTTAGCAGTACCGGGGAGCACGATCCCGGACTTGGTAGATTCTTCTGCTTCTACAGACTTCACAACAACTCTGTCAGCAAGGGGCTTGAGTGTCATAATATGATCCTCCTATATAAAACCTTAAATTTTAACAAGTGTTATGCACGAGATTGTTTTCCTGTTAGCACTCACAACTTCCGAGTGCCAATCTCGATGCTTATATTGTACCCCTATTGCTGGAAAAAATCAAGTCTTTTTCCGAAAAAAACCGGAGAAAATTCCATTGTTTACATTGTGTTCACACTTGTCTCCTGCGGAGTGCTAAAAGTGTTCCCCGAAACCCCCAGGGGCATTTTGTAGTCTTCCACTGGCGTTGGGCGTGTGATTCCATGTGCCCTTTTTCTTCCAACTGCGTTGGGCTTGTTGACGTGTTGTTTCCCCGAAATCTTCGGGAAATAAAATGGAGACGCACCCAACGCCAGTTGGAAACAAAACCAAGGCGCATGGAGTTACTCCATGTCCCCACGCCCAAACGCAGTTTGAGAAACAAAAAAACACGCCACCCCTGCGTAAGGGGAAGCGTGTTTTCAATTCGCAAGTTAGTCAACCAGCATGATCCATCAAGCTGGCCTAAGTGCGTTCAATTCGCAGGTTAGTCAACCAGCATGATCCATCAAGCTGGTCTAAATGCATTCAAATCGCCAATTAGTCAACCAGCTTGATGAGGGCCATTTCGGCTGCGTCACCACGACGGGGACCCATCTTGTAGATCTGGGTGTAACCACCGTTGCGGTCAGCGTACTTGGGCGCTACTTCGTCAAACAGCTTCTTAACTACATCTTCCTTGGTGATGTATGCGAGTGCAGCACGGCGGCTGGCCAGGGTGTTCTTCTTGCCGAGAGTGATCATCTTTTCAGCAATGGAACGTACTTCCTTGGCACGGGGCAGCGTGGTTTCGATGGAACCATTCTCGAGAAGATAGGTTACCATCCCACGGAGCATTGCATTTCTGTGAGCCGTCGGTCTGCCGAGTTTTCTGGTACCGGGCATGATCCATGTCCTCCTTATGCTTACTGTGTTAATCCGGTCTGCCGCTGCGATCGTCTCAACGTTCCGCTGCGACAGTCGGTACTTCCCACAACGCAGCTTCCTGCGTCCGATCCGGGAATCATATATCTATCGATTTTTCGTTATCCAAATTGGGTCAAGTCCACACCGTTCAGGTACTCTCTAAGGAGAGCCAAATCTTACTTGGGAAAATTTCGTTCGGCAATAGCCGATGACGGAACATCGTTCCGGCAAGAAATTTTCAGGACCTCACCCAGCTGCACACCAATCGAGGTATCCCTCATGGTGAGGTCATTCTTCCTCTTTCTTGAGGTCGAGACCCAGGGAGTGCAGCTTCAGGATAACTTCTTCCAGCGATTTCTTACCGAGGTTACGAACCTTCATCATGTCGTCCTCAGTGCGGTTGATCAGATCTTCTACGGTGTCGATGCCGGCCCGCTTCAGGCAGTTGAAGCTGCGGACAGACATGTCAAGCTCCTCAATGGTCATCTCAAGAACCTTTTCCTTGATGGTCTCTTCACGTTCCACCATGATTTCCGCATTCTTTGCCTCGTCGGAGAGATCGACGAACAAATTGAGATGCTCGTTGAGTATCTTGGCGCCTAACGAAATCGCTTCCTTCGCCAAGATCACGCCATTGGTCAGCACTTCGAGAGTCAGTCTGTCATAGTCGGTGTTGCTGCCCACACGGGTATTCTCGACGGTATAGTTTACGTTATAAACCGGAGTGTAAATCGAGTCGGTGAAGATGGTGCCTACGGGAGCCGCCACACCTTGGCTGTTCTCCAGGAAGAGCTTCTTGTTCTTTTCCTGCGACACATATCCACGTCCATGATCGAAGGTCAGCTCCATATAGAAGCGAACATTGTCACCGACAGTGGCGATATGGTGATCCGGATTCAGGATCTCGATGTCAGCATCCTGCTTGATGTCGCCGGCCGTGATGTCACAGGCACCGGTGGTATCGATCACAACGGTCTTGGGGCCTTCAGAGTGGAGCTTTGCGGTGATGCCCTTCACATTCAGCACGATCTCCGTCACGTCTTCACGAACGCCGGCGATGGTGGAGATCTCATGCAGCACGCCGTCGATCTTAATGCAGGTGACTGCCACACCGGGGAGAGAACTCAGCAGTACCCGGCGCAGAGAGTTGCCCAGCGTAATGCCGTACCCTCTTTCCAGGGGTTCGATGATGAACTTACCGTTTCTGCCATCTTCGCTTAAATTGATAGTCGCAATATTCGGCTTTTCTATCTCAATCATGTAATAATAACCCTCCGTTTTTCATAATTGCAAATCCACACGAGTCAATGTTTGTCTCTTGTAAAATGCTTCCATGCTCCGTAATCCCACGAGAGGAACCAATGTCCCACCGCACCCAATCTGCCCAAAGGGTCGGGAGCCAATGTCCACGGAGCATACTTTGGGTAGGTTATTACTTGGAGTACAGTTCGACGATGAGCTGTTCTTCGAACGGGAAGTCCACGTCTTCTCTCTTCGGGATAGCGACCATCTTTGCAGTAGCGTTGGCATGGTCAACTTCCAGCCACTTGGGCGTAACAGCGGTCTCAGAGGTCTCGATCAGAGCCTTGAACTTTTCGCTTGCCTTGCTCTTGTCCTTCAGGGCAACGGTATCACCGACCTTGCAGATGATGGAAGGAATGTCCACCTTCTTGCCGTTCAGGGTGAAGTGTGCGTGACGAACCATCTGACGAGCTTCCTTACGGCTGGAGGCCAGACCCATTCTGTACACGATGTTGTCCAGACGGCATTCCAGGATGGTCAGCAGGTTTTCACCGGTAACGCCGGCTCTCTTATCGGCCTGTTCATAGTAGCCGTGGAACTGCTTTTCCTGAACGCCATAGTAACGACGAGCAGTCATCTTTTCTCTGTGCTGGAGTCCGTATTCCTTAATGGTCTTGCGGCCTGCACCATGCTGTCCGGGAACAGTAGTCCGACGGGACAATGCGCACTTGTCAGACAGGCAGCGGTCACCCTTGAGGAACAGCTTCTTGCCTTCACGACGGCAGAGCTTGCAGGAAGGACCAGTATATCTTGCCATTGTTATTTTCCTCCTAAATTTCGTTCTTTACGTCGGATTAAACTCTACGACGCTTCGGCGGACGGCAGCCGTTGTGGGGGATGGGGGTAACGTCCTTGATCAGGGTGATGTCCAGACCAGTGGTCTGCAGCGCACGGATAGCGGCTTCACGGCCGTTACCGGGACCCTTTACATAAACTTCCACAGTCTTCATACCATGGTCCATAGCACCCTTAGCAGCGTGTTCAGCAGCGGTCTGTGCAGCGAAGGGAGTGTTCTTCTTGGAACCCTTGAAGCCCATTTCACCGGAGGAACCCCAGGACACCGTGTTGCCCTGTACGTCGGTGATGGTCACGATGGTATTGTTGAAGGTAGAGCGGATGTGTGCGTGACCTTTTTCAATATTCTTCCGGTCACGACGCTTTTTTACGACTTTCTTAGCGACTTTTGCCATTTCGTCCTCTCACTCCTTTAATTACTTCTTCTTGTTGGCGATGGTCTTAGCCGGACCTTTTCTGGTTCTGGCGTTGGTCTTGGTTCTCTGTCCACGAACCGGCAGACCCTTTCTGTGACGGATGCCTCTGTAGCAGTTGATTTCCACCAGACGCTTGATGTTCAATGCGACTTCACGGCGCAGTTCACCTTCTACAGTGTAGTTGTTTTCGATTTCGTCACGCAGCTTTGCGATATCGTCCTCAGTCAGATCCTTTGCTCTGGTGTCAGGATTGATGCCAGTCTTGGCAAGGATGTCCTTGGAGCTCTTGGGTCCGATACCATAAATATAGGTAAGAGCGATCTCTACGCGCTTGGAATTCGGAATGTCAACACCGGATATACGAGCCATTTGCGTTATCCACCTTTCTCGTTAAAATTAACCCTGTCTCTGCTTGTGCTTCGGGTTTTCGCAGATCACCATAACATGACCATGTCTCTTGATGATCTTGCACTTTTCGCAGATTTTCTTTACGGAAGGCTTTACTTTCACTTTGATTTCCACCTTTCTGTATTGTGCTTACTTCGACTGCATACGCAGCCAAAACCGGATCTATTGTTGACCCTTTTGGGGGTCGGTCCCCGTCTGGATTGAAATGCAGATCACAGACCGGAACAGAGGTGCGTGCCGGTTCACGTTCCTCTTTGTGGAGCACCAAGGCGTTCCTTTACCTGTTTCATGTCGGCGTATCTATGACCATACTCCCGGCCATCTGACCCCTCAAAGGACACCCAACCTCCGTATAGGCTTCACACGAGCCATCAGAAGGCATCGGATCGTCCCTTTCCCATAGCCAAGCCATATCGGCTTCGGTATGATGGTCATGCACCGGAATCGATCATGCAGCCGTGACACGCCGCCACGTGTGCCGTAAAAGCACCCAGAGAACAGTGCGCAGGGTACCCTGCTGCCGTTCTCAAACCTTCGCGCTCCCACCGGGCACCGAACAGAGCCTTATCAGCCCTTGGTGCGCCAGGTGATCCGTCCCTTGGTCGGGTCATAAATGGAAACCTCCACTGTGACCTTATCGCCGGGCAGGATCTTGATATAATTCATTCTGAGCTTGCCGGAAATATGGGCCGTCACGATCATGTCGTTCGGGAGCTTGACCTTGAACATAGCGTTCGGCAGTGCTTCCACGACCGTACCCTCGAATTCAATCACGTCATCCTTAGGCAATTTGTGTTCCTCCCATGTGCGCAGAGTAGTCATGCGTTCCCGTAGACAGCATATACCACATTTGTAGTTTTGACCCACAGACATAGCTATCCCGTCATCGGTCGCACCGTTCCTTCATTATACGTGAAAATTGCATAAAAGTCAAGACCCATTTTCGCTGTTTTCACGTTTTTTCAAATTTTCTCCATACTCGTCATATTTTCGGACAAGTTCAGCCACGGTTTTGTTGGAATAGTCTGAAAACAGCCGGGTCGCTGCAGACACGTCCAGCATTCCGACAATGGAGACGTGGGACAGATGTTTCTTTTTTGGGCATTCTACCGGATGCAGGCCGCCGTTCACAACGTAAACCATCGGATATGCCCCGTGTCCATCGGCGTTTTCTGCCCGAAATGCCAGAAATACACGCTTCCGGTCCCTGCCACATAGCGACCGTACCACCCATATCGGCTCCCCGACACACGGTGTGATCCTTGTTCCCATCAGTCCACCTTCGTCAGCAGGATCGGTCCGTCTCCCGTCAGCGCCACCGTGTGCTCGTAGTGCGCCGACAACGACCCATCCTTGGTCACCACCGTCCAGTGGTCCGGCCGCTCCAGAACGCCATCGGCACCGGCATTCACCATAGGCTCAATGGCGATCACCATTCCACGACAAAGCCGGGGTCCCCGTCCCTTCGTCCCAAAATTGGGCACGTTGGGATCCTCATGCAGATCGGCACCGACCCCATGCCCCACGTACTTCTTCACAGTCGAAAAGCCATTCTCTCGCACGTAGCCGTCCACAGCCGCACCGATGTCGCCTACCCGTCCGCCATCCAGCGTGATCGCCGCCACGCCCAGCGCAAAGGACCGACGGGTCACGTCGATCAGCCGCTGTGCCTCCGGATCGATCTTCCCGACCCCAAAGGTGTTGGCGCTGTCTCCGTGGAACCCACCAATGTAGGCTCCCACGTCCACCTTCACGATGTCCCCTTCCCGGAGAACACGATCGTGAGACGGAATGCCGTGGATCACTTCGTTGTTGATCGAAATGCACGCACTGCCCGGAAATCCACCATACCCCAAAAAGGAAGGCTTTGCACCGCACTTCTCGATGTGATGCCGGATCTTGTCGTCCAGCTGCTTGGTCGTGACCCCTTCCCGGATCATTTCCTGCGCCACCAACAAGGCCTCACCCGTGATGCGCCCAGCCAGCTTCATGTGCCGGATCTGTTCATCATTCTTAATAATAATCATTGTGTTGAATTCATCTTCTTTCTATAGCATTTGTCATTCCCAACGACATACAACACAATATCTTGTGTAAAGACAAATACGTACCAAAACGTAAGGAAAAGAGAAAACAAGCCTTTTGGGCGAAAAGCACACCCTGATCAGCGTTTACTATATTCATGCCATCGCCGATTTTTTCTGTAGAGACGATTCTTGCATCGCCCCTACAGTCGATATGTCAGCTTATTGCCCGTTGGCATTCGTCTCTTTTCCCAAACGCAACCTCTGTACTACTCCACTCAAGCCAGCGCAGCCATCGTAAGGGCAGTGGTGTCTTCCAGCTTCTCCTGACCGTAGACGATCTTGAGCAGCCCCTTGGCCTCGTAGAAGGACTTCAGCGGCTCTGTCTGCTCGTGGTAGATCACCAGCCGGCTCTTCACCACCTCCGGATCATCGTCGGCACGGATCGTCAGAGGCTCGCCACAGGTGCAGTCGTCCCCGGCCGGAGAAGGATTGTACTTCACATGATAGGTCGCACCGCACTTCTTGCAAACACGTCTGCCACCCATGCGCTCCATGATCGCTTCGTCCGCTACCTCAATGGACAACACGTCCGCGATCTCCACACCCATGGCGTCCAGTGCTTCGGCCTGGGGAACCGTTCTCGGGAATCCGTCTAAAATAAACCCGTTCGCACAGTCGTCCTTCGCCAGACGTGCCTTGATAATGTCGATCACTACGGCGTCCGGTACCAGATTCCCGGCGTTCGTGTAGCTCTGTACCGTCTTGCCCAGCTCGCTGCCGGATGCGATCTCTTCCCGGATCATGGCGCCCGTGGAGATCGTCGGGATCCCATACTTCTCAGCGATCAGCTCAGCCTGCGTACCCTTGCCGGCACCCGGTGCGCCCAGCAGAATCAGATTCAGTTTTCTCATAGGTCATCTCCTTGTGTTTTGTTAGCGTTATTCTATACTTCTATAATTCGATCGGTTTTGGCAATAGGGTCGATCACACGCCATTTTCGGCTGTATGTTCGCCACTGTTCAAAACAATCAAAGAAAGCGACGGTTTGACAAAGATCCAAAGAACCGTAAACCGTCGCTTTATATGATAACTACATTATTCCAGGAAACCCTTGTAGTGACGCATGGTCATCTGGGCTTCGATCTCACGGATGGTCTCCAGAACGACGCCGCATACAATGATGACAGAGGAGCCGCCGAAAGCCAGACCGGACATGGAGCCACGGGAGATGATGTTGGCGATCAGCGGCAGTACAGCCACAACGCCAAGGCAAAGCGCACCGATAAAGGTCACACGGGAAAGGATCTTGGTAATGTACTCGGACGTAGGACGACCGGGACGAATACCGGGAATAAAGCCGCCGTTTGCCTTCATATTGTTTGCCACTTCGATCGGATTAAAGGAAATCGAGATGTAGAAGTACGCAAACGCAACGATCAGCACCAGCGTCAGGATCGCATAGAACCAGCTGTCAGCCTGGAACAGGCCCAGGAACCCAGCCCAGAAGGAACCTTCGGCAGGCTTGGGGCAGAACATAGCGATCGTAGAGGGGATCGTGATGATGGAGTTGGCAAAGATAATGGGCATAACACCAACCATGTTCACCTTGATGGGCAGGTTGGAGGATTGACCACCGTACATCTTTCTGCCAACGACCTTCTTGGCATACTGCACCGGAATGCGGCGCTCGGAGTTGGTCATCCAAACGATGAAGCCAACCATAGCCACCATGGCGGCAATGCCAATGATACCCAGGATGATGCCCAGCCACAGCGGGATCGTTCCATAGGTGTTGTCTGCCTTGATGTAGGAGCCCTTGCCGCTGAACAGTGCGATCAGAGAGGACGCCATAGAGGGCAGACGGGAAATGATATTGATGAACAGGATCATGGAGATACCATTGCCAATACCATTTTCGTTGATCTTTTCAGCCAGCCACATGACCAGTGCAGAACCGGCACAGTAGCTTGCGATCACAACTACAGCCGCAAAGAAGGACCTGTCAATGATAACGTTGTTGGCCTTCAGCAGGTTGTAGTAACCAATAGCCGTGATCAGACCCAGAGCGACCGTTACATACCGGGTGATCTGGTTGATCTTCTTTCTGCCTTCTTCGCCTTCCTTGGAAAGATTTTCCAGATAAGGAATAGCGATACAAAGCAGCTGCATAACGATGGACGCAGTGATGTAGGGGTTGATACCGAGTGCAAAAAGCGTAGCATTCGAAAATGCACTACCAGTGATGATGTTCAGGTACTGGAAAATGGAGCCGCCAGTAGCCGACATATACAGGCTGAGCTGGTTGGAGTCCATGTAGGGGATCGGAATTGCAGAACCGATCCGATACAGCACCAAAATGAACACGGTAAAGAGCAGCTTCTTCTTCAGATCTGCAATTTTCCACGCATTCTTGATGGTCTCAAACACTTATACCACCTCGGTCTTTCCACCAACCGCTTCTATCTTTTCCTTAGCGCTTGCTGAAAAGATCGCAGCTTCAACGGTTAATTTTTTTGTGATTTCGCCGTTGCCGAGTACCTTCAGGCCGTCAAGAGACTTCTTGATCAGGCCAGCAGCCATCAAAGTTTCCAAATTTACAGTGTCACCATCGTTGAAACGCTTTTCCAGATCGGATACGTTCACGATAGCATAGTGGGTAGCAAAGTGGTTCTTGAAACCTCTCTTGGGGAGCTTTCTGTACAGGGGCAGCTGACCGCCTTCGAAACCGAGACGTACGCCGCCACCGGAACGGGCATTCTGACCCTTGTGACCCTTACCTGCCGTCTTACCGTTGCCGGAACCGACACCTCTACCCTTCCGGAATCCTTCCTTTACGGAACCAGGAGCCGGGGAAAGTTCATGGAGCTTCATAGGGTTGACATCCTCCTTACTGAATGATCGAAACAATTTTCATCGTAGTATAGGTTTTCCCAAAGATTCACTTAGGAAAACACGGATTAAGAAATTCTAACAGACATAAGGTTTAACCAAATTCCTGCAAGCAAGAATCCAGCCAACCAAAACATCATCAGAACTTAAGCCTTTTCAACGGTAACCAGGTGTGCCAGTACACGAACCTTGCCATCCAGAACGGGGCCGGCTTCGTGAACGATGGAGTCACCGATCTTGCGCAGGCCGAGGGAAGCGGCGGTTGCCTTCTGGTTGGGCTTACCGGCTATGAGACTCTTTGTCAGAGTAACCTTAACCTTTTCCATATCTCATAACCTCCTTATTCCGTAACCTGTTCCACGCTGATGCCTCTGGTCTTAGCGACCTGTTCAGCAGTGCGGAGCGTCTTCAGACCTTCAAAGGTGGCCTTTACCACGTTCACGGGGTTGTTGGAACGGAGACACTTGGAACGGATATTCTTGATACCAGCCAGCTCCATAACAACACGAACCGTCTTACCGGCGATGATACCGGTACCTTTTGCAGCCGGCTTCAGCAGCACGCTGCCGGCACCGTATTCACCCAGTACTTCGTGGGGAATGGTGTCACCCTTCAGGGATACTTCGATCATGTTCTTCTTGGCATCTTCGATAGCCTTGCGAACAGCTTCCGGTACTTCGGCAGCCTTACCGATACCGTAGCCTACGTGACCATTTTCATCGCCAACTACCATAACGGCTGCGAAACGGGCGATTCTACCACCCTTGACCGTCTTGGATACCCGGCGAATTACGACCTGCTTTTCCTTCAGATCCAGCTCTTCGGGATTGAAATTTCTCTTAGCCATTTCGTTTTTTCTCCAAATATTGTGATTGCAGCTTTGGGGTACGGGGATAGGAATTGCAAATCTGGTGCGACGCCATATAGTCAGCCTAAATTTGTTAGACCCTCACTATAGTACATTCGGCTTCGCATCGGATGTTTTTGCGTTCGTTTGGCTGAAAGCCATTGTTCCTCTATATCCATCCAAATACTGCTTATGAAATGATAAACTACTGTTGTTCCGGCGGCACGCATCGCCACACAGGCTCGGAATCTGTGCATAACGGAGATGCGGTCATGTGCCGGAGTCAGGTGTACAAACCGGAATTAGAACTGCAGACCAGCTTCTCTGGCGCCAGCAGCCAGTTCCGATACACGTCCGTGATAAATATAACCACCGCGGTCGAATACCACAGTGTCGATCCCCTTAGCCTTAGCCCGTTCAGCGATCATCTGGCCAACCTTCTTAGCGGCTTCCTTGTTGCTGCCGATGCCTTCAAAGCCCTTTTCCGTAGAGGATGCGGCGCACAGGGTGATACCCTTTACGTCGTCAATGATCTGTGCATAAATGTGTGCATTGGAACGGTAAACAGCGAGACGGGGACGTTCGGTAGTACCAGCCACCTTTGCACGAACTCTTGCATGTCTCTTAAGACGCTGCGCGTTCTTATCTTTCTTTGCAACCATGGGTAACGTCTCCTTTCATTATTTACCGGTCTTACCAGCCTTGCGGCGGATGTGCTCATAGTCGTACTTGATACCCTTGCCATGATAGGGTTCCGGCGGTCTCTTGGAGCGGATATTCGCTGCCACCTGGCCGCAGTACTGCTTATCAAAGCTCTTAACGATGATGGTGTTGGAATCCGGTACGTCGAAGGTAACCTTGTCGTCTTCGTTGAAGTAGATGGCATGGGAATGACCAACGTTCAGAACGATACGCTTGCCTTCCTTAGCAACTCTGTAACCAACGCCAACGATCTCCAGCTTCTTCTCGTAGCCCTTGGAAACACCTTCGATCATGTTGTTGATCAGGGTTCTGGTCAGACCATGGAGAGCACGGTTTTCAGCTTCGTCGTCAGGACGGGCAACGGTCACAACAGCGCCGTCTACTGCTACAGTCATAGCAGCAGGAGCATTGTAGGTCAGGGTACCCTTGGGGCCCTTTACGGTGATGAGATTATTGTCGCCCACAGTCACGGTAACACCAGCGGGTACCGCAATGGGAGCTCTACCAATTCTAGACATTCTGTACCTCCCTTTCTCTTACCAGACAAAAGCGAGGATCTCGCCGCCTACGTTTTCCCGTCTTGCCTTCTTGTCGGTCATGATACCCTTGGAGGTAGAAACGATGGCGATACCCAGACCGTTCATTACCTTGGGCATATCTTCGGAGTTGGAGTAGATCCGAAGACCCGGCTTAGAAACACGGCGCAGACCATGGATAACCTTCTGCTTGCCTGCTTCATACTTCAGAGTGATACGGATGATACCCTGCTTGCCGTCTTCAATGACCTGCACGCCCTTGATGTAACCTTCAGCCAGCAGAATGTCTGCGATGGCCTTCTTCATATTGGAAGCGGGAACATCAACGGTTTCGTGCTTTGCGTTATTCGCATTTCTGATTCTGGTCAGCATATCGGCGATAACGTCAGAAATCTGCATTTTTGTATTCCTCCTGTCATGCAAGTAAATAAAGTCTTGCTGCCCCATAGTTCTGGAAAGAGCAAGACCTGCCGCTCTCCCCAGCTTTATGTGGCCGCTCACCAACGGTTAAAGCCGAGCGAAGGAGACCCTTCATCCAAGCTTTCCTATTGGTGCGGAACGTATATCAAATGAGGATTTCTCCCCAAATGAGCAATAGTTAGTATAGCGAGACCAAATATGGTCTAGCTATCAACTTACCAAGATGCCTTACGAACACCCGGGATTTCGCCCTTGTAAGCCAGCTCACGGAAGCAGATACGGCAGATACCGTACTTGCGGAGGTAGGCATGGGGGCGACCGCAGATCTTGCAGCGATTGTACTCACGAGTGGAGAACTTCTGCTTCTTCTGCTGCTTGAGGATCATAGATGTTTTAGCCATTGTTACTCTCCCTCTTATTACTTAGCGAAGGGTGCGCCCATGAGGGTCAGCATTTCCTTGGCTTCAGCGTCAGTGTTAGCGGTGGTTACAAAGCAGATGTCCATACCACGGATCTTGTCTACCTTGTCGTATTCGATTTCAGGGAAGATCAGCTGTTCCTTCAGACCCAGGGCATAGTTGCCACGGCCGTCGAATGCGTCGGGGTTGATACCCTTGAAGTCACGCACTCTGGGCAGAGCGAAGTTGAACAGTCTGTCCATGAATTCGTACATCTTCTCGCCACGGAGAGTTACCTTTACGCCGATCTTCATGCCTTCACGCAGCTTGAAGTTGGCGACGGATTTCTTTGCGTAGGTCGGAACGGGCTTCTGACCAGTGATAGCAGCCAGGTCGGCGATAATGGAATCGATCACCTTGCTGTTTTCCTTGGCATCACCAGCACCAACGTTGATAACGATCTTATCAAACTTCGGAATCTGCATTACGCTCTTGTATTCGAACTTCTTCATCAGAGCGGGAGCAACTTCAGAAGTGTATAATTCTTTCATTCTTGCAGCCATCGTACACCTCCGAATTACAGCTCAGCGCCGCACTTAACGCAGACGCGGGTTTTCTTGTCGCCGTCGATCTTATGAGCGGCACGGGTAGCCTTCTTGCACTTCTCGCAGTACAGCTGGACCTTAGAAGCGTACATAGCGCCTTCTACTTCCAGGATACCACCGTTTTCCTTCGGCGGACGAGGCTTCATGTGCTTCTTCACCAGATTGATGCCGTTCACAATGACCTTGCCTTCCTTGGGGGAAACTTCTACTACTTTACCGGTCTTGCCCTTATCGTCGCCGGAGATCACGATGACCATGTCACCCGTCTTTACATGAAGCTTCTTATTCATATCATTCTACCTCCATTAAAGAACTTCGGGTGCCAGAGACAGGATCTTGGTGTAGTCGTGTTCACGCAGTTCACGTGCTACAGGCCCAAAAATACGAGTCCCCTTGGGGTTCTTGTCTTCGTTGATGATAACAGCTGCGTTCTCATCGAACTTGATGTAGGAACCATCGGCTCTGCGGAGCCCCTTTGCGGTTCTTACGACAACTGCCTTCACAACGTCGCCTTTCTTTACAACTCCACCGGGAGCTGCCTTCTTTACGGCGCAGACTACTACATCACCAATGCTGGCATAGCGTCTGCCGGTGCCGCCGAGAACACGGATGCACATCAGTTCCTTGGCACCGGTGTTGTCAGCCACCTTCATTAAGGATTGCTGCTGAATCATTTTTTCTTTCCTCCAGTTAGTGTAGGACGCTCGTAGGGGAAACGGGTCGCTTCTTGTAAAAAGCTTGGCAAAAACTTTTGGGAAAGGTCAAGCATCCCATTTAGTTAGCCTAAATCCGGGGTGCCCAGCCATATCGTACCTGCGTATCCGTCCAAGGGTAACGCCTATCCAACTTCGTGGACGTATGCCCTCGAAGTAGCCCGGCGGAGCCTCAGTTAGGGTGCTCATGTACGTTTCGTTTTTTACCGTTTTACGTTATCCAAATTCCTACGATTCGTCATAGATCAGGAGTACACCGGGGGAGAGTTCGTGCGACCAAAGGGTGTCAAAGAAGGGTTTTGGTCCCTGCCAGCTGACCCCTGCTCCGCACGCTTGTCTCCCGGTTTCTCTGCAATCTTTTACCTTGTATGTGTTGAGTCTCTCGGACTAAATATTACTTAGCCTTTTCGATGACTCTAACCAGTCTCCATCTCTTCGTCTTGGAGAGAGGTCTGGTCTCCATCAGCTCAACTCTGTCGCCAACACCGCATTCGTTGTTTTCGTCATGAGCGTGGAGCTTGATGGTGCGCTTGATGATCTTGCCATAGGTGGGGTGCTTTACATGGTCTTCGATGGCGACAACGATAGTCTTGTCCATTTTGTCGCTAACGACCATACCCACTCTGGTCTTTCTGAGTGCGCGTTCTACTGCCATGTCGTTTCCCCCTTATGCCTTCTTCTCGGAGATGATGGTCATCACACGAGCGATTTCCTTCTTGGTTTCCTTAATCTTGTGGGGATTTTCAAGCTGATTGATAGCGAGCTGAAAACGGAGATTAAAGAGTTCGGACTTCAGCGACTCGAGCATGGATTCGAGCTCTTCGCCAGACTTGTTTCTGAGTTCATTTGCCTTCACAGCTTAACCCTCCACTTCATTTTCCAGTTGTTCCTTGGTAGCGAAGCGGCACTTGATGGGCAGCTTATGCATAGCAAGACGCATAGCTTCTCTGGCTGCTTCCTCCGGGATACCACCCATTTCGAACATCACTCTGCCCGGCTTCACAACGGCTACCCAGTATTCCGGGGAACCCTTACCGGAACCCATACGAGTTTCAGCAGGCTTTTCGGTGATGGGCTTGTCGGGGAAGATCTTGATCCATACCTGACCGCCACGCTTTACGTAACGGGTCATGGCGATACGGGCTGCTTCGATCTGGTTTGCGGTGATCCAAGCGGGCTCGGTAGCAACAAGGCCGAATTCGCCGTTGGTGATCTTGTTACCTCTCAGAGCCTTACCGGTGAGACGCCCTCTATGCACGCGTCTGTATTTTTCTCTCTTAGGTCTCAGCATTATTGAGCGCCTCCTTTACTGTTCTTTTGCGGGAGCTGCCGCTCTGGGAGCTCTCGGGGGTCTGCCTTCGTTGCGAGGAGCACCGTCACGGTTGCCACGGAAGGGACGATCGCCGCCTCTTCTGTCACCGTCTCTGCGGTCTCTTCTCTGACCATCTCTGCGGTCTCTTCTCTGGGGCTTTCTTTCTTCGGCAGCAGCGGCAGTGCGAGCTACTTCAGACAGCACTTCACCCTTGTAGATCCAAACCTTAACGCCGATCTTACCGTAGGTGGTGTTGGCTTCCCAGAAACCGTAGTCGATGTCAGCACGCAGGGTCTGCAGCGGAATGGTACCTTCGTGGTAGTGCTCGGTTCTGGCGATTTCAGCACCAGCCAGACGACCGGACAGGCACACCTTGATACCCTTTGCACCCAGCTTCATGGTGCGGGAGATCGCCTGCTTCATAGCCCGACGGAAGGATGCACGCTTTTCCAGCTGAGCAGCGATGGATTCAGCAACCAGCTGTGCGTTCATATCGATGGGCTTTTCTTCGATCACGTTTACAACAACAGGAGCGTTCACGATCTTTTCGATCTCCATACGGAGAGAATCGATCTCGGAGCCACCCTTACCGATGACCATACCGGGCTTAGCGCAGTGGATGAACACTCTCACCTTGCCGGTGTTGTCTCTTTCGATCTCGATCTTGGGGATACCAGCGAGGAAAAGCTTCTTCTTCAGGTATTCTCTGACCTTGTAGTCCTGTACGAGAACATCGCCGAACTTTTCATCAGAGGCATACCATCTGGAATCCCAGTTTTTGATTACGCCGACACGAAGGCCGTGCGGATTCACTTTCTGTCCCATGTTACGACTGCCTCCTTACTCTTTTTCTGCAACAGCCACGGTGATATGGCTGGTTCTCTTGAGGATCCGGTCAGCGGAGCCCTTGCCGCGAGGCATGATCCGCTTCAGGGTCATACCGGGGCAAACGAAGCATTCGGAAACGTACAGCTTCTCAGGATCCATATTGAAATTGTTTTCAGCGTCTGCAGCCACCTTGTTCAGCAGCTTCAGAACGGGTTCGCAAGCGGCCTTGGGGGTATTCTTCAGAATACCAACAGCCACTGCGTAGTCCTTCCCACGGATCAGATCCAGGACGATCTGGACCTTGCGAGGGGAGATACGGATGTGTTTCTGCGTAGACTTAGATTCCATGTTACTTTCTGTCCCCTTTCGCATTATTTACCGTTGTTGGAAGTCTTGGAACCTGCGTGACCCTTGAAGGTTCTGGTAGGAGCAAATTCACCGAACTTGTGACCTACCATATCTTCGGTAACGTACACCGGGATGTGACGCTTGCCATCGTGAACGGCAACGGTGTGACCAACAAATTCCGGGAAGATGGTGGAGGCTCTAGACCAGGTCTTGAGCACCTTCTTTTCGCCTTTTTCGTTCATCTGGCAAACTCTCTGATAGAGCTTTTCTTCGATAAACGGTGCCTTTTTCAAACTTCTGCTCATTTAATTGTTGCCTCCTTCCTTATTTGCTGTTTCTGCGCTTCACGATCATCTTATCGGTTCTGGCCTTCTTATTTCTGGTCTTATAACCCAGAGCAGGCTTGCCCCAAGGCGTAACCGGGCCGGGACGACCGATGGGAGAACGACCTTCACCACCACCATGCGGGTGATCGCAGGGGTTCATGACGGAACCACGAACGGTGGGACGGATGCCCTTATGACGGGTCTTACCGGCCTTACCGACCTTCACGGTGTCATGCTCGACGTTGCCCACCTGACCGATGGTCGCAACGCAGTCCTTACGGATATAACGCATTTCGCCGGAGGGCAGACGAACCATAACCAGGTCGCCTTCCTTACCCATTACCTGGGCCTGTGCACCGGCTGCACGAACCAGCTGACCGCCCTTTCCGGGAGACAGCTCGATGTTGTGTACGAAAGTACCATCGGGAATGTTGGCAAGCGGCAGGGTGTTACCAACCACGATGTCGGCGTCTGCACCGGTGTACAGAACCTGACCATCGGTCAGACCGGCAGGAGCCAGGATGTAGCTCTTCTTGCCTTCGGTATCCTGCAGCAGTGCGATGTAGGCGGTACGGTTGGGGTCATATTCCACACCCACAACGGTCTTGGCCAGCTCGGACTGACGCTTGAAGTCGATGATACGATACTTCTGACGGTTTCCGCCGCCCTTGTGACGAACGGTGATGCGGCCATAGCTGTTACGACCGGCATTCTTCTTCTTGACAGCCAGCAGACTCTTTTCGGGGGTGAACTTGGTGATTTCCTCGAAGGAGGGAACGGTCATGTGTCTTCTCGACGGAGTAGTCGGCTTATACTTGATCGTAGGCATTGTTATGTTCTCCCTTCTTCTTAGTTCATACCTTCGAAGAACTCGATGGTTTCGGAATCGGCAGTCAGCGTCACAATGGCTTTCTTCCATGCGGCGGTCTTACCGGGAACGTAACGAACTCTTCTGGTCTTGGGCTTCATGTTCATGGTGTTGACGCTCTTCACCTTGGTGCCCTTGAACATAGCTTCCACAGCGGCAGCGATCTCAGGCTTGGTGGCGTTCTTGGCAACTTCAAAGGAGTACTTCTTGTCGGCCACGCCGTCCATGGACTTTTCGGTGATGAGGGGTCTGATGATGATATCCTGTACGAATTTCATTATGCGTACACCTCCTCGAGTTTGGCTACGGCATCCTTAGCGACCACGAAGGCGTTGCAGTTCAGGATATCGTATACGCAAAGGGTGTTTGCCAGGGTGACCTTTACGCCGGGGATGTTGGCAAGGCTCTTCTGAACCTTTTCATCCACTGCGGGCAGGACCACCAGGGTCTTCTTGTCGGCAGCGCCGATAGCGGAGAGCATGGAAACCATGGTCTTGGTCTTGAATTCAGCAGCTGCGATAGCGTCCACAACGATCATCTCGCCGCCGGCTACCTTAGCAGAGAGTGCGCTGGTCATAGCGATCCGGCGAACCTTCTTGTTCAGCTTAGACTTGTACAGACGGGGCTTCGGGCCAAGAGCCACACCACCGTGTGTCCACTGGGGAGCACGGGTAGAACCCTGTCTTGCACGACCGGTACCCTTCTGTCTCCAGGGCTTCTTACCGCCGCCGGAAACCTCGGTTCTGGTCAGAGTGGACTGGGTACCCTGTCTCTGGTTGCCCAGGTATGCTTTTACTGCCGCATGGAGGACAGCACCGTTTACTTCACAGGCAAATACGTTGTCAGCCAGGTTGATGGAACCCACTTCAGCGCCTGCCATGTTTACGATTTTCATTTCGGCCATTTCTTTATCCTCCTTCCGACTTATGCTTTCACGCTGTCACGGATGAAGACGATGGAGCCCTTTGCGCCGGGTACAGCACCCTTTACGGCGATCAGGTTCTTTTCGGTGTCCACCTTGACAACTTCCAGGTTCAGTACAGTTACCTGTTCGCAACCGTAGTGACCTGCCATTTTCTTGTTCTTGTAGATCTTGGACGGGGTAGAGTTTGCACCCAGAGAACCGCCCTGGCGATGAACAGGACCGCCACCATGGCTCATTCTCTTGATGGCGAAGTTCCATCTCTTCACAACGCCGGCGTAACCGTGACCCTTGGTGATACCGGTAATGTCGACCTTATCGCCAGCAGCGAAGGTATCGGCGGCTATCACGTCTCCGAGGTTCAGGTTGTCGATGTCGTCCAGACGGAATTCCTTCAGGTGTCTTCTTACGGAAACGCCTGCCTTCTTGTAGTGACCGGCCATGGGCTTGTTCACCAGCTTCTCACGGATCTCGCCGAAAGCCAGCTGTACGGCATTGTAGCCGTCGGTCTCTACGGTCTTCTTCTGGGTAATGGGGCAGGGACCGGCTTCGATTACGGTTACCGGGATCACCTGGCCATTTTCTGCAAAGATCTGGGTCATGCCCAGCTTCTTTCCGATGATGCCTTTTTTCATCGTTTTGCCTCCATTTTAAGATAAGGTTATTGGTTGGTCGAGGCTATCGCTGTTTTGCGTCAACCTCTCACCAACTTGACCTCGACTGCGCATCAAGCGGCGGAACCGCTCCGCTATGGGTCCGGACGGAGATCCATTCCCATGCTCTGCTCTGTCACAGTTCTGGTTCAGGTAATAGGGTTTCTCAGCTTCTGTAAGGAAATTACAGCTTCAGGTCGATGTCCACACCTGCGGGCAGTTCCACAGACATGAGGGCTTCTACGACCTTCTGAGAAGGCTTCTTGATCTCGATCAGTCTCTTGTGGGTTCTCTGCTCGAACTGTTCACGGCTGTCCTTGTACTTGTGTACAGCACGCAGGATGGTGATGATCTCTTTTTCAGTGGGCAGCGGCACGGGACCGGAAACTTCTGCACCATTTCTCTTAGCGATCTCCACGATCTTTTCTGCTGCCTGGTCAACGAGAGAGTGTTCGTAGCTCTTGAGTCTGACTCTGATCTTTTCGTTTACTGCCATTTTTGCCTCCAGTAAAATGTGTTTTGCATTTGTCTTGAATGTTTCGAAGGCGATGAACACGCATCCGGGTGTGCCATTTTCCATCCTTTGAAATCCGGAATCCCAGTCCGCAGAAAAGCACCACTCTTTCCACAAAGGAGAGAAGGCATCGTTTCTGTCACATCTGTATTCCGGGTCCGCTGGTCGCACAGGCAACTCACACTGTGTCAAAAAACCGCATACCGTCGTATTCATCTCGCCCGATGATCTCGGACATACTCCACGGAAATTCCCTGCCATAGATCCGACAGTAGGATCAAAGCAGCAACCTCCCGCTTCATCGCACATCAAGTGACATTATTGTACCATATTCTTTCCCCGAAATCAAGCCTTTTCGCACGGGTTTCCGTCACAAAAGCAGGAGAAAATTCACGAATCCCACGGCGCTCTTTTGTGCAATTCGCCATATGCCAAAAGCGCTATCGTCTCACACGGCAAGCGCCCTCCTCTTCATTTGCACCTTTCAAGCCCCGCTATCACCCATTTCTCATGTGTATTCCATCGTCTTTTCACGAAAATTTACCCTATCCCTCTTGCATATAAGATGATTTTGTGCTATTATAATAAGGTAGATAATCGGCGTCTTCCCATAGGGGCGCAGAACCCCACCGGGCAGTACGCCAAAATCCATACAAAGGAAACACGATTATGTCCGATATTCTTAGAATCACCACCACCGTATCGTCGGCACCCTCGGTAGACATAGTCCCCATGGACAAAGACTGTGCCCGATTCGTGTCCGCTAAGGAACTATCCGATACACCGCCGGTACCTGCCGAATCCCTTCCCCGTCTCTGGGGCAAAAGCAGTCGATTCTTCACCGACCACTTCCGGGCGCTACTGTACTTCTTCCCCGTTCTGGCACTGCTTGGTGGCATTACCTGTGCCCTGACCCTGCTGACCGGCTTCGACGCAGACATCAGCCATATCCGGTCCGATTCCCTGTGGTATGCCCTGACTCTGGCCTTCTGGGGCTGTGGCGTACTGCTGATCCTGGCAGCCATATTCCCCTTCGGTCGCCGGGTCCGCCAATATCGTCCTGCCAAGGCAAACACCCCTGTGACCTTCTGCAGCTTCTTTACGGCGGCACTGCTGTGTCTGTCGTCTCTGCGGCAGCTGTACACGGCCTTCACCACCGCACCGGATCCCTCTGCTGCCGTCAATATCCTGCCCCTTGCCAAGCTTGCCGGCGCCTTCTTGTTGGTCGCTGCCTTCTATTTTCTCTACACCGGTCTGGACAAACGGGACACGCTTGCTATGGTGCTGTCCATCGTGGCGTGCCTGGCGGTGATCATGGTGCTGTTCCGGGACTATTTCGACTTCACACTGCCTCTGAACAGTCCCCTGCGCAATCTGTCCATTCTGGCGTGGAGCGGTATGCTGCTGTTCCTGCTGACCGAAGCCCGAATGCAGGTGGATCTGTGGTACACCAGCGTGCCCTTCACCCTGTTCGGCAGCCTGTTTGCCGTGGTGTTCACCGGTGGCTACGGGCTGACCGGCGTGATCATGGCACTGTGTGGTAATGCCCAGGGCAATGCCCCATTCGATCTGATCCAGTCTGCCCTGTTTTTGGGCGTTGGCGCCATGGCATTCTTCCGGGTACGACAGCTGCCGGAACTGATCGGAGACCATCTGCCGCCGCCGCCCACCAAGGACGAGATCAAAAAGTACGCCAAAAAGCACGGGATCACGCCAGCGGAAGGAGACGATAAAGCAGCACCGGCAGAGCCCGAAAATCCTTCCGATTGATGTTTGGCAGTACAATTTCCGCATTTTTGGGAACACAAACACCCTCTCCGACTCCGTACAACACACACGACATATACGAGGTAAGATGCTATGAACGACAACAAAACGCCTGAGATCAACCTGACATTGGATCCCTTCGGCGGCGCAGCGGCAGCGCAGGCAGCACCGGAACCGACCGCCCCGTCTCCGTCTCTTTCGGAAGCGGCAGCTCCTGCTGCTACACAGGCACCGGAGGTACCGGCTCTGGATGAATCGGCCTTCACGGAAGCAGAACGCAAGATGATCGACGACTTCTCCCAAAAGATCGATATCACCGACTCCACCACCATTCTGGGGTTTGGCGCCTCTGCCCAAAAGAAGATCGCCGACTTCTCCGACTCTGCCTTGTCCGGTGTGCGCAACAAGGACTTCGGTGAGACCGGCGAAATGATCACCAAGCTCATCGGGCAGCTGAAGGACATGAACGAGGATGCCGAAGACAACGGTGGATTCTTGGGCCTATTCAAGAACACCAAGCGCAAGATCGAGAACCTGAAGGTCAAATACGACAAGGTCGAGGAAAGCGTCACCGACATCACCGACACCCTGCAGCAGCACCAGATCACCCTGCTCAAGGACGTTGCCATGTTCGATAACCTGTACGAGGTCAACATGACCTACTTCAAAGAGCTGTCCATGTACATCATAGCCGGCAAAAAGAAGCTGGCCTACGAACAGACCGTGACCCTGCAGGCCCTCAAGGACAAGGCTACCGCATCTGGTCTGCCGGAGGATGCACAGGCCGCCAACGACTTTGCCGAACAGTGTACCCGGTTCGAGCGCAAGCTCCACGACCTGGAACTGACCCGTATGGTGTCCATCCAGATGGCGCCCCAGATCCGGCTGGTACAGAACAACGACACCATGATGGCCGAAAAGATCCAGACCGTCATCATGAACACCATTCCCCTGTGGAAGAGCCAGATGGTCATTGCCCTTGGTATCGAGCACTCTCGTCAGGCCATGGAAGCCCAGCGTGCCGTCACCGATATGACCAATGAGCTACTAAAGAAAAACGCCGCCGCACTGCACCAGGCCACCGTGGATATCACCAAGGAATCCGAACGTGGCATCGTGGACATCGAGACCCTGACCCACACCAACAGCGAGCTGATCGCCACTCTGGACGACATCACCGCCATCCAGAACGAAGGCAGAGAAAAGCGCAAGGCGGCTGAGGCTGAGCTGGATCGGATGGAGAACGAACTGAAGGCAAAGCTCATCGGCATCTCCAAATAAGTTTTCGCTTCCGCAAGTCTTTCCCCCACATAAACCACAATGCTTTCATCAAAAAAACAAGGAGTATCTTTGTTTATGCTACAACATATGCAAAAGCACCGGCTGGTCACGATGGTGCTGTGCGTCATCCTCATTTTGACCCTGACCCTTCCGGCCATCGCAGCCTATCCCACACATACCGACCTTATCTCCGATGCAGGCGGTGTGCTGTCGGAAACCACCGTATCCGCCATCCAGACCGCCAACAAGACCCTGTTCGCCAGCCGTGGCGTGAAGATCGCTGTGTGCATCACCGACGGCACCGGGGACGAATCCATCACGGATTTCTCCCGTTCCCTTTTCTCCAAATGGGAAATGTGTGACGGCGTGCTGCTGGTGCTGGATACCACGAACCAGACCTACTTTGCCGTCCAGAGCGTGGACATCGACGACACCATCACCAACACCGTTCTCAGCGACCTGCTTGCCAACAACATGGAAGAAGACTTCGCCGCCGGTAACATTGACCGTGCCGTCATGAAGACCGTCACCGCCCTGTCCCAAACCATGACCAATACCCTGCCCGATCCGAGTGCCACTGCAGCCGAATCCACTGCCACCGGGGAAGAGCAAGCACCGGCCGAGGACAAGCCTTCCGGGTTTGTGACCTTTATGAAGGTCATCCTGTGGATCATCATCATTGCCGTGCTCCTGGCCGCCGGTATCTTCGTGGTGGCGCTGTTCAACGATGACCTGGCCGATTTCATCCGCACCTATGTGTTCCGCCGGGGTCCCGTATCCCATGGTTACAATAACCGTGGTTACAACAACCACGCCGTGCCCCATCCGGGCTACTACGACGACCGTCTCTACGGCAACCAGCGCCCTGCCAACCCAAACGGTCAGCGCAGACCCCAGGGTCAGTACCCGGGTCAAAATCCCAACGGCGATCCCCAGTATCGGCAAAACCCGCAATACCGCCAAAATCCCGGTCAACGGCAGAGCTACGACCCCTACAACGACTACGAAGCACAATACCAGCCGCAGGGACAGCGTCGCCAAAACAGCGCTTATCCCAGCCAGAATCCACAGAGACGACCCCAGAACGGCAACGGCAGCAACAGACGCTACCAGAACCCAAACGGCTCCTACCGCGGCGGTCAATATTGAACGAAGCATACACCATAGACGCAAGAAGCCCCCAACCACCGGGGACTTTTTGCAGCATAGACACATAGGAGAAAACGATCCATTATGATATCCATCAGCGCAAGTGCACTGGCGTACCGCATCGGTACCCGTGACATTCTCACCGACGTGACCTTTTCGTTGGAGGACGGCGACAAGCTGGGCATCGTCGGTGTCAACGGCAGCGGCAAATCCACGCTGCTGAAGCTGCTGACCGGCGAATATACCCCCGACGAAGGCAGCGTCACCATCGCCAAAAGCAAGACCATTGGCCTACTGCACCAGGACGATGCGTTCCATGTGCTGTCCGTAGACGGCAGTGACGACAACTACGACGACACGGTGCTGACCCAGATGTACGCCATTTTTCCGGAGCTGTGCCGGGCGGAGCGTCGTCTGGCGGAGCTGCAGACCGAGCTGGACGCCGCAGCACAGGGCAGCGACCAAGACCTGCTCAGTCGGCTCACCACCGAATTCACCAACCTGAATACCCGGTTCATCGCCGACGGTGGACTGTACTACAAATCCCGTTGCCAATCCATTTTGGTGAAGTTAGGCTTTGACGAAAGCTACCACCACCGCTCCGTCTCTACCCTCAGCGGCGGTCAGCGTACCCGATTGGCACTGGCCAGACTGCTGTCCCGGGAGCCGGATATCCTGCTTTTGGACGAGCCCACCAACCACCTGGACACCGGTACCATGCGTTGGCTGGAAGAACACCTGGCCGCCTATCCCAAAACGGTGCTGGTGGTCAGCCACGACCGACTGTTTCTCGACCGGGTGACCAACAAGACCTTAGACTTGGAGCACACCAAGGCGAAGCTGTACAAATGCGCCTATACCCAATATGTGGAGGAAAAGCAAAAGTGGCGTGCCGAGCAGGAAAAGCGGTACCAGCTCCAGCAAAAGGAGATCGCCAGACTGGAAGCGTACATCGCCCAGCAGCGTGCCTGGAACCGGGAGCGCAACATCATCGCCGCCGAAAGCCGGGAGAAAGCCATCGCCCGTATGGACAAGGTGGAGAGACCCGAAAACCTGCCGCAGAATATCCGCTTCTCGCTGACCTCCTCAGGGGAAAGCGGCAACGACGTACTGGAGGTCAAGCACCTGACCATGGCCTTTGGTACCAACACCGAGCGTGTAAACACGCTGTTCTCCGATCTGTCGTTCTTAGTCAAAAAGCGGGAGAGAGTGTTTCTATGCGGTCCCAACGGCTGTGGCAAATCCACGCTGATCAAGCTGCTTTTGGGACAGCTGGCGCCTACCGCCGGGGAAATCGAGCTGGGCTACAACGTGACCATCGGCTACTACGACCAGGAGAACCAGAACCTGGACGAGAATAATACCGTGCTGGACGAGCTGTGGAACGCCTACCCCGACCTGACCCAAACGGAGATCCGCAACACGCTTGCCCTGTTCCAGTTCCGGGGAGACGACATCGAAAAGGAAGTCCGGGTGCTGTCCGGCGGCGAACGAGCCAGACTGACCCTAGCCAAGCTGATCTTGTCCAAGATGAACCTGCTGATCCTGGACGAGCCCACCAACCACTTGGACATCGGTTCCAGAGAAGCACTGGAAAACGCCCTGAACGCCTTTGACGGTACCATCATCGCCGTATCCCACGACCGGTATTTCACCCGAAAGCTGGCGACCCGGTTCATCGACCTGTCCTGCGACCGACCCATCCGCACCCTGTCCGGCGTTCACTATTGGCGTGACTTCTCCGGCACCTACGACCAATATGTGGCGCTGGGTGAGAATCCCGGTGAGGAAAGCACGGTGCTCCAAGAGGAAAAGGCTACAGAAGCCATGACCCAGAAGGAGCAGTACCAGCAGCGCAAGGCAGAGAGCGCCCGGATCCGGCAAATGGAGCGTCGTCTGGAAGCCATCGCCAAGGAGACCAAAAAATTGGAGACGGAGCTGTGCGACATCGAGGACGAGCTGTTCGGTGAGGCCGCCACGGACTATCTGCGTGCCGGTGAGCTGTCCGACCGCAAGACCACCGTAGAAGACCGGCTCATGCAGCTGTACGAAGAAGAAGAGAACCTGCAAAACACCCTGGCAGAAAAAGACGCACAATAAATAGGAAGAAAAAATCCCTTGTGGAAGGTTGGTCACATGGACCCATGCCACAGGGGATTTTCGTATTGTCTGCAAGTCGTGCTGCTTCGACCCGATACTTCTCCATCAACGGCAACACCAATGCCGTAAGTTCACCATGGGCATATACCTTATCCAAGAACCGCCACCTCTATTCGTATCCTTTCCTTCAGTATACCACATCTTCCCCGATTCGCAAGCGGATTTTTTGCAGAAGCCAAAGTACTGCGCTTCACTTTATTTTCGCCGCCAGAATGGTCTGTCCGATGGGATGCTCCGCCGGTATGTCCAGCAGCAGCACCGCATAACCACTGCCGTCCCGGAACACCGCTGCTATGGCATTTTCCCAGTGCCAGGTCTGGATGTATTCGTACACCTTGGCGCCGGGATACTGCCGCAGGATCGCCTGTCGGTCGTAGGTGTCCACACCGTCACAGGGTCGCCGACTGACCACATGAGCCTGCAGCAGATCCTCCAGACCCAGCACACTTTCCATGGCACCGGCACGGTTCCCCTGTCCCTTCACCACGATCAGATCCAGCTCCTCCGCAGGCAAATACCGCAACCGCAGATCGTCGACAGCACCACCGGCCGTGGCAGTCTCCGTGCCGTTCCATATCGGTGTGTCGTCTCCACGTGGCCGGATACCGAACACGAACCAGGTCATGCGCCACCGCAGCAGCAAATACAGGGAGCCCACCAGTCCCACAAGGCCTATCATCTGGAAAACACCGGCATATCGCTCCACCGCCGCGCCACCCAAATAGCACAGCATCCCACCGACCAGACACGCAAAGGACAGCCTCGTTGGCGGCGTAGGATCCGGATCAGGTCTATAAATCATCGTCATTCACTCCTTCTTATATGGAAAAAAAGAAAACCGTGCCAACCTCAGCGGTCACACGGTTTCTATGTCACGCATTTTCTTCTTTAGCAATGACCTGCTTGCCATCGTAATAACCGCAAGCGCGGCATACGCGGTGAGCCAGATTGTATTCTCCGCAATGAGAACACTTTACCATGCCGGGCATATCGAGCTTCCAAACGTTGGAACGTCTCTTATCTCTTCTTGCCTTAGAAACTTTTCTCTTCGGTACAGCCATGATTACACCTCCCTGTAGTGTCGGAGTACAATTTACAGTTTATTATATCACATTGTGCGCAGAATTGCAAGGGGTTTTCCGATTATTCTTGCAAATTATCAGAGAAATTTTCCGCTTTTTCTGCTTCATTTTTGTACTGATCCAACAAAGCCTGCAGCTTTGCCATCCGTGGATCGATCTTCTTTTCCTGTGCCGCCTTTGCTTCGCAGTCACAGCCTTCGTCCTTTTTGCGGCCACAGTGGGGACACAGTCCGGGGCAATCCTCTCGACACAGCGCCACCATGGGCAGCTCCAACAGGATCTCCTCTAAGATGTCCGCATCGGGGAAAAGCTGGCTGTCCCGGAGATACAGCACGTCGTCCAGTACCCCATCCCATTCGGCATCCTCGTCGTAGTCGTCCATCTCGTCCAGAGCACTGCCGGAACGCACCGTCCGCTCCAGGTCAAATTCCATCGTAGACGCAATGGGATCCAAACACCGGGCACAGGGGATCACATAATCGGCCGTCACGTGAGCTGTCATGCGCAGATAGCCGCCAACGGAATAGATCTCTCCTTCCACCAAAATGCCGTCCTCCGGAATGGTCACGTCCTCAGGCAACTCCACCGCATCCTCCGGCAGATCGGCCGTTTCGGGTGAAAAGCGATAAGAAAACGGCATCCGTGTGAGTCGTCCGTTCAGCACCTGTACTACGTCCAGTTTCATAAAAAATACCGTCCTCCTTTGGCAAAGATCCATGGACACGGATCTGATCTGTAGGCAACGCCGATGCACAAGCCTTTCTCAGCATTTCCTACCTTATTATTATACCCTCTTTTCCGGCAAATGTCAATAGCTTTTCCCAAAAAAACAAAACCAAACACATCTTCCCTCTCCTCTCCGGTGGTATCTTGCTGCAGGATCCTTGCATATTTCCTGCATAAATTTTTATTTCATTCATGTTCCGGTCACAGGATTCTATGGAAACTTCTGTAAAAACGGTGTATACTATTTCATGCTATATAAATCATGGGAGAGAAACGTATACGATGCTCACTTTAACGCATATTACAAAAGACTATTTGTCCGGCGACAATACGGTTCACGCTCTACGAGACGTGTCGTTGTCCTTCGGCAAAAGCGAATTCGTGTCCATTCTGGGGCCGTCCGGCTGCGGCAAAACCACCCTGCTGAATATCATCGGCGGTCTGGACCGATACACCTCCGGCGAAATGGCAGTGGCTGGCGTGCCGACCTCTGCCTTCCGGGACCGTGACTGGGACACCTACCGTAACCATTCCATCGGCTTTGTATTCCAGAGCTACAACCTGATCCCCCACCAAACGGTGCTGGCCAACGTAGAGCTGGCATTGACCCTGTCCGGCGTAGGCAAGGCGGAACGGCGCAAGAAGGCAGAAGAGGCCCTGCGCAAGGTGGGACTGGGTGACCAGCTGAAAAAGAAGCCCTCGCAAATGTCCGGTGGACAGATGCAGCGTGTGGCCATTGCCCGTGCGCTGGTCAACGACCCGGAGATCCTGCTGGCAGACGAACCCACCGGTGCACTGGACTCCGAGACCTCCGTACAGATCATGGAGCTGCTGCAGGAGGTGGCAAAAGACAAGCTGGTGATCATGGTCACCCACAACCCGGAGCTTGCCGAACAATACTCCACCAGAATCATCCGCCTGCTGGATGGGAAAATTGTCAGTGACGAAAAACAAACAGACAGCCAGCGACTGGATGGGAAGATCGTCAGCGACGAAAAACAAGCAGACAGCCAGCGACTGGATGGGAAAATTGTCAGTGACGAAAAACAAACAGACAGCCAGCGACTGGATG
>CAZUUA010000009.1:51295-71772 GCA_964623635.1 uncultured Ruminococcus sp.
GGAAGATCGTCAGCGACGAAGACCGCACCGCCATCCTGCAAACCAACGAATCGCAATCCACCGACGCCAGCAAAACCGCCGCCGTGGAGGAAAAATACAAGCATAAGACCTCCATGTCCTACGGCACCGCTTTGGGTCTGTCCCTGAAAAACCTCATGACCAAAAAGGGTCGTACCCTGCTGGTGGCCTTTGCCGGCTCCATCGGGATCATCGGCATCGCCCTGATCCTGTCCCTGTCCAACGGTATCAACGAATATATCGCCCAGGTGCAGGAGGATACCCTGTCCACCTACCCCATCCAGGTCGTCTCCCAAACCACCGATATGTCCGGTCTGATGGAAGCCATCGCCGGTGCTCGAGATGTGGACGAAGCGGAGCTTGAGAGCCGTGATCGGGTGTACGCCAACACCATGCTCTATGAGCTGCTGGACGCCATGACCTCTGCCGAGGTACGCACCAACAATCTGGCGCAGTTCAAGACCTGGCTGGACGATCCGGCAAACGGTGTCGGCGAGCAGACCAGCGCCATCCGGTACGGCTACGGCATCACGCCCCAGATCTACGCCACGGATACCACGGACGGCGTGACCCGGCTGAACCCCACGTCCATGTTCGACTCCCTCATGCCGGAAGGGGCCGCTGACGCTATGTCCGGCGGTATGACCGGTATGTCCTCCAGCATGACCGCTATGATGGCCACCTCCGGCGGTATGGACATTTGGCAGGAAATGATCGACAACCGGGAGCTGATGGAGCAGCAGTACGAAGTCATCGCCGGTCGTTGGCCCACGGAAAAGAACGAAGTGGTGCTGGTGCTGGACTCCCGAAACGAGATCAACGACGTTTACCTGTTCGCGCTGGGCTTCAAGGATCAGGCCGAGGTGCCGGATATTCTTTCTGCCGTCATGAAAGGCGAAGAATACACCGCCAAGGACGAGACCTATTCCTATGAAGAAGTGCTGAGCAAAACCTTCAAGCTGCTGCTGCCTACGGATATGTACCAGCAAAACAGCGATGGCACCTGGGACTACATGGGTGACAACGAAGCCTTCATGCAAATGGCCGTCAACAATGGGCTGGATATCCAGATCGTGGGTATCTTAAAGCCCGACCCGGAAGCCGTTGCCACCTCCATCACCGGCGCCATCGGATACCTGCCGTCCCTGACCGAATACGTGCTGAACGAGGTACAGAACAGCGCCATCGTACAGGCACAGCTTGCCGACGAGACGGAGGACGTGCTCAGCGGTCTGCCCTTTGACGACGGCGAAAACTCCATCCTGTCCGACAGTGAAAAGGCCGAACGGATCCGGGACGCCATTGCCGAAATGTCTGCCGCCGACCGTGCTGCCCTGTACGCCTCCCACATGACCTACCTGTCCGAAGACGTAGCCGCAGCCCAAGCAGCAGAACAGCTTGCCAATGTCCCGGCCGACCAACTGCCGGCTATGCTCATGGCACAAATGTCCGCCGGCGCCGACGATGCCATGCAAATGGATCCTGCCATGGTGCAGCAGTACCTTGCCTCCATGAGTGACGAAGAGATCTACAACTACGCCCTCACTTCCCTGACTAAGCAGATCCAAGACGCCTACGCTGCCCAAGCCGAGCAGGACGTAGCACAGCTTTCCACCGAAGCCCTGGCGTTCATGCTGGAGGAAGGTCTGGCGGCGCTGGACGACGAGGGGATCCTGGCCGAATATGGCGATTATATGCCGCCTGTTGTGTCCTCGTCCACCTATGACGACGTGCTGAACACCTTAGGCTATGCCAACGAAGACCGTCCCAGCTCCATCTCCATCTACACCGACACCTTCGAGAAAAAGGACGCCCTGACCGAGCTGATCGCCGACTACAACCAAAGCTGCGTAGACGACGGCCGGGACGATGACGTGATCAGCTACACCGACTATGTGGCGCTGATGATGTCCTCCATCTCCACCATCATCAACGTGATCTCCTACGTGCTGATCGCATTCGTGTCCATCTCGCTGGTGGTGTCGTCCATCATGATCGGCATCATCACCTACATTTCCGTGCTGGAACGGACCAAGGAGATCGGTATCCTGCGTGCCATCGGTGCCTCCAAGAAGGACGTGTCCCGTGTGTTCAACGCAGAGACCTTGATCATCGGCTTTGCCGCAGGTGCCATCGGGATCGGCGTGACCCTGCTGCTGTGCATCCCGGCGAACCTGATCATCCAGCACCTGACGGACATCGCATCCCTGGCCAGACTGCCGTGGGTCGGTGGCGTAGCGCTGGTGTGCATCAGTATGATCCTGACCACCATCGCCGGTCTGGTCCCCTCTGCCATCGCCGCCAAGAAAGACCCCGTGGAATCCCTACGCAGTGAATAACTACGTGGCGCAGTGGAATAACTACGTGGCGTAGCGGAATAACTGCGTGGCGTAGCGGAATAACTGCGTGGCGTAGCGGAATGATCTACATCCCAAATCGTCTATCCCATTTTTGCATATTTTACCACATTTTCTGCATATTCCAAGATAACAAAAAAGCTAAGGTCTCAAAAAACCTTAGCTTTTCTTTTGCGTAAATTCGTTTGCGAAAGATTTCGTTTGCGTCCGTTTAACCAAGCTGTTCGTCCAGCAAAGCGGCAGCGGCATCCCCGTCCGGCGAGATACACAGCGCCACCGTGGTGCCATACTGCTTGACCACAGCATCGTCCAGCTTCGGCATTTCCCAGGAGTTGTAGTCGGAGAACGCTTCCTTCTGGTCTGCTACCCGCATTTCTGCCAGAGCAAAACCGGCTTCGGCATCGGCTTCCGTAGCAAAGAAAAACAGTGCGATTTCCTCCGGTGTAGCACCACTGCCGATGTACACATATTGTTCCTCTGCGTTGTCAATGCCGTACAGCACCGTGACCGTTCCGTCGTCGATCAGCGCCAGGTCGTCGGTGAATGCAATATCAGATAGCAGTGTCTCCGAAACGGCCTTCAGATCCACGGCGCCATTTTCGCCAGCGACATCTTTGCCACAGGCAGACAGCAAAAGTGCCGCAGCCAGCAGGGTCGTCATAGCAGCAGTGCGAATGATTTTGTGCATAAGTGGGTTCCTTCCTTGTATGTTCGATGTATATGTTTTGGTTTTTTATTCATTTTGCAGAGCCCGTGCCTCATCCTCGGAGAGCAGCGGAACCGTGTGGCTGAGGATGTGATCCAGCACCTTCACGCAATAGGCCTTGTTCAAATGGATCCCATCCACGCCGGAATCTGCGGGCAGCACGCCATTTTCGTCCACCACCGCCGGTGCCAGATCCACGAGAAATACCTCTTTTTCAAAGGCAAGCTGCTGCAAATATTCGTTGTACAGCGCAATTTTTTCGTTGGTCACATAGTCGTGGGTGTCGGACACGGCCTTGGTCACCGGGAAGATCGACAGCATATAAATGATGCAATCCGGGCTTGTTTCCCGAATGGCGTCAATGACCTCGCCGTACGCCTGGGCAAAATACGCCGCATCGGGCCAGCCGGTCTCGTTGATCCCCAGCATGATGTAGACCTTGTTGAATTCCGTTTGCGACAGGGCAGACATGACCGGCACCTTGCCATCGCTCCACAGATCGGCGGAAATTTTTTTGTCCTCCGGCAGATCGGCGGCTTCCTGCCAATCGATCACCGGCTTGGTGAAAACGGAATCCACGGTCAGACCCTTGTAGGTGTAGGACGTGATCCGGGACAGGCCGCAATAGAGGATCAGACCCTGCATCCGGGAGTCGCCGATCAGCACCGCATCGTCCATGTAGGAAAGGGTCACCGGCTCCGCATCGGGCACCGGGCTGGCGTAATCGTAATCGCCGGGGATCCGTTGACGCAGACCGATCGGCGCCGGTGCAGCATCGGTTTCCGCTTCGGTTTCGGGGGTCACCGGGATCATGGTTTCCACGGGAACATTTTCGGTTTCCCAAACGGTGGGGTTAGGCACTGCGACTTCGTTGGTTTCGGGAACGATCGGGTCGGTTTCGGTGGGAAGAAAGATTCGTTCGGCATCCTTATCTCGAATGACCACCAAGGAATCGGCAATGCTGGGCAGGATTTTTTGGGCGGTCATAAACCCGGCGGTCAGCAGCATACAGCAGAACAACAAAGGCAGCACCCGTCTGCCTCGATGAAAACGCGACCGTTTGCGCCGCCTATAGTTTCTGCCACCGTACCGTTCCATGTTCGCACCTATTTTTGTTATTATATACGTTTAATATGTCGGGCTACGTTAGTATGTCCCACGCCCCATTGAAACCATACATAAGACGCACCGGGCGCCAAAAAGTTCCAAAAAATCGCTATGATCTATCCACTAATATTATAAACGCAACGCCAGCGAAAGTCAATAGGATTTTGTGGAATCCTTGTGGAAAAAGAAAAAAACCACCGTTTCCGATGGCTTTTTATTTCCTGACCCATTTTGTCAAGCCCATTGGGCAAAAAAAGACACCCCAAACGGAAGGGTGTCTTTTATGTTTAAGTTATAAGGAGTAACTTAAGATGAGGGAGATTACCAGATAACGATGGTATCGTCTACCAGAGCCTTATATTCGAGTCTGTACACATCATCGGTTGCAATTCTCTTGTAACCAGCAGTTCCATTGAAACCGGTGAATACAGGAGTCTCTTCAGCACCGTTGGTGGTGTCAATAGCGAAGTTGTGAGTCAGCGTGATGGTACCCGTGATATTGGCAACAACGATATTGAGAACAGTCTCTTGATCCTCGACATCGATGTCGATTTTCTTGCCCTTCTTCTTAGTCAGGTCGATAACAACCTTGTAGGTCAGACCGCAATCCTTGCGAGAAACAACTACCTCGTCATCATCAACGTCGAAGTAAAAATCGTTGATAATCACATTCTCAGTGTCCTTGCCGATAGTAACTTCGTTACCGAAGCACATACCCAGACCAGCCAGAGCGTCGTGCAGTTCGTTGCCTTCACCGCAAGCGTCGATGTCAGTGAACGTAGGCTTGCCATCCTTGTCAACAGTAACTTCAACCAGAGTCATTTCAATACCGGTCAGCTTCATAGACTTCACAGGACCACGGCAATCCTTATCTTCATAAGTAGCCAGCACAGAGTACTTAGTAGCAATGTCGAAGTAACGTTCCTTGTCATTGATCTTTACAGACCAAGCCTTGTTAACATCGTATTTCTCTTCAGTGCCACCTTCGTACAGAGTAGCTTCGAAGGGCTTGGTAGCATCGTCAGCCTTAGCATCAGCCTTACCTGCAACGCCGTCGTAGATGTAGATAACAACCTTGTGGTTCTTTACATCGTAGATCATATCTGCGTAGTAGGTGTAACCATCTTCCAGCTCGCCATCAGCAACACTGGTAGTACCATGGTTAGCATACAGGTTCCAATTCAGATCGTCGGTAACTTTGATTACCTTCCAATCGGTAACCAGCTTGTTGGCGATAGCCATGTTCACCTTATCGGTGTGTCTGCCCCGAACCAGACCCAGATCAAAGGCCAGTTCAACAAAGGTCTTGTTGCCCTTAGCATCAACGATGTCTTCTTTTCTCAGTTCTCTGCCAGGCTTAACGATGTAGTCAGCGTAGTCAATGTCTTCAGAAGCGTAGTTACGCCCGATGGTGTTGATGAAGTCGTGCATGAAGGTAGCACTGTCTTCATTACCGCACTTGTCGGTAACATCCTGCAGGATCTTACCACCATAGGTCTTGTAAATGTGACCATTTACCAGATCGATGTTGGTAGAAGTCAGAACTACATTGTAGGTACCGGTCAGCAGATTGAATACGGTAACTTCGGATTCGGTGGAGCCCAGCAGGTACCAGTCACCGATAGCTTCATCGTAAGCAGCATTCAGAACCTTGCCGTTGCCCTTTTCGTACAGAACAAAGCCGATATCATATGCGTTCTCGGTGATAGCAGTGTTGAATCTGTTATTTTCGTTGTTTTTGCCCAGACCCGGAATATCCAGGTTGTCGTAGGAGTAAACAACAATGTACTTGCTGTCTGTATCGCCAACCATCAGACCATTGATCTCCTGGTTACGAGCATCAGTGATGATACCGCTGTGAACGAAGATGTTGCCCAGACCGTCGATCAGAACGTACTTATCAGCATCGTTCATAGCAACGATAGTGGGAGTGGAATCCTTCTTTTCTTCTACGCTGTAACCACTGTTGTCCTTAACAATGGACATGGGCTGTACGGAACGGTAACCCTTCTTAAAGGTGATCTGTACAGGAGAAGCAGCTGCCAGAACGTTTTCAACGTTTTCGGTGTAAACACCGTAGGAGTCGGTTTCCTTGTCATAGGACTTGATTTCGTACAGAGAACCAAAGTCGAATGCGCCGTCGTCTTCAGCGTTGGTGGGGTTGTATCTGTAGTCGCCCTGCTTCCAACCGTTGAAGGAGTTGATCTTGAAGGTATCCAGAGCCAGCTTGTCGGTTCTGTAGCCGTATACTGCGATGTAACCATCGGAAGTGATACCAGCATAACCCAGAACAACGATAGCAGCGTTGGTGTTGCCAACCAGGTCAGTGTCTACAACGTAACCGTCGCAAACAACAGCCTTAACGTACTGCATATACTGAGCATCGAAAGCATCGCAGATCAGCATCTGAGCAGCGATCTTGGTGTCAGCCATCTTGTACATATCGCCTTCCAGGTTAGCGTATGCGATAGGATAGTTAACGCCGCTGATGGTCACAGTCTGCTTAGCAGTGTTGTAGCCCTGCAGGATACCGGTAACGATGTAAGAGTCAGCATCATCAGTAGCCTTCTCGGTGATGTACTTAACGATTTCGATTTCGCCGGTGGTCTTGTTCCAGTTGTACAGAACAACGCCATCGTTGTAGGTGCCGTCTTCGTTTTCGAAGCCGGAAACGGAATCATCAACAGTAACCCATGCAAAGCCAGCGGTCTTGTCGGTGTCATGATCCACGTGACCATCTTCTACGAATGCCCAAGAACCATTGCCATCGTCCAGGTCAGTGATCTGGTATGCAGGCTTGTCAGCGTTGCAAGTAGCGCACTTCTTGGAAACGGTGGAGAACTTACCAATAGCGTAAGTCTTGTAGTTAGCTACTTCTGCCTTATCATCGTTGTCGATGTCAAACAGAGCCAGCTTAGCGTAAGGAGCCTTGCCTTCCAGCATAACGGTGGCAGAAGCATCCAGCAGCTGCAGTTCGCTGTAGGAAGCGATCAGCTCCGTTACAACGTCCTTGTACCAGTCGTTGAATTCCTTCTCAGACATCCAGTTGATGTACACATTGCCGGTAGCAGAAGTGTAAACAACATCATTCTTGTCGGCCTTCTTGTTTTCGGTGTCAACAACATACTGGTAGTATCTCTGCAGAGTATCGTTCCAGAACCATTCGTTGACCCAACCGCAAACGTGGTCATCCTTGCCGTGAGTATCCTCGTCGCAAGCAACCCACTTCAGAATGTTGCCGGTAGCGATGTCGATACCAACATTATTAACATTGCCGTCTTCGTCGTAAACTTCGTGAGTACCGTAACCGAATACCTTCAGGTCAGCGTAGTCATAGTTTACCTTGTCGTTGGTGTAGGACTTAACAGTAACGTAATCGCCGTCCTTCAGATACTTAGCGATAGGCATGTCGTCGCCATAAGCAACGCCAGCGTTGTCGGTGATACCATTGTTGAATACAACATCCGTCAGCAGGGAGTTGGAGTCAACCAGGGTAACGAAGTTACCGTCAACAGCTTCGAACAGAGCAATGTATACGGAACCAACAGCACGTTCAGCGTCGTGGCCCAGCAGACCCATGTCTTCAGCTTTAACGTAGTAGATCTTGTCGCCGATTTCAGCGTTTTCGCTAACGGTCTTGAAACCAATGTAGTCCTTGTCAGCGTACTTACCATTGCCGTCCTTATCGTAAACGGTGGTGTACTCGTCGGTGGAAACTACGATGATGTTCTGCCATGCAAATTCGCAACCGAAGTTGTCCTTTGCCAGGGTAGAACCAGTAGCAGTCTTAGCGAACATTGCATTGTAGATGATCATTGCAACTTCGCCACGAGTCAGATCTTCGGTGTAAGCCACGTCAGAACCGATGCCCTTAGTCAGATCCAGCTCAACAGCCTTTTCGATGTAGCCCCAAGGATAGGTCAGACCCTTGTAACCCAGGGTACGAACAACCATGGTCAGAGCGTCACGATAGGTGATGCCATCATAGGGTGCGAAGGTGTTTGCAGTGTAACCTTCGATGATACCGTTCTGGTTAGCATAGGAGATAGCGCCCAGGTAGTTGGCAGCAGCGCCTTCTTCGATATCCTTAAAGGTTGCATTGTTGGCAGTGCCGTCTTCCCACTTCTCATCCTCGGTCCAACCGGTAGAGATACGGGATACAAACAGAGCCATCTGATAACGTTCGATTGCGTTCTCAGCACCGGTCTCATCGGCACTGTAGCCCTTGAAGATCTTGTAGTGCTTCAGGAATTCGATCGCGTAGTCCTGTTCAGCATTGGAAGCGGTTGCTTCTACGGCTGCGTCATCTGCTGCAACGTAAGCTGCGCAGGAAGCAGTCATCAGTGCTGCCAGGATGAAGGAAAGAATCTTCTTCATCTTTGTGCTCCTTTTTGAAATAAATCTTTTGAGGATGAAAGATGCTGCCGTTTTCAACACCTTCCCCCTGCATGGAATATGATACCATATCCCCCGAAATTTTGCAAGCCCTTTCCCGGAGTTGAAATATAAGTGTAATATTAAATAGCCTTTAGAAATTAAACCGCACCGTCCGCCGCCGATTTCCCGAAAACGGGCGCTGCTGCCCTTGCAAAAAACCGCAAAGTTTGTTGTAAAAATCTATAGACATTCCTATGGAAGGTGTGTTATAATATATGGTATGATCGAATTTCTGTGCAATATTGCACCGAATAACCAATAGAGGAAATATAGGACATGAGTGAAAACGCATTGGAAATACGGCACATCACCAAAACCTTCGGTGAAGTGGTCGCCAACCGGGATGTGTCTATGGACATCCGCAAAGGGGAAATTTTGTCGGTGCTGGGCGAAAACGGCAGCGGCAAAACCACCCTTATGAATATGATCGCCGGTATCTATTACCCCGATGCCGGCCAGATCTTTGTCAATGGCAAGGAAGCTGCCATCCGTTCCCCCGGTGATGCTTTTGCCCTGGGGATCGGTATGATCCATCAGCACTTCAAGCTGGTGGATGTGTTTACCGCTGCGGAAAATATCGTGCTGGGACTCCAGGAAGGCAAGTCCAAGGTGCGGCTGGACATGAAGGCGGCTGTGGACAAGATCAAAGCCATTTGTGACCGCTACGGCTTTGACATCACGCCCGAGCAAAAGGTCTACGACATGACCGTCTCCCAGAAGCAAACGCTGGAGATCGTCAAGGTTTTGTACCGGGGTGCGGATATTTTGATCCTGGACGAGCCCACCGCCGTGCTGACGCCCCAGGAGACCGACAAGCTGTTCCAGGTCATGCGGGAAATGAAGGCGGACGGCAAGTCCGTGGTCATCATCACCCATAAGCTCCACGAGGTGCTGGCGGTATCCGACCGGGTCGCCATCCTGCGCAAAGGCGAATACATCGACACCGTGGAGACCAAGGACGCCACCGAGCTGTCTCTCACCGAAATGATGGTGGGCAAGAAGGTGACGCTGGACATCGATCGGCCGGAAATGGAAAACAAGCCCCTGCGGCTGGACGTGAAGCACATCTCCTGCGTCAACAAGGATGGCGTGACCGTGCTGGACGACGTATCCTTTGCGGCACACGGCGGCGAGATCTTGGGCATTGCGGGGATCTCCGGCTCCGGTCAAAAGGAGCTGCTGGAATCCATTGCCGGCCTGCAGCTGCTCCATGAGGGTGCGTCCATCACCTTCTACGATCCGGAAAAGGACGATGCACCGGTGGAGCTGGTGGGACAGAATCCCCGGAAGATCAAGGAAATGGGCATCCATCTGTCCTTTGTGCCGGAAGACCGATTGGGCATGGGTCTGGTGGGCTCTATGGGCATGACCGACAACATGATGCTGAAATCCTACGAAGACGGCAACTCCTTCTTCACGGAACGGAAGGCTCCCAAGGCGTTGGCAGAGGAGATCCGGGAAGACCTGGAAGTGGTGACCCCCGGCGTCAATACCCCTGTAAGACGGCTGTCCGGCGGCAACGTGCAGAAGGTGCTGGTGGGTCGTGAGATCGCGGCGGCCCCGGCGGTACTGATGACGGCCTATGCGGTGCGTGGTCTGGACATCAACACCTCCTACGCCATTTACCATTTGCTGAACGAACAAAAGCAGAAGGGCGTGGCGGTGCTGTATGTGGGCGAAGACCTGGACGTGCTGGTAGAGCTGTGTGACCGGATCCTGGTGCTGTGCGGCGGTAAGGTGTCCGGTATCGTAGACGGCAAGACTGCAACCAAGGAAAGCGTGGGCCTGCTCATGACCAAGTTGGGAGCGGCACAGGAAGGAGACAAAGCAGAATGAACACTGTAGTACATCAACATACCAAGGAGCCCTTTGTCCGCATGGTGAAGCGAGACGAGGTCACCATGGGGAAGAAGATCGCCATTCGTGCCATTGCCATTTTGGCGGCGCTGGTGGTGGACGGCATATTCCTGTTTCTGGTGACCGGGCTGAATCCCTTTGGCGTCTATGGCGTTATGTTCACCGCTTCCTTTGGCAGCTTTATGAAATTCAAATGGGTGCTGCGAGACGTGGCGACCCTGCTGATCGTGGGTATCGCTCTGGCACCTGCCTTCAAGATGCGGTTCTGGAACATTGGCGCCGAAGGACAGATCCTGATGGGTGGGCTCATGTCGGCGGTCTGTATGATCTACCTAGGTGACCTGCTGCCAAACTGGCTCCTGCTGCTGGTGATGCTGGTGACCAGTGTGCTGTGTGGGGCACTGTGGGCGTTCATTCCGGCGGTATTCAAGGCCATCTGGAACACCAATGAGACCCTGTTCACCCTGATGATGAACTATGTTGCCACCAGCATCGTGGCCTGCTGCACCAATTTCTTCCGTGGGGACAATGCGAAAATGGCACTGATCAACATGGGTTCCAAAAAGGGTTGGTTCCCGGACATTCTGGGACAGCGGTACACCATCAACATTCTGGTGGTGCTGGCGCTGGTGATCCTGATGTATATTTACCTGAAGTACACCAAGCATGGGTATGAGATCTCCGTGGTAGGGGAAAGCGAAAACACCGCACGGTACGCCGGTATCGACGTGAAGAAGGTCATGATCCGCACCATCTCCATTTCCGGCGCCATCTGCGGTCTGGCAGGGTATCTGATCCTGGCCGGAAAGGACATGAGCCTGAGCACCAACACGGCTGCCGGCAATGGGTTCACAGCCATCATCGTGGCGTGGCTGGCCAAGTTCAACACGTTCTACATGACGCTGATCTCGTTCCTGTTGGTCTTTTTGGACAAGGGCGCTTCGGACATTGCGTCCACCTTCCAGATCAACGACTATCTGTCCGACATCGTGACGGGTGTGATCCTGTTCTTCATTCTGGGCAGCGAATTCTTCATCAATTATAAGCTCATTTTCCGGAGCAAGAAAGGTGGTGCCAACGATGTTCAATAATCTACTGGCGTGGATCCTGCGTGCCATTCCCTTTGGCACCATCATTATGTACGGCTCCATGGGCGAGACGCTGACGGAAAAATCCGGCAACCTGAATCTGGGTGTGCCCGGCATCATGTATCTGGGTGCCTACGCCGGGTATCTCAGCGGCTATCTGTACGAAAACCATGCGGCAAACCCGTCGGCGCTTGTCTGTGTGCTGCTGTCGCTGTTCTGTGCATTTTTGGCCTCTGCCCTGGGTGGACTGATCTTTAGCTTCCTGACCATCACCCTTCGTGCCAACCAGAACGTGACCGGTCTGGCGCTGACCACCTTCGGCATGGGCGTTGCCAACTTCGGTGGGAAATTCCTGCTGAACGAATCCGGCTATTCCTCCGCACCCTTCTCCAACAGCGCCTACAGCAGAGCCATTCTGCCCGGTGCCACATCTACCGGCGCCTTCGGTCAAATGGTGCTGTCCTATGGGTTTTTGGTGTATCTGGCAGTGATACTGGCGATCGGTCTGCACTTTCTTTTGAACCATACCAGAGTGGGGCTGAATCTGCGTGCGGTTGGGGAAAACCCGGGTACCGCAGATGCGGCCGGCATCCACGTGACGCTGTATAAATACCTGGCAACCTGTCTGGGTGCAGGCATTTCCGGTCTGGGTGGGCTGTACTACATCTTAGACTACAACAACGGCATCTGGAACACATCGGAGCAGATCCAGGCACTGGGCTGGCTGGCAGTGGCGCTGGTCATCTTCACCACCTGGCGCCCTCTCAACGGCATCTGGGGTGCGTACCTGTTCGGGATCCTGTATTGGCTGTACCAGTACCTGCCGAACCTGCTGGGCATCACCATTTCCACCTACGCCATCGACCTGGTGCAAATGATCCCCTACGTGGTGACCATTGCGGTGCTGATCGTGGTGAGCCTGCGAAAGAAGCGGGAAAACCAGCCCCCGGCCTCTCTGGGACAAGCGTACTTCCGAGAAGATCGATAATCAGGTATATATACCATAGAAAAAAGGACATCGCAGTATGCGCAAAGCGTAACGATGTCTTTTTTTCTATGCATATAAGGGAATCCTATCTCCTTCATTCCCCATCCACTATAGCATCGATCACCTGCCGCACGTCCGCATAGTCTTCCTTGGGCAGCAGAAACGTGTGTCGGAACGTGTCGTCCTTCTGCCAATGGGTGACCATATCTTCGTCCACGGAGATCTTTCCGTAGGCGTGGTAGTGCCAGTACTGCCCCGGTCGAATGGCTTCCAGTGCGGCGGTGTGGTCCCAGCTGCATCGACCGGTGTCGCCGTTGTGGATCTGGTAGGCCAGTGCCACCGGATCGCCCGGTACAGCTCGTTTGCCGTAACCCACCATGGTGACAATGTACGAACCGATCTCGTAGCTGGACAGCACCAGCTCGCCGGGCCAGTTGTCGAACACCGCCTTGGCATCCTCGTAGCCACTGCCGCGGATGTTGTATTCCCAGGTCATCACGTGGTGTGCCGGGTTGCCGCTTTCGAACAGCACCATGGGCCAGCTCTCGAAGAATCGACCACCCATGACCACGGTGCGGCACAGCTTCTGTTGGATCAGCTCCGGGCCGGTCATAGGCGTGATATCGTCACCGCCACTGCGCACCAGTCTTGCCATGGACGTGAGAGCACCGGTGACCACCAGGGTGACGCTATGGTCTTCTGCAGCCGCCAGAGTCTGACGCAGGAGCCGCAGGGTATCCATGGGACCTTCGGGTGTGCCGTGCTTGTCTGCCGGGTAGCTGTTGGGGCAGGATTCGCACAGAGCCGCCGCATAGACGCCACGGGGATTTTCTTCGATCGGTCGGTCGAAATTCACGCCCACCGGCACAGGTCTGCCGTAGAACCGGTCAATGGCATCGATGCAGCCGGCATAGTAGGGGCTGTTGAAGCAGTGGGTCACGGCAAGCAGCTCTGCCTCGCCTTTGTCGCACAGCCGATGGATCAGCGCCAGGGCACCGGCATCGTCGCAGTCACCGCCAATATCGGTATCGAACAGGATCTGGATGGGCTTTTTTGTGTTTTCCATTTTGTGTATTTCCTTTCCGGCTTTTGTGTAGAATATAGTAGGTAGCATACCTACTGTAGGTAGAATTACCTACAGTATAGCATACCCGGAACGAATTTGCAAGCCAATAGCCAAAGAGCGCACCAAAAAAAGAGGAAAGCCATGGCAGCTTTCCCCTTTAGGATCATGCTATTACTTGGTGGTGATACCGTCGATCATAACGTTGAAGTACGGTGCAGCACGGAAGGTAGATTCAGCGAAGTAGCCGTTCTGTACGGGTTCCACAGTCTCGCCTTCGTAGATCACGTTGCCGGTAGAGAAGTCGATGAAGGACAGGTCAACCGGGTAGGAAGTCAGTTCCTTGCCGCCTACGGTGAAGGTAGAGGTGTCAAACACGTGCAGAGAGCCATCCTTCAGAGCAGCTTCTACTTCTGCCACCTTTTCAGCGGTACCGGCAGCGCAGGAAGAACCCAGCGTGGTGATGGCAACAGCGTCAGCGGCGTAGCCCTTGGCCCAGTTGGCATCGATGTCGCCGCCCTTCATAGCGGTCTTGAATGCGTATTCGTAGTACTTTTCCCAAACGTTGGTGGCAGAGGTCAGTGCAGCGGTGGGAGCGGTTTCCAGCATATCGATGTTGTAGCCTACGGAGTAGCAGATCTTGCCGCTATTCTGCAGCTTCTGGGTAGCGGAAGGAGCACCGGTGGTATCGGCGTGCTGACCGATGATGACGCAGCCGTTGGCGATCAGAGATTCGGCAGCGGCGGCTTCCATGCCTACGTCAGCCCAAGAGTTGGTGAAGTTGACTTCCATCACGGTGTTGGGAACGATGGAGCGGACACCCAGGAAGAAAGCGGTGTAACCGGAGATAACTTCGGCAAAAGCGAAGGCGCCTACGTAACCGATCTTCACGTTGCCGTCCTTATCGAAGGATTCGGGCTGGGTAGAGGTGGACAGTTCACCGGAGTCCAGCAGTTCCTTCAGCTTCATACCGGCTACAACACCGGAAACGTAACGGGATTCGTACACAGCGGTGAAGGCGTTCTTGAAGTTGGCAAGCCCCGAGATACCGGCAAAGTCACCGGTCATAGCGATGAAGGTCACGTCGGGGTACATTTCGGCGGCCTGTGCAGTGAAGGCCTGGTGACCATAGGAGTTGGAGATGATCAGAGAGCAGCCCTTGCCGACCAGGTCAGATGCGGCATCCAGTGCCGAAGAATCTTCGCCGATCTTATACTTCCATTCGATCTGGGAATCGGACATACCCAGTTCCTTGGCTGCTGCCTTGATGCCGTTGATGTGGGCCAGAGAGTAGCCTTCGGTTTCGTCACCGATCAGGATCACGCCGACCTTGAAGTCCGCATTGGATTCGCAGCCGGTGAACAGGCTTGCCATGGTGCATACCATTGCGATCGCCATGACCAGCGCAGCGATTTTCTTGAACATTGTTGTGTTCCTCCTGCATGATTTTTGTATTGTATCGAAAACCCGGCTTATTTGACGGGTTTTTGATCGAAATTAAGAAGTGAGAGGTTAGAAGTTAGAAATGGTTGGTGGGAAGTAGTTCTTGACACACGGGTGTGGGCTTCGATTTTTCACGTATGCCCTCTGCCTTCTGACCTCTGCCTTTCCCTTATTCTTCCACGAATTTGACGCCGTCTTCTACAGACATAGAAGCGATCCTTGCCAAAGATTCCACACGCAGACCGGAAGCACGCACCTTGGCACCGCCGTCCTGGTAGGCTTTTTCGATGGCAATACCGGCACCGGCCACATCGGCTCCAGCGGAGTGGATCAGCTCCAACAGAGCGAACAGAGCACTGCCCTTGGCAAGGAAGTCGTCAATGATCAGCACCCGGTCTGTAGGCAGCAGAAAGTCTCTGGACACGTAGATGGTGTAGTTGCGCTCGTGGGTATAGGAATAGACCTCAGCGGTATAGATGTCACCGGAGATGTTGTTGGTGGGTGTTTTTTTGGCGAACAGCACAGGCACGCCGAAATATTGGGCGGTCAAGGCAGCGATACCGATCCCGGAGGCTTCGATGGTCAGGATCTTCGTGATCCCTTCGTTCTGGAACAGGCGATAGAATTCCTTGCCCAGTTCACAGAGAAAGGGCACGTCCATTTGGTGGTTTAGAAAGCCATCCACCTTCAATACATTACCTGCGCCGATCTTGCCATCCCGACAGATCCGCTCTTCCAACATCTTCATGGGTCGCTCCTCCTTTTTATCTTTTTTTACGAAAAAAGCGAAAATAACAAAAAATATATACAACTGGCATTGTGGGCGTGGTAACTCCATGGAGTCCCCGCCCAAACGCAGTTTGATCGCCCGTGGCTCATATCCCTTCAATTATACACAATTTGTTCCCTTTTTGCAAGAGATTGTTCAACAAATATCCATATATTCCATTGTATCTTTTTGGTAGAAATCACGGTCAGGCAGGCGTGGGCTTGGGTGCGAACTATCGCTGCCACTGCCGACGCAAGGTTTGGGCGAGAATTTCGTAGGCTTTCTCCATTTCCGCTGCCGTGGTGGATCGGCCAAAGGACAGCCGCACCTGCCGGAGTGCCTCTGGTTTTGTGTGACCCATGGCAAGCAGCGTGGCAGATGGGGTCCGTTCCCCACTGTGACAGGCCGATCCGGCAGACACGGCAAGCCCTGCCATATCACAGGACAGCACAATATTTTCACCATCCGGTATCGCCGGTGTGTCCGATGCACCACCCATGCCGTAGACGACGCAGGAATGGGTCTCGATCCGGTGGGCGCCACGTCCGGCAATGGTAACGGGAATGCCATATTCTGCCATTTGCGCCAAAAACCTTGTCTCCAGCCGATCCCGTGCCTGTGCCATCCAATCGAGTTCGCTTGGATCGTCGGTGACGGCTTTGGCGGCAGACACCATGGCGCAGATCCCCATGACGTTTTCGGTACCGCCACGAATGCCCATTTCCTGTCCGCCGCCTTTGAGCAGTGGATACAGCTTCGTGTCCGGTTGGGCAAGCAGTGCGCCGGTGCCGGTGGGTGCACCGAATTTGTGACCGGATAGGGTCAGAATGTCCGGCTCCTTGGGTAGAGGAATATGCCCGACCGCCTGTACACAGTCCGACAAAAAAGCGCCGCCGCAATCGTGTACCATAGCAGCCAACCTGTCCACAGGCTGGATCACGCCGGTCTCGTTTTGTACCGCCAGCACCGCAGCAAATGCCACGTCCTTCCCCAGTCGTGCGGCAAAATCCACCACATCCACGGTGCCATCGGGCGTGACAGCACACATTTCGATGGTGTAGCCCATGGATGGTGCAAAGGCGTACACAGCTTCCCGGACAGCCGGATGCTCCATGGGAGAAAGCAGTATCCGGTGCCTATTGGTATTTTTGTACCGCTGCAGCAAGGACCAAACAGCCAGTCCATCGCTTTCGGTACCGCCGGCGGTGAAGATGATCTGTCCGTCCCAACGGAAGGCGTGTGCCAGCTCCTGCCGTGCCCTGTCCAACCGATCCACCGCAGTCAGCCCATAGCTATGTACGGCAGACGGATTGGCCGGATCGGGTGTGTCTAAAAATTGGCGTAGCGTAGCGATGGCGGCCGGATGCAGGGGAGCGGTGGCGGCCCAATCGGCGTAGATGTGGTGCATAGGGGTTCCTCCGGGAAAGTGGGGTTGTTTTTTTAGATATTATAGCCGATTTTTAGGGGAATGTCAATGGTGCCACTGGGGATTTTTGTACCGGCGCACGGTGTGACTCCATGGGGTAACCCCATGCGCCCTTGGTTTTCTTCCAACTGGCGTTTGGGCGAACACCAATGGAGTGACTCCATGGAACGTGCGCCGTACGCCAGTACAACCCACCCCCCAAAAGTTTGCGAAAATTTTCTCACGAAAAACTATAGACAAGCGGCGCAAAATTTGGTATAATTGACGTATGCACAAAATACGACCGGATGAATGAGAAAGGAGACTCTCCCATGAAACGAAGCGAACGGATCTTTTGCCTGCTGCTGGCGGCTTTGCTGCTGCTGTCCGGCTGCGGCACAAGCGAGGTGGACACAGGTGCCGACACCACAGCGGCGTTGGATACGGAAACCGAAACGGTGGAGGAAACCGTTGCTGAACCCGATCTGCCGTACAAAACCTTTGACGGACAGGCACTGCGGCTGCTCTATGCCAACGATGCCGGTGTGCCCTATTCCGTGAATGACCTGTGGACGGATGGGCTGACCGGTGAGGTGGTCAACGATGCGGTGTACCATCGGAACATGGCGCTGGAGGAAAAGTTCGATATCACACTGCAGGCCGATGTGCAGAACCAACGATATGCGGTCCGGGATAAGGCAAAGAAGGAGATCACCGGCGGTATTTCCAGCTTTGATTTGATGTTTGAAGAATGCAACCAGGCCTATCCAATGGCGCTGGAAGGGATGTTCTACAACTGGCTGGAGCTGTCCCACATCGATATGGATGCGGACTATTGGGATTCCAATGCACGGGACGGACTGTCGCTCCGGGGCAAGCTGTATCCCATGGTCAGCGATATCTCCATGATCCCCTCGGCACAGGCCCGGTATCTGTACATCAACAAGACCATGGCAGCTCGGTATGGCCTGACGATTCCCTATGACGACGTGCGTGACGGCACCTGGACCATGGACAAGTTTATGGATATGGTGGTGGCGGTGTCGGAGGATCTGAACGGCGACGGCGTCATGGACAGCTACGACCAGTTCGGGATGCTGACGGAAAATCCGGAATTCTTTATCGTAGGCTGCGGCGTGGTGCTGGCAGAGAAAAACGACCGGGACGAGCCAGAATTCTGCTTTGTGAGCGAGCGGACGGTGTCGGTGTTGGAAAAGGTATCGACGTTATTAAACGACAAGGATCACACGCTGTCCTTTGACGATACGGCCAAGGGACGGGACATTTCCGGCTTCAACCACATCTTCGACTACGGACGTTCCCGTTTTGCGGCAGGACAATTCTTGTTCGTACAGAATGGGGCCGGGATCTCCTCCCAGTTCACGGATATGGAGGACGAATATGGGATGCTGCCCAATCCGAAGCTGGACGAGGAGCAGGATAGCTATTACCACCTGATGGATGCTTTTGCGCCCATGATGTTTTTGCCGGCCACCCTGGAGGATCCGGAGATGCTGGGGATGTGCGCCGAATATTGGAGCTGGCTATCCTCTACGTCTGTAAAAGAAGCATACTATGAGACCACCATGAAGAAGAAGCGTGTGAATGCACCGGACGACGCAGAGATGCTGGACATTGTGCGTAACAGCTGCCGATACGAGATCACGTACATTTACGACACCGGAGCATTGGGTGTTCTGCGTGGTGCCGCCGGCAAGGGAAACCTGATGTCGTCCTGGGCATCGCAGGAGAAGGCGGTGAACACGAAGCTGCAGAAGCTGCTGGATACGCTGGGGTAATCACCATTCGCCTACAGCGCACGGTGTGACTCCATGGAGTGACCCCATGTGCCCTTGGTTTTCTTCCAACTGCGTTGGGCTTACGGACGTGTTGTTTTCCCGAAGAGTTTCGGAAAATCCCACGGGATAAAAAGCCGTACGCCAGTACAAACCGAACCAAGGCCAATGGAGTAACTCCTGTCAACCTGCGCCCAACGCCAGTTGGAAGAAAAATGTGGTGTCGGGACCCACTTGACAACACCACCTCGTTGTGGTACAATATTTGTGTAGAATATTGTCGGAATGTCCGACGTGGCGGAGGAAATGGTATGCGGATTCGTCCTTTATATATGATCATGTCGTTGGTACTGGCGTGCAGCCTGCTTTTGGTGGGGTGTAGCGATCCTGCCGTTATGGTCAGTGAGACCGGTGGTGTGGAACGGCCGAGTATGGGGAATGTGGTGCCGACAGAGACAAGCGGTGAGACTGCCAATGGAGATTTGTCGGAGACTACACCGGTGTCCACACCCGTGCCGACCGTCACCGAACCCACGGCCACGCTGCAAAATGGCAAGTATGTGTACGTCATGCCCAAGCCGGATCGGTCGAGGCTTTCCGATCTGTCGGACGTAAAAAGTCTCTCAAAGGCGCTGTTCTCCGATGCCGGTCAGAGCACCGACTGGTACTACGGCAAGACCACAAGAGATCTGACCACCGGCGAGGTCACCTACGTTTGGGATCGGTCTGCCGATACGTTGGCACTGCTGGACAAATACGGTGCGGTGTACCGGAAGAACCAGGACGAAAAGGTCTGCTACTTCACCTTTGACTGCGGCTACGAAAACGGCTGGACGGAACCGATCCTGGATGTACTCAAGGAAAAGAACGTGCCGGGGCTGTTCTTTGTGGTGGGACACTATGTGGAAACAGCGCCGGACATCATCGGTCGGATGTATGACGAAGGGCATCTCGTTGGCAACCACACCTACAACCATCCCAACATGGTAACAGACGTGGATGAAAATAAGTTCATCGAGGAGATCACATCCTTAGAGGATGCGCTCTCTGCCCTGTATCCGGACGCACCGACTCCCATCTATTGGCGACCGCCGTACGGGGCCTGCAACGAATGGACGCTGGCCATGGCTGACAAGCTGGGTCTGACCACGGTGCTGTGGAGCTTTGCCTATTACGACTATGTGGAGACGGAACAAATGGATCCGGCGGCCGCTCTCGAAAAGGCGAAGATGGGTCTGCACAACGGATGCGTGTATCTGTTCCACTGTGTGGGCAGCACCAACCCGGCAATCCTGGGCGACCTGATCGACTATATCCGTGGAGAAGGCTACGAGATCCGACCCATGTGTCAGTGAATCTTTGGAAAACAAAAAGACATACGAGCTTTGCTGTTCTGCACCAAATTGTGCGGACAGCACAAAAAAGACCTGTATGGTAGTAGAT
>CAZUUA010000010.1:0-63427 GCA_964623635.1 uncultured Ruminococcus sp.
GTTTGCTACTTAATACTTGCTATCTACTACCATACAGGTCTTTTTTGTGCTGTCCGCACAATTTGGTGCAGAACAGGATACAGGTAGAGTTTTTTCGTTTTGGTGAAAGTCTGCTGAAAATCAATATTTCTATCACACCGCCGTCAGCAGCAGCGACTGATCCACGCAGCCATGCACCAGCTTCTCTTTGCTGAACCGGTCGTCGTACAGCCACGGCTCCAGCTCTGCTTTCGTCAGCAGCAGCGGCATCCGGTCGTGGATGGTGCGAATGGCAGGTAGGGGAGATGTGGTCAGGATCACGGCACGTTCGTCGGTGTTCTTCGTATTATCGCCAAAACTGTGGGTTATGGCTGCCAGGTACAGCGGTTCGGTGGTGCCAATGTGGTATTTCTGCCGACTGCCGTCCTCGCAGGTGCGCCATTCGTAGTACCCGGACGTGGGGATTGCTACCCGCCGTTCCAGTGCATCTCCACGGAAAAAATGCTTCTCCAACACCGTCTCGGCTCGTGCGTTGATTACCAGCGTGGTTTTGGTGGGTGTCTCTGCCGTAACCCGTTCGTCCGGATCGGCTAAGGCACCGGCTAAGGTCAGTGCCACCGTTTTCGATTGTCGTTTTTCCACCATGGGATAGCCCCAGCGCACCACCTTGGCACGCAAAAAATAGTGGCCGCCGTACAGCACCGGAATGTCATCGCCTGGAAACACCTCTTTTCGCCGCAGAAACCGTTCGGTATTTCCACGCCGTTCCCGTTCGATGATCGCTGTCAGTTCGTCATCCTCGATCCACGATTGATATCTTCCGCACATATATATTCTCCTAACTATTCATTATAATTCTCTGTCATATCCAAATCGACGGGATGAGAGCTTGTCGGCTGCCAAGTAGGTGCCACAGGTGATGGCGTGATTTCCATATCGTTCCCGGATCTGGTCCACGGTGGATTCCAGTGTCAGCAGCCGTTCCCGCCGACCGTGATCCGTGAACAGATCCAGCTGCTCCGGCACACCGGCGTTGTCGATGTCGATGGCACGAATGGTCACAGAACGCAGGGGCAGCCGCCATACGTGCTTTCGCTGAAACAGTGCCACGCCTTCCCGGGCCAGCTCTCGTGCCAGCTGGGTGCGGTGGGGCAGTTTGCATTGGTACTCCCGGACGTTCATGTCGTTCTCTCGGATCTGCACGGACACGCCGCCGGCCGACAAGCCATGCATCCGCAGCTTGGTGCCCACTTCCTCTGCCAGCTCCTCCAGCACGTACTGCACCTCAGTGTTGCTTTCCAGATCCCGAATCGTGGTGGTGCCGTGGCCGATGGATTTGATGGGCTCTACTTCGGTCTGCCACAGGACCCGTGCGTTTTCCAGTCCGTTGGCATATACCCATAGCACCTTCCCAAGTTTCCCAAGCCAAGCTTCCAGCAGTTCTACTTTCGTATTGGCAATGTCGCCGATGGTACGACAGCCACGATAGTAGATTTTTTTGTATGTCTTCATGCCCACACCCAGCATCTCAAAAGCCGGCAGTGGCCAAACGATCTCCCGAAACCGATCTTGTGGGATCTCCGTGGTGGCGTCCGGCTTTTTCATATCGGAGCCCAGTTTGGCGAAAACCTTGTTGAAGGACACACCTGCGGAGATGGTCAGTCCGGTTTCGGCTTTGACGGTGCGGCGGAGACGGTCTGCGATCTGTCGTCCGGAGCCAAACAGATCCAGACTGGCCGTCACATCCAGCCAACATTCGTCGATGCCCATGGGTTCGATCTGGTCGGTGACCTGGGCATAGATCTGCCGCACCTGCCGGGAAAAGTACAGATATTCGTCGTAGTGGGGTTCGGTGACCACCAGTGCGGGGCATTTGAGCTTGGCCTGATAGATGCTCTCACCGGTTTGGATACCGAGACGTTTGGCAAGCATATTTTTCGCCAGCACGATGCCATGTCGTTCGTCGGTCTCACCACCCACGATCATGGGGACATTTTGCCACTGGGGATGCTTGCGGATCTCCACCGAGGCAAAGAAATTGTTGAGATCGCAGTGCAGGATCGTCCGCGCTGTGGTATCTGCTGCGATATCCGTTGCTATACCAGTCATGTGTACCTCCCAAAAAAGAACTGATTTTTCGTCCCCGAGTTTGGAACGAACGGTGAGAACGAGTGTTTACGCATCTATTATACACGAACAGCGGTTCTTTGTCAAGGGGTTTCACAAAAAAAGTGAACGAAAGTTTGTGGCAAATTTTCGCAAAACCCAAAAAGCACCCAGGGGTGGATGCTTTTCGGTAGCGTTATTGTTGGATGAGACTTGCGTATCCGTCCCAGCAGTATCCTCCGGGATCCAGGTAGCGGTGTTGTAGCCATTTCAGGTCGGCGTGGTTCAACCGGCTCATGCACCTTGCAGAAAATATGCCGCCATGGCGATGATCACCACGATACCGGGCAGCATGGCAATGCCCACGTTCAGTCCGATGGAGAGACGATCACGACCGCTCTTTTTTCCATCCAGATAGCGCAGGATGGGTACGGCGATAAAGATCGCCAAGAAGATCGGCAAAATGACGCCAATGGGGATCAGATGCCACTTTAAGTACAGCACACCCAGCAGCGTTGCCACCAGTAGCAGGATCAGCTCTGCCAGATGATACTTTGTGAACAACGGCACACCTGGCGTTGGCGTACCCAGCGTGGGTATTTTGTTTGGTTTCTCAGACATGGTTTCCACCTTCTTCCTCTTCTTCCCGTTCTCTGCGGATCAATAGCACCGTGATGCTCACCGTGGCTACGATCAACAGCAGCAGGATATAGAGTATTTCCGTATCGTATCGACCGGCGGTCACAGGGGCACCCGGCGGCGTGAACCGTGCGGTCAGTGTGTCGGTGCCCAATAGGGTACTGTCCACCCAAATGGAGATCAGATCCAGGGTGATCTCCGTGTCTCCCGACAGCATCACGCCAATGTAGCCACAGCGCATGGAGTCGACCAGCCCCGTCAGCGGACAGGTCACGGTCATGATCTCTCCGTCAACAGCATTCACAGGATATTCCATACGCCAGTCCTCGGCGCCTAAGAAGAACACCACTGTAGAAGCGCTGCCGGTGCCGGACAAGGCATTGCCGGTACCTGACAAGCGAAAGGAGAACGACAGGGTATCCACATCGGACAGATCTACACTGCCGGCAAAGTTCCGCAGCAGGATCCCGTCCGCATTGGCTTCATCTCGGAGCGGTACAGTGGCACGCAGCACACGGGTAGGTTCCCCGGTCAGGGTACGCATTTCTGCACTGTAGGTCGTGGCGATCGTGCCAATGCCACCACTGCCAATGAAGCCGTCTGCACTGTAGGACGTGGCAAAATCCCATAGAGTATACCGGCTGGAGCTTTCTTCTTGTTCGGCGATACCGGGCGTCAGGATACCGGTTCGGGAGATGACCTGCCGGGTGTGGATCTGCTTACCGGATGGATCCTGTAGGTAGGTCATGTCCACATACAGTGCCGGGTCCACTTTGTCGGCGATCCGACCAAGGGACAACACCACCGCACGAGGAGAGGCAGATGCCAATGCCTGACACAGCGCCTCGTAACGAGAGGTCAAAAGATAGGGTACGGTCTCATTGGTCAGGCAGGTCTCCGGCTCCCAGCGATAGAGAAAGTCCCGGAAGGCAGAGATCCCCAGCTGCTGCAGCGTGTTCTTCCATCGACCCGGCAGCGCTGCGGTCTCGGTCAGGTTCGAACCACCGGGCAGGATATCGCTCTCGAACCGCCAGGATGCGACCCAGGGAATGTCCCCAAGCTCCTCCAGTGCATCCGCAAAGAGCAACACTGCCAGAGCAGGAGACAGGGTCGTTGTGTTTTCCAGATTGCCGTTCTGTTGGTACACATGGTCGTCGGAGAAGGGTACCACGACGTACACATCCGGTATGGACAGCCGTGCGATCTCGTAAGTCATGGCCGCCAGATGGGCAATGCGACCCATCACAGCAGACGGCGAATCGGTTTGGACAAGGCCGCTGTATTGGCTGTGGTTGATACCCTTGCCCAGTGTGATGGACGCCACACCGGTGTAGCGACTGCACAGATAGGACAGCACAGCCCCATATGCGGCCGCCGCTTCTTCTGTATCCACCAAGGGCAGATAGGTCTCTGCCAGACAGGTTTCTGCTCGGTAGGTTTCTGCCGGACAGGACCCTTCGGAGTAATCGTTGTCGTCGAAAGGTTCCGATGACAAAATCCGCAGGCTGACCTCCAGACCGGCATCGATGTAGAACAGCACATCGTTGTCCAGCGTCTTCAGATAGTCCTGGGACAAATGCCAGCTTCTGCCGCCAAAGGAGCACACCACACCGGTGCCGCTCTGGTTGGTCAGCTTATCCCAATATACATCCACGGTCACATGGGATACATTGGACTCAAAGACACCCACCGTGTCCGCACCGTGGAGCCCGAACATGGACACGGTGCAGGCTGTCGGATCGGTGCCGGAAAGCATCTGTGGTTCGGAGAGGGGCAGATACACGATCTCCGGTGCGGCGGCAGGATCTTGTACCGGCACTTCCACACGAATGGCAGCGTAAAACAGGTAGGCAGCGGCATAGGTGCGCACACTGTCTGTGGGCAGCGTAAAGGTGAAGTTTTTGGACACACGCATACGGGCCAGCTCCACGGCATCGGTCAGGTCGCAGCGATCCCATAAGGGCACCGCCAGAAGGGCAATGTCGCTTTCCCCATGATCGATGACGGCCTGCCGGGTCAGCTTACCACTACACAGCACACGACCGTCCTCCACGGTAAGCGCCGTCACACTGCCAAGGTTGCCGTCCTGCCAGCTCTGCCCGGTGGTTTCCTTGGGATAAAACACCACCTTGGTCACCTGAAATGTGGAGGAGGTCGTACTTTTTACGCCTTGGAAATGTAGGCTGTATCTGTTTGGCGTGGCAGTGTGCTGCAGATACCGACCGCCAAAGAGCCCATCGCCATCGGTGGTATACGGCGGTGCAGGGACGGGAAAGGTGTAGGTGTGGGTACCGGCCTGTACGGTCAAGGACGCAGAGCTGTACCAGTTTTCTCCATAGGAGGCACCGGTGGAGATCGTACCGCCGTCGGCTGTACCCGATACCGTGACTGCCATATACCAGCCGGATACGGAGCTGTCCACATATTGGGGCAACAGCAGATCGGCCGAAAGACTGACCGCACCACCGCTGTCCGGCGTCATGGCAAGATGGGCTGACTGCACATTCACCGCACCCAAGGATACATCGAACTGCTCCGCGGCAAAACGGTTCACAAAAGCACAGCTGGTCTCTGTCGTGCAAGGTGAGGTCAGACGCAGCTGGGACGGCGTACCGGCGGTGGTATCGACATGAATCTGGATGGCATCCACGTCTTTGCGCTGGGCAATGGTGGGAATGGCACTGTAGACCACATACCACCTGTCCGGCTCGATCTGCACCGTGCCCACCATGCTGTTGTTACCACAGGAGACCGTGGTGGTGATGGTGTAGGGCACAGCTCCCGTCTCACCGGAACCGATGTAGATGCCGTAGCACAGGGAACGGGCACCACCGAGGGAAATCGGATCCAGATACTGGAAGGACAGATACCCTTCCTTGGCAGACAGATCCTGCAAGAGCAGCAGACCCAGCTTCTCGTATTCGCTGCGTGTGGGATGGGAAGGAACGTCTCCGGCAAATTCCCAGTGACCGGAAAAGTCGTCCACCGGCTCGGTCAGATACTCCGTCAGCGTACCGGAATCGCCTACCGGCCGCACATAGGCATTCTGAAAAGCAGCTGCCGATACGACCGGAGAAAGTATCAGAAACAGGCAGATAAACAGCAGGTAAAAAAGTTCTCGCTTGATATATCGCAAAGGCAGCAACTCCTTTCTGTTGGGATGAAAATAGGGTATATGCCTTTACTTTACACCAGCAGCTCGCAGACCAGATCCCGGCCGGCTTCGGTGTGGTAGGTGTGATCCTTGCCGTGTACACGCACCGTCACAGGACCGCCGCAGATGGAATGGATGGTGAAGCGTACCACACGGCGATTCTTCCAGATCATGTCCACACGGAACCCACCACGGGCACACAGGCCGCTGACCTTCCCGGAGGCCCAGGCAGGATCGGTGGGCAGTGCCGGCAGCAGAACGATCTTGCCGTCGTGGCTGGCCAGCAGCATCTCTGCGATCCCGTTGGCGCCGCCGAAGTTGCCATCGATCTGGAACGGCGGATGGTTGTCGAACATATTGGGCAGGGTACACTTGGCAAGCAGTGCGTTCAGGTTTTCCAGACACTTGTCGCCCTGACCCAGACGGGCATAGAAATTCACGATCCAGGCACGGCTCCAACCGGTATGACCACCGCCGGCAGCCAGTCGTCTTTCCAGCGTGACACCGGCGGCACGAAGCAGTTCCGGTGTGCTTTCCGTGATCTGGGCAGAAGGATGCAGCGCATACAGCTGGGACACGTGTCTGTGACCCGGTTCGGTCTCCTCGAAGTCTTCGCTCCATTCCATGATCTGTCCGTATTGACCGATCTGGATGGGAGGCAGTCTGTCGGCCGCTTCTTTCAGCTTGTCACACAGCGGCTCGTCTCCACGACCCAAGAGCGCCAGTGCCGATGCGGTCTGGTGGAACAGATCACGCAGGATGGCGTTGTCCATAGCGGGACCGGCACAAATGGCGCACACCTGCCCGGTCACAGGATCCCGGAAGTGGTTTTCCGGCGAGTTGGAAGGACAGGTCACCAGATACCCGGTGCGGGGATCCTCTACCAGAAAATCGAGGAAGAATTTGGCAGCGCCGGTCAGCACATCGATGTAGTCCGACAGCACCTTTTTGTCCCCGGAGAAGGCATACCGTTCCCAAATGTGGGTACAGCACCAGGCGCCGGCTGCCATAAAGGAACCCCAGGAGGCGTTCTGTCCCGGTGCCGTGAAGCCCCAAGGTGTGGTACTGGTATGGGCACACCAGCCGTCTGCACCGTATTGGATCTTGGCGGTTCGGGCACCATGCTCGGCTAAGAAGCGGATATAGTCGAAGTGAGGCGCATTCAGTTCCCCTAAATTACAGGTCTCCGACAGCCAATAGTTCATCTGCAGGTTGATGTTGATGTGGTAGTCGCCGCTCCAGGGTGTTTCATAGGTGTCGGCCCAGATGCCTTGCAGGTTGGCAGGAAGTTTACAATTGTAGGAAGAACATACCAGCAGGTATCTGCCAAAGGCGAAATAGGTGATGAGCAGACCGGTATCCGATTCCCCTTCCTTGACCCGGCGAATGCGTTCATCGGTGGGAATGGCACGAAGCCCGGGATCCTTGCCATCCAGCTCCAGCTGCACTCGGTTCATAAAGCCGGAGAGAATGTGTGCCGATTCCGAGAACATATCTTCAATGTCGGAAGCGGAATGGACGGGATGCTTCTCGATCCTGGCGATGCAGGCGGCATAGGGCACCTCCGGATCCTGACACAGCACCACGCCAATATCCGGCTTCGGCGGTGCATAGGTGGTCTCCGTATCCAGCACGATGGCAAGAGCGGTCACATCTTTGGCGACCAGTGCATCGTTCTCCCGGACAAGGGTGCCGCCGGTGGGATACAGCCGGGCAGCCGTAGCATAGGCAAGTCCTTCGCCTGCGGTGGGATCGCTTGGGAAAGCACCCTTGATGTACAGGGTACGCCCGGCCAGATCGGCGCCGCATACCCCATGGTCTCTGGTGAACCGGCAGGCTGCTGTGAACGGCGCCTCACTGGTGTAATAGCATACGGTCATACCGGCCGCCAGAGACGTGAATACATAGCGCTTGACCGACACGTCTCCTGCCAGGAACCGGACAGACGCCAGTCCGCTGACCAGATCCAAGGTCCGGCTGTAGTCGGTGATGGTGTCGCTGCCATAGGTGAAATCGATGTGCAGCTCCCCTGCCGTTTGGTAGCTGCCGTAGGGACCCTTCTCTCCACGAGCCCCGGAGCCTGCGCCACGGCAGATCATGTAGGTGTTGGTCAGCTCTTCGCCACGGGCATAGTCTCCGGCAAAGATGGCCTTGCGGATCTCCTCCAGCATGGGTGCACAGTCCGGGTTGTCAGCCGCCGGATCGTATTTCCCACTCCAAAGAGATTCTTCGTTAAGCTGGATGGTCTCGTGCAGCGGATCGCCATAGACCATTGCGCCCAGGCGACCGTTGCCCAGCGGCAGTGCTTCTACCCATTGGGTAGCCGGTGCTTTGTAAAATAGTTCCATAGTGTACTCCTTTTGGGCTTCTTGTATCATATGGTTATCATACCACATTTCCGATCAAAATGCAAGGGATATTTTGTGAATAGGAGAAGATGGCAGCGCACCGACGGAAAAATGTGTCGCTGTCAAGAGCACGAAAACAATTATTCACACCAAATCTCTTGCAATTCCGGGGAAAATGTGGTACTATATCTTCATACAAAAAATCCAACGAAAACGAGGTACATCATGAACGCTATTTGGGCAAAGGGGCTGCTAGACGCCCGGAACATCACACTGACCTTTCAATATACGCTGACACCAAAGGCAGACACCAAGCTGACCTTGGCGGCTTCCAATCTCTACCGTCTGTTCGTAGACGGTGTGCTGGTGGGATACGGACCGGCCAGAGCAGCCCACGGCTATTCTCGCCTGGACAAATACGACCTTGCCAAGTGGGCAGGACAGAAGGTGACCATTGCCATCGACGTGCATTCTGCCAATGTGAACAGCTTTTACGTGGTGGACGAGCATCCCTTCTTCGCCGCAGAGATCACGGAAAACGACACGACCATCGCCACTGCCGCCGACTTCACGGCCTATCGGATGACAGAACGGGTACAGAAGGTGCGCCGGTTCAGCTTCCAGCGTACGTTCACGGAGATCTATCACCTGACCGACGATCCCACCGCTTTCTATGCCGGTGCTACCGGTGACCGTGTGCCGGTGGAGACCGAGACCGCCAACATGAACAAGCTGCTGCCCCGCTACGCCCACTACCCCAAGCTGGATCTGCTGCCGACCAAGACGTTTGTAGAATACGGCAAGATCGGCATCGATACCACCGTAGCACCGTGGCATGACAGAGCCTACCAGGTGGACAACGACAAGTTCATGGGCTTTTTCCCGGCTGAGCTGGAAGAAGACGCCGGAGACGAAGCAGGGCAGTTCACCTATGCAGCGATCGCCGACGGGAAAGCCGAGGAGCTGGGTCCCATGATGTATCAGGTATGCGACTTCGGCAGAACGGTCACCGGCTTCTTCTCCTTCCGGCTCCAGGCAAAGACGCCGACGACCATGTACATCCTCTTTGACGAGATCCTGACCGACAAGGGCACCTACAAGGAAGTGTCGCCTTTCCGGAATACCTGCTGCAACGTGGTGAAGTACACCTTTGCACCGGGGACGTACCACTGCATCTCCATGGAAGCCAACGCTGCTCGCTTTGCCAATGTGGTGATCACGGAAGGCACGGCAGATCTGTCCGACTTTGGAATGGTGCTGTACGAAAACCCCGATGCGGCAGATTTCCGCTACGACTACGGTGACGCTGAGCTGAACAAGATCGTGGCGGCAGCGGTGAACACCTTTGCCCAGAACGCCGTGGACATCCTGACCGACTGCCCGTCCAGAGAGCGTGCCGGTTGGCTGTGTGACAGCTACTTCTCGTCCCGTGCGGAATATTTGTTCACCGGCGAAAATGTAGTGGAAAAGAGCTTCCTCCAGAACTACGCCATGGCACACCAGTCTCCCTTCCTGCCGGAGAAGATGCTGCCCATGTGCTATCCGGCCGACCACAACGACCACACCTACATCCCCAACTGGACCATGTGGTATATCCTGGAGCTGCGCAACTATGTCAAGCGCACTGGAGACAAAGAGATGCTCGCTTCCTCAAAGGACAAGGTCTATGGACTGGTGGAATTCTTTTCTCGGTACTACAACGAGTTCGGTCTACTGGAAAACCTGGAAAGCTGGGTGTTCATTGAATGGAGCAAGTGTAACGATAAGGACTACATCTGTGGCGTGAACTACCCGTCCAACATGATCTGGGCGGCCGCACTGGAAGCGGTGGCAGAGATGTACGACGATCCGGCACTGGCTGCACAGAGCAAGCGGATGAAGGAGATGATCCGGACACTGGCGTGGAATGGCGAATTCTTCGAGGACAACGGCATTCGGGACAGCGAAGGCAATCTGTCCAAGACCGGTCACACCACGGAGACCACCCAGTATTACGCTTTCTATTTTGGTACCGCCGACCGGGAAAGAGACGCTGCACTGTTTGAAAAGATGCTGACCAAGTTTGGCCCCAGAAGAGATACCGCTTCTGTGTATCCCACGGTGTATCCTTCCAACGCCATTGTGGGCAACTACCTGCGTTTGGAGCTGCTTACCGACTATGGCTACCACGATCAGGTGATCGCCGAGTGCCGTGCGTTCTTCTCCGGTATGGCCGACCTGACCGGTACCCTGTGGGAAAATTCTGTCCTCAGTGCCAGCCTGAACCACGGCTTTGCCTCTATGGCAGCGGTCTACATCGACGCTTGTGCCAAGAAATAAAGGAATCAAACCGGTTCTATCGAAATAGCGAAGCTGTTTCTACCATATATTTTCCATTCTTCATCATTACCTAAAAGGACATACCATGAGAATTGTAGTAAAAGTAGGTACCTCCACTCTGGCGCATCCCACGGGACACCTGAATATCCGACATATGGAGAGCCTGTGCAAGGTGCTGTCGGACATCAAAAATGCCGGGCATCAGGTGATCTTAGTGTCCTCCGGTGCCATCGGTATGGGCATGGGCAAGCTGTCACTCCGGGAGCGCCCCAAGACCCAAGTCGGCAAACAGGCTGCCGCAGCGGTGGGACAGTGTGAGCTGATGTACACCTACGACAAATTGTTTTCCGAATACAACCACACCATCGCCCAGATCCTGCTGACCGGCGGCGACGTGCGGGACCCGGAGCGGCGTGAGAACTTCACCAGCACCATGGAGCATTTGCTCGACATGCGTGTGCTGCCCATCATCAACGAAAACGACACCGTGTCCACGGAAGAGCTGGGTATCGGCGACAACGACACCTTGGGCGCCATCGTGGCCACATCCATCCACGCCGATCTGCTGGTGCTGTTGTCCGACATCGACGGCCTGTTCACCGACGACCCACGGCAGGTACCGGACGCCAAGCTGATCCCGGAGATCCACGAGATCACAGCGGAGATCTTGGCACACGCCGGTGGTAAGGGATCCGAGATCGGTACCGGCGGTATGGCGACCAAGCTCAGCGCAGCCCAGATGGTCATGGAAGCCGGCGGAGATATGCTCATTGCCAACGGAAAAGATCCGGCCATCCTGTACGACATTCTGGACGGCAAGCCGGTGGGAACCAGATTCATCGGAGCAACTCCAGTTGCTCCAGCACCAGTTGCTCCAGCAAAGGAGGAGATGGCATGAAGACGACACAGCAGATCATGGAGGACGCCAAGCGTGTGTGTCCTGCGCTGTCCATGACCGATACAGAGACGAAAAACAAGGCGCTGCTTGCTATGGCAGATGCTCTGGTAGCCGGAACAGAGGCGATCCTGTGTGCCAACCACATCGATATGGACAAGGCACGAGGCAAGATCAGTGACGTGATGCTGGACCGGCTGGCGCTGACGAAAAACCGGATCGAAGCCATGGCAGAGGGCATTCGTGCGGTGGCTGACTTGCCGGATCCCTGCGGCCGTGTGCTGTTCTCCCATACCCGGGAAGACGGGCTGGACATCGAAAAAATCGCCGTTCCTCTGGGGGTCATCGCCATCATCTACGAGAGCCGACCCAATGTGACCTCCGATGCGGCGGCTCTGTGCATCAAGAGCGGCAACGGCTGTATCCTGCGCAGCGGCAAAGAAGCCTGGAACAGTGCCCATGCCATCACTACGGCACTGCAGAATGGATTGAAAAAAGTGGGACTGGATCCGCTGCTGGTCCAGCTTGTGGAGGACACCACCAGAGAAAGCTCCTACGAACTGATGCGTGGCGTAGGCTATATCGATCTGCTGATCCCACGAGGGGGTGCCGGACTGATCCGAGCCTGTGTGGACAATGCCAAGGTTCCCTGTATCGAGACGGGCACCGGTATCTGCCATATCTACATCGACGGCAAGGCAGACCCGGACAAGGCGGTGTCGATCCTGGTGAACGCCAAGACCAGCCGACCTTCTGTGTGCAATGCGGCTGAGGTGTGCTTAGTGGATCGTGCCATTGCGCCGGTCGTGCTGCCCATGGTGAAAAAGGCACTGGTGGACGACCGCACGGAAGCTGGCAAGATCCCGGTGGAGCTGCGGTTGGATCCTGTGGCGGCGGCGATCATTCCCGGTACACCGGCCGGCGAGAAGGATTTTGATACGGAATTTCTGGACTATATCTTAGCGGTGCAGGTGGTGGACGGCGTAGCGGATGCCGTAAACCATATCCGTCTTCACTCTACTCACCACAGCGAAGCCATCGTTACGGAAGACCCGGCTGCCGCTGCTACGTTCATCGCTGGTGTGGACAGTGCGGCGGTGTATGTGAATGCGTCTACCCGATTCACCGATGGAGGCGAATTCGGTCTGGGGTGCGAGATGGGCATTTCTACCCAAAAGCTCCACGCTCGAGGCCCCATGGGTCTGGCAGAGCTTTGCAGCTACAAATATATCATCACGGGCAATGGTCACGTGCGATAAGGAAATCAGGTGAATAACATGACGATCGGATGTATTGGTGTAGGCAACATGGGTGGTGCGATCTGTACCGCCATCTGCCGCAGTGCTGTGGACAAAACGGTGCTGGTCTGCGATACGGACGGGGACAAAACAGAAGCGTTCCGGAAGAACTATGGCTGCGAACCGGTGGACAGCGTGACTCTGGCAAGCCGTGCCGACTGGATCTTTTTGGGGATCAAGCCACAATATATGACATCGGTGACCGGAGAGATCAGCCAAATTTTGGCAAATCGTGTGAAGGCAGGAGAGCGCATCGTGGTGGTGACCATGGCGGCGGGACTGACCATTGCCCGGATCCGGGAGATGCTGGGTTGTTCCGTGCCGGTGATCCGCATGATGCCCAATATCCCGGCGGCGGTGGGACAGGGCATGATCATGTACACCGGCGAAGGAGACGTGACCGAAGCGGAATTTGCCACGTTCACGGCACTGCTGGACAAGGCAGGACTGTTGGACAGACTGCCTGAAAACCTGATCGATGCAGGAACGGCGGTGTCCGGCTGCGGTCCGGCGTACCTGTGCCTGATCCTGGAAGCCATGGCCGACGGTGGTGTGGCCTGTGGACTGCCTCGTGCCAAAGCCATGACCTACGCTGCCCAGACGCTATTGGGTACGGCGGCCACGATTTTAGAGACCGGTAAGCATCCGGGTGTATTCAAGGATGAAGTGACCAGCCCCGGCGGCTCCACCATCGCAGGGGTACGCAAAATGGAGGAAGCCGGTGTCCGTGGTGCCATGCTGGATGCGGTAATCGCTGCCTACGAAAAGAATATCGAGCTTGGGAAAAAGTAACCTACGCAACAAAAAACGGCTGCCAACGTATACCGGAAGGGTACACAGTTGGCAAGCCGTTTTTTTATTCGTTAGATCATTTATCCGCCAGCAGGATCTCTTCCCACAGCTTTTCGTAGTAGGTACGGATGCTTTCGTCGATGTCGTGGAAGTATTCGGTGAAGGGCATCTTGTCGGCGGTGGGATACAGGATCTCACTCTGGTACAGGGAGTAGTCCGGGTCGGTAGTCACAGCGGTGTTGGGAGACGCATACCGGATGTATTCCGCATTGGCCAGCGCCACCTCCGGCTCCAGCAGGAAGTTGATGTACAGCATAGCGGCGTCATAGTTCTGTGCATTCTTGGGTACCACGATGGAGTCCACAAAGATGTTGGTGCCTTCCTTGGGGTACACGAACGCCAGATCCGGGTTGGTCTCGGCCATGGTCAGGTAGTCACCGGCATAGTAAGGCGCAATGGCAGCGTTGCCAGCCTCCATCTTGTTGAACACTTCGTCCATGACCCGACCCTGCAGTACACCGTTTTGTGCCTTCAGCTTTTCCGCAGCCCTGTCCCAATCGGCTTTGTCGGTGGAGTTTACGTCGATACCCAAAAGGAACTGGGCAATGGCGAAGGTGTCACGGGGATTGTTGAAGGTCAGGATGTTGTCGGCATACTTGGCATCCCACATGATCTCCCAGCTATCGGGCGTACCTTCCACCATGGTGGTGTTGTAGATCAGTCCCACCATGCCCACGTTGTAGGGAACGGAATATGCGTCGGTGGGGTCAAAGTACAGCCCCTTGTACTGGTCGTCGATAAAGTGGTAGTTGTCGATCTTGGAATAGTCCAGAGGCTGGAGCATATCCTCGTTCATGAGCCGCTCGATCATGTAATCGGAAGGGATCAGGATATCGTAGGACACAGCCTCGGACTTGATCTTGGAGTACATGGCCTCGTTGGATTCGTAGTTCATGTAGTTGACCTTGATCCCGGTCAGCGCTTCAAAGGCGGCATTCACGTCCAAGGAACCTTCGGAGCCGTCGGAGATATATTCACCCCAGTTGAACACGTTCAGGGTCGTCCCGGCATAGGCATCGGTGTAGGTCCCCACGGGATCGGTGATGGTGCTGTTTCCACCGCCGCAGGACGTAAGGGGAATGGTGACAAACAACGCAGCCATAACAGCTGCAAAATATTTTACCGTTCTATTTTTCATGGAATATAGATCCTTTCGAATGTGTGGTTTTATCTTCCGTTTTTGCGATCCTGCTTGATCTGCCCCAGGTTCACGATGAGGAGCAGTGCCAGCACAGCGAGAAAGATCAGGCTGGACAGGGCATACATATCCGGCTTTACGGTCTTTTTGGTCATGGCGAAGATCTTCAGCGGCAGGGTCTGAAAGTCGGAACCGGTGGTGTAATAGCTGATGACAAAGTCGTCCAGCGACATGGTGAAGGACATGATGAAGCCCGACAGGATCCCCGGCACCACGGCAGGCAGCACCACCTTGAAGAAAGCGGAAAGCGGCGTGGAACCCAGATCCTGTGCTGCTTCAGACAAATGGGGGTCGGTCTGGTTCAGCTTGGGCAGCACGTTTAGGATCACGTAGGGCAGGTTGAAGGTCACGTGGGCGATCAACAGCGTCCAGAAGGACAGGGAATTGGCAGCACCCAGCAGTCGGCCCACAAAGACGAACAGCAGCATCATGGATACACCGGTCACGATCTCCGGCACCATCATGGGAATGTTGGTCACGGTCTTCAGCGTTTCCTTCCAGGCCTTGTTGCGGATGTGATACATATACACCGCCGCCGCCGTACCCAGGATCGTAGCGATCACCGCAGAGGCTATGGCAAGGATCAGCGTATTCTGCAGGGCCGTCATGGTGTCACGGGAAGAGAACAGCTCTCTGTACCATTTCAGGGAAAAGCCGGTGAATACACTGGTGGAGCGGCTCTCGTTGAAGGAGAAGAATACCATCACCAGAAGCGGCGCATAGAGGATGAGGTACACGATCCCCAAAAACAGATTTTGCAAGTTTTTTTTCATGGCGATCTCCTCCTTCTTAAATAAGCAGGTCGTCATCCCCGGCGAACCGGTTCAGAATGACCATACTGATGAGAATGACTACCATCAGCACCAGAGACAACGAAGCACCCAGGTTGTAGTTGTAGGAGGTCTGCATCTGTCGTTCGATAGCGTCCCCGATCAGCAGCACCTTACCGCCACCCAGCTTCTGGGAGATGTAGAAGGTACTGACGGAGGGCACGAATACCATGGTAAAGCCGGAGATCACACCGGGCATGGACAGCGGCAGGATCACCCGACGCAGCTTGGACAGCGCACCGGAGCCCAGATCCTCAGCGGCCTCCAAAAGGCTCGGCTCGATCTTGGACATAACGTTGTAGATCGGAATGATCATGTACGGAATGTAATTGTAGATCATACCAAAGATCACGGCCCCCGGCGTACCCACCAGCTTCAGCGGTTCGATGCCGAAAATGCCTAAGAGATTGTTGATGACCCCGTTCCGCTCTAAGATGTTCATCCAGGAATAGGTGCGGATCAGCAGGTTCATCCACATGGGCAGCATCACAAACATGATCAGGATCCGTTGTGCGGCAGCGCCTTTCCGGCTGATCACATAGGCCACCGGATAGGATACGGCCAGGCAGATCAGGGAAGCAATGAGCGCATATTCAAAGGAAACCAAAAAGGTCTCTTTATAGTCTAACAGGGAGTGGATGTTGTCCATGGTGAAGGCGCCGGTCTTGTCGGTGAAGGCGTAGTACACCACGATGAACAGCGGTATGATGATGAACAGCGCAGCCCACACGATGTACGGAGCACCGGCGGCTCGCTGCAGCAGGGATTTCTTTGGCATATCACACCTCCACGTCTTCGGCGGGTGCATCCTCGTCGTCCAGTACGTTTAGGGTGTCGATCTCGTCGCTGTAGGAGCTGTAGTCGCCAAACTGTCCGGAATACTTGGATTTCTTCATGACATGGATGGCATCCGGTTCGATGAACAGTCCTACCTCTTCGTCCACCTTGTGTTCGTCCGTGGTCTGGATCATCCACTTGAAGCCGTTGATATCTACGATGATCTCAAAGTGTACGCCTAAGAAGGTGACAGAGGTGACCGTACCTTTGAGCATTCCCTTGTCCGGCGAGACGATATCCACGTCTTCCGGCCGGATCACCACGTCCACTTCCTCATTGGGTGCAAACCCGGCATCCAGACAAGCGAAGGTGTGTCCGGCAAAGGCGGCCGTGTAGTCGGCCTTCATGACGCCGTCGATGATGTTGGACTCCCCAATGAAGTCGGCAACAAAGGCGTTTTGGGGCTCGTTATAAATATCGATGGGCGAACCGATCTGCTGGATCTTGCCTTCGTTCATGACCACCACCGTGTCGGACATGGACAGCGCTTCCTCCTGGTCGTGGGTCACAAAGATGAAGGTGATCCCCATTTGCTTTTGGATATTTTTCAGTTCGTTCTGCATATCCTTCCGCAGCTTTAAGTCCAGGGCCGCCAACGGTTCGTCCAGCAGCAGTACCTTGGGACGGAGCACCAAAGCACGGGCAATGGCGACTCTCTGCTGCTGTCCGCCGGAAAGACGGGACACGCCGCGCTTCTCGAAGCCCTGCAGGTTCACCAGTCGCAGCATTTCGGTGACACGCTCCTTGATCTCCGGCTCCGGCACCTTGCGTACACGAAGACCGTAGGCGATGTTCTCGAACACATTGTAGTGCGGAAACAAGGCGTAACGCTGAAAAATGGTGTTCACCTCACGCTTATGAGGTGGTACACCATGCATATTTTTGCCGCTGACGAACAGTTCACCGCTGTCAGGTTCCAGAAAACCGGCAATGATACGCAGGGTGGTGGTTTTCCCGCAGCCGGACGAACCCAGCAGCGTGACAAATTCTCCGTCTCGTATATTGAGACTCAGGTCGTCAAGCACCTTTTCCCCATCGAATTCTACAGTGATGTTTTTCAGCGAAATCAGAATATTCTCTTTATCCATTTTTTGCATCCCCCTTTGCGGTAAAAGTACCACGTATAGCCGTATTACAGCTCTGCGCGAACCCACAACAAGGCTAACCGCAGCTCCCGCAAAGAGTGTCCTGCAAGCGATGACTGTCGTTTGCAGCTACGGTTTCTGGCCGGATGAAAAGGATCCGACTGGTCTTCTAATCTTTTGCAAATCGCAAACGAATGAAAACTGCCAGGTGTGAACATCAAGACATATATTATATAAGGTGACGCCGCACAGTTCTGATGGTACAGCTACAAGCAGATGTGCCATCAAGGTGTTAGCCGTGAATTGTGTGGTGATGCCTTATGATCGGACGTGCTTTATGCTTTACGACCCGGCTACTGACAAGGCCAGGACGTATATTTTGAGGCAGCCGTGATGTTTTTGAAGCCTGCTTTTCCTTTGCGAAACCACGCAGCAAGTTTTCGTTGCCACATGAGCAGACCGTCAGCACAGATGCAAAAATCGTGCAATTACAATGATACAGCTTTTTTCACAAAATGTCAAGATATTTTGCAAAATTCTCCGGATAGCGGATGTAGATTTATCGGCGTTTTTTGTTGGATTTTTGTGAATTTTGAATAAATATAAAATGGAACATACAGGACAGCGAAAAAACAGAAAGCATACCGGATATGGTACGCACCTGTATCCGGTATGCTTGTTGATACTATGTTTAGTTCTGCCGGTCGTAGAAGAACAGACGAGAGTCCCGTGCCGTGTCGATCTGCACAGCAAAATGCTTCGCTTCGGCGCCGGTCATGGTGAAGGTCTCGCCGGTATCCGCATTGCGGAAGCAGTAGAGTGCTTCATCGGTCAGACCACCCAAGGACAGCACGGCGCTGTCGTGTACCGATTCCGGTCTGCGGAAGCACAGCAGGATCCCATCGTCCGCTGCCGGTCTGTGATACTGGTGGCAGCACCATACGTCGTCTCCGGTCGATTCGCTGGCAAGAGAATAGAAGTCCTCGGACAGATAGGGACGCACCTGCAGATATTCGTCCAAGATCGGACGCATGGCAGCGGTAGAGGCTTCGTCGATCTCCAGATAGGCGTACATCCAGGCTTCCGTGGTCATGGCAGGTCCGTAGCAGCTGCGGCTACGATACCAGTCGCCCGTCAGAACGCCAATACCGGTGCCGGAGTAAGGCATCCACTTGGCGATACCGGTGGTGTGGCACTGGGCAAATTCCGGTGGTGTATCGCCGGGGCACTGGGCATCGCTGCGCCACAGGGGAATGGAACGGGACATCATCTCGATATCGTTTCGTCTGCCACCGGAGGCACAGTTGTCGATGTACAGCCCCGGATTGGCCGCCAGCAGACGATCCCACAGCCGGTACAGTCCCATGATGTGGCAGATCTCCCTTAGCCCGGCACGACCCGGTTCATCGTTGGCACGCCAGAAGGGAAGGGGATCGAAGTTGAAGTCCTGTCGATAGCAGCGCAGGTGCAGCTTCTTCACATATCCGTCCAGCATGGCAAAGGCTGCTTCCTCGGCTTCCGGATTACCCAGATCCAACAGCACGCTCCAGGAGTTGGGATCGGTCTCCAAGAACCAATCCGGATGTTCCTTGTGCCAGTCGGAGTTACGGATGGAGCGTTCCGGCTCGAACCACAACAGCAGCGAATAGCCGTACTTTTCGGCGGCCTCTACCACAGTCTCAAAATTGTCCGGGTGACAGTGGGGATTGATGTTCCAGCTGCCGGTGTGCGTAGCCCAGTCGCCGACAAATTCGTTGATGCAGTCGCTTTCGCTGTGTCCGTACCAACCGGCATCGATCCAATAGGTGTCGGCCGGAATGTCATTGGCTCGCAGCTGCCGTAGCTTTTCAACCATTTGTTCGGAGGTCATGGCACCCCAAGCAGAGATGCACAGAGGACCCATATCGGGTGCGCCGTTTTTCCCCATGGGAGACAGCTCGTTTTTTACGAACCGGCGGAAGGCATTGTGTCCGGCGGCGCTGCCATGCTCATAGGGCACCACCACCGTAGACATGGTGCGGATGCTTTCTCCCGGATGCAGGTGAAAATCGGCGTAGGGCAGCGTGGTATCGATGGTCAGCACACCTTCGCCGTCCATCTGGAACCGAGCACCCCATTGTCCTGTCCAGCCAATGGCCAGAAGCAGTCCACGGTCGCCGTCCTCGATGGAGAAGTAGGGTGCCAGACCTTCGCAGCTGCGGCCGGTGTGGTTTTGGTATTCTCTGGTGTCACCGGGCGCCAACCGTTCCGGATAGGCGTTGTATTCGTCCTTGGCCCAATTGGAACCGGTGTGGTGGGACACATGGGCACAGTTCTGAGCCGGATACAGGTGCGGCGGTGCCGGGGTATAGCGAGTGTTCCAGCCGTCTGTGACCAGGTGACAGTCCCGTATCTCTCGGATCTGCTTGGTGTCGGTGGTGCCGTTGTTGGTGAAGTACAGCACCCAGCGCAGGGCCGGGTAGGTGGGATAGGCGGTCACGTGGGCCTGCACCGTCAGTCCATCGGGCAGCGCATAGGTGTACACGGTGGTGTCCCCATGGCTCTCCGTGGTACAGGTGGGTTTTTTGTCCCAAAAGGATGTGTCGCCGTAGGTGAAGGTGAAATACGGTCTATTTGGGTTCCAAAGCATGGTCGATCCTCCTTATCGGTATCGGTCGCAGTCTGTCTTAGCCCAGCTTGGCAAGCTTTTCCAGAGCATCGGCAATGGTCTTTTCGATCTTCTTTTGTACCGAAGCAGAGGTGGACGAGAAGCTGTCCTTGCCGGAGAGCAGCACGTTGTTGTATACGCAGCGCACGTCACCCTGCCATACGGTGTCACCCAGATCCAGGGTCGTGGTGGAGAATACCAGATCCAGCATTTCCGCACTGTCCGGGTCACGGGTGTATTTGTCCTTCAGCGCCACTTCCATGTAGGCCGGCAGCACCGAACGATAGCTTTCCTCTGCCAGTGCTTCTAAGAGCAGGCTGGTGTTTTCCAGTTCCAGATTGGTGGAAGGCACAACGTCCAGCCAGCCATCGATGATCCGGCTGTGGTAGCCATCCTGATCTTCGGTATACTTGGGAGCAGGCAGGATCCCGAAGTCGTCCTCCATTTCCCGAATGTGCTGGATGTTGGATACACCGGCTACATAGAACGCAGCGGCACCGGATTCAAAGATCTGTCGGCTGGTGACACGGCTCTTTTCGTCCTCACCATATTGGGAGAAGGCTTCACCTCTGTCCATGAAGGAGTCAAAATACAATCCATCTACGGTGCGTGTGCGGAGCATATCCTGCAACAGTCCGATGAGCGGTTCGTTTTGCCCTACGGTAAAGGTCGGCTGTCCGTCCACCATTTCGATCATGGTGAATCCGGCACCAAGCTCCAGTGTGGGATAGAAGAAGTCGTGCTCCGAGACGATACCCAATTGGTCGTTGTCCGATACGTCCCCGTCGCCGTCCAAGTCGATGATGGCAGCCTCTGCATTGGTCATGAACACGTCATAGGTCCAGGTGCCGTCTCGTACCATGCTGTAGGCGTCGGTACTGCATACGGTGTCCCAGATCTGCTTGTTGTACAGCACCAGGCAGGTCTGCTCATACAGGTTCAGGCACTCCGCACTGTACAGGATGTACTGCCGGTCGCCCAGGGTCATGGCATCGTTGACGGCCTGTACATACCAGGGCTTGTCCGGTTGTACGTAGGGCAGCATATCCACCGGTGCCAGCATATTGTCCAAAGAGAGGGAAAAGGCATCTCGCTGGATCAGCATATTGAGCTGGTAGTCGTCACTGCCGGCCAGCACATAGAGCTTCATGGCATCGGTGGTCTCCCAGAAGTTGGGCAGTCCATCCTCCGCAAAGGACATATTGAACTTCTCACCGATCTTCTGGTTCCGGGAATACAGGGCATCGTTGACGATCTCCCCGGTCAGCTCCTCGGGCTTGAAGCGTGTATTGACCGCATAGCTTTCGTTTTGGATGGTCAATACCTTGCACACCCAGCCACCCATATCGGTATCAGGCAGGGTCGTTTGCCAGGTCGCTTCGGTCTCTGTTTCTGCCGTTGTCTCTGCAGAGGTGGTGTTTCCTGCGGTGGTCTCCGTGGTGGTACTCTGTCCGCAGCCGGTACACAGCAGTGCCATCAGCAGGAGTAGGATCATACAGCGCTTTTGCATAAAAATACTTCCTTTTTGGTGAAATTTGTATGAATCGGAGTTCTGCCCACAGTATAGCACAAAATCCGGCATTTGTCAACTACAAATTACAAAATGTGTTTTTTTTTTGTATTTTGGCACACAAACAGAATCAAATGATAGGGCAGCGATGGTTTTCAATATCTTGACATTCCACAGATTCTATGCTATACTATTTCCATCAACATATGCAAAGTGAGGTCTATCCCCATGAAACAAATTCCGACCTGGGAAGCACCAAAAACTTCCCGTGTGTATCTGCACCCATACGGCTCCCAAAGACTGGTGACCGTGTATCCGGATCTGAAGATCACCGATCTGGATCTGATCGACAAAGGCTGGCACTACAACCAGGCAGCCTTTGGTGTGCATACCCTGTTTGGTACAGAGCCCACCGAAGCCGATATGGAGCTGACCCAGTGGCAGCGTCCCGAAGGCGGCATCCCGGTATACACCCTGTACAACGTGGATCCCGAAAACGACTGCGAGATCACCATGACCGCCTTCTCCAGCACCGACCGGATTCCCTACACCTATTGTGAGCTGTCCGTGACCAACGTGAACAACTATCCGGTAAGCGGCACCATGGGACTGCTGCCCCGGTACAATAAAGAGGACCATTACCTGACCGGCCTCCATGACACCGGCTACGAACCCTATAACCCCAATGTGGGTCAGTGGTACCTGAGCTGGCACAACGGCTTCTCTCCCGTTGCCCCCGGCAGTCTTGTTGCCAGTGCCAAGGACGGCTACGGCTGGATGGAGATTTTGGAGACCGAAAACTGCACGCCGGTTTGGATCTCCCGGAAAGAACAGCTCCACCGGTTCAAGGCCCACGACTACTACCGCATGGACTACAAGCTGCAGCCCGGCGACACCGCTGCGGTACGGTTCGTCCTGCGCCGTGGAGACTACACCGCCGCACCTACCTTTGACGATGCCCTGGCAGCCACGGTGCATTGGTGGGAGGAGCTGCAGGCCAAGGTGACAAAACTCCCGGCAGAACCGGCATACGAGGATATGTTCCGGCAGAATATCACCCAGATGATGCAGATGCTCCAGCACTACGAAGGCGTACATCCGGATCACATCTATGCCCGGCAGGGCGACGTGGGTCGGTTCCAGTGGGTGTGGGAAGTGGCGCACTTCTCCACCGTTCTGGACACCGTAGGTCTGGCAGAATACGCCACCGATGCCTGCCGGATGTGGTACCAGTGCTGGCAGCTCACCGAAGGAGACGAAAAGGGCAAGCTGAACAACCCCTTCGTCCATTGGGACAACACCAACGGCTCTGCACTGTGGGCAACGGCACATAACCTGCTGGCAAGAGACGATGCGGCACTGTTCGAGGAATTCCGTCCTTGGATGAATCTGGCACTGGAATATATCCAGTATCGCCGAGATCCTGCCAAGAGTGCGGAAGGGGAAGTGAAGGGACTGTTCACCTCCGGTGTGGCCAGCGACTGGGGTGAAGTGGGTCAGCACTGGACCTATACCGATGCCGTCAACGCCTACGGGATCCGAGTCATGGCAGAGTGCTACGAACACTTTGGTGCCACAGAAGCCGCATACGTCCGTGGCGTGTGGCAGGATTACGATGGTGTGCTCCGGGATGTGCTTGCGAAGTTTGCAGCAGAACACCACGGCGAGCGTGCCTACAATATGCCCCACATTTTGGGCGTGGAGTTTGAGGACAGCTACAGCCACTGCTTCTACACCGACGGCTGCCCCTACCTGATCAAGCTGGGGATCATGGATCCCAAGTCCGAGATCTTCGAGCAGATGGAGACCTTCTATCGGGAGATCGGCTTCTTAGACGACGAACACGGCGTATCCGGTCGGATGACCAACGATGCCTGTGGGGCCGATGGTCTGTACGGCAACGTGTACTACACCTGTGTATCGGAGATCCTGTGGATCCAGGCATGGATGGAGAGAGGGGAAACGGAAAAGGCCGCCAAGTATGCCGAGGGTATCCTGAAGTACCACGTGACTCCGGAATACATCACCTCCGAACGGTATTGCTCCGTAGACCCCTGGTTCACCCCGTGGCAGCCCAACGCCTCTGGTGCCGGACGACTGTGCCAGTTCTTGTTGGATTACTTTGGTACTGCGGAAGTAGAATAAGTTAAGAAATAGAAAAAGGGTACAGGCTATTGTATGGCTTGTACCCTTTTTTATGGTGCAAAAAAGCGCGTTATACCGTTTCCCCTTGGTAAATATGCTCTACTGCAAAGCTACTATCCTCACCCAGCGTGATTTTCGTACCACCCAGCATCTCCTTCTTGTGATAGTCGTAGGTGCCGCACTTGACCCCAAAGGTGTACCGCACCGTGTCATACTGTACGGATAGGGTGATCTTGTGACAGTGTCCGCAGAAGAATCCATCGATCCCGGCTTCAATAAACATAGGCTGCAGCCGCTGACCGATGACACCCATGCGCTCGTCCATGTAACCAAAGTCACCGGGGCAGGCAGGTGCTATGGTGTTCTCGATGTCTACCGGTTCGTCTCCAATGCGGAAGGTGCAGGCCTTGGTACGCAGATCGTCCAGCATAGCATAGCCGGAGCGCACCAAAATATCGAACACGTCCACGGTGGGAATATGGCACAGGAAGAAGCCCGGTACCGTGTGGCCTACCGTTTCCCGGATGTGCGCAGCAGTGGCAGCTACCCAGTCCAGCTGGTCCTGACCGAAGTTCATTTCCTTATGCAGTGCCGGGTCCGTGCCGCCAAAGCAGGTGTTGGAGTCCATCATGTACAGCACCCGAAGGAGCGTGTCCCCATCGTAAATGCCAATGGTGTAGTTGCAATTGCCGGTCAGCTCTCCACGGGCAAAGAGGCAGTTCTTGGCGTGGCTGTACAGGTCACACTGCCAGTCCACACCCATGGCGGTCTCGTTGTCGTGGTTACCAAACACCGGTGCCCACGGAATGCCCAGCGAGGAGAAGCAGTCTGCCAGCTTATGGTGCGAGGTGCCGGCATCGTCAAATTCCCCGTAGATCAAGTCTCCCGTGATCACGATCAGATCCGGCTTGGCAGTTTCCACGGTTTTCCGGATGGGATCCAGTGCGTTCATATCGATCTTTTCCGTCATCCAGCGAAAGGGCTCGTCTCCACCCAGGCGCTCCGGATACCGTCTTTGCTCAGCATCGATGAGCTGCATATCGGTGAGCTGCAAGATGGTAAAGGGTTTGCCGGGCTTGGTCTGTACCCGAAAATTGGTAAGTGTATCCATGGTTTTGTATACCTCCATATATTGTATGGCAATAGTATACAATATATCCCGGTAAAAGTCAAGATGACAAGCCAAAAAGCTTTGTCACAAACTGTTTACAAAAATCCGGGCCGGAAGGGCTTGACAATTGGAGCAGAATGTGGTATCATTATTTCAGATTCAAAGAGTAAACACAAGTGTACCGTAAACATGAGGTTACCGTAAACCAAAGTTTACCGTAAACCAAGGTTTACCATAAACCAAGGTTTACCATGCACGGAAGTTTTCCAAACTTCGGATCACCTGGATCTCGAAGGATGCATGAGGACAACAGAGGAGGCAGAGATGGGTTTTCAAATCAGCGGCACCGGGAGCGCATTCCCGAAAAAAGTCTTGACCAACGAGGAGCTGTCCCATATGGTGGAGACCAATGACGAATGGATCCGGACAAGAGTAGGCGTGGGTTCCCGGTATATCGCTACGGAGGAGACCACAGCGGATCTGGCAGAAGCGGCGGCACGACAGGCACTTTGTGAAGCCGGTGTGACCCCGGCAGAGCTGGAGCTGATCATCGTGGCCACCATCACGCCGGATACCGTTTGCCCCACCGTAGCCGGAGAGGTACAAAAGCGATTGGGTGCCACCTGTCCTGCCTTTGATATCAATTCAGCCTGCAGCGGATTTTTGTTCGCACTGGAAACGGCAAACGGTTTCTTTGCCACTGGGAAGGTGAAAAAAGCGTTGGTGATCGGTGCGGAGCGCATGAGCAAGATCATCGACTGGGAGGATCGTTCCACCTGCGTGATCTTTGGTGACGGTGCCGGTGCTGCCTGCCTGACCGAAGGGGACAGCTGCCTTTGTTCGGAGCTGATGACCGCCGGCGGCGACGAGGTGATCCGGATCTGTGCCTACCATGGTACCTCTCCGTTCAGCACCTTGCCGGCAGAAAAGCCGGTGGCGCACATGGAAGGGCAGGAGACCTTCAAGTTTGCGGTGAACGCCATGGTGACCCACATCCAATCCATGTGCGACAAGGTAGGTGTCGTCCCGGCAGAGCTGGACCACATCGTGCCCCACCAGGCCAATATGCGCATCATCCAGATGGCGGCCCGGCGTATGCGATTGCCCATGGAAAAATTTGTCACCGACATTGAGACTGTAGGCAATACGGCAGCCGCCAGCGTACCGATCGCACTGGATGCATTGAACCGCTCCGGTAAGCTGCACCGGGGAGACCTGGTGGCCATGACCGCATTCGGCGGCGGCCTATCCAGCGGTGGTGTTATCCTTCGTTGGTGAGTGGGGTATCATGAAGCTTTATAGGAGAGCGAACCACCCCACCCATGAAAATTTTACACAGTAAGCAAATCCCATTTTTATAAAAAATCAGTAACCATAGGTTACAACATCTTTTGGAGGTATATTATGATTCTCGAAAAACTGAAGGAAATTATCGCTGACCACACCGGTGAAGAAGTAGACGCCATCACCCCCGAAACCGCTCTCAGTGATCTGGGTATCGATTCCCTGACCACCGTGGAGATCCTGATGGATGTAGAAGACGAATACGGCGTAGCACTGCAGGCCGGTGAGATCGGCAAGACCGTTGGGGAGCTGATCGCCAAGATCGAGGAGGCCAAGCAGTGATCATCACGGACCTGTGCGACCTTGTCGGCGTTCGGTATCCCATTTTCCAAGGTGGTATGGCGCACGTGTCCGATGCAGGTCTGGCGGCGGCAGTATCGGAAGCCGGGGGATTGGGGATCATCTCTGCCATGAGCCGGGATGGTGCCTACGTCCGTGACCAGATCCGCCGGGCAAGAGAGCTGACCACTCGTCCCATTGGCGTGAACGTAATGCTCATGAGCCCCTACGTGGAGGACGTGGCAACCGTGATCGCCGAGGAAAAGGTCGAGGTGGTGACCACCGGTGCCGGAGATCCGTCGAAGTGTATGGCACGCTGGCTGGACGCCGGCTGCAAGGTCATTCCCGTGGTAGCCTCTGCGGGACTGGCCAAAATGATGGAACGACAGGGCGCTCACGCAGTCATTGCCGAAGGTGGTGAATCCGGCGGTCACATTGGTGAAATGGCCACCATGCCGCTGGTCCCGCAGGTGGTGGATGCAGTGTCTATCCCTGTGATCGCTGCCGGTGGGATCGGAGACGGTCGTGGACTGGCGGCGGCACTGATGCTGGGGGCTGTGGGTGTCCAGATGGGTACCCGGTTTCTGGTGGCTGCCGAATGCCCGGTGCATCCCCACTTTAAGGAGCTGGTGCTGAAGGCAGGCGATATTTCCACCATCGTCACCGGCCGCCGTCTGGGACATCCGGTACGCAGTCTGAAGACCCCCTATTCCCGACGGTACGCCAAGGCAGAATACACCGATATCGACGACGAGACACTGGAGCAAATGGGTGTCGGTGCGCTGCGGAAGGGTGCCGTGGAAGGAGACGAAAAGGATGGCTGCTACCTGGCCGGACAGATCGCCGGGCTTGTGAAAAAAGAACAGTCGGCATCGGAGATCTTAGAAGAGATCATGACCGAAGCTGAAGACTGCCTGATGGGTGCCCGACGCTTTATTGCCAATCGGTAAGCCAATGTATCAAGGAAACACCGATCGAGAGGATCCGTGTTTGCTTTCACAGAAAGTATTGTTATTTTTACAGAAAGTCTTATTATAATGAAGAAAATTGCATTCGTATTTGCCGGACAGGGCGCCCAGTACAGCGGCATGGGCCAGAGCTTGTACGAGGTCTCTCCGGCGGCAAAGGCACTCTATGATGGGGCAGAGACTCTGCGTCCCGGCACCATGGCACAGTCCTTTTCCGGCACAGCCGAGGAGCTGCGGCAGACCGTCAACACCCAGCCCTGTCTGTATCTGGTTGACTTGGCAGTGGCGTTGGCACTGGAAGAAAATGGCATCCACGCCGACTTTGCCGCTGGGTTCTCTCTGGGGGAAGTGGCAGCGCTTGCCTATGCCGGTGCCTACTCCCACATGGACGGCTTCTCTCTGGTGACCAAACGAGGCCAGTTCATGGATGCGGCCTCCCGTGGTATGGAACCCGGCATGGCAGCGGTGATGAAAATGGAACCGGCCGCCATCGAAGCCCTGTGCCAACAAATCCCGGACGTGTATCCCGTGAACTACAATTCTCCCGGACAGATCGCCATCTCCGGTACCAAAGCCGGTATCGAGAGCTTCAAAGAAAAAGCGGCAGGGGCACGGGTACTGGACATTCCCGTCAGCGGCGCATTCCATTCTCCGTTCATGGCTGAAGCTTCCGAAAAGCTGGCCGGTGTGCTGGAGCATATGGACTTCGCCGCACCAAAGATCCCGGTATACGCCAACCTGACCGCAGCTCCCTATGCTGAAAACAGCAGAGCGACCTTGGCGGCACAGGTACAAAATCCCGTGCAGTGGCAAAGGTCTGTGGAAAACATGATCGCTGCTGGTGCAGAAGTGTTCATCGAATGCGGTGCCGGAAAGACGCTGGCGGGGCTGGTGAGACGCATCGACAAGACCGTGGCGGTGTATTCCGTACAGGATGCCGAAAGTCTGCGTGCGGTCTGTGAGGAGGTGCTGGCATGAAACAATATCGAGAGGATATGCTTGCCGAACAGTGTGCCGTGGTGACCGGTGCTGCTCGTGGGATCGGGAAAGCCATCGCCATCGCTCTTGCCGAAGCTGGTGCCGACATTGCCGTGGTGGACAGAGCCGATGAGACAGCCGCTGCTGACACCATCGCACAGGTAACATCTCTTGGCAGAAAAGCTACGTTCTACTATGGGGACGTGACCGACTATGCCGGCTGTGAAGTGCTGGTAAAGCAGATCGCTTCGGACTATGGCAAGATCGATATCCTTGTCAACAATGCCGGGATCACCAAGGATATGCTCCTGCCCCAGATGGACGAAGCTGCCTTTGATGCGGTGATCGGCGTGAACCTGAAGGGTACATTCCATATGATGCGCTACGTGTCCCGGCAGATGATGCGGAAGAAATACGGACGGATCGTCAATATCTCGTCGGTAGCCGGGATCATGGGAAATGCCGGACAGGTGAACTATGCGGCATCCAAAGCCGGTGTCATCGGTATGACCAAGTCGGCGGCCAAGGAACTGGCTGCCCGTGGGATCACCGTCAATGCTGTGGCGCCGGGGCTGGTGGAGACGGACATGACCAAGGAGCTGGTGGACAACAACGGACTGGCCGAAAGTGTGCCCCTTGGCAGAATGGCAAAGCCGGAGGAGATCGCAGCCCTTGTGACCTATTTGGTTTCCCCTATGGCAGGATATATCACCGGAGACGTGATCCGCATCGACGGTGGTTTGGCAATGTAAAAGGTAAAGGTAAGGAAGGAATACTATGAACAGACGAGTTGTCATCACCGGGATGGGCGTGGTCTCTCCCATTGGTTGTGATGTGGAAACATACCAGAAGAATCTGCTACAAGGCGTGTGCGGCATCGGAGAGATCACCCGGTTTGATACGGCGGCGTTCAAGGTAAAGGTGGCGGCAGAGGTACGTGACTTCGATCCGCTGGCCTATATGACAAAAATGGAAGTGAAGCAGACCGACCGCTTTACCCAGTACGCTATTGGTGCCGCTGCCCAGGCTATGGCACAGGCGGAGCTTGGTGAAAACGTGGACCATGACCGATTGGGCGTATACTTTGGCTCCGGCATCGGCGGCTTCACGACCTTTATGGAAGAATACGACACCATGCAGCAGCGTGGGAATGCCCGTGTGTCGCCCCACTTTGTGCCCAAGATGATCTCCAATATCGCAGCCGGACAGATCGCCATTCGCTATGGTGCCAAGGGACCCTGCGTATCTGTGACCACCGCCTGTGCCACCGGTACCAACGCCATTGGCGAGGCCTTCCGTGCCATCCGACATGGGTACGCCGATGTGGTGATCTCCGGCGGTTCCGAAGCCTCTATCAATCCTTTGGCTGTGGCCGGGTTCCAGAACTGCATGGCACTGACCCAGACCGCCGATCCCATGCGTGCGTCCATTCCCTTTGATAAGGACAGAAGTGGCTTTGTCATCGGAGAAGGTGCCGGTGCGCTGGTGTTGGAAGAATGGGAGCACGCCAAGGCAAGAGGGGCCAAGATCCTTTGTGAAGTGGTCGGCTACGGTTCCACCTGCGATGCCTACCACGTGACCACCCCCAATCCCACAGGTGAAGACGGCGGTCGTGCCATTCGGCAGGCTATGGATGAGGCTGGCTATACTGCAGCAGATCGGGTGTACATCAATGCCCATGGTACCAGCACGCCCCTGAACGACAGCACGGAAACAAAGGCAATCAAGTACGCCATGGGAGACGCAGCCTACGGTGCCGTGGTCAGCTCCACCAAGTCCATGACCGGACATATGCTGGGTGCCGCCGGTGCCGTGGAAGCCATTGCCGCCGTGATCGCATTGGAGACCGGTACGATCCCACCCACCATTGGCTACCAGAATCCCGACCCGGACTGCGACCTGGACGTTTGCCCCAACACAGCCAAGCCGTTTGATCCCACGCTGGCACTGTCCACCTCGCTTGGCTTTGGTGGTCACAATGCCTGCATTGCGCTGCGTTCATTCGCCAACGAAAGGTCGGTGTGACATGACAAAGGAAGAGATCAAGACCCTTCTGCCCCATAGAGAGCCCATGCTGCTCATCGACGAAGCAGAGCTTATCGACGGTGTGTCCCATGGAAAGATCCACATCAAAGGAGACGAGTGGTTCCTCAAAGGCCATTTCCCGGATCACCCGGTGGTACCGGGCGTGATGCTATGTGAGATGCTGGCGCAGTCGGCGTGTATGTGCCTCAAAGACCAGATCAAACCGGGCTCCCTGACCTTCTTTGCCGGACTGGACAAGGTACGGTTTCAAAATCCCGTGCATCCCGGCGATACGTTGGAGACGGCCTGTGAGATCACCAGAGCCCGTCACCCCTTCTATTTTGCCAAAGGAGAAGGCAAGGTGGACGGCAAGGTGTGCGTCAAGGCAGAGTTCTCCTTCGTGATAAAAGAACCAAATGAGGAGGAGATGTGATGGCAGAATCTGTAAAATGCAAAAACTGCGGTGCGGAGCTTGCGGTTAGTGTACTGGCAGGACAGCGGAAGATCTGCCCACGCTGCGGCCACTATTTTCGTATGAGCGCCCGAGAACGCATCAATATGGTGACAGATCGCCGCTCCTTCCAGGAACTGGACGGAGAGCTGGTGAGCCACGATGTGCTGCACTTCCCGGACTACGAAAAGAAGCTGGACAAGGCCATGGAAGAATCCGGCGAAAAGGAAGCGGTACTGACCGGAACAGCCAAGATCGGCGGTCACCCCTGTGCACTGTTCGTGATGGATTCCACCTTCATGATGGGTTCTATGGGCACTGTGGTAGGTGAAAAGATCACCCGTCTTTTCGAATATGCTACGGAGCACCGGCTGCCGGTGGTTGGCTTCACCTGTTCCGGTGGGGCACGAATGCAGGAAGGTGTGCTGTCTCTGATGCAGATGGCCAAGGTCAGCGGTGCGATCCGGTGGCACAGCAATGCAGGACTGCTCTATATTGCAGTGCTGACCGACCCGACCACCGGTGGTGTCACAGCCAGCTTTGCCATGGAAGGGGACATCATCGCCGCCGAACCCGGTGCCCTCATTGGTTTTGCCGGACAGAGAGTCATCGAGCAGACCATCGGTCAGAAGCTGCCGGAGGGCTTTCAGAGAGCGGAATTCCAGCTGGAACACGGCTTCTGTGATCTGCTCATCGACCGGCAGGATATGGAAAAAACATTGGCAAGACTGCTGTCTCTCCACGGGAACGGTTATCAAAAGGATCGGAGGAATGCCTGATGAGCGCATATGATAAGGTGACTTTGGCCCGTTCGTCCGGTCGTGCCATGGGCAGCTTTTACATCGACCGGATCATCGATGATTTCGTGGAATTCCACGGTGACCGGCGGTTTGCGGACGATGGTGCCATCTGCGGCGGTGTTGGCTTTCTGCACGGCGAACCGGTGACCTGCATCACCATGAAGCGTGGGGATTCCCTGGAAGAACGGATGAAGCGCAACTTTGGTTGTCCATCTCCGGAAGGCTATCGGAAGGCTCTGCGGCTCATGAAGCAGGCAGAAAAATTCCACCGGCCGGTGATTTGCTTCATCGGCAGTCCCGGTGCCTACTGCGGTATCGGTGCCGAAGAACGGGGACAGGGACAGGCCATTGCGGAAAACCTGTGGGAAATGTTCGGCATTCGGGTGCCCATCGTGACGGTGGTCATTGGCGAAGGTGGTTCCGGCGGTGCGCTGGCTCTGAGCATCTGCGACAGTATGATCATGTTTGACAATGCGGTGTATTCGGTGATCTCTCCGGAGGGCTGTGCCAGTATCCTATGGAAGGATTCTACCAAGGCACCGGAAGCCGCTGAGGTACTGCGTCTGACTGCGGAGGATCTCTATGGAATGCAGATCGCAGACGTGATCCTGCGGGAAGGCTATCGCACCAGTGAAGAGATCGCCGTGGAGCTGAAGGGGATGCTGGTAAAGGAGATCGGCCGTCTCAGCCGTCTTTCCACACCACGGCTTTTGGCGACCCGGTACGAAAAGTTCCGCAGGATCGGCAGCGAAGCCTGAACGACAAAACGATACGCAAAACAAAAAACTGCTTTTTCGAAAAATGTACATCTATACGGTACATTTTCGGAAAAGCAGTTTTTTCATTGGGGAAGCTCACTTTCCACCATGGCGAAAGGTACTGGGGGAAACCTTTGTGTATTGCCGGAATGCGGAGGAGAAGTGCTGGCTGTCGTAAAAGCAGAGCTTTCTGGCGATCTCACCAATGGGAATATTGGTCTCCCGCAGCAGGATCTGTGCCTGCTCCATACGCAATTTGGTCAGGTACTGCATGGGTGTGATGCCGAACTGTTTTTTGAATATGCGGATACAGTGGGAGTCGGTCACATACAGCTGGGCTGCGATCTCGCCGATGGAGATGTCGTGATAGATATATTGATCCAGCAGCCGGCGTATCTGAAAGGGCAGGGTGTCCTTTTCCTCCGTGATGCCAAAGGTCTCCTTTTGCCGGAACAGGGACAGGATGTCGTATACATTTGTAGAAATACGGCGCATATTGTCCAGCACATTGGCAGGGGTCGTACCACGCAGGATCTGTGCGATCTCCCACATTTGCATCTCCACCGGGCAGGACTGCACCAGAACCGTGTCGGTGGGCAGCGCAAACAGAGCACGCCAGGACGACCAGACGGTGCCGGTCATTTGGATCCAGATCTTTTTGAAGGGGTCGTCCTTATCGGCCTGAAACCGCACCGGTGCTCCTTTGGGAATGAACAGCAGCTTGCCCGGGGTCAACGGATGTACGCCGCAGGAGTCGGTGATGGTGCCGGTGCCGGAGAGGGTGTAGTCCAATATAGTACAGGGACAACCGCCGCTGTCCGCCGGAAACGCCACATCGTATCGAGGATTGGGCTGGGTCAGACCGCATAGGATCACATTGAAAAAGGGGATCCGTGTTTGCCGGATATAGACGAATTTTTCACCCCAGGTATTGGTGGCAAACCAATGTGCAAGTTCCATGGTTTCTCCTTTGTATCTCCAGATCAATTTTTTACACTTTTTTTGGTATATCCACGGTATTGACAAAAGATGATGCCTATATTATACTATAAAACGAAGTAAAAAGCAACCCGATATGGGCAGAAGGGAGAAACAGATATGCACAAAAGAATATGTCTGCTTTTGGCGATCCTGACCTGCAGCGCAGCATGGACGGGATGTCAGAAGCAGGAAATAGAGGATACGACACAGGACACGGTCAATACCGCTGTGGAAACGGTGGAAGCAGAGGAAGCGGACACCACGGTGACAGACGATCTGCCGGAGAAGGACTTTGGTGGGGCCGATATGCAGATTTTGACCACCACGTGGTATGAGGCGACCAAGTATATCTATGCCGAGGAAGAAAACGGAGAAGCCATCAACGATGCCCTGTTTTCCCAGCGTGCCGAGGTTGAGGATCGGTTCAATGTATTGATCGAGATCACAGCAGACCAAGACTGCATACCACTGGCGACCACGCTCCACAATCTGGTGATCTCCGGGGATGACAGCTATGATGTTTTCTATAACCACGACCTTTTGACCATCGGCAATGCGCTCAAAGGAGATTTCTACGACCTGCGGCAGGTGGAAGTGATCAATTTTGACAAGCCCTGGTGGAATGGTTCGACCGAGGTATTCACCATCCAAGGAAAGCTGCCCTGTACGGCAAATCCGCTGGCACTGAGCGGTATTTACATGAACTATGTGTTAGCCGTTAACAAGGATATCGCCGCAGACCTGGGTATCGAGATCCCGTACGAAGATGTACGGCAGGGAACCTGGTACATCGATGACCTGATCACATTGGCTGAGCTGGCGACCATCGACACCAACGGAGACGGTCTGTTGGATGATAAAGACCAGTGGGGACTGCTCACCTCTATGTATGGGCAAATGGGCCTGCAGTCGGATCTGGAAGGCACGGTGCTGGGGAAGGACAAAGACGGCAATCTACAATTCGTGGATACGCTGGAGCATACGGTATCCATTCTGGAAAAGACGGATAGGCTCATGGAATTTACCATCGACGACTATGGCGAGGCAAACCAGTTTGGTGTAGAGCTGTTTGTCGCCAACAAGGGTCTATTTATGTTCGCCGAAAACCGCAACCTGTACGAGACGGTACGAGATGCAGATATTTCCTATGGCGTACTGCCGTTCCCGAAATTCGATGAGAACCAAAAGGAATTCCGCTCCTCCGGCTGTGACATCTACTGGGCGATCCCCCTGTCTTCCGCTGGCAACAGTGAACTGATCGGTACACTGGTGGAGGCCATGAGCTGCTACAACTACAACTATGTGGTGCCGAAGGTATGGGATACGGTGCTGGGTGGCAAGCTGGCCGATTCTCCGGACGATTACGATATGTTCAAGATCATTCGAGACGTGCAGTACGTGGATCTGGGTTATGCCTTCAGCGGCAATGTCTTTAATGGGGAAGACAACAAGCTGTCGGAGCTGATCTATCTGGTGCGCAATACCGATGCCGGTTCTGCCGTTTCCTATATCGAAGCGAGAAAGCAGGCAGTGGTTTTCACCATCGAAAAGATCAACGAGACCTATGCCGAACTGCCGTAAAAACATAAAAAATACTTGACAAATCCAGCATAGTATTGTATACTATGACCATACCTACTCGTATTACAACGGAGGAGCATCCTATGGCAAAAATCTGTTTACTTCCCTGCAGCAGCGCAGGTACCATCACACCGGAGATCTACGGCCATTTTTCCGAGCATATCGGCGGCGTATTTCGGGATGGGCTTTGGGTCGGTGAAGATTCGGCCGTTCCCAACACCGATGGCTTCCGCAATTTCGTGATCGAAAAATTCCGGGAGCTGGATCCGCCGGTGCTGCGTTGGCCCGGTGGCTGCTTTGCCGAGACCTACAAGTGGCGTGACGGCATCGGTCCCCGTGACAAGCGTCCCACGACCATGGGCTGGTGGTACCGCAACGATGGCCGGTTAGAGACCAATGAGGTGGGTCTGCACGAGTTTCTCCACTTCTGTGAAATGACCGGTGCCAAGCCCTATGTGGCTGCCAACATCACCGGCATGACGCCCATGGATATGCGTGACCTGATGGAATATTGCAACGCACCGGCAAACTCCACTACCTTGGCAAAGGAACGTGGGGAAAACGGACACGCCGAGCCCTTCGACATTCCCTATTGGGGCATCGGCAACGAAAACTGGGGTGGTGGTGGCAATATGACCCCGGCACAGTACGCCCGTGAATATGTGAAGTACGTGACCCTGTGCGACACGGTCAATCTCCACGGTGCCAAGTACGTGGCCTGTGGTGCGGACTCTGCCAACTACCACTGGACGGACGGCTTCATGCGGGAGTATGCCCATCGTGTGCCTTTGTATGCCTTGGCGTTCCATTACTACTGTGGTGCATCCGGGGACTGCGTCAACTTCACCAGAGAGCAATGGGACAATCTGGTGGGTAGAGCCGGACGACTGGACGACATGATCCGGCGGCACAGTGCGGCCATGGAGCTGCACGATCCGGAGAAAAAGGTCAAGATCATCGTGGACGAATGGGGTGCATGGCATCCGGAAGGCAGTGGTCCCTCCAAGGGCTACAACCTGTTCGAGCAGCAGAGCACCATGCGTGACGGTGTGATCACGGCTCTGAGCCTGAACGCCTTCAACAACCATTGCGACCGGGTGGTCATGGCCAACGTGGCACAGCTTTGCAACAACATCCACTGCCTGTTCCTGACCGCCCATGACAACGCCATCGTTACGCCAACCTATTATGTCTTCAAAATGTACAAGAACCACATGGGTGCCAGACAGATCGGTACTGCCGTGGACGGCGAAGGGCTGTCGGTATCCGCATCGGAAAAGGACGGCAAGACCACGGTGACCATGGCAAACCTGTCCTACGACACCGCACAGGATGTGGAGATAGACACCTTTGGCGGACAACTGAAGGAGGCCAGTGTCACGATCTTAGGCGGCGATCCCCATGCACACAACACCTTCGAAGCCCCGGACACCGTCATTCCCACAAAACCGGAAACGATCGCTGTGGTGGACGGCAAGCTGCACGTAAAGCTGCCCTGCGCCTCGGTGGCATTGGTGGAATGGTGAAAATGGTGAAATCGATCAAACGATAGCATAAACAATATGAAACCTCCGTATGGCTTGCCCTGCGGAGGTTTTTGTGTGCTTTTGTCGCAGTTCCTGCTGCCGTATTTTTTCATATCCTCTTGACAATTGCCGCTGGTTCTGCTATACTGTGACTAAAGCTATATTTTGGTGCAAATACACCGATACGATCCCCAAAGGAGCAATTACTATGTGTGAAAAATTACAAAAAGGACAATGGTCCAGTGTAAGAGCATGGGAATGGTACAATGCCCAACCCTGGATCCGTGGCTTTGCGGGCTACCCCTCTAACTGCGTAAACCGGATCGCTCTGTGGCAGGCGTACGGACACAAGGAGGTCATGGAGCAGCTGGACTATGAGCTGGGTCTGGCGGCGGATATCGGCTACAATGCCGTCCGTGCCGTGCTCCAGTTCGAATGCTGGTACTACGAACACGATGCCTTTATGCAGAATCTGGAAGACTACCTGACCGTGGCAGACCGCCATGGGATCAAGGTCATGCTGTGCTTGGGCAACGACTGCTGTGTGCCGAAGACTTTTTGGAAAGCGCCGGTGTTTGGCGAACAGCCCGTAGACTGGGGCTACCACAGCGGCATCAAAAAGGGTCCCCACGCCGGTGGCTACACCGAACCGGGCTACCAGCTCTTGGATGATCCGGAAATTGGCCCGGCTTATTTCACCATGGTGGACGAGATCGCCGGAAAATATGCCAAGGACGAGCGGATCCAGATCTGGGACGTGTGGAACGAAATTGGCAACAGCCGCCGTGGCATGATGAGCGTACCGGCCATGGAGCGCTTCTTCGAGATCATCCGCTCCCACGATCCCATCCAGCCCCTGACTGCCGACATCTGGCGCATGACCACCGATTGGTCGAAGGTGACCCCGGAAGAGTTGCGTGCCGTGGAGCTGTCCGACGTGATCACCTTCCACTACTACGGTCCCTATGCCGATATGGTGCAGATCATCGAGGTGCTGCGGGAACACTGCGACCGGCCGCTGATCAACAACGAATGGCTGAATCGGCTGGGTGGCAATCACGTGAACGAGATCTTTCCCCTGTTCTATCTGGAAAAAATTGGTTCCTACAACTGGGGCCTGATGCAGGGCTATTCCCAGACCTTTGAACCATGGGGCGGTATGTTCGACGAAGCCTTCCTCCAGGGCAAGCGTGACCTGACCAAATGGCAGCACGACCTGTTCCGGTTCAACGGTTACCCCTACGACCCCAACGAGATCCGGCTGATCAAACGCTTTTGTGACCTGGCCGACAAACGGTGGGAAAGAGAAATGGGAAAATAATAACAAAATAAACAGACAAAAAAGACCCATACGGGGTGAAACCTGTATGGGTCTTTCTGAAGTCAACGCTGTTCAGTGTTTACTTCATCTATGCATTCTCCGAAAGTATCTCTCTGTCCAGGATTTCCGCAGCGGTGCGCACGAATCGGACACAGGGGCGTTCCTTGTAGTATTGTGCCGTCCGGGCTTCCGGAATGGGAGAGTTGTCTTTTTTCAGGCCGGCGATCAGTTCCCGACAGATGATGGTGCCGTGTACCCCTTTGAACTCTGCCGCCAAATGCTGGACTCTGGTGTAGTGCGCTGCCTTTTCGCCACCTTCACCGGTACCTTCGTAGCCCCACAGGATACCGGCGATCATAAGCATGGAGGACACCGTTCCGCAGACCTCCCGCATTCGTCCCATGCCGCCGCCAAAGGAAGACGACAGCCGCATCGCCGTGGCAAAGTCCATGCCGGTCACATCACAAAAGGCACCCATGACCGATTGGGCACAGCTGTAGCCGGACAAAAACAGCGCCGCTGCCCGGTCTGCGTGGTGGATAGTCGTGGTTTCCATACGATGGCCTCCTTGTTATTTCGATTCCGTGTCGTAATGCCGGGTCACAAGCATGGCCAGCAGCAGAGCCGTCACCGCTGCCACCGCCTTGCCTACGATCATGGGCAGCACCAGCGTGGGTTCCATAGCGTTACAAAATGCCATGTGATCCCCCAGCAAATAGCCGCCGCTGACCAAAAACGCAAAGTTCAACACCTTGCCCCGGCGATCCATGTCTCCGGTCATGCCCATGGTGGGGATGCAGTTGGCGATGGTGGTGACCAGTCCCGTGGTGGCGGTGCTGTTGATGTGCAGCCCTTGCCCCAGCTTTTCCACAGGTTTCGCCAACAGCCGAGACAGCAGCGTGACCATGACGTAGGTCCCCGGCAGGATCAATACGATGTTTACTACCAGATCCATAGCGTCCCGAATGTCGCCCAGCCCCGGCAGTACCATAAGCCCGGTGACGGATTGGCAGATGGACAACACACAGGCCAGGGTCGCCACGATGCTGATGACCTTGCCGAAGAGAAGAAATGCCTTGGCAATGCCACCCGGAATCAGCCACAGCAGCAGGGCGATCAGCAGCGACACCACGATCACCGGGATCAGCAGCCGCAGGGTCAGCAGTGCATCGTAGCCAGCCACCAGTCCCCCGCAGAAGCAGCCGATGGGAATGGTGATAAAGCCGCACAGGATCCCCAGGGACATAGCAGGTCGGTCCTCTGTTTTGACCATGCCCAGCGCCACGGGAATGTTGAAGACGATGTTGGCGCCCATCATACTGCCCAGCAGCATCCCCCCCAGACCAATGGCCTCCGGTGAGGCAGAAAGGCTCTGGGAAAGCGGATACCCACCCATGTCACAGGCCAAAAGCATACCTACCACCATGGCAGGGTCGATCCCGAAAAAGGCACACACCGGCGTGATCAGGGGACCGATGTACCCTTCCACATATGGCAGCAGCACCAGCACACCGGTCATGGTGACGGCCAGCGAACCAAAGGCTTCAAAGCCCCGGCAAAATTGGGTACCCAGTCCGAACCGGTCGCCGATCAAATGATCCAGCGCACCGATCAGCATAAATACCATCATGCACCCGGTCAGGAGCTGTGGAAATGTCATGCTCGTTTCCTCCTCTTTTTGCAAAAAAGTGTTTGTCAAAAAAGTTTGTTAAAAAGCGTTTTTCCAAAAAGTGTTGTACAAAAACGCCGTGCCTGTACACAGATACAAAGAACGGCGTTTGGGATCTCGATGGCTAACCAAGTTGGTCGAGTAACACAGCTACTGAGTAACACAGCCACTGAGTTGCGCAGCCACTCACTTGGCCTTAGCCTGCGTATCCTTCTGCAGGAGCTTCTTCCAGAGCAGCGGCACATACGCCACAGCCAGACCGACGAGGATAGCAACCACCAGATCAAACAGGATGGTCAGTGCAAAGGTCAGCACCAGCACCAGAATGTCGTGGAAGCCGGCGGTCTTGCAGATGTGGACGAACTCCCGCCATTCGCTCATGTTGTAAGCGACCAGGAACAACACAGCGGCGATGATGGGCATGGGGATCCAGGCGGCGTAGGGCATGAGCAGTACCAGCACCAGCAGCAGTACCACAGCGTGTACCATACCGGCCACAGGGGTACGACCACCGTTTTTTACGTTGGCGGCGGTACGGGCAATGGCACCGGTGGCAGGAATACCGCCGAACAGACCGGATGCAATGTTGCCCAGCCCCTGTGCGATCAGCTCCGTATTGGAGTTGTGCTTGTCCCCGATCATGCCGTCAGAGACCACGCAGGACAGCAGCGACTCGATCCCTGCCAGAATAGCAATGGTGCAGGCACTGGAGAACAGCGAGGTCACGGAAGACAGGGTAAAGGTCGGTACAGACAGGGTGGGCAGGGCACGGGAGATGGTGTACAGGTCACCGATGGTGTTCACCTGCAGGCCGGTCAGCTTGACTACCAGCACACCGACCACAACGGCGATCAGGGAACCGGGGATCTTTTTCGATACCTTGGGCCACAGGATCAAAATGGCAAGACCGATGCAGCCCACCAGTACTGCCCAGAGGTTCAGGGTACCGATGGAGGAAGCAACGGCAGCGAGCTTTTCGGTGGTCTCAATGGCGTTGGTACCGGCAGGGTAGGTCAGGCCGAGGAAATCCTTCAGCTGTCCCACCACGATGGTCACGGCGATACCGGCGGTAAAACCGGTGGTGATGGTGTGGGGAATGTATTTGATCAGTGAACCAACACGGCAGATGCCCATGAGGATCAGCAGTACACCGGCCATCAGCGTAGCGATCACCAGACCGTCTGTGCCATGCTGTGCTACGATACCGGCCACGATGGTTGCAAAAGCGGCCGTGGGACCGGAGATGTTGACGGCACTGCCACCGAAGAGAGCGATGACGAAGCCGGCCACGATGGCGGTGTATAATCCCTTTTCGGGAGAAACACCGGATGCGATGGCCAAGGCAATGGACAGAGGCAGTGCGATGATTGCCACGATCAACCCGGCAACCAGGTCATTCACCAGCTTTTTGCCGGAATACTGTTTCATAGTGTCGATGATTTTTGGTCTAAAAATGTTCATGTGATCTGCAGCAAAGCCTCCAGAGTTCTGGGATAGATGTGGGTCAAAAGGGACACAGCGCACGACAATGACCCAACCAAAAGCGTGTCGCCGAAGATATATTATACACCTTTTTTGCCGGTTCCGCAATGGATGGAGATACAGAAATATCCCGCGTCTACAACAGAAAACTTGTCGAATATGGGGAGCGATGCGCCGCAACAGCCGCAAAAAAAGACACACGGACGAACCATGTGTCTTTTGAGGGTTATCGGGAAGGGAGCTCAGTGCTTCTTGGAGATGGCATAGCCGGCAGCAGAAACAAGGGCACATACAGCGGCAACTACGCCAGCGTCAAAGGTCTGGGGAGCAGCTACAACTGCGGTATCGGCAACGGCAGCATCCACTACCTCAGCTTCAGCCACAACGACCGGTGCGTCTACCAGAGACAGGCACAGGGAGCACATATCCTGCGCTACCCATGCACAGCCGTTGCTGCAGTCGGTACGCATACAGGTGTCACCATTGGTACCGGCAGGACCGTCTACGTCGTTAACCAAAGCCAACCACAGACCAATCTCCAGTCCTTCGGATGCGGTCATACTGGTCAGGTCATACAGAGGCGCACCATCACCGGAACGGCCTACGCCATTGACGAAGATGTAATCCACCCAGGGGATCGCCAGCTCGGCACAGTAGTTGATGCCGTCAGCGGAGTATGCCTTAGAGTAACCGGGGATCTCAGAAGTGATGTTCTTGGTCTGTTCGCCGTCTTTGGTGGAACGGAATGCATCGCCCCAAACAAATGCCTGCTGGTCAGCGGTAAAGCCTACGCCAAAGATGATGGGATGGCAGTCTTCCAGCTGATAATCGGGGTTGAAGCCGATCTGTACCATGTCACCGGCCCGGAACCAGTCCGCATTTTCAGGACCGTCCTGAGAGGGTGTGGTGTCGCCTTCTACGGTGATACCAACATACAGGTTGTCAGCGTCCCAAGTGAAGTAGAAGGTGTAGGTCTCACCGTTGAAGCTGCCGACCCAGGTACCGTCGGAGTAGTACTGTGTACCGTCTACCGCAATGGGTGTGTTGCCGGCATATTCGCCTTCGGAGATCACACCGTCCAGTACGGTAGGCGTGTTCGTGCCTACGATATCGAAGGTGAATTCAGCCGGAGTAGCAGCGGCCGAGATAGCGCACATGGATACAGCAGTGGCGGTGCTGAGCAGTGCAGCAAAAATACGTTTCCAGTTTTTCATGTCCATTCTCCTTTTTTGTAAATCGTACAAAGATTGATGTTATCATTATAGCACCCTGCCGCAGATTTGTAAACCACGTATATTACCTTTTTTATGACATTTATTATCCTTTGTCGGAAAACAAAAGAAAAAGCCAAAGTACCTCAAAAAATGAGAAAAATATGTTGCAATCTGTCCGCATTTTGTGTATACTAAGGAAAAGGATTGTGAAGAACACCCAGAAGGAGAGACAAAATGGATGCAAGAGAAGAACTGGACAGACTGGTAGAGCTGCACGATGACACAGAGGACAAACTATGCATTGCCGAAGGAGAGACATATTTGTACCTACAAGAGATGCTGCCCATCGAGATCTTTCTGCGTACCCAGTGGCAAGGCGGCCAGCGTTTGTCGTGGGACTATACGTCCATGGTGCAGGAGCAATATCGTTTCCGCAAGCTGCCGTCTTCCATGAACATCCAGATCAGCCGCCACTTCCGCTACGACTGCAGCCGAGAACACACCCATGCGTATTTCCAGCTCAATTACGTCCTGGAAGGCACACCGGCCATCCACGTGGGACATAAGATCTACAAAGCGGTGCCGGGGGATTTTTTCCTGTTGGCGCCGGGTGTGCCTCACTGGATCGAATCCTTTGCAGACGATATTATCGTGCTGAAGGTGTACATCAAATACAGCACCTTTGAAAATACCTTTTTCCGGCTGCTGGGCGAGAAGAACGTGCTGACCTCCTTTTTTCGCCGGGTGCTGTGCGGGGAAGACGGCGAGGGCAACTACATCTGCTTCCACACCGATGCTACGTCCTTCTTCCGGGATACCATGCTGGAGACCTATCGCCTATTCATGAACCGGGTCGAGTATCGGGAGATCATCATGGAATGCCGGATCACGGAGCTGTTCTGTCATCTGGTGCGGCTGTGCATGGAACCGTCCCACACCAGTCTGGATACCGGTGAAGTGGCTGGGGTGGGCAGGGTGCTTGCCTATATGCGACAGCATTCGGAGACGGCCACCTTAGAGGATACGGCGGCCTGGTCGGGCTATTCCCGGAATTATCTGTGTCGCCTGCTGCGCAGTGGTACCGGCAAGACCTTCACGGAGCTGCTCAACGCCATGCGGATCGAAAAGGCCTGCCAGCTGTTGGTGCGTACCGACGATCCGGTCACAGACATCGCCAGTCGGGTCGGCTATGGCACCATCAAGCATTTCTACCGTGTCTTCCACCAGGTCACCGATAGGACACCCGGCGATTACCGCAAAGCCCACAGAGAACAACGGGAATACATAAGTCAACGCTGAATAGGCATTAGAAAAAGAGAGGTGGACCCTCTCTTTTTTGATATGTCGATACTACAGCGCCGCCTTCACACTTTCCACCACAGCGGTACAAAGTGCGTCGTACCCGGCGTCCGCAAAGTGGGTACCGTCACCGCTGTAGGCGTCCATAGGCAGTGCGGCACTGATGGCGTACAGGTCATCGATGGCACAGCCGTACTTTGCCGACAGCCGCACCAGCGCTTCGTTCCGCTCTACCACCAGCTTGTGGAATTCTGTGGGGACATCCGTGCCGGGGTTGTAGGTCTTCGTGCTGGTCACAAGGATCACCTTGCCCATGGCCATGAGCTTCTCCGTCAGCGCAGCCATACCGGCTTCGTACACCTCCGTGGTCATGTGGGCTCCGTGTAGACCGTGGTTGAAGTGGATCACATCGTAGTGGCTGTCGGCGGCAAAGCTTTCCACAAGAGCACTGTAGAACGGTGCATCGATGGCGTAGGAGGTGGCGATGTAGTCCACCTGGCAGACACCACGCAGCGCTTCTCTGACCTTTGCCTGATATCCGTTGGTGATGGAGTCTCCGATCAGCAGCACTCTCGGCACGTCTGTCCGTGCGGTCTCGTCACACCAGCTGTGGATCCATTCGTATTTTTCTTTTAACATAATTCTGTCCTTTCATTCTCCACGGCAGCAGCGCATAATCAGCCGGAACAGCCGGATCTCATAGTCGTAGGAATAGGGATTTTCCTTTTCTCCACGAACCATAGCGGCAAAATCCCTCATCATGGCATCGTACCGGTCAAAGGGCTCACAGCTCCATTTTTCGGCACAGTCACGCCAGGGTGTCTTTTCGTTTTCGTAATTGGTGAAGGACGCATAGGTGCGCATAGTGCCGGCCGGGTCGGTGTCCAGATACTTTTCCAAAGGCTTGATTTCGATGGTGCCCTTTGTACCGCTGATCACCAGCTGCCGCCGCTCAAAGCCGTTGTATTCCACTGCACTGGATTTCGCAAAGGAAGTACCGCCCGGATATTGCAGCAGCACCATGCCCTGATCCTCGGCCGTCACACCGTCAAAGCCGGCAGGCTGGCTCAGTGGGATCACCTGCATGGGCTCGCCCTGGAGCTGGTAGATCAGGTCGATCAGGTGACAGCCTAAGTAGTACAGCATACCGCCCGGATATTTCCCCAGCCAATTCCGCTTTTCCACAGAATGCCGCACGCTCATTTGCGCTTCGACAGACAAAATATCCCCCAGCTTGCCTTCCTTGACATAGGCAAACGCCTTCTGGATCACGGGATTGTACCGGTACATATAGCCCAGCTGGAAGGGCAGATGCTGCTTTTCCAAAGCGCGAGCCAGCTTTTCAAAGGCAGCTGCACCGGGAGAACCGGGTTTGTCCATGTGTACCGCCACGCCACGATCGGCAAAAAGCTGTGCATACCGGGTGGCGTATTCCTCATCGCATTCGATGGCAACGGCATCCAGATCCATGTCCAGCAGTTCTTTGACCGTGTACAGCTTGGCACCACGGAAGCAGCCATCGCTTTCCAGCCGTCCCATGTGCATCTCCACGGGCTCTGCCAGTCCAACGACCTCATAATCGTCGGTGAGCTTCCGCATACTGGCAAAGGTCACGTTGGCATGGTCATGTCCCATACCCACCTGGGCAACGCGAATTTTCTTCTTCATACTTTCCTCACAGCGTAACGTCTGCGAATACAGGCGAATGGTCGGTGGCATCCAATGCTTCTCTGTCCAGCACCAGCCGATACTGCTCCACGGTGAACTGTCCCAGACCAATGATGTGGTCGATGGAGGCACGGTGGGGCTTGTCGGTGGTGGAGCCGTGGTATTTGCCGTCTGCACCACGCACCGGATCCCCATGGTGGGAGCTAATGTTTTCCTTATTGTCGGTCATGTCCCACAGGTGACGGATGTGGAAGCCACCGTATACCGTGAACACACCGCTGCCTCGTGGGGTATTCATATCGCCGAACGCAAAGACCGGACAACCAAAGCGCTGGTGAAGCTGTGTCATCAGCGTAGCAAGCTGCGTTCCGTTGATCACACGGACAGCATCATGCTCTGGGCCGGTCATCCACCAAAAGTGGGTATTGCAGGCAGCAAAGCGTCCTTCGTCACTTTCAAACACAGCCCAGGTGATGGCCTTGGAAGCATCGGTGGTGTCGGTGAGTCGTTCGTAGCCCTTGGCGATGGGGTGTAGCTTCTGTTTGTTGTACAAAAAGGGAACATAGTTGTCCCAGTCGGTCTCGGCACCGATGGTGGCATAGGTGTCGGCAAGAGCTTCGAACAGTCCGCTGTGGTACCAGCTGCCGGTGATCTCCTGCAGTCCCAGAATGTCCGGCGCATACTTTTTGTATACCGTAAGCACCTGGTCACAGCGCTCCTCTACCGGATTGCCGAAATAGTCACCCCAGATGTTGCTCGTCATGATCCGCATGGCTCAGTCCTCCCGCCACTGGAACTGCACAACGGGGAATACCTTTTCCACCATCAGTCGGGCATAGACTTCCGGGCATTCTTCGGGCTTGTGGGTCTCCTGTACCAGGTCGGCCATGTGCAGTCGTCCCATGGAGGTCAGGCGCAGCAGGGCAGCGATGTCGTCTCTGGTGGTCCACCAACCGGGATGGGATTCGTTGTCGGGACGAGCTAAGGTGTGTGCGCCGATCAGGGTGATGCCGGGGCCGTGTACCTTCCGGTAGTAGTCGATGGTGAAGTTGGAGTCACGGGTGCAGCCCAGCAGTGCCACACGACCGAACCGTGCCATGCAGTCCAGCACCTGATCCAGAGCCTTGCCGTTGCCGGTCACCTCAATGGCCACCTTTACGCCGCCGGTCAGAGACTTGACATTCTTGACAAAATCCGGTGCAAAGGGATCAAAGGCATAGTCGGCACCCAGCGTCAGGGCACGCTCTCTCTTGGCAGGATCGGGATCCACGGCGATGATCGGGCAGGCACCGGACAGACGCAGTAGCTGTACCGCCACCTGACCCAGCACGCCCTGCCCCATGACGATGGCAGATTCGCCCATTTCCAGTCGGCACTTGCGAATGGCAGCCATGGGGAAGGTACCGATCAGACCCAGCGCCGCATCCTTCCAGTCCACGTTGTCGGGCAGCTTGTGGATATTGCCGGCGTCCTTGATGACATACTGGTTGTGGGTGCTCCAGGACACGCATACTCGGTCGCCCACCTTTACATGGGTCACGCCTGCACCCACTTCTCTCACGTATCCGGCGCAGCTGTAGCCCAGACGACGGGGAAAATAGGTGGCCATATCCGGCAGATCGGGACCGATACCAATGTTGGGATTGCCGGACAGGTTGGCACGTTCGGTACCACTGCTGACGGTGGAGCGTACCACCTCGACCAGCACTTCACCGGCGTTGGGCGAACGAAGCTCTTCTTCCCGCAGCTCGGCAATACCGGGAGCGGTGAATGCGATATACTTGTTTTTCATGAAAATATCTCCTTATGCAAATCCTTTTTACAAAAAGGGAACAAAGCCCTGATACAACGATGTACCAGCGATTTGTTCCCGATATGATTTTAACCTTCTTTGACTGTCAGCACGACCTTACCCACGTTTTCGCCACGGTAGAGGATGTCCTGAGCGGCTTCGGCTTCGGTGATGGGCAGCACGGCGTGGATCTTCTGGGGGATCTTGCCGGATTCGATCATGGGCCACACCTTCTCCACCAGCTCAGCTAAGATCTCACCCTTGACCTCCGGGCTCTTGCTGCGCAGGGTACTGCCGATGAGCCGGATATTCTTCACGTACACATTGCGGAAGTCGATAACGGAATCGTCTCCGGCCAGTGTAGCGATCATGACCCAGCGGCACCCAAAGGCAACATGACGCAGGCACTCGCCCAGAGTAGGTCCACCCAGACAGTCGATGGCCATATTCACCGGATGACCGGCGGCGGCTTCTTCCTTCAGTACCTCGGCAAGGGATTCGGTGGTGGTATCTACGACCCGGTCGGCGTGGAGATAGGCCACCTGCTCGACCTTCTCCTGACCAAGCACGGTGGTGATGACACGCAGACCCATAGCACGAGCCATAGGGATCACCACGCTGGCAAGTCCACTGGCACCGGCCTGCATAAGCAGTGTCTCACCGGCTTTTGCTTCGCCTACGTAGGACAGATTCAGCCAGGCGGTGGCAAAGGCTTCCGGCAGTGCGGCGGCTTCCACCATGGACAGACCCTTGGGTATGGGCATACACATACAGGACGGCACGGTCACATATTCGGCGTACCCACCGCCACCCAGCAGGGCGCACACCTTGTCACCCAAATGGAAACGACCTTCGGCTTCGGCTTCGGGAGAGAGGGCACAGATCACACCGGCGACCTCCAGTCCGGGCCAATCGGGACAACCTGGCGGCGGCGGATAGGTACCTTCTCTTTGCAAAAGATCGGCTCGGTTCAGGGCAGCGGCATACACCTCGATGCAAACCTCTCCGGCAGCCGGTGTCGGATCCGGTACATCCTGCCAGACCAGAGAACGATCTTCCTTGATCACAATAGCTTTCATTTCTTTTATACCTCACAAGAGCAGCGCTGTACGACCGTTATGGATGGAGCAGCTCCGCTGTTTTTTCTATTCTTATAATAGCACATAGGACGGTGTTTGTCAAGACGCTTTTTCGTTGAACTTTTTCGTTGAACTTTTTCGGTGAAAAAGGAACGATGCGATACTACACATGGAACCGGCGGAACAGCTCCGACGAAAAGCTGCGCCAGCGAAAGAGCAGCTGGAAGCACAGCAGACACACCGCTACCCCTACGCTGATCACCGCAAAGGCCGGTACCGAGATCACGCCGCAGCAGTATAAAATGGCAGTCAGCACCGAGCCGATCATGCTCAGAAGAAAGTATATCCCATAGGTGGAGGAGTTTTTGCGATCCACCAGAGACAGCACAAAATAGAATATGCTCAGGGCACCGGACATAATGGGCAGCACATAGTTCACGCTCCAATGGTACCAGTCCAGGAGATTGTCGATCCAGATGCACACACCGGTGGACAGTATCGCTAAATATAAGATATTCTTAGGAATATTCTTGCGTTTGCGGTAGCCGATGTTCACAATGAGCCAGGCGCAGATGGTGATCAGCGTCAGCGGAATGTACAGCGCCAGATGGGGAATGAAGACAAAGTTCAGAATGTTGATGATCAAAATGCACACGATGGCAGCGAAGGTGGAGATCTTGAAGATCAGATTGTAGGAGAACTGCTGTGGGATCTCCGGATAGACCAGGGAACGTTCGGTCTCGCCTTTACCCAGGATCTTGCCGCACAGAGGACAGCGGTTTCGTTCGCCGGTCAGATGCACGCCGCATTTGGTACAGTAGAGGGTATCATGGTTCTCGTGTTCGTTCATTCTTCGGCGACCTCCTTTTCGGTGTAGTTGGTGGTGATGGTCAGCGACGGATCCACAGCGGCCAGTCTGCGGAAGAAGGAACGCTCCAGCTCCCGTCCGGCCAGTACCCCGGCAAACACAATCTGCATCCGGTCCCCATAAGAGCAGATGCAGACCTGCTTGGTGGCGCAGCTGTTGATCACCATGAAGCTGTCCACATATTCGGCCAGTTCCGGCGGCATTTCCACCTTGCCCATGTTGGACAGGCAAATGGTACGGCGGTTGTCGTTCAGGATCTGGTAGCGGGACATGACAAAGTTTTTCAGCCCCAGCGGCAGGATCCGCACCAGCCAGAATTTCTCGATCTTCACCTGCTCGGCGATTATTTCCTCCATGGCTTCGTGGGTCAGCTTTTCGTGCATGGCTTCGGTCACGTGGCGGCAGATGGTGGAGAGATCCTCGCCATTGGAAAAGTCGTATTCGATGTTCACGATGCCAAAAAAGTTTCGTGCCGTGTCGGAAGGAAAGTAGGTGCGCAGGTTTACCGGCACGGCGATGGACACCGGCTTGTGGCGATCTCTGGGATCCATGATGTCCCGAAGACTGGCGATGAGCAGTGCCGTGGTGAACACCGTCACCGTGACCCCTTCTGCCTTGGCCGCCGCTTTGATGGCATTCACGGAGGCTTGTCCCTCGGTCACCAACAGCCGCAGGTCGTGGGATTTTTGTCCTCGGAGCCGGTAAACTTTTTTCCGTTCTTTCCCCAAAATCCCGGCAATGTCTTTACTTTTGATCCGTTTTTTGTTATAATATTGACTGAAGCTATCCACTGCCTTTTCGGTGCCGGTGCTGTCGATGCCAATGTCCGGCATGACGGAGGGCACCACATCCCGGTGCAGACTGGTGAGATAATGCATGAGCACCGTCCGGAAAAACATGAACGCACCGGTGCCGTCACACAGCGCATGGAACACCTCCAGATGCACCCGGTTTTTGTAATAGGACACATCGAACAGCAGACCGCAGGGTTCGTTGCGATAGATGGGACCGCAGGGCGTGGCGTTTTCCTCGTGGATGTGGGGCCTATGGCTGGTCTTTTCCAGATAATACCAGAACATCCCATGCCGTAGAGTGCAGGAGAACAGGGGATATTCCTCCATGGCAGCATTGACGGCGTCCTCCAAAAGGTCGGGCTGTACCGGTTCCTTCAGCACACAGGAGATGCGAAAGACCTCGCTGTCCTCCGGGGAGACCAAAGCCGGGAACACCTTTGCCATATTGTCCAGCCGTTCCCAGTGTACGGTCCGGTCACGCCAATAATGGAGACGGCTATCTTTGAGACTACGACTGCTTTGTGTACTGTTTGTGTGGTCATCAGAGTAATTCGGATGGTTCGACATGATTGGCTCCTTGTAAAAAGGCTATAATATGTTTATAGAGTTGTCTGGTGATAGGCGTGGCCGGCGGCAGACTGAGCATACCGTGGATACCGTTTTTGATCCGGCGAACGGTCACAGGCGTCCCACCGTCTCGCAAGGCTCTGGCAAGGGCTTCCCCCTCGTCACGCAGCGGATCGAATTCCATGGTCAGAAGCAGCGTCTCCGGCAGGTCGGCAAAATTGGTATGCCGCAGCGGTGCAAAGTAGGGATTTTCGTAATCGGCATCACAGGAGCGATACAGCTCCATGTAGTCCTGTAGCTTCTTGAGGGTCAGCAGATATTCCTCGCCGTTTTCCAGCACAGAGGCAAAAGGCGTGTCTTCCCGGTAATCGCACCAGGCAGCCGGGTAGACCAGGATCTGTTTCTTCGGCAAACGACCGCCACGGTCTCGTGCCATCATGGAGCTTACGCAGGACAGGGTCCCGCCGGCACTGTCTCCCATGACCACCACCTCGTCCGGATCTGCCTGGTACCAATCGGCGCAGTGAGCCAGAATGGTCTGGACAGCGGCATAGCAGTCTTCGGGGCCGGCCGGGAATTTGTGTTCCGGTGCCAGGCGATAGTCGATGGCGATGACCTTGTAGCCGGTCTGGGCAGCCAGATGGGCACACACATGGCTGTAGCTGTCGAAATCACCGGTGACAAAGCCGCCGCCGTGAAAGTACAGGATCAGCGGTGCGAGTTTGCCGTCCCGGCTGAAGGCTCTGGTCAGCAGTGTTCGTTCCGGTTGACCATAGGCCGGTGGCAGTGTCAGCATCCGTTCCATCATATTGGTAGTGATGCGATTGTAATAGGGTCTGGTGGCTTTTTCAAACTGTCGGGTCTCTTCATAATGATTCTTCAGGTCCACATCATATTTAGACAGCGCCGCCAACGCTTTTTTTACGATCGTGTTCATGTAGAAGTTATCGTCCTCACGTAATCACAAAAAATAACAGATATATTGTACCATATCTCCCACGAAATTGCAAGATTTCGTGACGAAATTGCAAGATTTCGTGACAGAATTGCCATCGGTTTTTGGGGGTAGTGAGACCAAAATAGAACCAATCAAACCATACGATTATCGATAGAAAGTTCAGGTGTTACGCATGAAAGCAAAAGACCATATCCAGATCGCCAAAACGCTCTCCGGCACATACGGGCTGCACGGCAGACGAAAGGGTGCCTTTCTGGTGGGGAATATCCTGCCGGATATCAACGTCTTTTCGTATTTGACGGCGTCTCGCAGCAACCATCTTCGGGGACACAGCTATACCTTCAAGCGAAAGAAAATGGACAGGCACATGAACAAGCCCCAGAAGGATTCAACGTTCTGGTGGCTCAAGACCGGGATGCTGTGCCATTATCTCACCGATTCCTTCACCGGCTCTCACGACGAAAAACGGAAAATGTCCCTGGCGGATCACCGGGCATACGAATTCAAGCTGCACGACCGGTTTGTCGAAAACTGGCAGGCACTGCAGACCCGACCGGAAAAACGAATGTTGCAGATCAGCGAAAACGTGGCAAGGATGCGTCGGGAATACGAGGAAGCCAAGGCCGGTGTGGAGACCGACTGCCGGATGATCATCTCTGCCGTGCGCAACGTCATTGGCACCATGGCGGCAGATGCCCAACAGGCACAGCACAAGTGAATACAAAAACGGCAACGGAGTGCGGATACCTATCCACATTCCATTGCCGTTTTTATTTGTTAAACCTACTTTCAAACTGGATCAACCCAGCCAAACTGGATCAACCCAGTTTTGCAAAGTTGTCCACGATCTTCTGGATGGTGGTATCCAGCGAGGACTGCTGCTTTTCCCAGAAGGAAGCAAGGTCGGTGTCGTTCTGGGAGGCCTTTTGGTAAATGTTGGTCTTCACATTGCCCAGACCGTATACCGTGGAGCAGTCGTAGGTGGTGGTGTCAAAAATGATGTCCACCATGGAGGCAGATTCTTCGTCACGGGTCAGCTTGCTCTTCAGCGTGATGTCATAGTATGCGGCCAGCACCGTATCGGTGGAGGCAGACTGCAGCGCTTCCAGAATGATGGAGGTGCGGTCTACATCGGATACGGATACCGGAATGGCCATACCGAAGAAGTTGCCGTTGTTGCAGGAGTAATACTGGGTCTGCTCTTCGTTGTACTTGGGTGCCGGCACGATACCAAAGTTGGCTTCCATATCCCGCAGTGCCTTGGCCCAGCTGATGCATTCTACCCAGAACATGACCTGTTCGGCCGGGAACATGATCTCCTGTACCCGGTGGTTGTTGGACAGACCTCTGGTGTTGGTCTTCACCTCTGCATCATAATATACCCGTTCGTCGCTGTGTACCATGGCAAGGATCTTTTCGTAGGCGTTCACAAAGCCTTCGTTGTAGAAGGTGAACTGGGGAATATCGTCGCTGTCCTTTTCGGTCAGGGTGTAGCCACAGCCGTTGAGCAGGAACATATAGAACACGCCACGCCAGGACATGAGCCCGTAGTCGTCGTTGTCGTCAAAGGTACCGTTGCCGTCTACATCGTTGCCGGAGACCGTTGCCATTTCGGACAGCTTGTCCAGTGTCCATTTGCCGCTGTGTACCAGATCGTAGGGATCCTCCAGATCGTGGTTGGTGATCAGCGCCTTATTGAAGTACATACAGCAGGTCTCATCGATTTGGGTGGTCAAAAAGTCACCCACGCCCATGTACAGCTTGTCACCGATGGAGAGCTGCTCTACGGCGTTGTGATCCCAATAGGGCTTGTCAAAGTTCTGGTAGGGCAGGGTGTGCAGGTCCATCAGATAGCCGGACTGGGCCTGAGACAGCACCGCAGCGCCCTGCATCAGGGACATATCAAAGGAACCGTCCCCGGCAATGGTGGTGTTCTTGATCTGATCCACCGTCTGCTCCGTCTCCACGATGTGGATGTTCAGCCGATCTTCTACCGAAATGTTCCGGTTGAAAATGGCAGAGGGAATGCTGTCCCCGGAGTCTTCGGCGGCGGTCACGTGTACGGTGGTGAACCAGTTGTTGGATTCGGGATTGGAGTTGAAAATGTTGAAGGTGTAGCCTTCAAAGTCCGAATCCGGCAGGTCGTCCGATACCTTGGTCTCCTCAACAGTTTCGGTTTCCGTCTGGTCGGCGGTGGTATTGGCAGTGGTGGTGGTCTCCTCCGTGGCGCCCTGTCCGCAGCCGATCACACAGGACGAGGTCATCAGCAGCGCCAAAAACAGCGCCAGCAGCTTTTGTGTACGCATGGTAGGTCTCCTTTTTTTGGTATTACAAATATAAAATATAATCCTCGTCAAAACGATCCATGGCGAGAACACTGTACATAAATGATACCACAAACACAGCTTCTTGTCAAGGGATTTGTGAAAAAACTGTCTGGCATTTGCGCAAACTGACGGTATTTTTTCAAAAATGTGAAAATGTATAATTTCCGCTACAGTACACATACTATGCGTACCATAAGATTGCAAAAGGCGTACAAAAAGGAGATAGCGTATGTGCATCCGACCGGGCAGACCGGTGTATATCCAGAGCTGGGGCAGTGTGGTTGGCAAAAAAGAGCATGACGGCCCACTGGGAGCGTTGTTTGACGGCTGGGACGAGACTGACCTATTTGGCATGGACACCTTTGAAAAAGCAGAATCGGAGATGCAGAAGCGTGCGGTGGGTCTGGCGCTTGCCAAAGGTGGCTACACACCGGCAGAGCTTGACCTTTTGTTGGCCGGGGATCTGGTGAACCAATGCATCGCTTCCACCTATGGCACCCTGTCCTTTGGGCTGCCCTATCTGGGACTGTTCGGCGCTTGCTCCACGGCGGCAGAAGGACTGCTGCTGTCGGCACTGCTGACGGGCTCGACGCTGTCCCGTGCGGTGTGCGTGACCTCGTCCCATTTTTGTTCGGCCGAGCGGCAGTTCCGGTATCCGCTGGAATACGGAGGACAAAGACCGCCAACGTCCCAGTGGACCGTCACCGGAGCGGGAGCCTTTGTGTGTACCGCAGAGACCGCAGACCTGACCCGAATGGGACATCGATATGTGCCGCAGATCACCGGTGTGGTCATCGGAAAAGCGGTAGACGGCGGTATCAAGGATGCGGCCAATATGGGAGCGGCTATGGCACCGGCGGCTGCGGATACCCTGCTGCGTTACTTCGAGAAGAACAAAAGCACCGGCGAGATCGATATGATCCTGACCGGGGATCTGGGCAGAGAAGGCAGCGATATTCTTGCGGATCTGCTGTGGAGCCACGGTATGGACGTGTCCGGCAAGCTGGCAGACTGCGGCAAGATGATCTACCCCATGGACGAACGCGCGGACGTACACGCCGGTGGTTCCGGATGCGGCTGTTCTGCGGTGGTGCTGGCGGCGGATATTTTGGAAAATATGCGGCAGGGGCGACTCGATACGGTGTTGTTCGTGGGGACCGGTGCGCTGATGAATGCCATGGCACTGTCTCAGGGACAGACCATCCCCGGTGTGGCGCATCTGGTGGAGATCCGCAGACGGGACCTTACCTCGGCACAGATCGATACCGAAACGTACTTGGAAACCTTGACGTTTTGTGAGGAGAAATGATATGGAATATCTGCGTGCTTTTTTGGTGGGAGGCGCCTTTTGTACCATCGCACAGCTGCTCATCGACCGCACCAAGCTGACCCCGGCTCGGATACTGGTGCTGTACGTGGTGGCCGGTGTGGTGCTGGGTGCCGTGGGTGTGTATGCGCCACTGGTGGCGTTTGCCGGCGCCGGTGCCACCACACCGCTGACGGGCTTTGGGTATCGCATTGCCGAGGGTGTTCGGGAAGCGGTGGACAAGGATGGGTTTTTGGGCATCCTGACCGGTGGACTGACCGCAACAGCTGGCGGTGTCACAGCGGCCATCGTGTTTTCCCTGTTGGCAGCCTGCTTGGTGCGGAGCCGACCGAAGCCGTAAGGGAACGCTGAACAAGGTGTAATTTGCGGCGAAAAGACCGGCCAGTATTTTTTTGAAAAAAACAGCGTTGCCTGAAAACAAAAGGAACGAAACCCATTTTTAACAGGTTTCGTTCCTTTTTATTATATAGGGATTTTACGGAGTGCTTTCTTATTCGATCCCCAAAACCGTGTAGCCTTCCTTCTCCACCACCTTCTTCAGGCTGGCGTCGGATACGTCCTTGTTTAGCTTCACGATGGCAGTGCCGTTCTCGTGGCTGACGATGGCTTCCTCCACCTGCTTCAGGCCTTCCAGTGCCTTCTTCACTCTGGCCTCGCAGTGACCGCACATCATGCCTTCGATCTTCATCGTCTTTTCCATAGCTTTTTTCTCCTTTTTGTTGGATGTGATTTTTCTATCGTATCGGGGATCGTGTACCTTGATCAGATTCAGCCGCAGGGCATTGGTCACCACACAGAAGCTGGACAGGCTCATGGCAGCGGCACCGAACATGGGATTCATCTCCCAGCCGGTCCAGTGGATGAACACACCGGCCGCCAGGGGAATACCAATACAGTTGTAGAAGAATGCCCAGAACAGGTTCTCCCGGATGTTGGTCAGTACCCGGCGGCTCAGGCGAATGGCAGCGGATACATCGGTCAGGCGGCTGTGCATCAGGACCACGTCTGCCGCATCGATGGCTACATCGGTACCGGCGCCAATGGCAATGCCCATGTCGGCTCTGGTCAGGGCAGGGGCATCGTTGATCCCGTCACCCACCATGGCAACCTTGCCCTCCGTTTGCAGCTGACGGATCACGGCTTCCTTTCCGTCAGGCAAAACCCCGGCGATCACGCTGTCCACACCGGCAAGCTTCCCGATGGCGGCGGCGGTCTTTTCGTTGTCCCCGGTCAGCATCACCACACGAATGCCCATGCCTTGCAGCTGACGAATGGCCTCCGGGCTGTCTTCCTTGATGGTGTCTGCCACGGCGATGATCCCGAGAAACTGCCCGTCACGGCTGAACCAAAGCGGCGTTTTGCCCTCTTCTGCCAACGCTTCTGCTTGTACGACTGCATCCGTTGGCAACGTGGCGTGTCCTGCCAAAAAGCTGTGGTTACCGCCGTGGAGCACGTGACCGTCCCAGACCGCCGTGACACCGTTGCCGGGCAGGGCAGTGAAGTCCGTGGCTTCGTGGCAGCAGATCCCATTTTCCGCTGCATACCGCAGAACGGCTTTTGCCAAAGGATGTTCGCTTTTTTGCTCCAAAGTGGCAGCCAGCGTCACCAGCTCCGTTTCCGGGATCCCGTTTGCCGGGTACAGATCGGTGACGGCCGGTTCACCTTTGGTGATGGTGCCGGTCTTATCCAGCGCACAAATGTGGATCTTGCCCGTTTCTTCCAGAGATACAGCGGTTTTGAAAAGGATACCGTTTTTGGCACCTACGCCACTGCCCACCATGATGGCGACCGGTGTGGCAAGACCCAGCGCACAGGGGCAGCTGATCACCAATACCGAGATCCCACGGGCCAGCGCAAAGCCGACGGTGTGCCCGGTGAGCAGCCATGCTGCTGTGGTGATAACGGCGATGGTGATCACCGTGGGCACGAACACACCGGAGACCCGGTCGGCGATCTTGGCAATGGGTGCTTTTGTGGCGGCGGCGTCGCTGACCATGCGAATGATCCGGGACAGGGACGTGTCTTCGCCCACATGGGTGGCGGTACAGCGGATGAAGCCGGATTGGTTGATGGTGGCGGCGTAGACCGGGCTGTTTGCTTCCTTATCCACCGGCAGACTTTCTCCGGTCAAGGCAGCTTCGTTCACCGCCGTGTGACCCTCTACCACCACGCCGTCCACCGGTATGCTTTCACCGGGACGCACCACAAACGTGTCTCCCAGCCGCACCTCTGCCACTGGGATCACCACCTCAACGCCGTCCCGAACCACGGTCGCCACCTGCGGCGCCAGATCCATGAGACTGCGCAGGGCATCGGTGGTCTTGCCCTTGGAGCGAGCCTCCAGCATCTTGCCCACCGTGATCAGCGCCAGGATCATGGCTGCCGACTCAAAATACAGCCCGTGCAGCTTCTCCATGGCAAGAAAGACGTCACCGGACTGCACAGCGGCACACATAGCGTAGACCTCGACAGTGCTGTACAAAAACGCAGCGGCGGAGCCCAGTGCCACCAGCGTATCCATATTGGGCGCACGATGCAATAGGCCACGGACGCCGGAGACGAAAAACTTCTGGTTGATCACCATGACGATGGCAGACAGCAGCAGCTCCGTCAAGGCGATGGACAGCGGATTCTCACCAAGAAACGGCGGCAGCGGCCAGTGCCACATGGTGTACCCCATGGAGATGTACATGAGTACTGCGAGAAACGCCAGAGACGCCGCCAGCCGCCGCACCAGCACCGGTGTTTCCGTATCGACCAGCGCATCGGCTGTGTTCGTGTTAGACCCGGCCCCGGCAAGCGTCGCACCGTATCCGGCATCGGTGACGGCCTTCACGATGGCATCGACAGCGCCGCCTTCCACCTGCATGGAGTGGGTCAGGAGATTCACAGCGCAGGAGGTCACGCCGGGCACAGCGGAAACGGCCTTTTCCACACGGGCCGAGCAGGCGGCACAGCTCATACCCGTGACGTTGTATTTTTGCATGAAGGGATCCTTTCTATTCTATCCTAATCCGTATACCCATATTGTACCACGGCGGATCGATTTAGTCAAGCCCTATCGCCCATTTTGGTTAGCTTCCGCTAACAAAGCCGGAACGGAGCCGTCTTTTTGTGGTGAAAAATATGCCGCACGGGATCGTTTGCAGAGAAAACGGCACGTTGACGGACACAACATTGTGTGTGCGATTTTCTGATCAAACCGAGCAGAACGAATGCGTTTGCCGAACATAATTTTACATTACAAAAAAACTTACCGGAACCAGAAAAAAGTGCGAGTACACTATTGACAAACAAGTTTCGAAGTGATATAATATTCTCAGTACGTGGGCTAACTGTACGGTTACTACATATGTTTAACACAAATGTGGTGCATCGGAGTTTACTCACGACCCAGGGCTGCCAAGGTGTGACAAGCGGCGGCGGTTCTGGCATTAACAGTGGAAATGGATCCGAAGAAACGAAACCAATTTTTCGGGTCTCCCTATTTTAGAAGGAGCTTGCGGCTATGACCCTGGTGGATGCAGTACTGCGGACGGCTGGCGTGACGGAACCAAAGCAGCTTGCCGGACTGACAGACGAGAAACGACGGGCCTTAGCGGCTGGCCTATACAAGATCGGTGCGGACAAGGTTCCTCTGGAGCAATGGAACGTACTGGTGACGGCGTTTGGACTACCCCAGCAAAGCGATGCGGCACACGCCCGTGCGATGCTGATCCGGTATCTGGCGGCGCCCAAGGAAGAGACGAAGGTTGGCGGAGTCGCATCGCCCGATTCCGGTGCGGCGCAAAAACATAGTACGGAGACGTTACCCAAAGCGGCAGCCCCAATGCGGACTTCTACCCCATCGACCGCTTCGTCTACGAAAAAGGCGAACGCCGGTGACTATGGGACGTCGGTGACGAAAGGACCGGCGAACACTTCGACTGCGGTGACGAAAGCGAAACCGGCAGCAAAGTCGAGTGGCAAGAAGGAGAAGTCCCTCTTCGTCAAGGTTTGGAATACCTTCACGTCCATTTTGGTAATGTGCGTGGTGGTGCTGGCTTGTGCGTTGGTGGGTGTGCGGCTCATCGGGATGCAGGTGTTTACGGTCCTGTCGGGCAGTATGGAGCCTGTGTACCATGTGGGGTCGCTGATCTACGTACAGAATGTAGATCCGTTTGCATTGGAGATAGGCGATGATATCACGTTTCTACTGGACGAAGACACCGTTGCCACGCACCGTATCGTAGGGATTGTGCCGGATGAAGAGGATCCGGACACCATCCGTTTTCGGACGAAGGGCGTAGCGAACGAGCAGGAAGACGGCGGATTGGTGCATTACCGCAATGTGATCGGGAAGCCGGTGTTCACCATACCGTATTTGGGGTATTTGGCGAGCTACATACAGGAGCCGCCGGGGACCTTCGTAGCCATTGCGGCCGGTGCGGTGCTGATGCTGCTGGTATTTCTGCCGGATCTATTTGCCAGTGAAGATGATGATATCGAAGCAAAAGAGACAAAGAAAAAGAAGAAGTCCGTGTAGCGCCCTTGGGGAATAGGACTGCACGGGCACTGTAGGGAATGGCGGCAAACGACCATCCCCTACGGCGGCACCAGATATAAATGGCCCACGCCGTTTATATAAAACATTTCGAAAAAACGAAAGGAAAAAAGTATGAAAAAGACAAAAGTTGTTCTGGCTATGGTTTGCGCCGTACTGCTGGTAGCTGCATCTGTGATGGGTACGTTGGCTTATTTGACTTCGACTTCGGATACTGTTACTAACACTTTCAATGTTGGTGCTGGTGTTAAGATTACCCTTGACGAGGCAAAAGTTGATACTCTTGGCGTAAAGGAAACTACCGCAGAGACAGACGATGATGGCAATCATAAGCTGGCGAATCGTGTGACCGAAAACAGCTATAAGTTGATTCCAGGTCACACTTATGTAAAAGACCCTATCGTTCACGTTGCTTCCGACAGTGAAGATTGCTTCTTGTTTGTACAGGTGGTAAATGAAATTAATGCAATTGAAAGTGCTAAGACCATTGCTACTCAGATGAGTGAAAAAGGATGGATTGCTGTTGCTGGCGTAAATAATGTTTATGTGTATGTAGGTACTGATGCTGGTGCAACTGCTCCTAAGGCTGTTTCGGCTGGTACTGATGTATCTGTGTTCGACACAATCACCATCAATAATGAACAGACATCTAACACTCTGACAAGCTATGCTAATAAGACTGTCAAGATCTATGCATACGCTGTTCAGAAGGATGGTCTGACCGATAAGACTACTGGTAAGGCACTGTGGGATGCTGTTGGATTTACCGTCGCTTCCACCACTCCTGCAACCTGACGCACATCCAATTATTTAGGTATATATACCTCGACCTAAAGAAAGGTATATGATATGAAAGTAAAAACAATTGCCATGATCTTGGCAGTGGTCATGATGGTGGTTGGTCTGGTTGGCGCAACGCTGGCTTGGTTGACTGCTACATCTGATGAAGTGAAGAATACCTTCACTACAAGTGATATCGTAATCGAATTGAAGGAAACAACTGGTAAAGAATACAAAATGGTACCAGGTTTCAAAATTGCAAAGGATCCTCAGGTTACAGTGAAAGCAAATAGCGAAGACTGTATAGTGTTTATCCAAATCACTAAATCCTCCAATTACGATACGTATCTGAAAGAATATGAGGTAACTGATGGATGGACGGCATTGACTGGTGCTGAGGGTGTTTACTATCGTAAGGTTAGTGCAAGCAGCAGTGATCAGTCTTTCTATGTTCTGCAAGGAAGCGGTACTGGTGATTACAAAAATGGTTATGTCACTGTAAATGATACTGTTACTAAGTCCAACATGGAAGCTATCGATGGCGTTGATGGCGACGGAAAAGTTTCTGAGACAGAAATCAAAGCTCGTCCTACATTGACATTCAAAGCTTATGCACACCAGTTGTATACTGGTGAAATTAACAGTAGTGGCAATAAGGTGGAATTCGCACCTGCCGTTGCATGGACAAACGCTACTGCCACCGCTGCTTCCTAATTAACAAAACAACATTAAGGAGAATGACTCATGAATAAGAAGAAAATTGTTGCCGTAGCACTGTGCGTTTGCATGGCCGCTACTGCAGTAGTTGGTGGTACTCTGGCGTACTTCACCGACAAAGAAGACCAGACGAACACCTTCTCCTCTGGTTTTGTTGCGATCACTCTGGACGAAGCCATCGTTAAGAAGGATGCTGACGGTGACCTGGTAGCAGATGGTACTAAGCGTACTTCCGATAACCAGACCTACAAGCTCTATCCCGCTATGGATGTTACCAAGGACCCCACTATCACTGTTGTTGATGGCTCCGAAGATTCCTACATCGCCGCTAAGATCACCATCAAGGGTGACCTGCTGGATCTGTACGGTGCCGACACTGCAACCCCCAAGACCTACTACAACCTGGACATCACCAAGTTCATCTCTGGTGGTCTGATCAAAACAGGCTCTACCCAGTCCTTTAACTGGAACGGTCTGGACATGATCTACACCGATGCTGATGGTAACGTGTACTATCAGGATGCAAGCAATGGTAATAAGGGTACCAGCAGCGAATGGGTCGTATACATCTTCATGAAGGACATCTATGAAGCTAAAGATACGATCGTTCTGTTCGATACTCTGACGGTTGACGCTAATTATGGCAATACCGAAATGGCTAAGCTGAATGGCGCTACTGTTCAGATTCAGGCATTCGCAGTACAGTCTTATGGCTTTGATGATGCTACCAAGACCGATGCTACTAACTGCTTCAAGGCTATGACCACTGCATTCGGAACCGATTTCAATTTCGCTGGCTAATTCAAAAAATCCCCTCACTTTCTCATTACGTCATGCACCAATGGTCACGTGCCGTTGGTGCGGGCGTATGAGGGCATCTGAGCTATCGGGTGCTCTCATATGCCCATTGTCGGCATATGCACAATTTCGCAAAGCAACAATTCAGGATAGATTCAATCCCCGCAGAAAGGATGCTTTCCCATGAAAACGAACCTTCTCACGCCACAAAACAAAACGAAAGTCCTGTCCGCCGCCGTCGTCGCCATCGCACTGGCAACAGTAGCCACCGGCACGCTGGCCTACTTCACCGACAGCACGATCGCCCATAACGTCATCACCTCCGGTGCCGTGGACATCGATCTGATCGAAAAACAGTTGATCCCCGGCGATAATGGAGAAGATACATATGTAGACTACCCAACGGAAACGATCGAAGGCGTGATGCCCGGCATGCAAGTGTCCAAGATCGTCACCGTACAAAATAACGAACAAAAGGCGTGGGTCCGTGTGAAGGTAACACCAACCATCACATTGAAAGGGCAGAGCACGCCTAATACGGCTTTCATCGAACTGGATTTCAATGAAGAAGATTGGGAAAAAGGCGATGATTATTGGTACTACAAAAAGCCGCTGGACGAAGGGGAAACCACAGAACCGTTGTTCACCACGGTGACCTTCTCCAAGGACATGGGCAACGAGTACCAGAACTGCACGGTGGTCATCCAAGTAGAAGCCGAAGCCATCCAGCACGCCAACATGACCAAAGACGCCATGCAGTCGCAGGGATGGAAATATATGGAAGATTCCACACCAGGCGCCACCAGCGAAGAATAAGAAAGGAGGTTGAACGAATATGAAAAAATTTTTAGCACTTACATTATGCATTATGATGGTGTTCAGCCTCGTTTCCCCGGTGCTGGTCTCAGCGGACACCACCATCCTCGACCTCCCCGAAAACGGCAGCGTCGAGGTGAAAGCAGGGTATTATGCCACCTGGCAGATCAAAGTTGACGACGATGTTTGGGTGAATATCGCCGGTGCAGATGGGGACATACTGACCGTGCGCTATGCCATGATCGCCAATGTGTTGCAGGGTGACACAGCCTACATCCGTCACACCGATGGTGAAACCGTCTCCGATGAGATTGCCATCCGTGTTGTAGCACCCGTGTTGGAAGAAACGACACCCGATGTACCTGTGGTGGAAGACCCTATCGAAACCGAACCGGAAACAAAGGATAATTTCCTGAGCGGTCTCCTCGGTGGTCTGGGCAATATTTTCGGTACCGGCTCCGATACACTGGATGATGATGCACCGGTAGCTCCGGCAAGCTATTCTATCGTGATCAACTATGTATTCGTAGATGGTTCAGAGGCAGCCAATCCCTGGACCGGCTCCATTGGTGCCGGTATGAGTTACCATCAGGAGGTCAAAAGCCCCGAGGTGGTGGGCTACACCCCCGATCGTGCCAGCGTTGATGTGAATATCACTTCTGCCGACGCGGATTTTACCTATATCGTTATTTATTCCCCCGCCGTTGTTAGCTTCAAGGTGGAGCACTGGCAGCAGAATACGGACAATGACCAGTATACCCTGG
>CAZUUA010000011.1:0-61347 GCA_964623635.1 uncultured Ruminococcus sp.
AATTTACATACAAAGAAATGTTAGTACAGGACCGCTGTGGTATACTTTGTCAGATCGCAATAGATAAGGGGCTTAAACAGGATTTGAAATCTTGTATTGATCACGTTGAATTATAACTGTTGTCACTACATTGTTCCGCTAATCTGCAAAATATTGTTCCGAAACTGTTGATATTGTTCCGATAATGTGGTATAATAGGTGTAGCAAGGAGGGATCAACCATGTTTATGACCGTAAAGCAAGCCGCTGAGAAGTGGGGCATTTCCGATAGAAGAATACGTGTGCTTTGTGCCGAGGGGAAGATTCCGGGGGCGTTTCAAGAGGGGCGTGGGTGGAAGATTCCTGCCGATGCGGAAAAGCCTATGGACGGGCGATACAAGTCCAAGGAAAGCATTCTGGAACAGATAGACCGCAAGAAAACAGAACTTGATGGTCGCAGACCGTTGACCGAGGGCGAAGTGGAACGGCTGAACGAGGAATTCATCGTTGAATACACCTACAACTCCAACGCCATCGAGGGCAACACTCTGACCCTGCGTGAAACCGATTTGGTTCTCCGAGGCTTGACCATTGACCGCAAGCCGTTGAAAGACCACATGGAAGCGGTTGGACACAAAGAAGCTTTCGACTACGTTCGAGAACTGGTAGCAAAGAATATCCCCATTAGCGAGCGTGTAATCAAGGAGATTCATTACCTTGTTCTTGCCGACAAAAAAGATGACCGAGGCGTATACCGCAGAGTGCCCGTCCGCATCATGGGCGCACAGCATGAGCCGGTGCAGCCGTATCTAATCGAGCCGAAAATGGAACAGCTTTTGCAAGATTTTGTGGGCAGCACGGAACACATCGTAACCAAGCTGGCTCGTTTTCATATCGAATTTGAGGGCATTCACCCTTTTATCGACGGAAACGGCAGAACGGGCAGGCTTCTTGTGAATCTGGAACTGATGAAGGCAGGCTTTCCGCCAATCGATATTAAGTTCACAGATCGTATGGCTTATTACGATGCCTTTGACGAGTATCATGTGAAGCATAATCTTTCCGCAATGGAAAATCTCTTTGCCGGGTATATCAACGCAAGGCTTGATAAGTATTTGAAAATATTGCAGGAGTAATTATGCCATCAATCTTGCGATTGCGGAGTGGCATATAAACGGGAGGGCAAGATGAGCTTTATAGAGTCATATAAACATCTTGAAAAACTATGTGGAGAAATATTAGGTGACGACAGACGCATTTCTGCATATATTGATGAAATGCTCAATACTGCTCGTGGCTCTTATCTCGTGCCGGGGTGGGATAATGACCTAAAACAACTGAAGCATTATCGGTGGGTTAGAAATCAGATAGCTCACGAGCCGAACTGTACCGAGTCCAATATGTGTGAACCGGGCGATGCGAAATGGCTTGATGGTTTTTATTCGCGGATTATGAATCAGACGGATCCGCTTGCGTTATACGCAAAAGCTATAAAGCCACGCCCAACACAGAAGGCAAATCAGGCCCAAAAGGTTTACGCCAATACATATACGCAAGCAGATCACCATAATACAAAGCAATCACAAAAAACAGGCTGCTTACTGCCGACATTTGCTATCTTAGCGGTCGCAATCTTGATGGCGTTCATCTATATCGTGCTAAGATAATCTTAGTTCAAATAATGCATGAATTTAAATTTTAACGGTCAGATACTCCATATAGCAAAGCATCCCTGCTACGGTTTGAATCGTAGTAGGGATGCTTTTTAATTCCATTTCTCAGCTAAGAGGAAATCTCGGATATAACATTGTTTCAGTTACAACTGAAATTTTACTTCTTTCACACAACTTTATCAGTTATAACTGATAAAAGCTATAATTCATCATCTTTCGACAGATATATTTGCAATAAGTCAAGAACCTCCGACAACCCGAAAATGGGCATTGCCGAAGGTTCTAATTGTTTTTTAATCCATCAAGCGATGTTCAGGCGTTCCCTTCAAGTATCCCTCAAGATCGCCGCCAAGGACAAGTTGGGCGTATTCAAGCGGCTTGTTGTAAATGAGATAGTCAAGCTCCGACCGCTGATACATATTGTTAGCCACCTCATTTTCTACGGCTATAGTATCAATGGCAATCATCGTTCCGTCTGAGAATTGCAACTCCACACAGGCTGTATCCATATCAAACTCGCATTTTAGCAACCTTTTCATCCGTATTTCCTCCCTCAAACAGCAATTCCGGCTATGTAACGCACGGTGGTTTTATGCCCATCGACAATGCGATTTGTACGCTCAAAGCTGACGGTTTTCGTGTTTCGTGTGGGACAGCTGTTCTTCACCATCTGACCACCGATGGAACCGGCTTCGCGGCTGGTGAGCTGGCCGTTGTAGCCCTGGTTCAGCTGCACACCGACTTCGTTGGCTGCCTGCATCTTGAACTGCTCCATAGCAGCCTTAGCTTCCGGAACTACGATCTTGTTTGTCTTCTGTGCCATACTTGTTTTCTCCATTCTTTTGTGTGAGATTTTGTTTTCGAGAACCGATTGCTCTGTTCTCTGGTCATATTATGAACCTGTTGTGTCTGTATTATGAATGGGAATTTTTGTTTTTGTATGAAAGAAAGACAACGCCGTCACGATCAAAACAAATGCATACAACATTAGAAAACGTGAGTGAGTGTCAAAAACACCAAACTCACGTTTTTCTATATAGTCCTTATACCAGTTTTCCCATGGTATAGGCTTGCTCCAGGATCGGCTGGCCTAATATCGCCCCTTTTTCGTAAACACCGCCGCCGATGAGCACACCTTTCTCCACGGCACCTTCCACACAGTCGGCATAGCCACGGAAGCAGGCCAGTGTGGTTTCGGCAGAGGACGCCGCTTCGTCAGCCATGGTCACAATGTAGTAGAACTCTTTGTTCTTCACCTCCAGCCAACGTGCGACCGTACGGTCGATCACCGCTTTCAACTGCGCATCGATGGCGTAGAAATACACCGGACTGGCCAACACCAGTACATCTGCATCGATCATTTTTTGCAAAATTTCTGCCATGTCATCCCGGATCACACAGGTGCCATCCCTTTTGCAAGCATAACAGGCCCGACAGTACCCAATGTTCTTCTCAGCCACACGGATCTTCTCCACCACGTGCCCGGCTTCTGTAGCACCCTTGGCAAATTGATCACATAAAATATCAGAATTTCCTTCTTTCCGGGGACTGCCGGACAGGATCAAAACTTTCTTCTGCATCATATCACCTCACTGCAGCGCTGCGCCATCGTGAAACGCATTGCCCACCTTTTCACCAAGCACATAATAAGCATGGTTCATACCGTCAAACGTGATGGGACGCAGCTTCATGGGATCGATGTTGCCATCGGTCAGAACGCTCTCGTCCGCACATACATTGACGACCTTGCCCACCAACCGGCAGGTCTCCGGATCGTAGCTGACCAGCGTACATTCCACAGCCATGGGCAGCTCTTCGATGATGGGCGCATCCACAAAGGCACTCTTCACCGTGTGGAAACCAGCCCTTTCCAGCTTGTCTGCCACTGTGTTGCCGGATACCATGCCCACATAATCGCAGGGAACTACCATGTCCGCCGTAGCCATGCTGACCGTAAAGGCCTTTTTCACAAGAATATTCTTCACCGTCTTGTGTCCGGCACTGAGGCACATAGAGATCTCGTCTGCTTCACTGATGCCACCCCAAGCCGCATTCATAGCATCGGGTGTGCCGTTTTCGTCGTAGGAGCCAATGATGAACACCGGCTGGGGATAGAGGATTGGCTTTGCGCCAAAATTCTTACGCATAAAAATGTCTCCTTTGTTGATTACCAATTCTTTTTTTCTTTGCTGCTGTCGTGCTGTTTCCTTCGTTCTTCCACCATTTTCACGAACCACTCCACCATGTTGGGATCCGTGTGGGAGAAGAAGCTGCTTTGCCTTTTGTCCAGGGCTGCAATGGTCGCCATATCGTCTTCGTTGAGCGTGAAGTTGAATACGTTGAAGTTTTCTTCCATCCGCTCTATATGCGTAGACTTGGGAATCACCACAATGCCACGCTGCAAATGCCAACGAAGGATCACCTGTGCTGCCGTCTTGCCATATCGGGCACCAATGGCAGCCAGCTCCGGCAGCTCGAACATACCGCCACGACCTTCTCCAAACGGCGCCCAGGCTTCCAGCTGTACACCATATTTGTCGTGCCAGGTCTTGGCTTCGATCTGCTGGTGGTGCGGATGGATCTCGATCTGATTGACCATGGGCTTGATGCGGTTGAAGGAAGCAAAGTCGATCATGCGGTCTGTATAGAAATTGGAAATGCCAATGGCACGGATCTTCCCGGCTTCATATAGTTCTTCCAGCGCACGATAGGCACCGTAGGCATCGCCAAAAGGCTGGTGCAGCAAACACAGATCCAGATAATCCACCTGCAATTTCTGCATGGATCCCAGCACAGACGCCTTGGCTGCCTCGTAGCCATAATGCTCGATCCACACCTTCGTGGTCAAAAAGATCTCATCTCTGGCAATGCCACTTTTGGCAATGGCACTGCCAACTTCTTCTTCATTGAAATAGCTCTGCGCCGTATCGATGAGCCGATACCCAACCTGCAGGGCATCCCGTACACAGCGTTCGCATTCGTCTTTTGTCACCTGGTATACACCATACCCCAGCTGTGGCATCCTGACTCCATTGGATAATGTAACGTAATGCATATGCATTCCTCCATTTCTATCATTGGTATTCTGTCCGTGTAAAACGATCATCCTGCAAGAGGATATATTTTCCATCGGCGCCAGACATTATTTTTACGCCTCCTCCGTTTCGTCACCCCAGACTTCCTTGGCCATACGGAACGCAGCCCATGCCTTCGGCCAACCGGCGTAAAAGGCAGCGTGGGTCAGGATCTCTGCGATTTCTTCCTTCGTGATCCCATTGGTCTTGGCAAATTCCAGATGGTGCCGGAACGAGGTGTCAGTCAGTCCCTGTGCCAGCAATGCTGTTACCGTCACGATCGACCGATCTCGCAGCGATAGCTTGTCCTCTCGACTCCATACCTCTCCAAATAACACATCATCGTTCAGCTCTGCAAATTTGGGTGCAAAGTCTCCCAGCGCATTCCGGCCGGCCGTTTGCTTGATCGCCATATTTTTTGCCTCCATTTTTCTATAGCTACTTGTATTTCGGTTTCGTTTCTGCTATAATGATACCACCTGAACCTGACTTTAGGTCAATAGGTTTAGCGAAAATAATTGTAAACAAATTGTGAGGAACGTGTATGTATACGATCGGACAGGTGTCGGAAATGTTTGGATTGCCTATTTCCACATTGCGTTATTACGACAAACAGGGGCTGTTTCCCCATATGGAACGTACCTCCGGCATTCGAAAATTCGGCGAAAGGGAACTGGAGGCCATCCGGATCATCGAATGCCTGAAGCGCTCCGGCCTGGAGATCCGGGACATCAAGCAGTATATGGATTGGTGCCAGGAAGGTGCCTCTACGTATCCACAGCGAAGAGAACTGTTTGAAAAGCAGAAGAAGACCGTGGAGGCAGAGATCGAGCATCTGAGCAAGGTTTTGGATATGATCAAGTTTAAATGTTGGTTTTACGAACAGATCCTGGCAGACGGCGACGAGATCCGTGTGCGCAGTATGCTGCCGGATAAGCTGCCCGAGGAGATCCAAGAAGCATACGACCACGCCCACGAATGAAATGCTCTCGGATACACTGGATCGGCACACCGGAATTTTGGGTATGAAGCAGGCAAATTTACCGTGAAAAATTCCTGGGAAAATTTATCATTTCCTGTTGACAAACGACGGCGAATCATGTACAATAATACCAGATTCAATCACGCGTATCTGCGTGTATGGATGGGGGCCGTTTGTGCTTCCGTTTCTCCATAGAAATTATTTTCAAAAGCATGAAGTCAACGCTGATTACGGTTGAAAACTCGCCCAAAAACCATAGATCTTAGCTTTTTGGTTCGTTTTCTCAAGTGAGTCAGCATTGACTTATGAAGTACGTATGTATGTTGTGCGTGCTTGTGCATACAATGGTTATGCAGAAAGGATAGGTTCATTATGAAATTTTCCGCAGCAGGCGGCTGGTTTGGCGGCGACTGGTATCAGAACGTTCGCACCGGCGCAAAGTATGGTTTTCAGGCAGTTGAACAGCTGGGTTGGGCGCATCTGGATCTGGCCAAGGCAAAGGCTACACTGGACGAGACCGGCGTGACCTCTACCTGTATCATCATCCAATCCAGAGAAAACCCCGACTACAATACCCAGATGGCATGGTCCCACGGTATGGTTTGGAAGGACACTCGTGAGATCTTCATCGAATCCTTCAAGGAATCCGTGGCCGCTGCCAAGATCATGGGCGTACCCAATATCTGCGCCACCGTTGGTAATCTCCGCAGTGACGTTTCCAGCGAAGAACAGTTCGATACCTGTGTAGGTACCCTGAAGGAGCTGTCCAAGATCGCCGAAGCCGAAGGCATCATGATCGTGCTGGAGCCCCTGAACATCCTGGTGAACCACATGGGTTATTACCTGGTGACCACCGAACAGGCCGTGGCTATGATCAAGGCTGTCGATAGCCCCAACTGCAAGATCCTGTTCGATATCTATCATCAACAGATCTCCGAAGGCAACGTGATCCGCAATATCCAGAACAACATCGATCTGATCGGTCACTTCCACATCGGCGATAACCCCGGCAGAAACGAACCTGGCACCGGTGAGATCAACTACACCAACGTGTTCAAGGCCATCCGGGAAAAGGGTTACGACAGATACCTGGCGTTCGAATGCGGCCGCACCGTTCCCGTACCGGAACTGATGGTGAATATGCACAACCTGATCGATCCTTTCGACGTAAAGTGATCGCACGACCTGTAATTTCATAGCATCTTTGGACCCATAGACAGCCGGACTTGTGCGTTTTTTCGGAAACGTGCAAGCACCGGCTTATGGTATTTTATGTATAAATATGAGTATTGTACGAATAAACCGTGACGATAGTGTATCCAACAGAACACCGATCGTCCATGGTCTCGTGCCATATGTCGAAGCAACAACATAGGAGGTACTTATGAATCACGAAGCCATTCAAAATATGCTGAACCGGAAAAGCTGTCGGCAGTTTACCAAGGAACAGATCGATCCGGAAAAGCTGGATATCGTCCTGCAATGCGGTACCCATGCACCTACCGGACGCAATGCCCAGTCGGCCCTGATCGTAGCCGTACAGGACAAAGAGACCCGTGATATCCTTTCTCGTCTGAATGCCCTTGGCGGCGACAACGATCCGTTTTATGGCGCACCCACCGTGGTCATCGTGCTGGGGATCAAAGACGGTTGCACACCCATGGAAGATGGCTGCCTGATCATGGGCAATATGTTGAACGCCGCATACGCCTGCGGTCTGGGTTGCTGCTTCATCCACCGTGCCAAGCAGATGTTTGAGACCGAAGAAGGCAAGGACCTTCTGCAAAAGTGGGGCATCACCCAGGAAGTATTCGGTATTGGCTGCATGATCCTTGGCAATATCGAAGGAGATCTACACCCGGATCTGGAAAGAAAGCCCGACTACATCCGCATCATCCGGTAAACAATACCATTCAGAATCCATCACATTCATGAAAAAACGGTTCGGTACACTTTTGACAGTCAGTATGACGGTCAGTTTGACGCTCAGCCTGACGGTCATACTGTGCTTTGGCATGGCGTTGTCCGTATCGGCTATCTACACGATCGATCCGGCATCGGAAACGATACGCAGCTACAAGCAGGTATACAATGCCATCTACGAAGCCATCGACGCCCAACAGTCCTATTTGGACGTGTCCCAATGGAAGATTAAGGACTATGAGATCATGAACATTTTTACGGATGTCATGTACAATAGCCCGGAGTTTTTCTATGCCGATCAGAAGCTGGTGTATCGCTACAACAACAAAGGCTACGTCACTTCTTTGTCCTTCACGTACAATATGTCCTACACCAAACGGACAGAATGTCAGACATTTTACGAGCAGGAGATCTCGTATCTGGTACAGGAAGTGGAAGCCTATGCCATGTCCGATGCAGAAAAAGCACTGTACGTCCACGATGCACTGATCTCGTCGTATGCATATGATACAGAGGAAACGATCTTTGATGCGTACAATTTTCTGAAAGAACGAAAAGGCGTGTGCCAGGCGTATGCACTTTGCTACATGGCCGTGATGCGGGAGCTGGACATCCCCTGCTTTATGGTCATTAGCCAGGAAATGAACCATTCCTGGAATCTGGTACAGATCGATGGGGAATGGTATCATGTGGATCTGGTTTTCGACGACCCCCAGCCGGATCGACCGGGTCAGGTGCTCCACGATCATTTTTTGCTGTCGGACGCCGGGATCGCTGCCGACCGTGGACAGGGTACCCATTGGGGTTGGCGCAGTATGCTGATGTGCAAGGACGAATCGTATGCCGAGCGGTTTTGGCAAGCCAGTGACACTCGTTTGCTGTACCTGAACGACCGTTGGTACTACGTGGACGATACCGATGGACAATTGTACCGCGTGTTTTTCTCCGGCTTCAATCGGCGTACCGTCTATACCTTCACCGAGCATTGGTATGTGGATCCGGCGGCTCCCGGCAGTAGTGCGGATCCCTATTGGAAGGGTCTGTACACCGGTCTGGGTCTGTACAACGGCTACCTGTATCTGAATACACCAACTGCCATTTTGCGTGTCCATCCGATCACCGGCGAGACCATGGAGCTTCTCCACCTGGATGACACTACCATGAACATCTATGGCATCGACATATGGGCGAACTATTGGAAGAATCAAATGGACTACTTGGTTGGCGACACACCAGACCGCAACACCACCGCCTATATCGAGTCCATTCCCATGCGGTATACCGAAGAGGAAGCCGTAGTGGAAAACGTGTTTCTGCCGTTTTCCGACGTGTCCCGTGTATCGCCATACTATCGTGCCGTGGAATACCTGTACGAAAACCACATCATGAACGGCCTGTCGCAGACTGCGTTTGCACCGGGCAGTACCATGACCAGAGCCCAGTTTGCCGCCATACTCAGCCGTCTGCATCGGTACGACCCCACGACCTACAACGGTGCGATCCTATACACCGATGTAGCACCCACCAGTTGGTATGCGCCCTATGTTGATTGGGTCACAGCCAGTGGCTATATGACCGCCACGCACGATGGTCGGTTTGAGCCGGAGGGAACGGTCAGCCGGGAAGAGCTGTACGCCATCCTTGCCTCGGTATGTCGCAGCATGGAATGTGGGATCGAAACGACCATGCAGCTGCAGACCGTTGATCGTGACGCCGTGTCGGATTGGGCCGTCAGTGGGGTAGACTATTGCTATACCAACGGACTTGTGCCGGAAAAATACCAATATGCTCTGAACCCCATGGAAGCTGTGCAGCGTGGTGAAATGGCAGATGTGCTCTATCGATTCTGCCTGTTAGCCAATGGAGACACACCATAAAAGGAAGTTTTGCTCATGAAAATAGCTGTCCCCCAACTGTCGGCTCTGCTGTTGATCGGACTGCTGTCTGGACTCCTGTCCGGCTGTAGCGCAGATCCCATAACCGATTCACAGCCTCATGCAACTATCGATCCTGCCACACTGTCGGAGGATACCTTTGCCACGGACAGCGGAGACCACACGGTACGAATGTTGTTCGTGAATGCCGGCAAAGCGGACTGTACGATTCTGGAAGCAGATGGCAAGACCTACCTGATCGATACCGGCGAGGATAGCTCCGTCCCACAAATTCTGGCCGCTCTTGCCTATATGGAGACCGAAGCCATCGAAGCCGTGTTCCTGACCCATTCGGATAAGGACCATATCGGTGGCTGGGATGGCATCCGGAAGCGGTACGACATCGGCAAGCTGTACACTGCCGCTATCAACGAAGCACCGGATACCTATACCGCTTTGGCCGATGCGGTCCCCTATGAGACTCTGACACCCGGCCAGTCTGTGCCCATCGGAGACGAAGGCTTGTATCTGGACGTACTGTGTCCCATCACGTTGTATCCTGCGGAAGAAAACAACAATTCGCTGATCCTGCGATTGGACTGCGGTGCAAAAACGGTATTGTTCACCGGCGACATGAAGGAGATCGAAGAAGCCGATCTGCTATCCACCGGTTACGATCTGGACTGCGACATCCTGAAGGTGCCGTACCATGGCCGCAAAGGTGCCACCGGTCAAGCTTTCTTAGATGCCTGTTCACCAGCTCTATCCATCATTTGCTGCAATACCGAGACCGATCCGGATACCGCCAACGAAAAGGTCATCGCACGCCTACGCCAGACCGGGGAAGTGCATCTAACAGAAGACGCAGACCTGGGTTGGTACATCGACCTGCAGGACACAGCTTACGATATCACCAATGCAAAGATCGAAGCTTACCCAACTGCCAGTCTCACGATTACCGAGGTGTCCATTGAGGATCAAACGATCACCATCGAGAATACCGGAACAGATGCTGACCTGACCGGCTGTTATCTCTACTCCGACCGTGGCAGTGAACTGTTCGTCTTTCCGGAAGGAACCATTCTGCCTGCCGGAGAAAGCGTGACCATTGGCTGTGTGGGATCCAACGAGGCACTCATCTGGACAGGTGAAACCAGCGTGTGGCACAAAACGAAAAAGGACAATGCGCTCCTGTACGACCGATACGGAAATGTCCTGGACGAAAAAAAAGCAAAATAAAAGCTATATGGAAGCCTATGGAAAGCTGCCGTATAGCTTTTTGTTATGGCTTTATGAATTATATCCTTACCGGAAACAGAATCCATCCGTATCACGCACTTCCAGCACCGCTGTATCCTCCGTCAGCCGTACCCCATTGACCGATACATTTTCTACCAAAATGTTCGCATGACGGATACCTTCTCGGCAGGACCAAATGCGAATGGGCAGTGGATATTTCCCATCTTCCCGAAGCGGAATGGCTTCGTCAAAATACACCGCAATGTCCCGGCACACCACATCATGGATCACACCGGCACGAATGCCATCCATATCCAGCTCTGTGAGAAGAGAATCGGGAATGCCCCAGGTAGCCACCGTATCGGGACTGCGCCACACCGGATTGGCAAACCCCACCAGCGCAGCGATCTCGATGGTGTTTTGTTGCGTATACACCGTGTCGTCGGTGCTTTGGTATTGGGATACCGTATAGGCTCGTTCGTATTCCACACGAATATTTTCAAAGGTGATGTCGGAGATCTCCGCACAGTCCCCATCCATAATGTCCATCGCAGTATTCCCGGCACGCAGCAGGTCGCAGTCCCGGAAGGTGATATCCCGATACCGCTGGCACGCTGTCTCGATCCCCACTTCGCAGGTCTTGCCCCAGTCGCACCACAGCACACAATGCTCCGCCAAAATATGCTCGTTGTTCGTCATCGCATATCGGTCAATGCCCTTGATGGTGATGGTGTCGTCGAAGGAGTGGATAAAGCTGTTGCGGATCGTGATGTGCTGACAGTTCACAATGTCGATGCCATCCGTGTTGTACCGCCACTGGCCAAAGATCTTGATCCCATCCACCTGTACATTGAAGCAATGGAACAAATTCAGGCACCAGATCGCAGAGTCCTTGCACAGTATCCCCTCGATCCGCAAATTCCTGCAATCGTAAAACTTCAGGTTCCCGTTTGTATAGGGTTCGTAGCAATAGTTGTGGAACCGTGCTTCATTGCCATCGTCTAGCACACCATTGCCGAAAATATGGATATCGTCCGCCTCCTCAGCAAAAAGGCAGCCGAACACCAATGCATCCTTGTCTACATACACACTGTCGCCGGTATGCAGCGTGATCTTGCCGGGCATATGGATACCGGGCCCAAAATAGTGGGTCACAGCAGTCGGGTCCGGGCAGGGGATCGGTCGGCTGTTGAAGATGTACAGGCAGTGGTGATAGCTGTCCGTCTCCAACACCAATTGGCTGTCCACCGGTACCGTAAAGGTGATCTTTCCATCCTTTTCACCGGGCACGATCCCACGGGAATAAGGCTTGACGAGCACCCGGTCGTAGGGCCTTTTCGCTTCGATCGTCAGTGTAACCGGTTCGTCACTGACCAGATTCACAAAGGATGCCAGCTCCGTTTGGTCGATAGGCCGCTGGAATCCAGGCCAGACCCGGTTCAGCGGATAGGCAGAGATCCGACAGGTGTACACAGGTACTTCCATGTCGCCGACCCAAACCGAATAATCAGCGGACAGCGGCTCCACATATTTATAAAAGGATTTTGTATATTCGTGCGTAAAGCGAGACCATGAGATCATAATATTTCTCCTTTTTATGAATGGCTATATTGAATATTCCGGCAGTGGGCGCCCACGGACAAACGATAGCGGTCCGGCTCTGTAAGCAGCACGCCATCGTGATATACATCCCGGATCACAATATCCGTGCAGCCAAATTCATCGCTGTATCCGGCAAAATCGAATATCGGCACACCGCCGCCGTACATGTGAATGTCCTCGAACACCAGCGAACGGTTCTTGCCCCGTCTTGTACCACCGGCGGAATATTCGTGGTGGAACAGCACATAGGCGCCGATCAGCACAGGTGTATATCCGGGCACGATCTCACCATAGGGTACATTGTCCAGATTTTGAATCCGTGGGATCGGCACATCTTCGTCCACTTCCACCCGAATGCGGCGGTAGGTCACGTCGTGTACATCTGCATAGTCCACGTTGCAGCAGTCCAGGATTGTCCCACAGGTGTGGATCACATCGCAGTCTTCGAACACGATATCGCATATTTCCTCGGCTCGTGTTTCTGCACCGATCTCCAGGCACTTGCCCCAGTCGTTCCAGATCACGCAGTCCCGCACCAGCACACGCCGGAACACATCGTAGACCTGCCCATTCCGATACATCGCAGCCTGTACCGCCGCTTCCACGTCTCCTTCATAGTAGCAGTCAAAGCCCTTCACGCAAATGGAATCATCAAAGGTACGAATGAAGCAGTGTTCGATATGTACATCTTCGCAGTTGTGCATATCGATCCCATCGGAGTTGAACCGCCAGCAACCTATGATCTTCACGTTGCGAATGGACAGTCCCCGACAGCCGATGGGACGCACATTATACACCAGCGAATCCCGGATCGTGATGCCATCGATCTCCACATGGGTACAGTATTCCAGCTGGATCGTGTGCTGCCGGGTCGCATTGTTCACCGCACTGTCGTTGTTTTCCGTGTGGGATTCGTAGAGAATATGCTCCCGGTTGTGGCTGTTGTCCAAAATGCCATGGCCTAAGATCCGGATGTTCTCCGCATCCATCGCCGTAATGCAGCCGTACACCACCGCACCTTCTGCCAGGTACAGCGTGTCCCCGGAATGGAGCTCGATCTGCCCCACCTCATGTACGCCCGGTGCAAAATATATTGTGTTTGCATCTCCGGGCGAAACAGCATAATTCTGTGCCGGATCCGCAAAAATGTGCAGCGCATTGTGCCGTCCGTAGGGTTCCACCGTGCAATAGGCAGCGTGGGGCAGGGTAAAGCGAATGTGTCCGTCCGGCGTGATCTCCGGTGTGATCCCCAGCGAATGGGGACGAATGACGACATTCGTAAATGGTTCCGGCGGCAGAATGTCGATCGTCACCGGTGCATCCATAGAAAAAGATAGAAAATCAATGATCTCCGTTTGGTCAAGGTCACGCTGGTGTCCGGGCCAACGCCTGTTGTACGGCATGGCAGAAACTCTGGCCTTGTCCAAGGTTGCAGGCTGTCCATCGATCTGCACCGTATATCCGACACGCTCCTTTTCTCCTGGCAAAGCACCGTATTGCCAAAGATCGCAGGGCTGTACAGGATAAAGCTGATATGCCATATAAAGTACCACCTTTCATAGGTATATAGAAGCTGTCTCCATTATAACATTTTCGCCGGAAAAGTGCAATAGGGAACGGGCAGAAAATATAGTAAAATTCTTTTTTTGATTCACTGGCTATACAATATATATGCAATATACACCAAGAATTCACACAATATTCACACATGAACGAAAAGAAGACCCTTGACAAAGCCAGTATAACAGCGTATAATAGAGTCGATAGATTTCATATTGCGTTTTTGTGTATTGGAGGTTTTTTTATGCAAAACACAAATCGAAAGAGCAGAACCGTCACCTTGCTTTTGGCGGCACTGCTTTTGACATCTTCCCTTGTTTCCTGTGGCGGAAGTACCACGGAAACCACCTCTACCAATTCTCAGACAGGTTCGACAGCAAACAGCGCTGAAACTGCGGAAGAAACCGGCTACAAAGCAGACTACCTGCCGGACGTGAGCTACGACGGCTATCAGTACCGCATCATTTCCTACGACGAATATCCGGCACACGTAGAAGAGATGACCGGTGAAGTGATCGATGATGCCATCTACCAGAGAAATACCCTGATCGAAGAGACCTACGATATCCAGTTTGTGCAGGAACTGTATCCCTTCACGGAATACGAAAAAGTGACGGCGCTCATGACCAACGCCGGTCGTGCCCAAAGTGACGACTTCGATTTGGCAACACTGGTGTTCAAGGCCGCCTATTACGCTGTACTGGAAGGTACCGCACCGGTGGCATCCTCGCTCCCCATTGCCGATCTGACCCAGCCTTGGTATCTGCGGTCCACCAACGACTGCCTTACCATTGATGGGATCACACTGCTCGGCTTTACAGCATTTGATTTGAATCCCGGTGGCCAGGCTATCATCTTCAACCAGGATATCATCACAGACCTGAGTCTGGACGATCCGTATACCCTGGTAGACGACGGTACCTGGACCTGCGATAGAATGTATGCCCTCGCTGAATCTGCGATCAGTGACCTGGATGGCGACGGAACGATGACTGCCAAAGACCGCTTTGGTTTCATCACCGAATGGGACAGAATGTCTATGATCGCTTACGTCGGTACGGGTAATCTGCTGGTGAGCATTGAAAACGGCAAGCCGGTTGCATCCCAGTCCGAAATACTCATGGATGCTTTCACGCTGTGTGTGCAATACCTCCAGACCAATGGCTTCATGCTCGACACCTTCCAGGAATACGGCACCGCTGAGGATAGCCGTGGCAAGGGCAGAGATCTGTTCAAGCAGGGCAACTCCCTCTTCGTATGCAGTGGTACCTCTGCGCTGACCACCATGGGCGATATGGAATCGGACTATGGCATCGTTCCGTTCCCCAAGTGGACGGAAGATCAGACTCGCTATTATGCTATGTTCGACATGGACATCATCACTGTACCGCTGTCCTGTTCCGGCGATCTCGAAAGAGTATGCGTGATCAAGGAAGCGCTGGCCGTGGAATCCTTGAACATCAACTATCCTGCCTATTACGACAATGCGCTGAAGAACCGCTATCTCCGTGACCAAAAATCCCTGGAAATGCTGGAGATCATCACCAACAGCGTAGTGGCCGACCTGGGTCAGAACCCGTGGTGGGACATCGTTCGTGCACCGTGGCAGAGCACGCTGCAGAGCAAGAGCACCGATTTTGCGTCCGCCGTTGCGAAAAATATACCAAAATGTGAAAAAGCCATCGATGATCTGATGGAAATGATCGACTCTTTGCAGTAAGCATACATACAACATCTGTACCAAAGCCCATACCGCTCCACACCGGTTGGGCTTTTCTCATCTCATGCCCCAAAAAAATTCCAATGGATTTTGCAAATCCTATTGTTTTTGCCAAAGAATATGGTATAATGTAGGCAGTGATGTTTTTTCAACCATTTCCCCGATCGTGGGATACATACAAGGAGGCAGCTATGCTTTTTGAAAATGGTGACCGGATCGTATTTACCGGTGACTCCACAACCGATGCGGACAGAGGCAGACCTGTGGGCGAAGGCTTGTGGGCAGGTACCGGCACCGGTTATGTAAGACAGATCGAGAATATTCTGAATGTCGTGTATCCGGACAAGCTGTTCTGGATCTCCAATACCGGCTGCAGCGGCAATACCAGCGCAGATCTGTGCAACCGTTGGCAGAACGACGTGATGAACCTGAAGCCCGACTGGGTCAGCATCATGATCGGCATCAACGACATCTGGCGCCGCTTTGACTCTCCTGCCATCCGTTCTTCTCAGGTGTACGCCAGCGAATACCGGCAGAATCTCTGCGAAATGATGGAACGCACACTGCCTGTGGTCAAGGGTATGGTGCTCATTTCCCCATACTATATCGAGTCCAACCGTGAAGACCGTATGCGTGCCGCCACCGATGAATATATCGCCATTTGCGCAGAGGTCGCTAAGAAGTACAACAGCGTGTTTGTGAACGTACAGCAGGCCTTTGACGAGTATCTGCAGTACCGGCACTCCTCGTACATCGCCTGGGACAGAGTGCACCCCGGTCCCATCGGCAGCGCCCTCATTGCCCGTGAATTTCTGAAAGCGATAGGTATGGATCGTTCCTATATTTGACAAAACCAAAAAGGAGAGAGCAATATGGTAAAACTTGGATGCTGTATTCCCGGCGGTTCCTTTATGCCGGAAGGCGTGGCAGAGGTACCCCAGTCTCCGGCCGAACAGCTGGCTGCCAAGTGCCGTTACGTTATGGACTGCGGCTTTGACTATACCGAATGCGGCGGTATGATGCTGGCCGGTCTGACCGAGGCTGAGTTGGATTGGCTCCTGGCAGAGAATGCCAAAAAGCCCCTGGGTCTATACGCCGTCAACAGTTTGTTCCCCGGCACCTATAAGCTGGCAGACCCCGGCGACACCACCACGGATATCCAGATCTACGTCAAGCACCTGATCGATGTGCTGTCCCAATTGGGGATCCGATATGCAGTGTTCGGCAGCGGCACTGCAAGATCCATTCCCGATACCATGGAACGAGAAGAGGGTATAGAGAACCTGCGCCGCTTCATGCAGTTTTTTGCCGACTATGCCGAGCCCCGTGGCGTCACGCTGGTGATCGAACCGCTGCGTGCCCGGGAGACCAATGTGTTCCGCACCGTCCCTGAATCGGATTTAGAGGTACAGCGCCTGGATCGTGCCGGTGTCCAGCTTTTGGCCGATGCTTTCCATATGGCAGAAGAGGGAACCGAACCGGAGGTGATCGAGGTCTGTGGCAACCGCTTGCAGCATTGTCACATGGCAGAAGCACCGGATCGCACCTGTCCCGGTCAACCTACCACAGGGGACATTCGTTTCAACCAACGCTTTGCCGCTGCCCTGAACCGCATGGGTTATACCGGTGGCGTGTCTGCGGAATGCTCGTTCACTGATTTTCAGAAAAATGTACCAGAGATCCTTGCCTATATGCAGGAGCTCTTTCCCAGAGAGGAGAATTGACCATGGCCATTTTGTATAAAGCAACCACCGCCTTGCAGGAAGAACCGGTGTTTTTCACCGCCGATATCCCGGCAAGCGATAACCCTCTGTGCGGCTTTGCCACCTCGGACGGACGCTATTTCCCGGCACAGATCCTGCCTTGCGGTACGGTGTGCGCAATCTTAGTTGCAGCCGAAGGAGAAGAGCTGTCACTCTCTCCCGTGTACGGCAAAATGAACAGCATCGCCTGCCAGGTTGAGGAAAACAAAAGCCGTCTCACCATCACCATCGCCGATAAGCCTGTAGCCGGGTACTGCTGGGACACCGCACTGTGGAAGCCTTATTTTGGTCCCATCACCGACGACGACGGCGATATGTTCACACGTCTGGACTTCACCGCCAAGGAACATCCCCACCATCGCTCCATCTTCGTAGCCGTTGGCGATGTCAATGGCGTAGACCTGTGGAACGAACCGGAGAACTGTGGCATCATTCGCTGCGAAAAGATCGATCAGGTCGTGACCGGCAATGCGTGTACGTCCTTCACCACCCATAACCTGTGGACAGACCACGACAACCAACCGCTGCTGCACGAGACTACCCGGTACACCATGTACAACCAGTCCCAGGCTTGCCGAATGCTGGATATGGAGGTCACCTTCACTGCGGACTGTGGCAAGGTGGAATTTGGCCCCACCAAGGAAGCAGGCCCGTTGGGGATCCGTATGCGTGATGAGCTTCGGGCAGACAAAGGCACCGGCGTGATCACCAACTCCCGTGGCGGTCATGGAGAAAGCGAATGCTGGAGCAAGGAAGCCGAATGGTGCGATTACGCCGGGACCGTTGGCGATAAGTTCTTTGGCATCACCGCTTTTGACCATAAGGACAACGAACGGTACCCCACCACATGGCACGTCCGGGACTACGGCCTGTTCGCCGCCAACAACCTCCACTTCAAAGGTGGCCTGACCATCGAAGCTGGAAAGACGCTGACCTACAAATTCCGCATTCTGTTACGCCGGGACGAAATGTCCATGGACGAGATCGAAAGAAGATACCAGCGGTATCTTGGCGGCGACCGGTAATCTACATACAAAAAGATCCGACATACAGATGTGTGCCGGATTTCTTTTGTTGTATAATTCAGTTTTTCAAAGACTGCATAGGTGCCGGAATGCGACCGCCACGATCCACAAATTTTTGACTGGAACGGTCGTTGTGGAGCGGCATCACAGGACCACTGCCCAGTAGTCCGCCAAATTCCAGTTCCTCACCGATCTGCTTGCCAATGGCCGGGATCACACGCACAGCCGTGGTCTTGCTGTTGACCATGCCGATGGCAGCTTCGTCTGCAATGATGGCAGAAATGGTAGCCGGGGAAGTTTCGCCGGGAATGATGATCATGTCCAGACCCACCGAGCAAACCGCCGTCATAGCTTCCAGCTTTTCGATGGTCAGATCGCCTGTACGGGCCGCATGGATCATACCGGCATCCTCCGATACCGGAATAAATGCACCGGACAGACCACCTACGTGCGAGGACGCCATCACGCCGCCTTTTTTCACTGCATCGTTCAACAGAGCCAGTGCCGCCGTTGTGCCATGGGTACCGCAGATCTCCAGACCCATTTCCTCCAGAATATGCGCCACAGAGTCACCCACAGCCGGTGTCGGTGCCAGGGACAGGTCTACGATACCGAAGGGAACGCCCAGCTGTTCCGAAGCGACCGTACCCACAAGCTGTCCCATCCGGGTGATTTTGAAGGCCGTCTTCTTGATCACATCCGCTACCTGAGACAGGTCGGCATCCGGATACTTGGTCAGCGCAGACCGTACCACGCCGGGTCCGGATACGCCCACATGGAGCACGCAGTCCGGTTCGCCAATACCATGGAACGCACCGGCCATAAACGGATTGTCCTCCGGCGCATTGCAGAATACCACCAGCTTGGCAGGTCCGATGCAGTTGCGATCCTTGGTCAGCTCTGCCGCCTTTTTGACCGCTTCACCCATGAGCCGCACAGCATCCATGTTGATCCCGGCCTTGGTGGAGCCTACGTTGACGGAGGAGCATACGTGATCGGTGACAGCCAATGCTTCCGGAATGGCAGCGATCAGCTCCCGGTCACCAGCTGCAAAGCCCTTGTGTACCAGCGCACTGAACCCACCGATGAAGTTCACGCCCACGGTCTGGGAAACCTTCTCCAAGGTCTTGGCATACTTCACCGGGTCACCGCCGGACACCGCAGCCAACAGTGCAATAGGCGTTACGGAGATCCGCTTGTTGATGATCGGAATGCCATAGGTCCGTTCGATCTCTTCACCCACCGGCACCAGTCGTTCTGCCTTCCGGGTCATTTTTTCGTAGATCTTCCGGCAGGATACATCAATATCGCTGTCGGCACAGTCCAAAAGGGAAAGCCCCATGGTTATGGTTCGAATGTCCAGGTTTTCGTCCTCGATCATTCGAATCGTTTCCATAATATCTTTTGTATTGATCATTTTTATCTATATCCTTTTCTATCCGTGATCCGTGCGTACTCAAATGTGGTGCATGGAGTTGAAGATATCCTCGTGCATCACATGGATCTTCATGCCGATCTGATCACCCAGTGCAAACAGAGCCTGCTGCAGTGCCGCAAAGTCCTCCGTCAAATCCGAAATATCGATGAGCATGACCATGGTGAACATATCCTTCAGCACAGACTGGGTCACATCGATGATGTTGGCGTGGTGTTCGGCGCAGACGGTGCTGACCTTGGCCAGGATCCCCACAGTGTCGTAACCAACAACGGTAACAATAGCTTTCATATACATCTCTCCTCTATGGTTTTTGCAAGTAGTATAGCATATTTTTCGACAAAAATCAAGACATAACACGTAAAAACCGGAGCCTAAAATGAGACTCCGGTTATCTTTTATGTGGTTTATTCGATCCCGTACAGGGGCAGGAGCTTTTCATCGATCGCCTTGCTCATCTGCTTCTCCACAGACTCCCACTTGGAAGCCAGATTGGAGTTGTTGGCAAGGATCAGGTCACGGATCAAATAGGGCAGTCGCTGGAAGTGGGAGATACCAAACTGGAAGGAGAAGTCGAAGTTTCGTCCGGCCATGATCAGATCCACCATTTCCGCAGTCCCGGCATCGGTAGAATACTTGCCCTTCAGCGCAATATCGTAATATGCCGGATAGACCTTCTTGTAACTTTCTGCACACAGGGCTTCGTAGACGGTACCCACGAAATCGACATTGCCATAGGCCGTCAGCGGTACACCAAAGGCTGTGAACTTGTCGTCCGCATTGGTATAGTAGGCATTCTGCTCCGTATCCCACTTGGGCCACGGCAGCATGGCGTAGGGATCTTCCATCTCACGCAGGTCGGAGTAGGCAGCCGCAAAACGCAGCGGAGCCATCGCCAGTTGTCCGTTCAGGAAATAATCCTCTTCCTCGTACTGTATTGCGGTCAGCTTGATGAAGCCTTGGTTTTCGTAGTGGAAGGCAAGAAGCTTTTCCAGGATCGACACAGTCTTGTCCGACATAAAATTGATCTCGATTCGGTTGTCTTCGGTCACGGAGCACAGCGGCAGATTAAAGGCGACCGTCCAAACGTCGGCAGGGTTCACGATATTGTACCCAAAGCCGTACCGGTCACCGGTGTCTGCTTTTCCGTCCCCGTTTACATCCACGTACATATCCTCGACCAGGGCAGACATCACATCGATGGTCCAGGAACCGTCACGCACCATGTTGTACAGATCGTCGGCAGAATACCCTTGATCGCCAAGTGTCTTCTGATTGAAGAAAATGGCATAGGTGTAGGTCATGGAAGTGATGGAAAGGTCGGAGCAAATGGAATACAGCCGGTTGTTGATGGTGGCGTTGCTGTTGGCCAGGGAATTGTGCCACGGCTTGTCCAAATCCACGTGCGGGATCTCGATCCAGTTGAGCAGCGCACCGGCATTGATCAGCTCGCAGGATTCGAAGTTGTAAAAGCCGACCAGGTCAAAATCATCCGTGCCGGCCAGCACCAGATTTTTACAAGCTGTCCAGGGCTCTTTGTCTTCGGTCATGACGATACTTGTATTGAACCGTTCGCCGATATCCACATTTCGATTGAACACAGCATCGTTGCAGGCGTCGCCGGTCAGTTCATCCGCAACGATCTCGAAGGATACAGCATCATACGCTGCGATCGTAGGCGCATTGGTCAGCACCCGAAATTCCTGTCCGCCAAAATCACTTTCCGGCAGATCGTCGGAGATCAGCTGCCGCAGCTCATGATCGGTGAGCGCATCGGTCTCTGCGACGGATGTCGTATTTGTATCGGCCGTACCCGTCGTATCCGTGGTGGTGTTCGCACTGGATTCGCCACAGGCCGTGAGCCCGGAGGACAACAGCAAAGCGGCGATGAGCAATGTAAGCATTCTTTTTTTCATGTCAAAACCTTTCTAAAAATGATTTTCAAAAAAGGGAGGCATAACCAAAACGAATCCCAAACAGAGCCACTTTATTCGATCCCGTACAGTGGCAGCAGCTTCTCATCGATGGCTGTCCACATCTTGTTTTCCACGGAATCCCATTTGGAGGCAAGGTTGGTGCTCTTGGTGTCGATCAGGTCACGGATCAGATAGGGCAGCCGCTGGAAGTGGGATTCGCCAAACTGGAAGGAGAAGTCGAAGTTACGTCCGGCCATGATCAGATCCACCATTTCCGCAGTCCCGGCATCGGTGGAATATTTACCCTTCAGCGCAATGTCGTAGTACGCCGGATATACCTTCTTGTAGCTTTCTGCGCACAGTGCCTCGTAGATGGTACCCACAAATTCCTGATTGCCATAGGCTGTCAGCGGTACACCAAAGGCCGTGAACTTGTCGTCCGCATTGGTGTAGTAGGCATCCTGGTCTTCGTCCCACTTGGGCCAAGGCAGCATGGCATAGGGATCTTCCATCTCACGCAGATCGGAGTACGCCACAGAGAACCGCAGCGGTGCCATGACCAGCTGGTTGTTCAGGAAGTATTCTTCTTCCACATACTGCCCATCGATCTTGATAAAGCCCGGGTTGTCATAATGGAAGGCAATGAGCTTTTCCAGAATGGACATGGTTTTTTCCGACATGAAATTCACTTCGATCCGGTTGTCCTTGGTCACAGAGCAAAGTGGCTGGTCAAAGGCAGCTGTCCATACGTCTGCAGGGTTCATGATATAGTAGCCGAAGCCATAGGTGTCGCCCTTGTCTCTCTTGCCGTCGCCATTGGTGTCCACGTACATACCCTCGATCATTTCAGACATCTTATCGATGGTCCAGGTGCCGTCACGAACCATGTTGTACATATCCTCGGCAACATACCCCTGGTCACTCATCATTTTCTGATTGAAGTAGATGGCGTAGGTGTAGGTCATAGAGGTGATGGATAGGTCGGAGCAAATGGAATATAGCCGGTTGTTGATGGTGGCGTTGCTGTTGGACAGGGAATTGTGCCATGGCTTGTCCAGATCCACGTGCGGGATCTCACACCAGTTCATCAGCGCTTCGGCATTGATCAGCTGATAGGACATATAGTTGTAGAAGCCCACCAGATCGAAATCATCCGTACCGGCGATCACCGCATTTTTACAAGCCGTCCAAGGCTCCTTGTCTTCGGTCATGACGATGCTTGTGTTGAACCGTTCGCCGATATCCACATTCCGGTTGTATACGGCATCGTTGCAGGCGTCCCCGTTCAGTTCTTCCGCAATGATCTCAAAGGCGACCGCATCATATTGGGCGACTGTCGGCGCATTGGCAAGCACCCGAAATTCCTGTCCGCCAAAATCACTTTCCGGCAGATCGTCGGAGATCAGCTGCCGCAGCTCGTAATCGGTGAGCTCAGCCGTCTCTACCGCTTTTGTAGCATCGGCTGTATCCGCTGAGGTTGTATCTGTTGTGGTATTTGCATTGGATTCGCCGCAAGCCGTAAAGGCAGAAGACAACAACAAAGCGGCGATAAGCAGTGTGAGCATTCTTTTTTTCATGGCAAAACCTTTCTGAAGTTAAAGTCTACAGGGCAATACGATATATGCTCATTATACAACGTTTCCACCCAAAAGTCAATAGAAATTTTCCAATTGCGTAAAAAAATGGCGCCGACTTATGATATTCTCACAAGCCAGCGCCGAAATTTGTCGGGTTTATTTCGTGATAGTCAACGAAGCATTGCCGGAAAGCGTGATCTTTCCGGCTACAACAGTGTATCGCTTTCCCACTATGTCGGTATACATAGTACCATCGCAGGCAGGCAGTTCCACCGTGATCTCCGCACCATTCGGCGAAGCTACCGCAAAGGCCGTCACCATGCCATCCTTCCAAGTGGCATCCACCGTGCAGCCACCACGGGCACGCAGACCCGCAAAGGAACCACTGGACAGAGCAGCAGGCAGAGCCGGCAATAGCGATACAAAGCCTTCATGACTCTGCAGTACCATCTCACCAATGCCGGCCGCACCACCGAAATTCCCATCGATCTGGAACGGTGGATGTGTGTCGAACAGATTGGGCAGGGTAGACCGTGTGAACAGCGCACGGATATTTTGGTACACATTCTCGCCATCCCGCAGACGAGCGAACAGATTGATCAGCCATGCCCGACTCCAACCGGTATGACCGCCACCGGACGCCAGCCGTCTGTCCAGTGTGACCCGGATCGCCTGGTACAGTGCCGGTGTGGCTCTGGTGATCTGGGCAGCCGGATACAGACCAAAGGCGTGGGAAATGTGTCTGTGTCCCGGTTCCGGCTCATCGTAGTCCTTGACCCATTCCATGAGCTGTCCATGCTTGCCCACCGAAAGCGGCGGCAGCTTGTTCGCCATTTCTACAGCTCTCTCACCATCGTCCGGATGGATACCAAGCACCTTTTCCGTTTCCCCGTAGAACCGCAGCAGACCGCCAATGATCTCCGTGTCCATGGTGGGCGACATGGTGATATAGCCACTGTGTATCTCACCTTTGTCGTCAGGTACAAAGAACCGATTCTCTGGCGAGGTAGAAGGACCGGACAAAAGACCACCGTGCCCATCGTCAAAGAGCATATCCATAAAGAACAGCGCACTTTCCCGGATGTATTCGTAGGCCGTATTTTGCAGAAAATCTACGTCCCCGGTGTACAGCCAGTGCTCCCACATATGGTACGCCAGCCAAGCGCCGCCCATGGGCCACATACCCCAGGGACCGTCTGCCGCTGCCGCAAAGCCGTAGATGTCGCTGACATGATGCACCACCATACCACGTGCATGGTAATTTTCCGCAGCCACACGCTTACCGCCGGGCAGCAGATAGTCGTTCATGTAGGTGAACAATGCCGTTGTCGATTCCGAAAGCCCGGCTTCCTCGGCGTGCCAATAGTTCATTTGCAGGTTGATATTGGTGTGATAGTCCGCATTCCAGGGTGCCACCATTCCCTCTGACCAAATGCCTTGCAGATTGGCCGGCAGCGTATCCTCTCTGCTGGACGAGACCAGAAGATACTTCCCGAACTGATAGTACAGCGAGATCAGCCCCGGATCGGCCGCAGTCTCATCTTCCTTCAATCGAGCCAGCCGCTCCGGAATGGGCATATCGACAAGTGCATCACCCTGTGGTACCAGATCGATATCCGACCGGGACATAATGGCAGAGAAGTCCGCCACGTGTGCCATAAGCAGCGCATCCCAACCGGCAGCAGCTTTCATCATTCCGGCAGCCGACGCAGACTCCAGACAGTCGTGCTTGAAGGCGGTGTAAATGCCGATGTACACGACCACTTCACCGGCATCCGTGATATGCAGGGAATCGCCGCAAACCACCTGTGTTCCATCGGTCTCCACCTTCACGCAGATACGGAATTTGTTGTCCCCAGTGGCTGTATGACAGTGTGCCACCAGCCAGCCTTCCTGTACCTCCAGCTTGTCCATGCATTCTCTGGTGTAGGACAATACCAGATCAAAAGCTTCCTCTGCCGTGAACCGCACGCATTGCAGGTTCGCCGGATGGGACGAAAACGCCTCTCTGGTGTACAGCACGCCATCCTTCCGATAGGAGATCACCGCTTTTCCCCGAAGCAGATCCAGATCCCGACGATAGTCCGTGATGGTGCTGTTTTCCGTTTTCGGATAATATGCCCACAGATTGCCGGCGTATTCGTAGGACTGGATCCGGAGAAACAGATCTTCTCCCGCGGTATCGATGTACGGATCGATCTCCCATTCCCGACCTTCCAGATAAAGCTGCCGGGTGCGGTCGATGATCGTTCTGTAGTCAACCTTTCGGGAATCCATGGGGCCGCCAGCCCAAATGGTCTCCTCATTTAGGGTGATCTGTTCCTTCACCGGGTCACCCCAGAACAGCATCCCCTGTGCCCCATTGCCCAGCGGTGTACCATCGTCCCACCGTGGCGCAGGTGCGTTCAAGTGCAAAATGTAATCTTTCATAAGTTTCCTCCTTGGGATCACATATGGATCATTCTTTGGTTTCATCGTCATTGTCGTCCGCATCTTCGTCGCCCGTGTCAACGGTGGCCGTATCTTCGGGGACCGTATGTGCAACCTTGTGATGGGCCAACGGATTTTTTGCCATTGCCGCTTCCATATCCGCATTGGCCACATGGGTGTAGATTTGCGTGGTGTTCAGCTGCTCATGCCCCAAAATATCCTTCAGCACCCGAATGTCCACCTGTCCTGTCTGATACATGAGCGTAGCCGCCGTGTGCCGCAGCTTGTGGGTAGAGTAGTGCTTGTATTCCAGCCCAGCCGATTTCAAATATTTGTACACCATCCATTGCACCGTCTTCACACTGATCCGCTGGTGCCGGTTGGAGAGAAACAGGGCATTGTCCCCCTTGGTGGGTGTCGCCAGCCGAATGGGCAAATAGGCATTCAACGCTTCCCGACAGGCATCGTTCAGATAGATCACACGTTCCTTGGCGCCTTTTCCCATCACACGCAGGGATCGCAGCTCCGTATCCAGATCCGGCAGACTGATCCCGGAAAGCTCCGACAATCGCATACCGCAGTTCAGAAACAAGGTCAAAATGGCAAAATCCCGTTCCTTGGTTTTGGATTCGCTGTCCGTTTCCACCGCTGTCAGCAGCTCTTCGCTTTCTGTCAGCGTCAAATGCTTGGGCAGCTGTTTTTTTTGCTTGGGCGTTTCGATGGTGATGGCCGGATTGTTGTCGAACAGCTTTTGCTTTACTGTCAAATATTTATAAAAGGATTTGATCGCAGAAAGCTTACGTGCCATGGTCTTGCTTTCGTTCTCCCGATCCTTCTTTGTGTATCCCAAAAAGTCGTAGATCTCACCTGTGGTGATGGAAGCGAGAAATGCCTGGTCGATCTCTGCAATGTCGATCTGGGCAAACGCTTCTCCTTCGGTAGGCAGTTCATTTCGGACGGCTGTCATGTACCGCAGAAAGGTACGTAGATCCAACAAATACTCCTGCACGGTCTTTTCACTGCATCCTTGTATGGTCAGCTTGTAGGTCGCAAAATCCTTGACCAGTGGTGGCAGTCCTTCTCGATAATCTTTTTTTGGTCTTGCCAAATGGGTATCCTTCTTTTCACAGTATTTCTACCTACATTATACCATAAATCTGTGGATAGTGGTAGTGTTTTTGAAAAAATTTTCACAAAAAAACGGGCACAACGTTTGTATATATGGACGTAGTACGATTGTAGTACTTTGCAAAAATGATTTGGTGTACGGAGAATGTGTAACGGAATTGTAAATATTGCGGGAAATGGCGTGACAGATGGAGAAAACTGTGGTATAATAAAAAGTACTTTGTGAGCTGTCCCTGGGGCAGATCCATATCCATATAAAGGAAGAGAGCATATGAACAAAAAACTGATTTGCCTCATGCTGGCTGCGCTGCTGACCGCTACGGCTTGCTCCGGCAAAGATACCGTCAAAACGGATGCTGTGGAAAGCGGAGAACTGAACACCGCCGGTTTTGACTATGAAAACGAAGACCTGTCTGCCTACGTGACGCTGGGCACCTACGAAGGTTTGAACGCCGAGCTGACCATCGTGAACATCACCGAAGCAGAGCTGGAAAACAAGATCGATGACCTGCTGAATTCCTACGGTCACTACAACGAGATCACCGACCGTCAGGTAGAAGAAGGCGATACCGTCCGTGCTGCCTACGCCGGATATCTGGATGGAGAAGCCTTTGAGGGTGGGACTGACAACAATGCGGAGATCGTAGTGTCTGCCAACTCCGGCTATATCGAAGGCTTTGCGGAGGCTTTTGAAGGACAAATGCCTGGCGTGGAATTCTCCTTTGACGTGACCTTCCCGGAAAACTACGGCAACGATATGGCAGGGAAGGAAGTCACCTTCGTCTGCACCGTTCACGCCATCTACGGAGACGAATACATCGTGCCGGAGCTGACCGACGAATTTGTAAAGGAAACCTACGGCTATAACAACGTCGAAGAGTTCCGTATCCTGTACCGGGATTCCGTAGAAGCACAGGAAGCCTACCAGAACGAAAGCGCCATGTACTCCTCTCTGTGGAGCCAGATCTTAGAAAGCAGCACGATCCACGCATACCCGAACGGGGAAGTGGACCGACTGTACAACGAATCCAAGGCCATGTACGCATACTATGCCGATCTGTACGGTGTGGACTATGACACCTTCCTGACCAACTATGTTGGCACCAGCGATGAACAATTGAAAAGCGATGCCGAATCCTACGTCAAGGAAGACCTGATCCAGTATTCGCTGATGAAGGCACTGGGAACCGAGCTGACCGATGCCGAATACACCGAAGGCCTGGATTTCCTTGCCAATATGTACGGTATGTCCACAGAGGAATTTGAAAGCTACTACGGCGAGGATGCCATCCGTGCTACCCTGAACTGGGAAGACGTCATGGAAACTGTGGCAGGACTGGCAAACATCACCGAAGTGGCCGGCTGATCGATGAAAAATATACCCATCGCCTGTACATTTTGTATGGGCGTTTTTTGATGCAAACGAAAATGGGCACCGCAAAGGTACCCATTCTTTTGCATATATTGCCTTAAAATCCTTACAGTCTGGCAGCGATCTCCCGCAGGAAGGTCTCAGAGTCCACCTTCTGTACATGATCCAGCGTAGACATGGACGCCAGGTCCCCGGTCATCACGCCTTCTTCAATGGTGCGAATGGTGGCAGCTTCCAGCTTGTCTGCAAACGCCATCAGTTCCGTGTTGCCGTCCAGCTCCCCACGCTTCCGCAGCGCACCGGACCAGGCAAAAATGGTCGCCACAGAGTTGGTGGAAGTGGTCTCACCCTTCAGGTACTTGTAATAGTGCCGCTGTACCGTGCCGTGTGCTGCTTCGTATTCGTACACGCCATCCGGAGACACCAGCACAGAGGTCATCATAGCCAGAGAACCATAGGCCGTTGCCAGCATATCGCTCATCACGTCGCCATCGTAGTTCTTGCAGGCCCAGATATAACCGCCTTCGGAACGAACCACACGAGCCACGGCATCGTCGATCAGCGTATAGAAATATTCGATACCAGTTTCTTCGAACTTTGCCTTAAATTCATTTTCGTAAACTTCGGCGAAAATATCCTTGAACCGGTGGTCGTAGGTCTTGGAAATGGTATCCTTGGCAGCAAACCACAGATCCTGCTTCTTGTCCAGCGCATAGGTGAAGCAGCAGCGTGCAAAGGAAGTGATGGATGTATCCACATTGTGTACGCCCTGGATGATGCCGCCGGACTGCCCGAACTGGTGGATCACCTTGCGAGTCTCATTGCCATTCTCGTCCGTGCAGACCAGCTCACACTTGGATCCGGCCGGCACCTGCATTTCTACATTCTTGTAAATATCGCCGTATGCATGACGGGCAATGGTGATGGGCTTGGTCCAGGTGGGAATGTACGGCTGGATCCCCTTGACCAAAATGGGTGCACGGAACACCGTACCGTCCAAAATGGCCCGGATCGTACCGTTGGGAGACTTCCACATTTCCTTCAGATTGTATTCTTCCACACGAGCCGCATTGGGCGTGATGGTCGCACACTTGACAGCGACACCATATTTCTTGGTGGCTTCCGCCGCATCGATGGTTACCTGATCGTTGGTCTGGTCGCGATAGGGAAGACCCAGGTCGTAGTATTCGGTGTTTAGTTCAATATAAGGCTCCAGCAGAATGTCCTTGATCATCTTCCAGAGCACACGGGTCATTTCGTCCCCATCCATCTCGACCAGGGGCGTGGTCATCTTGATTTTTGCCATAATGTATGATTCTCCTTTACGGCCTCAGCCATTTTGCTTTGTATAATCCAGCAGCCCGCCAGCCAGCAGGATATCCCGCATCCGGCTGCTCAGCTCACACTTTACAGGAATGGTGCTTCCCTTGGTCTGGTTCACCACAACGATGTCCTTGCCATTGGCAACCGCATCCCGCAGTCCTTCGATCACCAGTGTATCTCCGGCATCGATGGTGTCATAATCTGCTTCGTTCACGAATTCCAGCGGCATGATCCCGGCGTTCAGTAGGTTGGCACGATGGATCCGGGCAAAGGACTTCACGAGTACGGCCTTGATCCCCAGGTACAGCGGTGCCAGTGCTGCGTGTTCTCTGGACGAACCCTGTCCGTAGTTCACGCCACCAACGACGATGCTCTGTCCCAGCGCCTTGGCTCTCTGGGGAAATTCCTTATCACAAACGGTAAAGCAGTGCTCCGAAATAGCCGGAATATTGGAACGTAGGGGCAGGATCTTGGCACCGGCCGGCATGATGTGGTCGGTGGTGATGTTGTCGCCTACCTTCAGGGAAACTGGGCATTCCAGTCTGTCGGCCAGCGGTGCGGTTGCCGGGTAATCCTTGATGTTGGGACCACGCAGGATCTCCACCTGATCTGCTTCGTCAGCCGGTGCAGGCAATGCGATCATATTGTCGTTGATCATAAACTTTTCCGGCATGGGGATCTGGGGCATGATACCCAGCTCACGAGGATCCGCCAGATAGCCGCAAATGGCAGAAGCCGCAGCCACTTCGGGAGACACCAGATAGATCTGTCCGTCTCTGGTACCGCTGCGTCCTTCAAAGTTCCGGTTGAAGGTACGGAGAGAAATACCGGCAGAGTTGGGAGACTGTCCCATGCCGATACAGGGACCGCAGGCAGATTCCAGCACCCGGGCACCGGCAGCGATCATGTCTTCCAAGGCATGGTTGTCCGCCAGCATGGTCAGCACCTGCTTGGAGCCGGGCGCAATGGACAGCGATACGTCGGGGTGTACGGTCTTGCCACGGAGGATATACGCCACCTTCATCATGTCAGCCAGAGAGCTGTTGGTGCAGGAACCGATGCATACCTGATCCACCTTCATCCGACCCAGCTCCGTGATCTTACATACATTGTCCGGAGAATGGGGTCTTGCCACCATGGGCTCCAGTTTGGACAGATCGATCTCGATGGTCTCATCGTACACGGCATCTGCATCGGCAGACAGCGGTACCCAAACATCTCCACGTCCCTGTGCTTCCAGGAAAGCCTTGGTCACCTCGTCGGAAGGGAAGATAGAAGTGGACGCACCCAGCTCAGCACCCATATTGGTGATGGTCGCTCTTTCCGGTACGCTCAGCGTCTGTACGCCGTCGCCGGTGTATTCGATGATCTTGCCAACACCGCCTTTGACAGTCATCCGGCGCAGCACCTCTAAGATCACGTCCTTGGCAGATACCCAGTCCTGTAGCTTGCCGTGGAGAACGATGTTGGTGATCTTCGGGTAGGTGATGTAGTACGCACCGCCGCCCATGGCCACAGCCACGTCCAATCCACCGGCACCCATGGCCAGCATACCCAATCCACCACCGGTAGGCGTATGGCTGTCGGAGCCGATCAGGGTCTTGCCGGGCACGCCGAACCGTTCCAGATGTACCTGGTGGCAGATACCGTTGCCGGGACGAGAGAAATAGATCCCGTGCTTCTTGGCGCAGGAACCGATGAACCGGTGGTCATCCGCATTTTCAAATCCGTTCTGCAGTGTGTTGTGGTCGATATAGGCTACCGAACGTTCCGTCTTTACCTGCGAAATACCCATGGCTTCAAATTCGATATAGGCCATGGTGCCTGTTGCATCCTGGGTCAAAGTCTGGTCGATCTTCAGACCGATCTCTTTCCCCTTCACAAATTCGCCGTCTACCACATGGGCTTTCAGGATCTTTTCAGCCAGTGTCAGTCCCATATTATGTTCTCCTTCCATTTCCCTGCGTATGACGGAAACTGCATTGGGTTATGCAGGGCCATACAGGGATACACAAAAAATATTACATTTATTATACTACATCCGGCGTCTTTTTGTCAACAAGAGAAAAGTATCAAAATATGCAGCCTACATCCGGGTTTTCCTGTGCAATATGAGAAAGTAGCGGAATTTTCTTCGGAAAATACGGAACAGACCTTGCGTTTTTCAGGAAAATATGATAAAATACAACCGGAGAAACTGGAGCGAATCTGGTAAAGGAGCACGAAAATGAAGATTATGCATATTTGGGTGCAGAATACCCATGAAGCTGATAAAAATGCAGGATATGATGCAGGTTCATGCATAACGGTACACAGCGTCACGGAAGCACGGGAACTGGTGCGTTCTCATCTTCCGGAGATGGAGGAGATCACCGTGCATCTGCCTGCCGGTGCGTACGACCCGGCGGATTTTGTATTCCATAAGGAAGACACCTCTGCTGCCTGCAAAGTCATTTGGCAAGGCGAGACGGGAACGATCCTGCACGGTGGTCTGACCATTCCGAAAGAAAATTGGTGTGCGCCGGACAATGTGATGCTGTCCCGTTTTGCCGAAGCGGTACGTGACCATATATATATGGTAGATCTGGCGACTTATGGCCTGTCCTACGCCGATTGGGGTGAGATGCAGGTCATCGGCGCCTTCCACACAGCCGGTAAATACACAGACGTACCCGGTGGCAGCCGTTGTGAAGCCTTTTGTGGTGACCGCCGCATGACCATTGCCCGGTATCCCAACGAAGGCTACCTGAAATTGGATGCTGTAGCGGATGTAGGTGACTGCGCCGAATTTCCACCTCAAAACTACTACCGGGATTGGGGCGACCGCAAGGACCATCGTGGCGGTATCTACATCATCGACCGCAAGACAAATGCCCACATTTCGAAATGGGCAGATCCGTCTACCGCATGGGCCTTTGGCTACTTCATGTGGGACTGGGCCGATTCTTCCACACCCATCACCATAGACACCACCAACCGTCGCTTCTTCCCGAAATACGTGAGCCGCTACGGTGCCAGAGCCGGTGCAAACTACTACTTCTACAACGTGCCGGAGGAACTGGATGCCCTGTACGAATGGTACCTGGATCGCAAGACCGGCAGACTGTATTTTTATCCCGACGAAAACGCCGATACCATCGACTTCTACTGCCAGGACAGACCGCTGATCTCCTGCACGGATACCTGCAATATGACCTTCCGGAACCTGACCCTGCGGTGTACCATGGGGGATGGCATCCGGTGCAGCGGTGAAAACATGGTCTTTCAGAATATTTTGGTCAAGAATATCGCCGGAGACGCCATGCACATCGAAGGGAAGAACAACTTGGTGGATACCTGCGAAGTGACCCATACGGGCAAAGGCGGCATATATCTGACCGGCGGCGACCGACAGACCCTGACCCCCGGTGGCAACCGAGTGACCAACTGCTACATTCACGATTTCTCCGAGGTGTACCAGACCTACCAGCCCGGCGTGCGTCTCTCCGGTGTAGGCAATACCTGCGACCACTGTGAGATCTGTAATTCTCCCCATGCCGCCATCATGTACGGCGGCAACGAGCATATCATCGAATACAACTACATCCACGATATGGTGCTCATGTCTAGCGACGCCGGTGCCATCTATGCCGGATACGACTGGGCGGCCAACGGCTGTATCGTTCGTTATAATCGGCTGGAGCGGATCGGGCAAGGTGAATTCCATCCGGATGGCATTTATTGGGACGACGGCCACTCCGGGCAGACTGCATACGGCAACCTGCTGATCGATGTAGGCAAGAACGGCTTCTTAGTCGGCGGCGGTCGAGAGAACACCGTGGAGAAAAACGTGCTGATCCACTGCGGCACGCCTATTTCCTACGACGACCGGAACCGAGATGGCTTCGTGAACGATGGTTGGGCAAGAGCAGCCGTCAACAAACCCGATGCACCCCACTGGCAGCACCTGAAGGCCGTGCCCTATGCAGAAGGGATCTGGAAGGAAAAGTACCCGCTGCTGTCCAAGATCATTTTGGATTTCGACAAATGCGACGACCCGGACTTCCCCATAAACCCCACCTATTGCAGTGTACAGAACAACATCGTCATCGATGCAGAAGGCCGCATGGGCCGCATTGCCCAGTCGGTGTACACCTATAGCACCGTGGCAAACAACCCTGTATACACCACTGCAACAGAAGCCGGACTGGATACAGAGACCTGGCAGTTTGCGCCGGACAGCCCCGTATTCCAGGCCATCCCCGATTTTGTGAACCTTCCCATCGACCAAATGGGACGCCATCAATAATATAGCCAAAACAAAACGAAAGGAACCTATCCCATGAAAGTTGGATTTATTGATTATTACCTTGACGAGTGGCACGCCAATAACTACCCGAAGCTGTTTGCCGATGCCTCGAATGGAGAAGTGACCGTGGGCTCCGCTTATGGCCAGATCACCGCTCCCCACAGCGGCATGACCAGCGCACAGTGGTGCGAAAAGTTTGGCGTCAAGCTCGCCATGTCCATCGAAGAAGTGATCGAAGAAAACGATTGCCTGGTGGTGCTGTCTCCGGACAACCCGGAAATGCATCCGGAGCTGTGTGCACTTCCTTTGGCATCCGGCAAGCGCACCTACGTGGACAAAACCTTTGCCACCTCTCGGAAAGCGGCCGAAGAGATCTTTGCCAATGCGGAAGCTCACGGCACCCCCTGTTTCTCTTCCTCTGCACTCCGCTTTGCCAATGAGATCCGTACGGCCGAAAAGGACGGCATTGATTTCATCAACTCCCGTGGCCCCGGCGTGTTCCCGATCTACGCCATCCACCAGGTGGAACCCATTGTGACCCTGATGGGCAGCGACGTGCGCCGTGTCATGAGCATCGGCACCGCCAAGGCTCCCGGACTCCTCATTGATTTTGCCGACGGCAGACGTGCCACTATGAACACCTATGGCAGCGGCGCCTTCAACCTGCAGATCAAGTATGCCAACGACCAGGTTGCGGTGATCCCGGACTGCACCGACTATTTCCCGAACTTCATCGTGGAGCTGATGGATTTCTTCCGCACCGGTGATGTAAAGGTAGACCACGCCCAGACCATCGCCATCATGGGTATCCTGGAAAAGGGAAGAATGGCACTGGACGATCCGGAGCATTGGTATACCGTGTAATCCATCTCCATATTTGTTTCAGCTACAACAAAAACCCAGTGTCTCTTTCATGGATCACTGGGTTTTGTTTTGCCATGACAATTTATGCAAACAAATCATTTACGCTGCAATGCAAAAGCGAAGCAATATCGGGAAGAGATGATAATAGATGGTGGTAGGTGTAAGAGAAAGTTCACAGGCTATCTTTTCAATGTAAGAGTCTTCCTTCAAAAGCATATTTAGAATTTCAATGCGTGTTTTATCTGCAAGAATCTTCAATAGTTCCCATTTTTCTTCCACGCAGCTCATCCTTCCTTCTTTACTGTTTTACCATATTGTTAAGAGTGATTCGATGCATTTCTAATCAAACAACCGATGGTAGAAAAATATGGACTATCCAGGGGAGCGTTTCGATCGGTGTACATAAGTGAAAAAGCCACCAGCTTTCCTGATGGCTTTTGCGTATTGGAGCGAATTTTACTGACCCATATGCACATCGACCTGCGGGAAGGGAACTTCGATCCCGAACTGATCAAAGGCCTTCTTCACGTCTTCGTACAGAGAGAAGTACACAGCCCAGTAGTTTTCCGAGGCGACCCACAACCGCAGCTTGATCTGGAGCCCATGCTCCCCCAGACCGGCGACTACCACTTCTGGTGCCGGATCCTGCAAGATGTTTTCGTCATTGGCAGCCGTGGCCAGCAGTACCTTTCTGACCAGATCGATGTCCGAGGAATAGGCTACGCTGAAATCAAAGTCGATCCGGCGTGTGGCTTCCGTAGACAGATTGGTGATGGTGCTGTTGGCAAGGGTCCCGTTGGGCAGCAGGACACGTGTGTTGTCCGGCGTGATCACAGTTGTGTAGCACAGCCCCATTTCCTTGACCACACCGGAGGTCTCACCGGCCATGATGAAATCACCCACCTGGAACGGACGATAGATGGCGAGCAGGATACCAGATGCCGCATTGGCCAGTCCGCCGTGCAGAACCAAAGCCAACGCTGCCAGAGCGATCGCCACAGCAATGAGCAGGGCAGAGAATTCGATCCCGATCAGGGAAAGCGCCACCAGCACCAGGAGCGTTTTCAGTCCCACCGACAGGCAGCGTGTAATCCAGGACTGCACAGTTTCTGAACAATTCTGGAATCGTTCCATCGTTGTGAGTGTATGGCAAAGTCGCTTCACCAGTGCAAAGCCAATGACCAGCACCAGCACTGCCGCCACGATGCGCCACAGGACAGGTAACAACGCCAGCAGGTACGATCCAACTGTATTGAGTACATCCATAAAAAAATACCCTTTCTGTTCACGTATGATGTCTTCCATACTATTATACTATACCTGTCCCGGAAAATCAACCGGGATGGCACAAAATTTACATATTTCTTTTCAAAGAAAACAGACCTGACAGCAGCCAAGTCTGTTTTTATTTATGATTCTATAGGTGCGAAATTACTTCTGATCCCGGCTCCGCAGCTCTACACGGCGGATCTTTCCGGAGATGGTCTTCGGCAGCTCGTCCATGAATTCTACGATACGAGGATACTTATAAGGTGCCGTGTGCTCCTTCACGTAATTCTGGATCTCCTTCTTCAGTGCATCCGTGCCTTCTGTACCCTTGACCAGCACGATAGAAGCTTTTACCACCTGTCCGCGGATCTCATCCGGTACAGCGGTGATGGCGCATTCCAGTACGTAGGGCAGCTCCATGATCACAGATTCGATCTCAAAGGGCCCGATCCGGTAGCCGGAGGACTTGATCACATCGTCCGTCCGACCCACATACCAGAAGTAACCTTCTTCATCACGCCATGCCGTGTCACCGGTGTGGTAGTAGCCATCGTGCCATGCTTCCTTGGTGGCTTCTTCATTCCGGAAGTAACCCTTGAATAGACCGGCCGGCACATCCTCGGTGGTGCGGATCACGATCTCACCGGTCTCGCCCACTTCGCAGGACTTGCCATCGGGATCTACGATATCCACATCGTACAGCGGCGAAGGATGCCCCATAGAACCGGGCTTCGGAGTGTCACCCACAAAGTTGCCGATGACCAGCGTGGTCTCCGTCTGTCCAAAACCTTCCATCAGAGACAGACCCGTGTATTCCTTGAACTTGTAGAATACTTCCGGATTCAGTGCTTCCCCGGCGATGGTGCAGTGCTTCAGGGAAGACAGATCGTAGTTTTCGATACCGGCCTTGATGAAGAACCGGAACATGGTCGGCGGTGCACAGAAGGTCGTGATCTGGTACTTGGCAAACAGCGGCAGCAGATCCGCAGCATCGAACTTCTCAAAGTCATAGGCAAATACGCAGGATTCACACAGCCACTGGCCATACAGCTTGCCCCAGAGTGCCTTGCCCCAGCCGGTGTCGGAGATGGTGAAGTGGATGCCGTTGGGGTCACAGTTGTGCCAATACCGGGCTGTGATGTAGTGCCCCAGCGCATACTTGAAGCTGTGTGCGGCGATCTTGGGATACCCCGTGGTACCAGAGGTAAAGAGCATATACATGGTCTCGTTGCCACAAGCTTTCATCCGTCTCTCGAAGGTCTCCGGGAAGGACATGAACTCGTCGTCGAAGGAGTGCCAGCCCTCTCTATGCCCGTTGGCGATGATCTTGATGATATCCTGCTCTACCAGCTTTTCCGCATTTTCAGCGTGCATAGCGGTCTCACCGTCGGCCGTGCAAACAATGGCGGCTACGCTGGCAGCCTTGTACCGATATTCAAAATCGTGTTCCACCAGCATATGGGTAGCCGGGATCGCCACAGCACCCAGCTTATGCAGTGCGATGGAAGCGATCCAGAACTGCCAGTGCCGCTTCAGCACCAGCATGACCGTGTCGCCGTGCTTGATCCCTAAAGAATCAAAGTAGTTGGCAGCCCGGTTGGAGAGCAGGGAAATGTCCTTATAAGTAAACCGTCTTTCGTTCTTGTGTACGTCCAGATGCAGCAGCGCCAGCTTGTCCGGTGTCTTGGCAGCGATGGCATCCACGGTGTCATAGGCAAAGTTGTACTTGTCTTCGTTGTGGAAGGCGATCTTCTTCAGCTTGCCGTTTTCTTCGGTGCATTCGATGAAGTTCAGCGCCACCGCATTTTCCGGCAGGGGAACCAGCGTGTTTTCAGCAGAAGCGGAAACAGGTACCTCCGGCTGATTTTCCGGATAGTCATACGCCGCACCACCGTTGGCAATGATCATCGCCAAGAATCGGCAATCGCCATCCACAGCCACCATGCCGTGGGGTCTGCTGCTGTCGTAATAGATGGAGTCCCCGGCTTCCAATACTTCTTCGTTGCCGTCGATGGAGACACGCAGCTTCCCGGACAGGATGTAGTCGAACTCATGACCTTCGTGGTGGGTCAGCTTGATGGGAGCGGTGGCATCCTTTTCGTTGTATCTGGCCAGCACCGCAAAGGGTTCCGCGATCTTATTCTTGAACATAGGTGCCAGATTGTGGTACTGGAATCCTTTGCGCCGTGCAATGGGCAGACCCTTGCCATTTCTGGTGACGCTATATTCTTCCAGCGTAGGCGAAGAACCCTTCAGCAGATCGGTGGTATCCACACCTAGCCGTGCAGCACATTTGTAGATAAAGGTGAAGGTGAAGTCCATCTCCCCATTTTCCAGTGCCTTGTAGGTCTCCAGGCTGACACCTGTGCAGGTCGCCATTTCTTCTTCGGATACTTCGCATACCAGTCTTGTCTCCCGGATACGGTCAGCAACTTCCTTTAACATTTTTTCCATACCAGTTTACTCCTTTTATTTTTATAAAATGGAGACATATCCGTTGGAAGATTGTCTCATCCTGCTCCCACGGATCCAATGGGAAGTAGGGCCTGGGACGCAAAAAAACCGCCCCAAATCACTTTGAGACGGATGATTAATACTTAATCCGCGGTACCACTCAAATTGTGCATTGCTGCACCACTCACAGGTTCCAACAAACCCTCTGCCGTTACGTGGCATTGACGGGGAACATTACTCGGTACTCCGTTTGTCCTTTGATATTCCCGACTCGGAAGGGATAGCGTGTACCACTGCCGTACCTACATCTCACCACCGCAGGCTCTCTGCACCGACTTTTTTGTCGCACACACGTCTTCGTCACAGTCTTTATTGAATTGTGAGGTTATTATAGCACGATTTTTTTCCCTTGTCAAGAGCTTTTTCAAAAAAAATGCGATTTTTTTGCAATACTGTCCCCCCAGCTATCCACGTACTTACATTTACCCGATACCCTATTTCCGTTTCATTTCACATCCCCACCTGCGACGGCAGTATTCCTCTATACTTCTTGAACGTCCGGCAAAAAAACGACGCACTGTCAAACCCACAATGCCGTCCTGCCTCGGCCACCGAACTGCCGTTTTGCAGTGCCTGCTCCGCTTGCATACAGCGATATCGGTTGAGATAGGTCACGATCGTCTGCCCCGTGAACCGGCGAAAATCCCGGCACAGTGCATATTTGTCCGTACATACCGCCATAGCCAAGCTGTCCAGCGTCACCTTCTCCCGGTAATGCTCTCGCAAATATCGGATCGCTGCCTTCACCGTCTGCACCCGTTCGGTACTGAGCGTCGGCGTGTCCTGTGGTGCTGCATACCGTTCTGCAAGATACAGCAAAAACGTCGTGAGCAGCGCATGGAGCCGCACGGTGCGCCAAGGGTCATTCTGCTCATAGGCCCTGCAGATTGCCAAAAGCTGTTCCTGTAAACCATCGTCACGCAGATGTGGTGTAAAATGCAAAGCACCTATGTCCACCCCAATCTGTCGACAAAAAGCAGCACTGATGATCAAACAGGTGTATTCGATCCGGTCATCCGTACCGGTATAATGGATTGCACCGGAATCTACCACAGCCATGTCGCCGGGACGAAAATCGAATCGTGCGCCGTCCACCAAAAGCTCCCCTTTGCCATCGGTACAAAGCTGGATTTCGGGGTCGTCATGCCAATTTTGCTGGTGCGTACAGGTAAAGGGCGTGCGCACAAGACCCACTTGCAGATCAAAGGGAAGTCCGTTTTTGTAGCTTGCATATTCTTCATACCGCATTCCCAGCATAGTTGTACTCCTTCCATTTTGCAAGATCGTGCAAATCTTCTCCAAGATTCTCTATTTACAAACAGCGCACGGATCGATATAATAACAGTATACCACGATTTTCTGTAAAGTGCAATAAGGAGGCACCATGAACCCCCAAAAAATCTTCTCTGCCGACTGTGTGACCGATAAAGAGCTTCGCTATTCCCCTTGCGAATTCATCACTGACCCGGCTGCCACCATCGATGTGTCCACCGATCCCGAGGTACTGCGCCGTGGAAAAGCCTTTGCCGACGAGATCACCGCACGCCACGTTGCCGATTTTGAACGTCCCGAGGACAAGATGTGTCATGTATCCACCTTTGCCGTGATCGATGGCATGATGTACATGACCTACTACGCCAATACCAAGGAACCGTCCGAAGACCCTAAGAACCAGACTGCGCGACTGGTCTACGCACCGGTGAACGACCCGGCAAGCATGACCTATCTGGATCTGCAAACCACCGGCGACAAGGTAGGGGACGAGACCATCGATATGGTGTACGATACCATCCTCATGCAGAAGAACGCCGACACCATCTACATTCTGTGGACTGCACGGATCACCACCGGCAACTACTACCGCTTCTATTGTCCTTTCACGCTGTCTACGAAAACCCTGGGTGAGATCGGCGTGAACCGGTTCCGGGTCGGCGAGATCACAAACGACTTTTCCGCCACCGGGATCCGCAGTGCGCTGGCTGCCAACGATCTCCCCTGTAAGAATATGTTCTCCGATATTGGCATCATGCAGAAGCTGTCCAGCCGTATGGAGAATGGCGAACGGATGTATTACACCGGCACCTACAGCGGCGACTTTACCGCCATCATCAAGAGTCGTGATCTTGTCACCTGGGAATACGTCTCCCAACCGGATTTCCCCAATGCCTCCAAGTGGGAGAACGCCGTGTATGTGTACGACAACAAGTGCTACTATTTCGTGCGCCAGCAGGACACCACTCAGTATGGGTTCCTGACAGCTTATCACCTGGACACCGGCGTGTGGGAAAAGCCCGTTTTGGTGGCAGACTGTCAATCTCGTTCGGACTTCATCGAATACGGCGGTGCGCTGTATCTGTTCCATGCCCCGGTGGATCGTGAACATATTGGTATGCTGAAAATCGATACCAACGACCTCACAAAGAGCTGCACCGTATTCGAAGCCAAGATGGACACCAGCTGCTTCTATCCTTTCATCCAATATTTCGAAGATGGTGAGCTTGCCATGTCCTACACCGTAAACAGACAGCACATTCGCCTGGCTAGGTTCACACTAAAGAATTATCTTTGATCTAAATTTACCAAAAAGGAGTACATAAAATGAAAAAGAACCGCATTCTCTCCCTGCTCCTTTGCGCCATGCTGTTGTCCACTTGTGGACTGTCCGCCTGCGGACAAAGTGAGCAAGTATCCGAGACCACAACAGATACACCGGACACCACCGAAGTCACCGAGGCAGCCGAGACGGAAACACCTCTGCCTGACGCAAATTTCGAAGGCAGTACATTCTCTTTTTTGAACGGCAATGTCTCCTACACCTATGGTTCGATCATTGCGGAAGAGCAGACCGGGGACACCATGAACGACACGATCTACCAGCGCAACACAGCCGTTGAGGATCTCTACAACATCACCTTAGCCGAAACCATGACAAATAATGCCCAGTCCGACTATACAAAGTCCGTGACTGCTGGCTCCGGAGATTTCGATATCGCACTGCTGCGTATGGAATGGGCTTTCCCTGTGGTGATCGACAACAGTGCCATCAGCTGGGACAATATCCCGCATCTGCAGCTGGACAGAGAATGGTGGGTACAGGACTCCATCAGGAGTATGTCTCTTCTCAACAAGGTCTACTTTGCTGTCAGTGCATTCGATACCTCACATTTTGAAAGCATCCGTGCTTTTGTGTATAACAAGGATATGGCAGAGGATTACCAGCTTACTTCTCCATACGAACTCGTAAAAAGCGGCGAATGGACACTGGATACCTTCCATGATATGGCCATGACTGTGGCACAGGATACCGACAACGATGGTAAATGGACAATCGCAGATCAATATGGTGTTACCAGCTCGTCCAATGTATTAAACAACACCCTGATGTGTGGCATCGGCTCGATTCTGTCCATCGGGAAGGACGACACAGATATCCCCTACTTCGATTTGGACAATGAACTTCACATCAACGATCTGCTGCGGGTCGCAAAATTCTATGAAGCACAAAATGGTTTTGCCGAACGCAATAACAAACAGGAACTATTCAAAGCCGGGCAAGCACTGTTCCGCTGCTGTCTGCTCAGTGAAGTTGCAGATCTCCGGGATATGGAAGACGATTTCGGCATCCTGCCTGCACCAAAGTCCGATGCAGAACAAGCGGAATACTACAACTTAGGCGGCAGCCCCTTCTTCATGACCGTTCCCGTGACCGCCATCGATCTGGACTGCACCGGTATCCTGATGGAAGCCCTGGCAAGAGGATCCATGGGACTGATCGACGCTGCCTACTACGACACGATCCTCAAAGGCAAGGTGTCCCGTGACGAAGAATCGGTAGAAATGCTGGACCTGATCTGCTCCACACTGCGGTACTACCATCCGTTGGCAAACTCCTACTTAAATTCCCCCTTGGCAGACAACTACATCTGGAACGGCAAGACCGATTTTGCATCCTATTTTGCCTCTGTCAAAGAAAAGATCAATTCCGAGATCGAAGCAGCCATGACAACCTTCGCCGGAAATGGCAACTGAGCATCCGTACACCCATACAAAAACGCACACAGGTATCTTACCCATGTGCGTTTTCTTATGCTATTGTTCACCGATGCAGGAATGTGTACACGCCGTCCCGTATGGTCTGCAGCAGCGTCAGATCGGCAGCATCCTCTGGCACAAAGGTGTTCTTCCGAATGTCTGCTCCCAGCAGTACCGAGTACCACAGTGCACTGTTCAGGTACCGGCCATAGGGCATATTCAAATGGAATCCATCCCGGTTCAGGCTCATACCACCGTTCCGATAATCAAAGCCATCAACCTCTTCCCGGAAATACTGCACCAGATCGCCGGTGGGTATGATCTCAGCTTCCACCGCAATGGCAGCCGCTGCATAAGACACCCGAAGCCGTTCATACATTTCTCGCTGGTCCCTGTGATAATTGGGAAAAGCGCCATGGTTGCTGTCCCATTCGTAGGCCCAGGTCTCCTGCAGGTACAGCTTGGCATCCGGCTGGCATTCCCGGATCACCTTGCTCAGCTCCACCACATAGGGGTAGTAGGTCTCCGGCATCCCGGAAAAGTGACTGGCCTGCTGTAGGGTCACCACATCGTATGTTCCGTCGGTCAAGATCTCTCGCAGCAGCACACCTTGCCGGATCGCTTTTCCGTTGACCTCCAAACCGTAATTCGGCTCGTTTTCGCGGAAGTACCGCCAATGCTGTTCCAGAGAGCAGCCGCCGATCACCAAATTGACCGTATCCCAGTCGATCCCATCGGCAGCCGCCATAGCATGACAATATTGCAGGGCATCCTGTGAAAAGCTGTTGCCGATGGAAAGGGTACGAAATGTTTTCATCGTGTGCTCCTCAGTCTTTCGTATAAATATCGATCAGCTCCTGCAGCCGTGTTTGAGCAGCAGGCAGACGTGTGGCAAAGGTGGAGGCCGTCATATCGGTGCCATTTGTGATGGATTCATAGATCGGATTGAAGGTGATCAGGTTCAGGAAGGAATCCCCACCAAAGCCAAATTCGTAGGCAAACTCAAAGGGAGCGGAAATACCGGCCACTACAATGTCCAGCATCTGTGCCGTGTACGCATCCTGTGCATACTTGGACTTCAGAGCCACTTCATAATAGCCTTCCAGCAAATTCTCATGGGCATGGGTAGACAGTACCTGGATGACCGCACTGACCGCCGTAGCTGCATCGCCAACCGTCGTCACAGGCACAGCACCCATTTCGGCTGTATCGTGTACCAGCGTCATATACTTTGCCTGACTCTCGTCCTTTTTGGGATAGGGCACCACACCCATGCCGTCAAATTCCCGGATGGAAGCCTGCTCCATATCGCCGACCTTCTGGAAGTAGGTGAACAGGGAACCACCGTTGACGAACTTCAGCAGGCTGTTGGCAACAGAATCGGTTCGATAGGTGCCAATATTGGTATCGACAGCAATGAGCATCTCTGCCATTTTGCTCAGCGTCTCCTGGCAGGCGGTATTGATGTATGGCAGTCCGTCGCTGTCAAAATTCACCACCTTGCAGTCCGTTGTGTAATAGAATACGTAGTAGGCAAATATCGTGTCCGCAGCGTGTCCTACCAGCCCATATTGGTCCCCTTCGTCTGCAGTGCCGTCTCCGTTGGTATCCAGATACGCATCCGCAATGATCTCATTCATCTTGCTAAGGGTCCAGGTATCGTCCAGTACCAGCTCGTAAATGGCGTCGCCGTTGCCAAACAGATCGTTCACGATGTTCTTGTTCATGTACAGCACATGAGACGCACGCAGGGTATCGATGAAGTAGTCGCCGGTGATGATGAACCGCTTTTTCCCCACAGAAAGCTGCTGCATATATTCGCTGTAATATATATCCGAATCCAGATCGAAGTAGTATTCTCCAAAATTCGATTTGTCAGCCAGATCCAGGAAGTACCCCTTCATAGCCGAAAGCAGCAGACCCAATTGGTCGTTGACATAATAATCCACCGATGCATCGCCGGACAGCACCTGTGTTTCGATGTAGGGCTGCACTTTGTCATAATCCAGATCCAGTGCCTCATGCTCCAAGGTGCAGTTGAGCATCTCTTCCACTGCCAGATTCCGCTGGAAAATGCTGTCCTGTACGCTCTCTCCTGTCATCTCGTCCGGTCCGGCAATGTAAGGATACGATGATGGCATACCGCCACCCCATTCGGCTACATTGGAGCTGACGGAAATGTGGAGGGTACGTCCGTTCAGGTCAATGCCACGATACGCCGCAAACAGATCCGTCTCTGTCTCTGCCTGGGGTGTATCACCATCGATATTGGCTGTGGTGTCCACTGTTGTTTCATTCGTTACCGTATTGCCACAAGCAGTAAGTACACTGGTGGATACGAGCAGCGCTGCCAAAAGCAGGGTCAAAATATGTTTTCTCATGATCTTCTCCATGGGTCATACCCGATGTAATACAACAATTATATCACACTTTTTGCAATTTGTAAATAGTCTACATAAAAAAACGTTGATTTCTATAAAAAACCACCGCTTTCCTATGGGCAGAGAACACTATGTTTCACACGCTCATAACGAAAGAGGTGGTATTGAGAGCTTATCTGCCGGCCAGCTTGTGTACAATGGCGTTCATTTCGTCCATTTGGGCTTCCATGTCGGCCACCAGCTTGAACTGGGTACGTGCTCTGACCAGGTTGTGTTCGGGATACTTGGTCTTGAAATAGGTGTCACCGTTGATATAGTCAGCAAGGAAACGAGAACCGCATTCCAGAGTCATCAGCTTGATGGAGAAGGCCAGCAGCTCCAGTTCCTTATCGGTGATGGACACCAGCTCTTCCAAAAAGCCCTTGGTGAAGGCTTCGAAGTTTTCCATCACAAACCAGATCTTGGACAGGTCCGGTTCATCCTCGGCGCCGCTGGAACCACCGAAACGCAGGGCATCGCCGTAGTCATACAGCAGGGAACCGGGCATAACGGTGTCCAAGTCGATAACGCAAACGCCTTCGCCGGTCACTTCATCCAGCAGCACGTTGTTCAGCTTGGTATCGTTGTGGGTCACACGCAGCGGGATCTCACCCTTGGCAATGGCATCCACCACGATAGAGCAGTCGGCTTCTCTGTCCAGTACGAACTGGATCTCGTCCCGACAGGTATCCGCTCTGCCGGACTTGTTGGCTTCTACAGCCTCTACAAAATCCCGGAACCGCTTTCTGGTGTCGTGGAACTGTACGATGGTCTCATGCAGGGTCTCTGCCGGATAGTCCGCCAGCATATTCTGGAATCTGCCAAATGCCTTGGCTGCATGATACAGTCTGTCGGGAGAGTCCACGGTGGTGCAGGAGATCACATGATCGATGTACTGGTACGCACGGTAGTAGTCCCCGTTGTCGTCCACAAAGTACGGCTTGCCATCCTCGGTGGTCATGAACTTCAGGGTCTCTCTGTCCGGGTTACCGCCGGCCGCCTGGATCTTTTCCCGCAGGAAGCTGGTCACACCGATGATGTTTTCCATCATAGCCGGCGGATCGGTGAACACATTCTTGTTGATCCGCTGCAGGATATACTTCGGATCGGAATGCACGATATAGGTGTCATTGATGTGCCCGTTCCCGTAGATGGAGGGTTCCACATAAATGTTAAAATGCTTCAGAATTTCGATAAGTCCCATGTCTAAGTAGGATCCTTTCTTTTTGTGCACAGCGTACCTGCGCATGGTGTTATCTCTATCATACCATAAATTTCCCGACTTGTAAAGGGTTGTTGAAAGAATTTTCCGGAATTTCACGGTTCATTCACATCCTCTCGCCATTTTTCTGCCAAAAATACTTGTCAAGAGCACCGGAACGTGGTATACTATTCCCGAAAGCCAATCAGAAACGGAGACATACTATGCAGATCACCTACCTTGGACACAGCGGTTTTCTTGTGGAAACGGAAGAACACCTGCTGTTGTTCGATTATTACACCGGCACGATCCCCACACTGGACCCGACAAAGTCCCTGCTTGTTTTCGCCAGTCATCACCATCCGGACCACATGAACGGCTCTGTATTCAGTATATGCGCCTCCCACCCGGATGTACACTACATTTTGGCCCACGATATCTCTCGTTCGCTGCCGGCGCATTATGGTGTGACAGACTACCACTCTGTCAAACACGATACGACACTGACCGTTGCAAACTGCACCATCCACACCCTGCGCTCCACCGACTGCGGCGTGGCGTTTGTCGTGACCTGCGACGGACACAACATCTACCATGCCGGGGACCTGAACCTGTGGCTTTGGTCAGGCATGGAAAAAAACCAGTCCTTTGCCATGATGCGGCGGTTCATGGAATACACCAAGCCGTTATCTGACTACCACATGGACGTGGCGTTTCTCGCATTGGACAATCGCCAGGGAGACGCTGCTTTCTGCGGCATCGACTACTACCTGCGCCATTTCGACATGGACACCGTGATCCCCATGCACTATTTTGGCACGACAGAGATCGCCGACCGCCTGTGTGCCGACCCCAGCAGTGAACCCTATCGGCACAAGATCCACAAAATGGAAGAAGGGAAAAGCCTGACCCTGCCGGAGGAGCTGTGATCAGCTACACAGCACCCCTGCAGAAAATTTCACCTGCCCACCACGAAAAGCGCTTGATTTTTTCATAAATATACGGTATAATATGAACGGAAAAAATACATCACACCCGTATGCCAAAAGGACGGGCTTTTTTCGCTGTAAAGAAAGAGGAAACAGTATGGCAGACATCATGGAGCTTTTTAAGAAAATATCATCCGGCAGCAGTAGTACCGAGACCGCCGGTGCCCCGGAATACATCATTTGCGGCCTGGGCAATCCCGGTGACAAATACGCTCGCACCCGACACAACGCCGGTTTTTTGGCCATGGACTATCTCTCCCAAAAGTGCAATATCCCGATCAAGCGTGTCCGGTTCAAGTCGCTGGTGGGAGAGGGCCAGGTCGATGGAAAACGGGTACTATTCATGAAGCCTCAGACCTTTATGAATGCATCCGGCGAAGCGGTGAAAGAAGCTGCCGATTTTTATAAGATCCCACCGGAGAAGATCATCGTGTTTTCCGATGACGTGAATTTTGCGCCGGGCTGTATGCGGATCCGCAAGTCCGGTTCTGACGGTGGACAAAAGGGACTGCGCAGCATCATCACACTTCTGAATTCCGACCAGTTCCCCAGGGTACGTTTGGGTGTTGGCGAAAAGCCCAGCCGGGAATACGACATGGCCGATTGGGTTTTAGGCAAGCTCAGCGACGACGACTGCAAGGCCATGTACCCCTGTCTGGAAGCCACCTACGATACGATCCTGCTCATCATGGCCGGCAAGACCGAGGACGCCATGGGCAAGTTCAACGGCATGAAGCCTGCTGTAAAGCCCTCTGAGAAAACGGAATAAGTATATGAACTATACAATACTAAAAGATATTTTTCGCCGCAGCCGGGAATACGACGAGCTGGTGCGAACCCTGCAAATGCCCCACCGAGGTCGGTATAAACCCTACTACATCAGCGGTTTGACGGAGGGAGCAGAACGGATCTTCCTGGGTACCTTCTGTGAAGATTTCCGGGACACCGGCGACCCGATCCTGCTGGTGTGTACCGACGACAAGGCGGCCGCAGGGTACCGAAATTTGCTGCGTGCTATGGGGATCCGTGCAGCACTGTATCCCACAAGAGAATACAACTTCAACAACATGACCGCTTCTCACGAGTTTGAAAATGAGAGGCTTTCTGTGCTTTCTGCACTCTATGGGATCGCCACCGGTGCCTTCGAGATGCCGGATACCCCGGAGGTAATCTGCACGTCTGCCGAAGCACTGCTGCAGGTGACCTTACCGCCGGATACCTTAGGAGAATCCATGCTGTGTCTGCAAATAACCGATCCCATCGATACCGTTGCCATGACGGAAAAGCTCCTGCGCTCCGGCTATACACGGGTCGATCTGGTGGAAGGCGCCGGACAGTTTGCCATTCGTGGCGGTATCATCGATGTGTATCCACCATTGGCGCACCCGCTACGGATCGAACTGTTTGGAGACGAGATCGACCGAGCCGGTTATTTTGACGTTGAGACCCAGCGGTTCACAGAATCCCTGGAAGGCGAGATCCTGATTCCACCGGCCAGAGAGCTTCTGGTAGATACCAAAATGCGGGAAGAGCTGGCTGTGCTGATCCGGCGGCAGATCAAGCGGATCGGTAAGATCGATGAAGCGGACGAACGATACACCCGTGCCTGCACCATGCTTTCCGCAGAGCTCACCGCTGTTGAGAACAACATGGATCTGCCCTTTGCCGACAAATACCTACCCATGCTGTATCCGGACGGCAGTTGTCTGCTGGACTACTGCGACGGTATGATGCTACTTCTGGATGCACCGGCTGCCGAAGAACGAGCCAATGCGTCCTTCACCCTGCTGGAACAAAGCGTGACGGATATGCTGGAAAACTTTGAACTGCCACCGATCAAGGGTGGATTCTACTGCCGGGAATGGGAAAGCATCATCAGCCGCTGCGACAACTATCCCACCGTATTCATCGATGCTTTGGCACGCGCTCATCCGGGACTGACAGCCGCCGGGAACTTTGCCTTTGTGACCCGCCATGTACCGGCCTATTCTGGGAAAATGACGCTGCTGCTGGAGGACATCAAAAGCTATAGCGAAAACGGCTGTGTGGCCATGGTGCTGTGTGCCACCGAAGCCGAGCAAAAATCTGTCTTGGAAGCGTGTGCTGCCGAAGGCTATACCGTCGCTTCGATCCCCGGTGACACGTCCGACGACCTATGGCAAAATACGCTGAACGATCTGTTTCTCATGAAAACGCCCCATACCGTGTTCACCATGCTGGGCGAATACGCCGGTGGCTTTGAGCTGCTCTCGCCGAAATTTGTTTTCCTGGATTTTTCGGCAAGCAGTGTGAAGCTGGGCAAGGTACTCCGTGGTAATAGCAAAAAGAAAAAGACCGCCACAGAAGCCATCCTTTCCTATGCCGACCTAGAAGTTGGCGATCTGGTGGTACACCAGGCCTATGGCATCGGCCGGTATATCGGGCTGGAAAACCTGACGGTAGCAGGCAGCTCACGAGACTATGTGCGCATCCAGTATGCAGGCAGCGACAGTCTGTATCTGCCGGTGGATCAGCTGGACCAGGTGTCCAAGTACATCGGCGCCGGTTCCGATACCGGTATGGTGAAGCTGTCGAAGATGGGCGGTGCTGACTGGACCAAGGCGAAAGCAAAGGCCAAAGCGGCGACCAAGGAGATGGCAAAGGAGCTGATCGAGCTGTACGCACGCCGAAAGCGCACCGCCGGATTCCGATTTGACCCGGACGACGAGATGTGCCGGGAATTTGCGGACTCCTTTGAATATGAGGAGACCGACGGCCAGCTCAATGCTATAAACGACATTCGTACCGACATGGAAGCCGGATACCCCATGGACAGACTGCTCTGTGGGGATGTTGGCTACGGCAAGACCGAGGTGGCCATGCGTGCGGCATTCAAGGCAGTCATGAGCGGCAAACAAGTGGCGATCTTGGTACCGACCACCATTTTGGCCTACCAGCATTATCAAAATTTCCTGAGCCGTATGCGTCCATTTCCGGTGGAGATCGATATGGTCTCCCGGTTCCGCACGCCGGCCCAACAGCAAGCCACACTGCGGAAGGTGCGCCGGGGAGAAACGGACATCATCATCGGCACCCACCGGCTGATCTCCAAAGACGTAGAGTTTGCCGACCTGGGCCTGATCATCATTGACGAGGAGCAACGCTTTGGTGTAGCACAAAAGGAAAAGCTCAAGCAGCTGTGTCCCGGTGCCGACATTCTGACGCTGACCGCGACGCCCATCCCACGCACCCTGAATATGGCCATGGGTGGTATCGTGGATATGAGCGTACTGGAAGAAGCACCCGGTCAGCGTGCCCCTGTACAGACCTACGTGTTGGAATATGACGATGCCGTCATCCTGGAAGCCATACGCCGAGAACTGCGCCGTGGCGGACAGGTCTTCTATATGTACAACAATGTGGAAGGGATCTACAACGTAGCCAGCCACATTGGCAAAGCCATACCGGACACCCGGATCGCTGTGGCACATGGAAAAATGGACAGGGAAGAGATCGAGGAGATCTGGGAAGAGCTGATCAAAGGAAATGTAGATATCCTCGTTTGTACCACCATCATCGAGACCGGTGTGGATATTCCCAACGCCAATACCCTGATCATCGAAAACGCCGACCACTACGGCCTGTCCCAGCTTCACCAGATCCGGGGACGTGTAGGTCGTTCCAGCCGCCGTGCCTATGCCTACTTCACCTATAAAAAATCCAAGGTGCTCTCAGAGGTGGCCGAAAAACGATTGGCTGCCATCAAGGAATACGCCGCCTTTGGTGCCGGATTCAAGATCGCACTGCGGGACCTGGAGATTCGTGGCGCCGGGAACCTTCTGGGTGCCGAACAGCATGGACACATGGAAGCCGTCGGGTACGATATGTACATGAAGCTGTTGAACGAGGCAGTCATTGAAGAAAAAGGCGAAGTCCTGCCGCCCAAACCTGAATGTACCGTGGACATCACCTGCGATGCATATTTGTCCAAGAGCTATATTCCCTCGGCGCCCCAGCGCATGGATATGTACAAAAAGATCGCCCGGATCGAAACCAGCGAAGATTACGACGACGTGCTGGACGAGCTGTGCGACCGGTATGGTGAACCGGGCTCGGCCGCTGTGAACCTGTGCCGGATCGGGTATATCAAATCGGTCGGCGGCAAGGCAGGGCTCCGCAAGATCGAGGAATCCGACGGTACCATTCGCCTGTATCCCGTGGATATGGAAGCCAAGCCTGTGACACTGCTGGCCGCCGCCTATCCCAAAGCCGGGATCAAGGTGCTGCTGGGCAATACGCCGCACATTCTGCTCAAGCTGCCCAAGGGTGAACGCAACACAGAATTTATCCGGGAGATCCTGGAAAAATACGCAGCCTTCCGGGATGTCCCCAAGAAAGGAAACGAAAAAGCATGAAGAAAAAGTTTACAGCGCTGCTTGTGGCACTGCTGTGTGTATCCGCATCTCTGACCGGGTGCGGCACCGGCAAGGTCGTCATGTCCTACGGAGATTCTGTCATTACAGAAAATGTGTTCCAGTATTATCTTTCCTACTACAAACACATTTATCTGCAGACATACAGCGATATGAAGGATGAAGCCGCCTACTACCGGACCGTTTTGCCGGATGGCCAAACAGCAGAGGAATATCTGTTCAACATGACGGTAGAAAACGTTATGTTGACGCTGATCTGCATGGAGGAGTTCGACAAAGCCGGACTGACCATTTCCGATTCTGTGAAAGCGGATGTAGACGCATATGTGACGGATCTGGTTGACGAATATGCCGGTGGGGACAAAAAGGCGCTGAATTCCACCTTGTCGCAGTATGGTGTCAATCTGAAGATGCTGTCCGGCATTTACATCGACCAGGACAAAAGCAGCTACCTCTACGATTACCTGTACGGTGACAACGGCGCCATAGGTGTGACCGATGCCGATAAGCAGGCGTATCTGGAAGAAAACTACTGCCACGTGATCCATATGTACGTCAACGATGCTTACTACTATCCGCTGACCGAGGATGGCTATGCCCAGACAGACGCCAATGGCAGCTATGTCACCGCACCTTTGACCGAAGAAATGCTTGTCGAAAAAAATGCCACCATCGCAGCCATCGACGCAGCCCTGGCCGCCGGAGAAGATTTTATAGATGTGTACGACACCTACTCAGAAGACCAATATTATGCCAACGGATATTATCTGTCCCGGGGCATGGATTTCATCGATAACGTGATCGACACAGCCTTTTCGCTGGAAGAAAACACCTGGCAGAAGATCCACTCCGACTACGGCACCCACTATGTCTACCGCATTGCCATGGACGAAAAGCCTTGGGACAACGAGATCAACAACGACTTCTTTGAAGACTTTGAAACCACGGTGTCTAGTGAGCTGTTCATGGAATACGTACGCAGCTATCTGCCACAGGTCGAGGTAGACAGAGAAGCCTTGGCCACCTATTCGGTAGAAGCGTCTCCCGTGAATTATCGATTCTGAAATACAAAAACGTCCCGGAGCGAATGCAGCCGAGACGTTTTTTGTTTTGATCATTCTTCCAGTACAAGCTGTGCGTAGATGACATCGTTGTATTCGTCGAGCGTAGACTGTGCCTTCTTTTCTCCCTTTTCGTACATAGAAACTACATCCGTAGAGTACTTCCGCAGCAGGTTCATGATCTCCTCATTGTAACTACCGATCTCGAAATACCAGCCGAAGTCGTAGGTACGTGTGGAGAACAACAGGTCGAGCATTCGGGCAGAATTTTCATCACGGGAGACCTTGTTCTGCAAGGTCTGTTCGTAATAGGCCGAGGTCAGAACCTTCATGGATTCAAAGGCCAGAGCTTGCGTGATATAGCCAGTCCGTGCCAGTTCTTCTTCTCCAAAGGCATTCTTCGGTACTGAGTATAACGCCAACAACCAGGATGCGGCACTATTGTAGTAGCGGTCCTGTGCTTCATCATATTTTGGCAGTGGCAGGATACCAAAGTCTTCTTCCATATCCCGTAGACTTACTGCTTCCATCAAGTACGATAGATAAAACATTGCCCGGTTTTCCTTAAAAGCAATACGTCCATAGGGTTGGTCATAACCCACACGCTGGTATTCGCAGGTCACATCCTTGTTGAATGCATAGGACGAGAACTTTTCAAAGGCATTCACAAAGCGTTCGCTGAACAGAGAAAGCTGAAGCATACCGTCCTCATCGATGGTGCAGCACTTGATCCCGGCGGAATTGACGATGCCCATCATGATGTCGTCCCAGATGTAAATGCCGTACAGGTCGTCTGCATCATTGATATGTGTGCCATCGTTGTCGGTATCGGATACAGCTACCATCTCAGCAAAGGTGCGGAAATTATCGATCGTCCATGTACCATCGTCCACCATGGTATAGAAATCTTCCATCCCATAATCCGTTGCCATCGCTTTGTTGAAGAAGATACAGTAGGTCGCATCATTATCCTGAATGGAAATATCTCCTGTGACCTGATACACAGAATCCCGAAATGTGAATTCTTCGACAGCACGCTGATCCCACCACTCCCGGCTGAGGTCAAGGTTCGGCAGATCGTTCATGTCTTGCAGATAGCCGGCGACCAGTGCATTGCAGGAGGCATACGCCATCATACATGCGAGATCGTAGTCGTTCGTGCCAGCCTGTACTGCAATGCCAAGGTTTTGATGCCCCTTTCGAATTTCTGTGCAAGTCGTAGATGCCAACTCGATCGTGCAGTTTGCCGCATCCTGTACCGCTACGACACGCTGGTATTTGGCATCGTTGATCGGCTCACCCGTCAGTTCTTCCGAATCAAAATCCGTCCCAGAGTTAAAGTTTGACCCTTCGAATGCGTAAATATGGAAGGTGTACCCACCAAAATCTGCGGCATCGAGTCCAGAGGTGATTTCTGTTTCCACCGTTTCGGTCACAGTCGTGTCGGTCGTGGTCGTTTGTTGTCCTTCTGTCGTATTCCCAGCACAGGACACCATCTGTCCCATCAGGAGCAGTGTGAGCAGCCAAGCAAGTTTCCGTTTCATCGTTTGTTCTCCTTTATGATGTATTTTTATAGTACCATTTCATTATACAGCGAAAGCTATATACTTGCAACAGCAATTTTGACTGAAAATTCGGGGGGGGCGTAAAAATCTGTGCAAGTTCACAAATACTTTTTACAAGGAATGCAGAAATCATTCCAAACAGTGTAATGCTTCAGCAAAATTGTATCACAGAAACATAGAAATGTCAACAGCAACATCAAAATATCTACCAAAACCAGTTGCATTTTGTGGGTCATTATGGTATAATAGTCCCAGAAAGAATCCAAGTGTAGGAGGCATATGTATGCATACAGAAGGATGGCATGAACGCTTAGCGGCATTCCGTGATCCGGACAGACGATACGCTGTCTACCAGATTATCCATGGCGGTGCCTGTGACCAAAGTCGGGTTGCCCACTATGACGAACGCTGGTTCGGCGGGATCGTGGGCAACATCCAATACACAAGAGGTTTTCCGGACGATTCTACGATCTGGCAAAATGTCAACAATGGTATGCGCGCGTACATCGACCGTGGGATGCACACCTGGCTGTACGACGAAAACGGCTATCCATCCGGTACGGCCGGCGGCTACGTCACCGAGATGTACCCGGAACATATTGCCAAGGGATTGTACTGCTACGACTACTGGCGCAAGATCGGTGGCCCCGGTATCTATCGAGCAGACGTGCCGGGGGACAAGCTCTGGAAAGCGGTGTTGATCCCGATAGACGGCGGGGAAGTGATCGACGTGACCCACTGCCTGAACGAACGCAATGTGCTGTACGTAGACGTACCGGCTGGTAGCTACTACCTGTTCATGATGAGCATTCGCCGCCTGTTTGACGGTACTCACGCCACCGAAAGCTACAGCGAACCCCGCAACTACATCAGTCTGTCCGACAAAAAAGCAGTGGAGACCTTCATTGGCTGTACCCATGAAAAATATAAGGAAGTGCTAGGCGACCAGTTCGGGCGTGGCGTGCTTGCCATGTTTACCGATGAACCGTCCCTGATCTCCTGGAACATCCGCCGTGCCGTGTTCCCGATCCTGCCGTGGCTGGATAGCTACCCAGACGATTTTGCCGACCGATACGGTTATGAATTTTACCGGGCGTGCGTGGCAGTAGTGACAGGCAAAGGACCGCAGGTGACCAAACGCCGCTGCGACTTCTGGGAATTCATCGCCGACACCGTAGCGGAAAACTACTTCGGCACGATACAGGATTGGTGTCACGCCAATGGACTGAAATCCTCCGGGCATATGCTGGAAGAAGAACGACTGCAGGCGCATATCTACAACTACGGCTCCTTCTATCGCAGCATGAGACGCTTCGACTGGCCAGGCATCGATCAGCTGCAAACCGAGACCGGCGCATTGATGAACGACAACGCCATCCCCATCGCCCGGTTCATCGCATCCTTTGCCGATATCAACGGAGAGCACGAGGTGTTCACAGAATTCTCCGACCACTGCGTCCGGGAACGTGGAGAGGTCGCCGGACTGGATTGCTACTACGGTTCCGTCAACTGGCATCTTGCCATGGGCGCGAACAATTTCACAAGTTATTATTCCTGGGATGGTATCACCAAAGAGGAGACCATCGCCTTCAACCGGTACACCGCACGTTCCGGGTATCTACTCCGGCAGGGCTGTCGGGACAGTCGTGTGGCGATCTACTATCCGGAAGCCGCCATGTGGAGTAGCTATACGCCGTCCACCGAAGCCCGAGCCATCGACCATTCCGCACCCACAAAAGCCTTGGAAAAAGCCTTCGTTCGTTCCTCGTGGGCACTGCTGCACAAACAAGTCGATTTTGACTATATCGATACCACGCTGCTGTGCCAGGGAGAGATCCGGGATGGCAAGCTGTGCTATCGGGATCGATCCTATCATGCCATCGTGATACCCTGTGCCCGTGTGCTGGAAGAATCGGTTATGGAAAAGCTGCTCACGCTGGCAAAGACCGGTGTTACGATCCTGTTCTGCGAAGAGCTGCCTAAGAAAAGTCGGGAAACCGGAGAAGCCACACCGCTGGCAGACCAGATCCAGACCATGGTGGATACCGGTGAAATGCTGTTTGCGACCGCAGACCAGTTTGACACCCTGCTTGCCGAAAAGCTACCGTTGTGCTGTCGTACCATCACCATCGACGACAACGACCCCATGCTGCTGTCCCATTGCCGGATCACGGAAGACGGACTGCGGATCGTGTATATCGCCAACATGGCAGACACACCCTACACCGGTGACCTGCATATAGAAGGCACCTACACCGACACACGGCAGGCCAATGCCTTCACCGGTGAGATAACACCTGTGTCCTGCACCACCGCAGAAGGACGCACCCATATGCCCATCACCATCCAGCCGGGAGAGGGACGCTTCTTCCTGCTGCAAAACTGATCATACCACATAAGGAGATCCATCATGAGAATCGAAGAGATCGATAAGAACCTAAAGGTAGAAACCGCCATTCACAAAGAGGACATCGTCTGGCTCTCTCCCAAGGATGCACCCATATCCATCCATGGCCTGTGCGAGACCGAGCTGGATATGCCATACCATCGGCTGCCCCAGGACGTAGCCAAGGCCACCAATCCGGGCGTTGAAGGACTGATGTGGCACACCGCCGGCGGACGGATCCGGTTTGCTACCGATTCTCCGTATATCGCCATCAAGGCCGTTATGAACGAATGCGGTACCATGCCCCACATCACCAAGGCTGGTCAGTCCGGCTTTGACCTGTACCGGTACGTAGACAGCAAGCTGAAGTACACCGCCACCTTCATGCCCGTCTCCGGTCTCACCAAAGGCTACGAATCCTGCATCGATGTGCCGGTAGAAATGAACACATACTCCATCAATATGCCTTTGTACGATGGCGTCGTCGAACTGTACATTGGTCTGTCCAAGAACGCACAGATCCAACCGGCACAGGCATATACCTATGAAAAACCTGTGCTGTACTATGGTTCCTCCATCACCCAAGGTGGGTGCGCATCTCGTCCCGGCAACGCATACCAGGGCTTTATTGAGAGAATGTGGGATACCGACTACATCAACTTAGGCTTCTCCGGTTCTGCTCGTGGAGAAGAGGCCATGTGTGCCTACTTAGCTTCGCTGGATGCCTCTGTGTTCGTGTGCGACTACGACCACAACGCACCAAGCCCGGAGCACCTGGAAAAGACCCATTATCCCCTGTACATGACCTATCGTACTGCCCATCCGACCACACCGATCATTTTTGTTACCAAGCCGGATTTCCGGGGAGATGCCGACTCCATAGCCCGTCGCAATGCTGTGTACGCAACCTATCGGAAAGCCAAGGAAGCCGGGGACGACAACGTATACTTCATCGATGGAGAGCTGCTGTTTGCCGGAGATTTCCGGGATAGCTGCACTGTCGATGGCTGTCACCCCAACGACCTGGGCTTCTACCGTATGGGACAGGTCATCGGCAAGGTCGTCGGTGAGCTGCTGACAAAGTGAGGTTACTATGCGAGAGAAGATTTTATTTGACGAAGGCTGGCTGTTTCACAAAGGCGAGATCGAACGCAAGCGTCCGCCGCTGAAAGGACCCATCTATTCCAGTGCCAAAACGGAACGGGAACGTTGGGGTGCTGCTGCAGTAGGCTACAACGACAGCAGTGACGACTATCGTCCCGGCGTGGAATTCTGCTGTGACAAATGGGAACGAGTAGACCTGCCCCACGATTATGTGATCACCGGCGCATTTTGCGAAGACGAAAACAACACGCTGGGCTATCTGCCATACGGAAGCGCCTGGTATCGCAAGCATTTTCGCTTGGACGATGGCGACCGGGACCGCCGGATCGTGCTGCTCTTTGATGCGATTGCGACGGAAAGCGTGATCTACTGCAACGGCTGTCCCTTGAAGCACAATTTCAGCGGCTACAACAGCTTCCCGGTGGACATCACCGATTTTGTCAAATTTGGGGAAGACAATGTGATCGCTGTGTACGTGACCACCAAGCACCACGAAAGCTGGTGGTACGAAGGCGGCGGCATCTACCGGCACGTGTGGCTCCTCAAAACGGCACCGATCCATACGGCTCTATGGGGCGTATACACCAAGCCGATCCTCCGGCAGAACGACACCTGGGACATCGTCATCCAGACCGAGGTGGAAAACCAGTCCTATGCCGATACAACCATTCGTGCGGTCAGCGTGATCCGGGATGCAGATGGCAACGCTTGTGCCGAAGCTTCCTGTACCATGGATTGTCCCCTGCAGGAAACGACAATACTGACCTATACCGCCACATTGGAAAACACACATCTGTGGAACCCGGATGCACCGTATCTGTACACCTGCGAAACCACACTGTACCAGGGTGACGAAGCCATCGATACCGTGACCACTCGTTTCGGTTGCCGGACCTTCCGCTGTGACCCGGATCATGGTCTGTATATCAATGACAAGCACGTGAAGATCCAGGGTCTTTGCGGCCACTACGACTGCGGCCTTTTGGGAAAAGCGGTACCGGACAATATCTTCCGACACAAAGTACGCATGATGCAGGAGATGGGCGCCAACGGATACCGCACCAGCCACTATCCCCAGGCAGACGCTTTGATGGATGCATTGGACGAAGCGGGCTTTATCGTATTCGATGAGACCCGGTGGTTTGCCAGCGACCCGGAATCCATGGAAGCATTGCGGATGCTCATTCGCCGAGACCGCAATCACCCGTCTGTATTTTTCTGGTCCATTGGCAACGAAGAACCGATCTTCACCAAAGAGCAAGGACGACGGATCGCCAAGGCCATGATGGCACAGGTGCGTAAGCTGGACGACACACGTCCTGTGACCGCTGCCTGCGACCGACCGGACAACGCATTGGTCTACGATGATTTTGACGTGATCGGCATCAACTATGGTCTCCAACACTACGAAGCCGTACACGAAAAGTTCCCGGATAAAGCGATCTTCTCCTCCGAAAACTGCGCAACCGGCACCACAAGAGGTTGGTACTACGATGATGACCCGGATCAGGGCTATATCAACGCCATGGATAAAGATACCAACAGTTGGTTTAGAAGCCGGAAGGATACTTGGAAGTTCATCATGGAACGGGAGTGGGTCATGGGTGGTTACCAATGGATCGGCTTTGAGCACCGTGGCGAGACCGTGTGGCCAAGACTGTGCTCTCAGTCCGGCGCCATCGATCTGTTCCTGCAAAAGAAAGACGCCTTTTGGCAGAACCAATCCTATTGGCAGAAGTCTCCTATGATCCATCTGCTGCCTCATTGGAACCACAGCGGTCGAGAAGGAGAGCTGCTGCCGGTGCGTGCATACACCAACTGTGACGCCGCTGAACTGTTCGTCAACGGAGACAGTCAAGGAAAAGTGGATGTCGAAAAATACGGCTATGCCCAGTGGCAGGTTCCTTATGTACCGGGGAAGATCCGGGTAATCGGCTATCGAGATGGGATCGAAGTCTGCAGCGATGCCCACGAGACCACCGGCAAACCGGCAAAACTGGCGCTGATCCCGGAGAATCCCGGCGACTGCACCGCCAATGGACAGGATGTTGCTCTGTTTACCTGTGTGGTGCTGGACGAAAATGGACGTGAGATCCCGGACGGTGCGGTCATGGTGCGCTTCACCGCCAACCATCTGGGTACGATCGTGGGTACCGGCTCCGATATCAGTGACCACACACCGCTGTCTTCCCGTGACCGCCAAATGCGTGCCGGTCGGATCAGCGTGGCTGTTCGGCTGGGAAAGGAGCATGGCACACTGCGTCTGTATGCAGAAAATCCCTTCCTGGACGGTGGCAGTATCGCACTGGAAATTTGAACGTGATATAAAGATATGACCATGACTATTCTAAATTCGATCATAACCGGTGAGCTGCGGCCCGGTGCTGGCAATCCACGAAACAGCGAAGGTTCCTTTTTGCCTCTGGAAGATGGTCGCATCGCTTTCGCCTACAGCCGGTACCATGCGGACAGTGCGGACGACCATGCTGCCTGTGCTGTCTGCGTGATCTATTCCTATGACAACGGTGACAGCTGGGATACCAAGTACTATAAAACATTGGTGCGGGCAGAGGAATACGGCGAAAAGAACGTGATGAGCGTGACACTGCGGCGCATGAACAACGGCGATATAGGACTGTTCTATCTGCTTAAGCATCCGGGTCTGACCTCTGAGGTGATCCTGCGCCGATACAAAAACGATTTCTCCCATCCATGTGGGGAAGTGCGTTGTCTGCCTCAGTGATATCCGGGGTATTTCGTGATCAACAACGACCGCATTGCCCATCTGACAGACGGTACCTGGATGATCCCGGCAGCCAAGCATCCGTCTTCCATCCAATATATGCCGGACGATCGGGAATGCTGTGATATGCGCTCCAGCGTATACTTCTTTGTATCCCACGACGATGGGCATACCTGGACACAAAACCGTGCGGTATTGCATCTGAACGATACCTATTCCAACACAGGTTTGCAGGAACCGGGATTGATACAGCTACCAGGTGGTACACTGTATTGCTATACCCGCACCGATAAGATGTATCAATACGAAACGGTATCCATCGATGGTGGGGAACATTGGTTTGCTCCCCAACCGTCCCAGTTCACCTCTCCGGCCTCTCCCATGCTCATCAAGCAAAACCCCTATGATGGACGGTATTATGCTATCTGGAATCCCATTCCGGAGTATCCGCTGCGTCCCAAGTCGAAGGTATGGACCGGTGGCCGGAATCCGCTGGTGATGGCATCTTCGGCAGACGGTGTGCATTTTGATCCGCCGGTGGTCTTAGAGGACGATTCTAATCGTGGGTTCTGTTATCCGGCTATGCATTTTTGCGATACGAAGACTATGCTGCTGGCCTATTGCAGCGGCGATGCCGAAGACGGTGGCTGCCTGAACAAGACGACCTTGCGAAAGATCACGCTGGCATAATGTCTTGTATGGATAGCGCTGACCCATAAAAAAATCTGTCAATGGCAGAAAAAGTGCAAAAACCTCTTGACAATTACCGCAATTTGTGTTATACTATACAGGTAAACATTGGGGTATCGTCAAGCGGTAAGACACAGCACTTTGACTGCTGCATTCGCAGGTCCGAATCCTGCTACCCCAGTCGAAAAGCAGACTATTCCGGATCGGTGTGGTCT
>CAZUUA010000012.1:0-59880 GCA_964623635.1 uncultured Ruminococcus sp.
GCGAAAAGCTGGTGCAGGACGGCGGCATTCCCGTGACCTGGTTCTCCCGGAACGAAATTCCCACGGACATCCTGCGTCCCTGCGACAGTGCGATCTTTCTGGAAAACGGTGTGGTCACGGCATACTGGGCAGACACCGGCAGAGAAGAGATCATGCCCCTGTCCACCATTCGTTTGCCGGGACTGCACAATGCGGAGAACTACATGACCGCCATCGCACTGACCCATGGCGAGGTGTCCACGGAGCAGATTCGGCAGGTGGCCTCGACCTTTGGCGGTGTCAAGCATCGGTTGGAATCGGTGGCTACGGTGGATGGTGTGCATTATATCAACGGCTCCATCGACTCCTCTCCGACCCGGACGGCAGCGGCTTTGTCGGCACTGGAGACTCGTCCCATCGTGCTGATCTGTGGCGGTTACGACAAGCATATCCCCTTTGCCCCGTTGGCAGAAGCGATCCTGTCCCGGCAAAACGTCCACACCTTGGTGCTGACCGGAGCCACCGGAGAGGCCATCGAAGCATCGCTACGGGAATCGCCGCTGTGGCAGGAACGAGTGGAAGGTGGCTTTTTGCTGTACCGGGAACCGGTCTTTGACGATGCGGTCCGCTGTGCTGCCAATGCTGCCCACGAAGGCGACACGGTGCTGCTTTCTCCGGCCTGTGCCAGCTTTGATGCGTTCCCCAACTTTGAAGTACGGGGAGACCACTTCAAGGAGCTGGTGAGAGCATTGACGCAAAAGTGAGATATCATAAACTGAAAATGTGAGGAAAACGTAAGAGACGGAAAGACGAAAGATACCTTCTGTCTCTTACCTTGTGAGAGCATGACATACGAAGAAATTCTAAAGACCCTTTGCGATATCATGACGGTATCGGGAAACGAAGGAAATGCCCATGCTGCGATCCGTTCGCTGGTGGGAGAGTATTTTGATTCTGTCACCACCGATGTGGCACGGAACCTGATCCTGTGCAAGACCTGTGGCAGAGAACACGCACCCAAGATCCTGCTGGATGCCCATTTGGATGAAGTGGGAATGCTGGTGCGTGCCATAGACGACGATGGTTTTGTGACCGTGGTGAACGTGGGTGGACTGGACAGACAGATCCTGCCGGCAGCCGATTGCCTGCTGTGGGGTACACATAAGACCATTCCCGGTGTATTTGCCGCCACGCCGCCGCACCTGTACGGGGTACTTGGCAAAGATGTGCCTGCTTGGGATAAGCTGGTGATTGATACCGGCTGCACCAAAGAGGAGCTGGAAAAAGCCGGTGTCCGCATTGGTACGCCGGTCAGCTACAAGCGGCAGTGGACACGGCTGCTGAACGACCGTGTGGCCGGACAGGGCTTTGACGATAAATGCTGTGGTGCTGCGCTGGTATATGCCGTGATGCGTCTGCCCAAGGAAGCCTTGGTGGGAGACGTGTACATCACGCTGACCGCCGGTGAAGAGATCGGTTCGGGCAAGGCCGACTGTGCTGCTTTTGCCATCCAGCCGGACGTTGCCATCGTGACCGACGTGAACTTTGCTGCCGCTCCCGGTGTTTCGCCGGATGAGTCGGCGCCGCTGGGTGAAGGACCCATGGTGTCTCTGTCCGCTGTCACCGACCGGCGCCTGACCGACCGCATTTTGTCTGCCGCCGCCCGAGCCGGTATCCACGTCAATACCGTGGTTGAGCCGACCAACACCGGGACCAACGCCAATTCGCTGGTGTACACCGGTTATGGCATACCGACGGCTGTGGTGAGTATACCGCTGGCTGGGATGCATTCCTACAACGAGATCCTGTCTCTGCAGGATGCGGAAAGCTTTGCCCGGCTGATCCAGGTGATCCTGACCATGGACGATCTGGCAGAAGGATCTGCAATGGTCACAGAAAAAGGAGGACGGGCATGAGCTTGCGTGGAAAAGAATTGGTACAGGATCTGTGTATGATCTTTGGTCCCTCCGGCTGTGAGGACAAGGTGGCACAGAAGATCCGGGAGCTGGTGCTGCCCTATGCGGACGAAGTGACCACCGACCGGCTGGGTTCCCTGTTGGTGCTGGTGAAGGGCACAGATGGTGAAAACAGTAAACGACTGATGCTGGCGGCACACATGGACGAAGTGGGCTTCATGATCCGTTCGGTAGGCGACAACGGGCTTTTGTACCCGGCACGGCTGTCCATCGGAGAGGGCAAAATGCTCACCAGCCGCAGCGTCTCTGTAGGCAATGCCGAGCGGCAGATCGATGGCGTAGTCGGCGCAGTCCCGGCGCATCGTTCCAGCGGCGGTGCAGACTTTGATTCTCTGTACATCGACATCGGTGCCAAGAATAGAGCCGAAGCAGAGCGATACGTCCAAAAAGGCGACTATGGCGTGTTCCGTACCGAATTCGAGGTACTGGGTGAGACCGAACCCATGTGGAAGGGCAAGGCCATTGACGACCGACTGGGCTGTGCGGTGCTCATCGAGGTGCTGGCCAACCTGGCAGAGTCCGGTGCAAGACCTCGACAGGACACCTGGTTTTGCTTCACCAGACGGGAAGAGGTCGGCGCATCCACTGCTACCACCGCCGCTTGGACGGTAGAACCGGATGTTGCCATCGTACTGGAAGCCACGGCCGTCTCCGATGTACACGGTACAGACGAGCGCTGGCAGGTGGGCAAGCAGGGAAATGGGCCCCTTGTTTCCCTCATCGATGCCGGCACGATCTACGACAAAGCACTGGCAGAAGCGCTGCTTACCTTAGGCGAAGTAAATCGGATCCCGGTGCAGATCAAACAATACCCCGGCGGTACCAACGATACCAGACCCATCTCCAAGGTGAAGACCGGTGTACGGGTGGCTGCCATTTCCGCACCGACCCGATACATCCACTCCGCAGCCTGTGCCGTGCGCCAAAAGGACTACGAAGCCATGGTGGCGCTGGTGGAAAAAGCGGTGCTTACCGGCGTAGGTATGACCAAATAATAAAGTGAGGTATAAAAACATGTTTGAACTGATGCAAAAGCTGTGCGGTGTACTGGCACCGTCCGGGAGAGAATACGCCATGACCGAGACCATGCGGGAGCTGATCACGCCGCTGGTGGACGAGGTAAAGGTGGATACGCTGGGAAACGTGGTGGGCAAGATCACCGGTACCGGCGAAAATAAGAAGAAGATCCTGTACCTGGCCCATATGGACGAGGTGGGCTTCATGGTCACCTACATCGAAGACAACGGCTACATCCGCTTCACCAATATGGGCGGCCCCAACCTGACCTCTGCGGCCTACCAGGAAGTGATCTTTGAATCCGGTACCAGAGGACACATCGTGCCCCACACCGGCTCTGACGGTACGCTGAACTACAGCACCATGGTGGTGGACATTGGCGCCAAGGATAAGGAAGACGCCAAGAAATACGTGAAGCTGGGCGAATGCTTTTCCGCACTGCCCCATGTGACGAAAACCGCTGGTACCATGATCGCAGGCAGACCGCTGGACGACCGGATCGGCTGTGCGATTTTGGTGCAGGCAGCCGCAGAAATGCAGAAGAACCGCCCCTACCACGACATCTACTTTGCCTTCACGGTTCAGGAAGAATCCACGGCAAACGGCTCTACGGTAACGGCCTATGACGTGCGCCCGGATATTGGTATTGCACTGGACGTATGCGGTACCGGAGACACCATCGGGGTCACGCCCATGGAGACCCGCTGCGGAGACGGTGCCGCCATCCTTATTCGGGACAGCACATTGGTAGCCGACCGGGAACTGGTGAACGACCTATTTGCCGTGGCTGCCGAAAAGGGCATCAAGCACCAGACCGAGGTGTACACCATGGGTGGTACGGATGCGGTTCCCATGCAGAAGGTGGCGCTGGGTGCTAAGGCCGGTGTGATCTCCATCCCCATGCGGTATCTGCACACCTCCGCCGAAGCCTTGGATCTGGCCGACGCCGAAGCCTGCCGGGATCTGGTGGTGGCCTTCAGCAGCATGGTCAAGTGATTTTGCCTACATAAAGGGAAAACAGTATGGTATTTCGTGTACCATACTGTTTTTGGTTTACAAATCGTTGGTGTGATCTGCCTTATACGAGGCGACCGGGATCGGTGTGATCTCTTCCTTGTCTGCCATCTCACGCTGGAAGGCAAAGAGCGCTCTTGCGATCTGGATGGTGATAATCAGTCCCACAAGCAGCAGTGCTACAAGCAACAGCTCCGGTAGCGATACGGAACCACCGAATCCCTCGGACAGATCCACATCAAGGAAGGTGACCAGATAGAGTATCGTGCAGCAAAGCAGATTGTATGTGGCAAGGCGGCGCAGTGTCGACCCGGTGGTGCATTCGTTCACGTCAGACAGGGTAGCAAGATCTTCGAGCAGCTGGAACTGGAAATACAGCGATACCACCGATGTGACCAGTGTCAGCCAGGTGGGGGCAAAGGTGATTCCAAAGAATGCCAGCAGCCATTGGAGCAGGGATACAGCACCCAGTCCCATGCCAAAAGAAAAGAGCAGGGATGCCTGCGGTACATAGGCGGTGATACCCAATAGGCCGTTGAGTATGAGGATATAGCCCAGCCAATCGGGTAACAGGTTTACCGGACCCAGATGAAAGTCCAGATGCAAAATCACCCAACCCCAGGCCAGGCGGCGAAGCTGTTTGGTGAGGGTCTCGTTCATGTTTCTTCCTCCGTTCCCCGGATCGTGACCGTATCGGTAAAGGTGTATGTCTCTACCACATCGGTGCCCCAGCAGATCTGCACCGCATAGCCATAGGGCAGCGTGACGGGACCGGTGAGATCGTATTGGTAATCGCCACTGCCCCAGTAGACGGAGCGTAGCTTTTCCCCGGTGATCACCCGTTCCCATGCCCAGCCGGTGCCTTGGTTGCTGCCACCACCGCCACCGGAAAAGTCCGCCAGTGTGTATTCTTTGTGGGACTCCAAGGCTTCCAGATCGGTTTGGTATCCCTGCGGCGGCAGAGTATCGATGGCATCTGGCGAGAACAAGGTTGTGATCCGGAACCCATAACGAACGGCAGAGGTGGCACCATCGGTAGGTGTGTAGGTCACATGAGGATGGATCACGCCATAGCGGAAGGTGGCATCGGGATCAAATAGGGTGTCGTTGTTGTCGTCTTTTACAATGGTGTAGGTCACGTGTTCGCTGCATTCCACCGTGCCGGAGGTGCCTGTGGCAGAATAGCTGCGGATGGGTGCGATGGGGCTGCCGGGATAGGGAAGCTGGTCGTAGTCACAGCCAGAGACAAGCCGCTCCCCCACCTCCGTCACGATCCAGCCGTCTCCGTCGTTTTCCACCTGCACCGGAATGCACAGTGACCCCTTGTCCGGCAGTCCGATCGCATTGTCGCCGGTGTCGGTGGAAACTTGGAGGGAAAAAGCAACGGTGGCGGTGTAGATACCGTCTTCGATCTCCAACAGGTTGAATAGCTGGTACGTGTCCTCCAGCAGTATCCAGGTCTCGTCGGTGGGCATGGTGTACAGCGCATCTCTTGCCAGATAGGTATTGGGGCGTCTCTCTGTATCGGCGCTGAGCAGTATAGCATAGTCCTCTTGTGCGGACAAAGGCGATACCGTAGCCAACGCAATGCCGTTTTGGTATAGCATTCCCTTTGCCCATGTGTCGATGGCACCGGCCATGGTACTGCATCGGTGCAGCCGGGTCATGGCAAGGGAACGCTGTAGCTGGTAGGGTGTATCCGGCATGAAGTCCTCTGTATCGTACACAGCCGTGGTACCTGCCAATACCGGAAAGGCCAACAGCACAGCGATACACAATGCGGCTGCTTCGGTGCCTTTGGGATACCGTGTGAACCGTGCAATGGTCTCGATGCGCCGGGCAATGGTCTTGGTACCGTTGGCAATGGATGAGGTGCCGGGTGTGTTGGAATAGCGTTTTGTTGCCATGGACAGCAGGATCCGGCCATAGGTGCGCCTGTCTTCACCTTCCAGCCGTTCCATGACCCGACTGTCACACAGGGCTTCCATGTCTCCTTCGATCTGCCGGAATACCCACCAGAGAAAGGGATTGCACCAGTGGAGACACCGCAGTACACACCAGAATATGCTGGCAAGGCCGTCCCGGTACCGCAGATGCAGCAGCTCATGGAGCAGTACCATGTGGGTGTGTTCATCGTCCCATTCGTCCTCCGGCAGTACCAGCACCGGCCGCAGTCCCCCACAGATACAGGCCGTATGCAGTCCCGGCAGCACCACCGCAGCACAGGCACGAAGCCGGTACATTTCGCATACCCGGTCGATGGCCTCTGCCATAGCGGGAGAGATGGGTCTGCCATGGCGCAAAGTGAGACGGAACCGGATGTAGCCCACTAAATACCAGATCAGGCAGAAAAGCACACCGACACCATAGAGACAAAAGAGCCAGTCGGTGATGCTGTGCGGTGCAGTGGTGTACAGGGGTAAAACATGGTGCAGGGACAGCGGTTCCCAAGGGGTCAGAAAGGCAGAGGACAGCGGTAGCTCCAAGGCAGTCTTTGTCGTTTCCACCAATAACGGCAGTGGAAACAGCACCACCTGATCCAGTCGCACCGGCAGCAGGATCCGCAGCGCCAGCACCAGCCAGATGCCGTATTGCCACCGTGGCGGCAGCTTATCCCGGAACAGTGCCTTGCAAAGCAGCAATAGCCCTGCCGTCAGCGATACGGTCAGAGTTTGCAATAGAAATTCCCAGAGATTGGACATGGCTATACCTCCATCTCATCCAGCAGCTTCCGCAGACGGTCGGCTTCTTTTTTGTCCAACGGAGATTCTTTGAGAAAAGCGGCGATCAGATCACCGGCAGCTCCGCCGTAGACCCGTTTCAGAAGCGAATCCCGTTCGGCTCTGGCGCAGTCTTCCCGGCTGATCACGGCTCGGTATGGCTTGGCACAGCTGCGGTCGATGGCAACATACCCCTGCTTTTCCAGCCGCACCAGATAGGTGTACACGGTGTTGCGGTTCCAGCCCAGTGTGTCGGACAGGGCCTTTGTGATCTCCCCCAGTGCAAAGCGCTCACCGCTCCACAATACTTCAAAGAGTGCCCATTCTGCATCGGTCAGTTTCATGTGTTGTTCCTCCTATAACGCCTACAGGTGTATTACAACTATATCATACACCTGTAGGCGTCGTTTGTCAAGGGGAATGGCGGAAAAAAGTGACGGAAAAGATTGATTTTTAGCAGGAAATGTGCTATACTATGGGCAAGAAGCAAGGAAATACGCCGGAACAGCCAAAGAAAACCAGTGTGCAGAGCGGGCAGAAAGGAGAGCAGATGGGAATGGAAGAGACAGCGTTTTACACCTATGTTTCCAAGCTCCTGCAAGAGACAGGGCACATGACCCAGACAGCGCCGATCTATGCCAACTGTTCGATCCAAACGGCACTGTTCATTGAAAACGAGCGGTCGGTTACCTTGTCGGAAACAGACTGTGCGACGCTGGGCTATGTGTCCCACGTATCCCTGCTGGCGGAGCTGACCTGGTCCGATGGGGCAGAAAAGGTACAGCTCTATGCGGTCACGACCGATTTTCCCCAAGCGCACAGGAGTCAGGATATCGCAGAGACCCATCGTCTTCTGCAAGGCGCCTGGCGTAACCGGCACAGCATCGTGTTTTTCCAGAACGCCGATGCCTGGGCGGTTTCGTTTGCCGATGATGAAATGTGCAGCGTGTTGTCGGATTGGTTTCCCTTTGCGGACGAGGACACGGCTGTGTCGGCCAGGCTGTCGATCGAGAACATTTCGCTATCCGACAGCACGGCTTATTTCCAGGATTTTCAGTATGCCATGGCACGGGACTATTATGTACACCCAATCTCCCGTTCAGCAGCACGTTACGCATGGTTGCCACGGGATCTGTACAAGACGCAATATATAGAAGAAACCGATGTTTTGACAGAACCCTATGTATCGCAGGAAGAATTCCGTTCGATCGTGCATGAGAATATATGTTATTATGAAAACGAATACGGCGATGATTATGTGACCGCAAGCAATACCCAAACGGATCAAGCCGAAGCGGAACGACAAGCCAAAGAGATCGCTTTACAGAGTCTGGTGCTTGCAATACAACAGGTACAGCAAAGGAAACAAGCCGAAGCAAAGGAACAGCAGGCAAGAAAAATAGCTGTACACCGGCTTGTAGTTGCATTGAAGAAAATTATAGAAAAAGCCGAACGACTGGAAAGAGAAAAAGCAGAACGACAAGCCAAAGCCGAAGCGGAACGACAAGCCAAAGAGATCGCTTTACAGAGTCTGGTGCTTGCAATACAACAGGTACAGCAAAGGAAACAAGCTGAAGCAAAGGAACAGCAGGCAAGAAAAATAGCTGCACACCGGCTTGCAGTCGCATTGAGGGAAATTATAGAAAAAGCCGAACGACTGGAAAGAGAAGAAGCGGAACGACAAGCCAAAGAAGCCATCGAACGCATAGAGCAATGCACAAGACAGCATGACGAAACGGTTTCCCGGCTGCAGCAGCGGTGCCGTGCCGAAATGGAGCTGGTGCAGGCTGAGCTGGTATCGGTGTCTGCACGCCTATTCCAGCTCGAACAGGCACTGGCACGCTTGCATATCCTGCAATTCAAGAAAAAGAAGGATTTGATGTCAGAACGAGACGAGCTTTTGCTGAAGCAGAAAAAGCTGCAGTTGCTGCTTGCCAAGATCGAAGACAGTTTACAAAAACAATTGGCAGCGGAAGACATAGCCTATGCCCGGTCCCTTGCCACACTACAACAGTAGATACCACATATTGTATATGCATTTTATAAAATTTGAAGAATCATTGTTGGAGGCACATATGAACGCAACCCAAAACCATCCTTGTACCATATCCGCCATCGATTCCATAGGCCGCACGCTGCCCACCACATCCATTCAGCGACCGGCGAAAAAACGCACTGTGGGACTGTTCTATTTTCTCTGGTGCGGCGAGCATGGCAGACATAGACCCTACGATGTTTCCAAGATCGTGGCAGCAGACCCGGCGGCAGGACAGCACCCGGATTCCCCGGCCTGGGGCAGTGTGGGCACCTACCACCATTGGGGCGAACCTTTCTACGGCTACTACTACAGCGACGACGAATGGGTGATCCGGCGGCACATGATGCTGCTCTGTGATGCCGGCGTGGACTTTTTGTTCTTCGATACCACCAACGCTGTCATCTACGAAAAGAACGTGAAGATCGTGCTGCGGGTGCTGCAGGAGTACCACGATGCCGGGTTCCAAATCCCCAAGATCATGTTCTACACCAACACCGCATCCGGCAAGACCGTGGAGCAGATCTACAACGCCATCTACAAACAAAGCTATTGTCCGGACACCTGGTATTGCTACGACAAAAAGCCCACCATCATTGCGGTGCCGGAGGAATGTTCCCCGGAAGCAAGAGACTTTTTTGACATCAAGTTAGCCCAGTGGCCCAACGAACCGGATAAGCAAGGCGGCTGGCCTTGGATGGATTTCACCCGTCCCCAGCGAGTTTTCGACAATCTGGCAGGGGAGCCGGAGGTCATCAACGTGTCCGTGGCACAGCATCCCCAACTGCGGTTCGGCGACTCCGTTTTGTATGGAGAAGAGGGCAACTGCGGCAGAGCCTACCATAAAATGGCAGACGGTATCAGCCGAAACGACCCGGATTCCCAGGCATTCTTAGGCGGCGCCAATTTCGGAGAGCAGTTTGCTCGTGCCATCGAAGCAGACCCACCGGTGGTGCTGGTGACCGGCTGGAACGAATGGATCGCCGGACGCTGGCAAGGTATCGAATCCCGTCCCATCATGTTCGTAGACTGTGCAAACCCCATGTACAGCCGGGATCTGGAAATGATGCGTGGCGGCTACTTTGACAATTATTATCTTCAGTTCATCTCCTGCATCCGCGCCTATAAGGGACAGGAAGACACGGAGCTGCCCACAGTCTGCCACCATGTGCCCGGCGGCAATTTCCACCGGGACAACGACGGCTACGATACCCATTATACCAATACCACCGGTCGGAATGCGCTGGCATCTCTGGCGGCAGAACAAGACGGGGATATGCTGTGTGTCCGTGTGCAGGTCTATGGCAAGCTGGACGAAGACCGCAGTGGGAGCTGGATGCAGGTGTTCGTGACCGGCGAAGGCGAACATGGTGGCACCTTTGCTACGATTTGGACAAAGGAAGGTGCGCAGCTGGCAGCCGTTGGCAAGCAGGACCACCATGACGCCATCAGTGACTATACGGATGTGGCGGTAGCCAAGTCCATCGAAGCCCGGATCGGTGAGGACTTTGTCACCTACCGGATCCCCCGTGTCCTGTTGCCGAAGGGAAAGCTGTGGATCAAGGCAGCAGACAGCCGGGAATCCATCCGGTGTGGGGAAGATTTCTATGACAAGGGAGACACGGTACCGGCTGGTCGGCTCTGGTTCGTGGTACGGTAAAGCCTATACAAAAAAGCCTGTGCAAAAACGTACAGGCTTTTGTCATTATGATAACCCCTCTCCGCCACCGTCCAGCAGATAGGCAAAGCAGTCCGGTCGGCGCAGGAAGGTGTCGTACAGCACATCGGGGATATCCGTCCGTACCCCTTCGATCCGCAGGAACCGGCTGGTGGCGTAGGAATAGGTGGACAGCGGCCGATCCAATGCATCGTCGGAGTGGGCGGACACCAAGTATCCCTCTGTGGAAAACCCGGTCACCAGCAGGGTGTGGTAGTATTCTCCATCCTGATTGCCCAGCTGTACCACGTCCCCCAGCATCAGCTGTCCCGGCAGGGTTTCGGTGGCATAGGGACCTACACCATCGTTGCCGATCATAAAATTGTAGAAATATTCTACGCCCGTCCAGGCTGGTGCACGATCCTCCGGTGAAAAATAATACCAGCCGTAGGTGGTCGTGTAGTTCATGATGCAGGCACCGGCGTAGATGCACTGGGACACAAAATTGGTGCAGTCGCCGCCGATCCCGGTGAAATTGGCAAACAGTGGATTCCGGGACAAAGCCCAACGTTGGGCATACCGGACCGCACGGCTCCGATCATAGCTGAGGGTGACAAGCATAGGCGCTTTTTCCTCCAAGGCACTTTTTCACAGTATATGCCAAAGAGGGCAGCGTGGTGCATGGAATGGGAATCCGTTTTCCTGCAGTTAACCTTGATCCGTTTCCTTATGCTTATAATATAGCATACAATGGCAGAAGCCTTCGAAATCCGGATCGGCCATCTGTTCCCGGAATTCCTTGCAGATGCATTTGTTGTCCTCTGTGCGTTCCAGACGGCAGGGACAATAGCCACCTTTGGCAGCCAGCCCCTCTTTGATCATGCGCACTACCTCGGCGTCCGGATTGAGTGTGATCTTTGGTTTCATGGTATATCGCTCCTTGTGTATTCGTTTGCTATGATTCTACCACACTTTCCCCACTTTGTCCAGACCATTGTCTCGTTTTGCTCACGAAAAAATGAAGAAAACGAACCGCCATTGGCAAGAGCGTTTGGGGCAATGTGCTGAAAATGCGTCCGGCGCCGTTTTTTTGCTCGAAAATCCTTTATTTCTGCGCCATTCTGTGCTATAATAACAAAGTTGAAAATAATGCAGTTTATGAGGCAGCAGTGCCAAGAAAGGATAACCTTCCCGTATTTATTGCAGGGAAGTGGGATTACAGCTTTGATCAGAGAAGATTTAAGAAATGTCGCCATCATCGCCCACGTTGACCATGGCAAGACGACCCTGGTAGACGAAATGCTCAAGCAGGGTGGTGCCTATCACGAAAACCAGACCGTGCAGGAAAGAGTCATGGACTCCGGCGATCTGGAACGGGAAAGAGGCATTACCATCCTGGCTAAGAATACCTCCGTTATGCGGGGAAATGTAAAGATCAATATCGTAGACACCCCCGGTCACGCCGACTTCGGTGGAGAAGTAGAACGGATCCTGAAGATGGTCAACGGCGTTATCCTGCTGGTAGACGCTGCGGAAGGTCCCATGCCCCAGACCCGGTTCGTGCTGCAGAGAGCCATGGAGCTGGGTCACCGTATCATCGTGGTGGTCAACAAGATCGACAAGCCCGATGCCCGTCTGGACGAAGTGCCGGATGAAGTGCTGGAGCTGCTTATGGAGCTGGATGCCACCGACGAACAGCTGGATTCTCCTGTGCTGTTCTGCTCCGGTAGAGACGGCACAGCTTCCTTCTCTCCCGATGTGCCCGGCACCAATCTGGATCCCCTGTTCGATACCATCCTGGAATACATCCCGGCACCGGAAGGCGATGTAGACGCACCGCTGCAGCTGCTGGTGTCCTCCATCGACTACAACGACTACGTTGGTCGTATCGGTATCGGTCGGATCGAGCGTGGCTCTGTACACGTGGGTGAAGAAGTCATGATCACCAACTATCACACGCCCGATGCAGCACCCAAGAAGTCCAAGATCGTGTCTCTGTACCAGTTCGATGGTCTGGGTCGTTCTACCGTAGAAGAAGCCAAAATGGGTGACATCGTGTGCTTCTCCGGTGCCGAATCCATCACCATTGGCGATACCATCACTTCTCCTCTGGATCCCACACCGCTGGAATTCGTCAAGGTCAGCGAGCCCACCATGGAAATGACCTTCTCCGTCAACGACAGCCCCTTTGCCGGTAAGGAAGGCAAGTGGGTCACCTCTCGGCAGATCCGGGAACGGTTGTACAAGGAGACCCTGAAGGACGTGTCTCTCCGGGTCAAGGACGGCGATACCACCGACTGCTTCTTAGTGGCCGGTCGTGGGGAAATGCACCTGTCCATCCTGATCGAGACCATGCGTCGGGAAGGCTACGAGGTCTGCTGCTCCAATCCCCGTGTGCTGTTCAAGGAGATCGACGGCGTTCTGTGTGAGCCCATGGAAAGAGTGACCATCGACGTGCCGGAAGCCTATGTAGGTGCAGTGGTGGAAAAGCTGGGCGCCAGAAAAGGGGAGCTGCTGGAAATGGGCATCTCTGCCACCGGCAGCCGTATGCGTATCGAATACTCCATTCCGTCCCGCTGCCTGTTTGGCTATAGAAGCGAATTTCTGACCGACACCCGTGGAGAGGGCATCATCAATACCCTGTTCGACGGTTACCAGCCCCATAAGGGTGAGATCATCACACGGTTCACCGGTTCTCTGGTGGCCTCCGAAGATGGCGAAGCGACCTCCTACGGTCTGTTCAACGCACAGGATAGAGGTACCATGTTCATTGGTGTACAGACGCCTGTGTACGAAGGAATGCTGGTGGGTGAATGTCCCAAGAAGGAGGACATCGCCGTCAACGTGTGCAAGAAGAAGCACCTGACCTCCATCCGTTCTGCCGGTGCCGATGAAGCCCTGCGTCTGGTTCCCCACAAGGTATTCTCCCTGGAACAGGCCATCGAATTCATCGCCGAGGATGAGCTGATCGAAGTCACGCCCAAGTCCATCCGTCTGCGCAAGCGGATCCTGAACACGGAAAACCGTCTGAAGGCACAGGCTAAGCTGAAGAAATAATTCCCATGCAAAAAAGATGCAGGGTTCCGGAAAGCGGAGCGCCTGCATCTTTTCTTCCTTATTTATTATGCTTCCCCAGACTGGCGGCCGAGTGGGTCATGTGCCGGGCGTATTCCCAGGGGATCTCATGCTGCAGTGCTTCGCCACGTTGGTACCGGTGCACATCCTCGATCAGCGCAAGCGTCACCTGCTCCCGAATGTCCATGGTGGGGCCGCCACGGTGTGGGATCAGCGTGATGTTGTCGCAGCCACGCAGGCACGAGTCCATGGGCAACGGCTCCTGTTCGTACACATCCAATACCGCCCGGATACGCCCAGCCTTTGCCGCCGCTGCCAGATCTTCCTCCACAATGATGGGACCACGTGCCGTGTTCACGAATAGGCTGTCCGGCTTCATGAGAGAGAAGTATCTGCTATCGATGCTGTGCCAGGTCTCCTCTGTCAGGGATTCGTGGAGGGTCACAATGTCGCTTTCCCGGAACAGTGTGGGAAGGTCGCACTTTTCCACAGGATACGCTTGCAAGTCCTCTTCCCGCAGCCAGTCTGAGCACACCAGAATGCGGCAGCCGAATACCGACAACAGCCGGATCAGCTCCTTGGCGATCATACCAAAGCCGATGATGCCTACGGTCTTGTAGCGAATGCCGTCACTGCGATAGAAGGGTGCCCAGCCGTGGTCTCTGGTCTCCTCGATGAGCTGCGCCAACCGCCGCTGCGCCAATAAAATATAGCCGATGGTGCCCTCAGCTACGGACGCCGCATAGAGCCGGTTGCCGCTGCACATATGGATCCCACGAGCCGCCACCGTTTCCGTCATTTGATCCGCCACACTGCCGCCGGTGTAGCAAACGAGCTTGAGCTTGTCCGCATGGGAGAGCATAGCCGCATCCAGCCTGGGCAGACCCCAGCCGCCGAAAAGCACCTCCACGCCGGACAGCGCCGCTTGCAGTTCGTCCTTGGTGTACACACCATAGCGCACATTTCCGCAGGCTTCTATGGCGGACTTGACTGCCGGTGTAAAAAAGGAATCCTGTGTAGCCTTGTCGGGCATACAGTTTACCAGTATTTCCATACGCACCTCCTTGGGTGTTTTTTTCATTATACCACAAAACAGACCGAATTGCCATATGTCACGTCATTTTTCTTTTGCGCCGGTGCATAGGGTATAGTAAAAAAACGACATATCCGACTGGGAGATGTCATAAATTTCTCTTGCAATTTTCCGGTTTTGTGTTATAATGAAGGTATGCTCCGATACCCCATATAGGAAAGGAAAATGGATATATGAAAAACCAAAAATTGACCGGGATCCTGCCGGCACTGTTGACCGCCTTTGACGACCATGGCGTAGATACTAAGGCAACCGGACGGCTGGTGGATACCCTCATGAAGGCCGGTGTGGATGGGCTGTACGTAGGCGGCTCCAGCGGCGAGATGGTACTGCAGAGCACGGACGAACGCAAGGCACTGCTGGAATGTGTAATGGAAAACGTTGCCGGCCGGGGCTGTGTGATCGCCCATGTGGGTGCGCTGTCCACCGCCGACACCGTGACGCTGGCAAAGCACGCCAAGGCTGTAGGTGCCGATGCCGTTTCGTCCGTGACACCGCTGTACTACAAATATACCTTCCGGGAAGTGAAGGCGTACTATGCCCGTGTGGCAGAAGCGTCGGAGCTGCCGGTGATCATCTACAACATTCCGGCGCTGACCGGCATGAGCCTGAACCGAGAGCAGCTGGGCGAGCTGTTGTCCATTCCGGGTGTGGGCGGCATGAAGTTCACCTCGTCGGATTTCTTCCAGCTGGAACGACTGCGCACCGATTTCCCGGAGCACGTGTTCTACAACGGCTCGGACGAAATGCTGCTGTCGGGACTGGCGGCCGGTGCTGACGGTGGGATCGGCACCACCTACAACTTCCAGCCTAAGCGCATGGTGGAGATCCGCAAGCTGTATCTGGCTGGAGACATGGCCGGCGCACTGGAAAAGCAGAGCATGGCCAACCGGGTCATCGAGGTGATCCTGCGCAATGGTGTGATCCAGTCCACCAAGGCACTGCTTGCCATGCTGGGACTGGACGTTGGTCTGTGCCGGGAGCCGTTTTTGCCGCTGACGGACGAAATGCTGAACGACCTGCGCACCAATGCGCTGCCCGATCTGGTGGGAGAGCTGGACTGAGCGAACCAAAAAAAGAGGTAAGTTTTTACGCTTACCTCTTTTTACTTAGCCAATAAAACGCAGGGTATCAAAGATGCTGCCCAGCTGCTCCAAAATATGCGGCAGCTCGTCCATGTCGTCGCACAGTGTCGTGATGTTGGTCACGGTGTTCAGCATGGTCTGCCGAATATCGCTGTCTACATCGGCTTTGTTCTTGCTCAGCAGATCGTCGTACATCTTCTCGTACAGCTTCAGTAGCTGCTGGTTGGTGGTTTCCCGGCAGCGCACGATGTCGCCCAGCGCCTTTGCTTTCTCCTCGCCGGCAATGTCTCCGGGACCTGCTGCAGTCGTGTCCTGCAATGCGGCAATGGCTTCATGCAGGTGAGCCGTGTCCAGCCGTATGGCTTCGATCTTTGCCAGCACATATTCTATGGTCAGCTGTGTTTCCGGCATTTCTGCAGCAATCGCTGTGGTGGTTGTATATGCTTCCATGGGTAATTCCTCCGATATATCCGATGGCATATCGGTGGGATCGTATCTGCATGAGATGGCATAGACGGCATGGGTGGATCGGTGCTACAGACACCTGTCAAACAGATAAGATCCGCTGCCAGACGGTATGCCCGTCCCTTTTTGATAAGACCTTCGGCACGCTTGGGCCAGGTCGGTTCATAGATATGTCCATGCACATCTGTGACGCGCACGTTTTTTTCGATGGGTGTCATCCCCTTTGTCACGGATATCGACAGCGCCGTTTTTTGTGATGGGTGCCTACCCCAGCTGCCAACTGTAGTATACCACAACCGCCCAATCTTGTCAAGAGGAAAATGTCACGCCAAGTATGCGTCGATATATCCGGCGCAGGCATCGTAAAAGGCACGCTTGTCCTTCGGCGGCAGGTCGCAATGTCCTCTGTCCGGCACCAGGCGGTAGTTGATGTCATACCCGTGTGCCGTGAGCAGTGCCACCAGTCTGTCGGCGTGGTTCGCTTTGTGTACCAGCGCATCCTCGGTGCATTGGAGGATGGTGTAGGGAATACGGGGGAGCAGCTCTGCTTCCGCTACGTCCAGGGGCGTGTACCGATGCAGGATCTCGTCCATGGTACCCGGCTCGTCGTAGAAGGCACTGTAGAAGCTGGACGGCGCATCGGGAATTTCGTTTGGCAGATAGAATAGGTCGCATACCGGGCAGTTGCTCACAGAAGCCACAGGTGTATGCCGCGCGTAGATGGGGTAGACCAGTGCGCCGTGTCCACCCATAGACAGCCCGGCGGAGACGATGGGTGTGTCCCCGGGCAGGTCGTAGTGGGTCAGCAGCGTGTCGATCACGGTGTCGGCTAAGTGTACCTGCTTCCGGTTCATCCACGCCCATGGATCGCCATAGGGAATCAGGTAAGCGATGTTTCGTTCCGCCAGCCAGTCGCCTTCCTCCAGCGTACCGTCAAACCGATCGTCGCAGCCCATGCCGGTGAAATAGACCACAATGCCCCGGATCTTCCCACGGATCTGCTTATCATTGGAATAGGCGTATACACGCAGGTTTTCATAGGTGATGGGAGAGCGCATGGGTTCAACCTCTCTTTTTGTCCCAGAAATCCATGTAGCGTGTCCAGTCCTCCGGCAGAATGGCGTGGGGACCCGTCTTCACGTGATAACCAATGGAACCGTCGTGGTAGCTGGTGTCCGCTTCTACCGCGCCTTCCGCAGGCAGCACCACACCGGTCTTGCCGTACAGTCCATAGGCGTCCGCAGCCAACCGACAGGATTCCCGTTCGGCTGCCGGAGAAGCCCAGTCGTCCAGCGAGCAGCTTGCCACATAGCACAGCCGGGGTGCCATAGCGGCGATGAGCATATGTTGGTCACAGGGCAGCATTTCTTCCCGGTCGCTGTATTTGCTGTAGTTGCCACAGAACCAATCGAAGGCCTTGGTGATCACCGCCACCGTTTCACCGCCGGGTGTTCTGCCACGATGCAGCATAGCCCCGGAGCAGCCGGACGCATTGGAGATGGTCAGGGCAAAACGGGTATCGGTGGCACCGCACCACAACGCCGTCTTGCCGCCACGGGAATGCCCCACAACGGCTGCTTGGGTCTCGTCGGAGAGCGGATTGTCCGTCAGCCAGTCCAGCACACGGGAAGCACCCCAGGCCCAGGCAGACATGGTAGCCCAGTCGTTGTCCCGGCGCAGGAAACGATCCGGCTGAAAATGGGCGAACACACCGGCCTGGTAGTCAGCCTTGTGGTTGGCATCCGGATACAGGCCGGAGGTTGGCATGATCGCAACACCATAGCCACGGGTAATGATGTCCAAAATCGGCACGTTCAGGCAGTCCAAAGACGACTCCAGATCGTATTGGTCTTCCTGATACTCATGCATGACATACACAAAGGTCGGTACCGCCTTGGTACGGGCAGACATGGGGAAGAAGCCACGGCATAGGAAGGTGTAGCCACCGCTGGTGATCTGTACCTTTTGATACAGCACCGGTTTGCCCAGGTGATTTTCGATTTCCTTTTCGAGCGTGTAGGTGGTGTGCAGATTCTTTTCCGCAGCCACCGGACGGTGACCATAGATATTTTCCGCCAACAGATACAGCAGCTCCGGCCGCCGATAGGTCTCCCAATCCGAAACAGTTGTGATTTTTTCGCCACCGATGGTGGTAAGCAGTGCAGGTATAGACATAGCAAATTCCTCCGTGAGATAGGTTTGCCTTCATTATACAGAATCGCAGGGCATTCGTCAAGAGGAATGGGAAAATAAATCAAAAAAAGAGCCAAGCGAACTTGACTCTCATCATTTGAATGGGGGAAGGTGGATTCGAACCACCGAAGGCGGTGCCAGCAGATTTACAGTCTGTCCCCTTTGGCCACTCGGGAATTCCCCCAAATATTGCCGTCCGTTTGTCTCTCTCACGGAACAATGATATTATACCACATCGTTTGCCGTTTGTCAATAGGTTTTTTGAAATTTCTTGGATTTTTTCTTGTTTTTTTGCCGTGGCTGTGGTATACTATACCACAGTATACTATGGTATAGTAACATATATCACAAAAACGACCGTGGAGGTGACGAGATGCAGAAAACACCGATAGACGTGCAGATCGCAACGATGCCGAAGGAGGTACAGCCGTTTCTGGTGGGCGCCAGGCTGTACGACAGCAGCTGTGGACAGGCGGCCAAGGTGCTCTACAGCGACAAAGGATTCTATATCAAAATGGCAGAGAAGGGTACCTTACAGCGGGAAGCGGCCATGACAGCGTACTTTGCCAAGCGTGGGCTGGGTGTACCGCTGCCTCTGTATCTGACGACAGCTGAGAAGGATTATATGGTCACAGAAGCGGCACAAGGCGAGGATGCCACCACGTACCTGGATGCACCGGAGAAGCTGTGTCAGATGCTGGCTGTGGGAATGCATCGCCTGCATTCGCTGGACGTGACCGACCTGCCGCTTTCCCCAACCATGGATGCCTACCAACCGTATGCGGACATCATGCACACGGACACCTGCATACACGGGGATTTTTGCCTGCCCAACGTGATCTGCCGAGACGGACGCTTTGTCTGCCTGATCGACATGGGTTTGGCAGGACGGGGCGACCGGCACATCGATCTGTATTGGGCGACCTGGTCCCTGCAGTTCAATCTAAAGACCGACAAGTACCGGGACTATTTCCTGGATGCCTATGGTCGGGAACATATCGATGCCGAGCGTATGCGTATCGCCAACATGGTGGAACCATAAACAGTGGAGCTGTAAAACAACGATCGTACATAACGGACAACGGCAGGAGAACATCCGGTGTGCCCTGCCGAAAAAAGTAGGACAAAATTTGAAAAAGTTTTGCAAAAGCCCTTGACAAAGCGTGCGTGATGTGGTATAATATCAATGTTCCGTGAGGGGCATAAATATTACACAAAAACAGAAACAAGCTTGGCACGTTCCGTTGTGTATTTTGCTGGTGTGGCTCAATGGCAGAGCAGCTGATTTGTAATCAGCAGGTTGTTGGTTCGACTCCGATCACCAGCTCCATACAGTACGCCAGGTGCGTGCTGTAATCTGGGGGAATTCCCGAGTGGCCAAAGGGGACAGACTGTAAATCTGCTGGCACCGCCTTCGGTGGTTCGAATCCACCTTCCCCCATTCAATCAAAAAAGAGTCAGGTTCGCCCGGCTCTTTTTCTTTTTCTTGGTTCCATTCGTGGCACTACCAAAAGCAGCATTATTGCATTTTTGGTCCCGCCGTACTTTCTATCGAGAATATCACAAAGGGAAATGTAGCGCTTTTTCCACTGCTGCATTTCCCTTTGTGCATTTGCGATGATTTATCTTTCGTGCCGCCTTTTGTGTCAACCAAACAGACCCTCGGCGTTTTTGTATGCGATACGTTCTTTTTCTTCCTCCGTAATGGGAGCGTTTACGATAAACGGCAAGGCACCGTCGTTGAGAATAAAGGGATAATCCACCGAGTGAATGATCCGGTCGGCGCCAAGCACATCGATACAGAATTTCAGCTGCGGATAATCGAATATGCCGCTTGGCGTGACATACACATTTTCTCGGAAGGTTTCCGTGATCGTTCTTTCCAGTTTCGTCACCGATTGGGGTAACGCCTGATCGAGCCGGGACAGGAAAAACGGGACCATCTCACCCCAATGCCCTGCGATGATCTGCAGCTTCGGGAATGTATCAAACACGCCCGACAAAATCAGACGAAGCACCTGTATGCCGGCTTCGTTGTGCCAGCCCCAACCATACAGCGAAAGTCTTGCACTGAGTCTGTCCCCAAGACCGTCATAATAGCTTTTCTGGACGCTTGTCATAGGTGGAGCAGGATGGATATATATGGGTGCGTTCAAGCTTTCGGCTGCCTCCAGGATGGGTAAAAATGTTTTGTCATCCAGAAACGCATCTTTACCCGATGCTCGTCCGGCCAGCACGATACCCTGAAATCCGAGTTTGGTGATGGCTCTTTCGATCTCCTGAACAGAGGCTGCCGTATTTTGCCACGGGAGAGCTGCAAATGCACCGAATCGGTCCGGATATTTCTGTACGATCTCTGCAAGCTCATCATTGGCTTCGCTGACAACACCTGCATTTTCTTTCGGCAAAAACTGTGTGCAAACGGGCGCAGACAGAATCTGCTTTGTGATCCCGTGTTCGTCCATATTGGCAAGTCGCTTTTCGAGATTGCCATAAAGCTCACCATCAGGATAATACGGAAGTTCGGGGGAAGAAGCAGCCGATGTGCGTACAGCATCTTCGGAATGGTGCATTGCCAAAGCCTTCCCAAGGGTTTTCAGCGGTATATGTTCTTCTATGGTTATGATCTTCATACGATTTGCTCTCCATCGATCCATATGTGCCGGATGTTGTGGATGGCGGTGATATCCTTGTCTGGTCTTCCGTCGATCAGCAAAAGAGTGGCTCTCTTTCCCTTGGCAACAGAACCCAGTCCCGCAATGCCAAACACAGTTGCCACCCGGCTTGTTGCACTTGTTAACACCGCGGTGGGTGGCAGACCCGCCTTTGTCAGCAGTTCCATTTCCCGGTGCATGGACGTACCGTAGGCAACGGCCGGTGCAAATGAGCCGACATTGGCGTCGGTGGCAGCCAGAATGGTCACGCCGCACGTATACAGGGTGCGAACGGCATTCTCCGCATTTCTGTAGTTGTCGGGAATATACCCGTTTCTGCCACTGTGTGCAAAGGCTTCCATCATCACAAGCGTAGGGGCAACCGCAATGCCTTTTGCTGCGATCTCGTTTGCAAAGCTTTCGGGAAAGTCTTCCTGCATGGGCACATGAAGCAGAATATCTACACCGCATTCCACCGCCATTTTCTCTGCCTTGATGCTCGTTGCGTGTGCGGCAACCTTAAGGCCATGTTCGTGGGCAGTCTGACAGATGCTTCTGAGTGCGGCTTTCGGCATCATGTTCGGTTCAAACAGCAGGACCTTGATGTACTTCGCGCCGCTTTCGATCGCCTTATTTACATATCCTTTGCCGTTTAGCGTGCCCATTGTCATACCGGCAGAGGAAACGATGGTGAGCGGTTTGGAAGCAGCCATAAGCGAATCCGGCGCAGATACATCGCAAGTGGCCGTGACACCGTTTCTCAGCATACACCGAATCTGTTCCTCGCTGCTCATGTGTGTATGAGCATCCATAAGTCCGGGCATCAGAAGATAACGGCTGTCAACGCTTTCTGCCTCTGTGGCTGCTGCAACGGAAGTGATGATGCCGTTTTCGACAACGACAGATGCGTTTTCTATGATCCTCTCTCCGTCAAATACCGGATACTGCAGCGTTACCGTACGCATTTTTCCACCGAAACAAGCTTGCTGAATTTCATCACAACGCCGTAGTGATTGCTCATAACAAGATAGTTTGCGCAAACGGTCACGGTGTCACCCTCTGCAACCTGGCTGTAATGGTCGTCGTTTGGGAAGATCACAAGCGCATAGGTCTGCCCACCTGTGCTGTCGGAAATCTCGATGGATGGCTTATGGTGAATATCGGGACCGATCTTTTTGGCAATGCCTGTCACAGCAAAGCGTTTATCCACATATTTTGCATAGAAGCTGTCTGCATCGTCTGCAAAAGCATCGCAAAGTGCTTTCACAGGAAAGGGAGCATCCTGTTCGAGAATGGGCATAGCCGTAGTTTCGATCTGATGGGTTTTTGTGTTGGATGGATGCTCGGGGTAAAACCGGAGTACATCATGGTGCATGGTCATTTCTCCTTTTTGTTCCGTTGGGTTTTGGGTTCGTATCTATATCTTACCACAAGAAACTACGTGTGTCAATAGAAAAAACGAAGTTCCAATAGCTGCCACATAATACAAAGAAAATGCAGGCAGCGGTAAAGGCACTACAGCACCATTCTGCTGAAAAGTCTGCCGACGCATCTGTATCATCAGAATGGTGCTGTGGTACCCGCATTATCTCAGGTCTTTTCTGTTCCGATCATATCCACCGGTCAGAACAAACAGTGCGATCGGGATCACAAAGAAAAATGGCGCAAATGTCCATAATCCTGCATCCGGTTTCCTATCAGACCGCATTACACGCAACGGGTTGTCTGGGTCATACCAAACCGTAACGATGTCACCGATGTCTTCTTCCGGAAAGTTTCCGCTGAATGAATCTTGTCCGAAATATTCTGTCCCATTCACAGTATATTTGAAATGGATAATGTGCTTGACATTTTTCGATGTTTTCCAATCTGTTATCACTGCATCTGTCGGAATCCAATCGCTGTATGCATTGTTTTTGATAACGGTTAAAAGCATCGATAAAACGACAGCAACAATGATTATAATGAGAAGCTGTACAGCTTTGTCAGACAATATTTTCTTCATGCCTTTTCCGTGCCTTCTTTCAGTTAGTCCATCAGATAATCTTGTATCACGAGCTCTTCAACTTCGTGATCCGTTTTTTGAGTTTGCTGATGACATATTTCAGATATACAAGGAGAGTATTCATATCCTCACGATCCAAAGTCACAGACAAATGGTTATCCGTCAGCCCTTTATTCCGGAAGGTAACTGTCCATTCCATACTGAGAAATCCAGTCGTCGTGTGCGGATGGGATATAGCCTTTGATTTTCAACCGAAGCATTATGCTATTCAAATCTATTTTTAATCGCATCCACCTCATTCACCATCCTTTCATCACAGCATATCCTGAAACAGCTTGCCGCTGATCTGATACGCCTTTTTAGCGAAGGTGACGATGTAGACGGTCATGTCGTTCCGGGGCAGAAATTCGCTGGTTGTGTCGGTAGCAATGCGTAACGCCTGATCCTTCGGATAGCCATAGATGCCGGAAGAGATAAGAGAAAACGCAACGGATTCGCACCCGGTTATCTTTGCCAAGGACAGAGATGTCCGATAGCAGGAGATGCGGTTTTCCCGTGCTCCATGCTGGCCACCAAGCCAACGGTGACCCGCAGCATTGACGATTGCGTCCACTTTCATTTTTGCGATGTCATTTCTGACGATGTGCAGTGGCATACGTACGCCTGCCTTCCTGTTCTGCGAATACGTTCTGCATACGGGAAGTTATCTTTTTCTTCCTAAATATCTGCATACCTTTGATTTGTATTGCAGGTATTCATTTCCAAATGCTTCCATCAAAAATTCCTCTTCCACATTGACTATCTGCAAATGAAAAAGCAATACTGCTATAGCCGTCGCAAGGCATAAATACCAATGAAAGTATGAAAGCAATATTCCTATGTACATGAAGTCAAAGCCCAAAAATGCAGGATTTCTGCTAATAGCATAGATGCCCGTTACAACAAGATTTGTTTTATCTTCTCTCTGAACCCCAGCTCTCCAGTTATCCTTCATCTGCAACACAGAAATCATAAATGTTACAACCCCTATTGCAGTTATTACAACCCCTGTGTATTTTAGTGGTATACAAATGCCGTCTTTAGAATATATGATGCTGATAAGTTGAATGAAGGGTAATACATAAGTAGCTACTTTAAGTGCGATCTCAATAAACTTTACAAAGCCTACTTTCCCTTTTCCAAGTTGGTCTGTTCGTATTCCTTTTTTTCTTTGACTTAGCATCTTTGCAAAGTAGCAGATGTAGAACACTGCCATCAATGAAATTGTAACCATTTTTATGATCATTGTATACCTCCGCAAATTCCAGTTTGTCTCAATCTAAGGCATCACCGCACAATTCTGATGGTGTAGATGTGCCATCAAGGTGTCAGCCGTGAACCTGCGGTGGTGCCTTAAAAAGAAAAGCCAGTAGCCGGGAAAACCGACTACTGGCAAGGTTTCTGGCGGAAGCGGTGGGATTCGAACCCACGGACCCTTGCGGATCAACTGATTTCGAGTCAGTCCCGTTATGACCACTTCGATACGCTTCCGTATCGTACATTCTGTACCACTTCATTATACCACATCCGCATCCGTTTTGCAAGGGCTTTTTGAAATTTTCTCGTGAATTCCCCAAAAAGGCCTTCTTTGTGATCAGAAAGCAAAACTTCTCTGCGAGAATAAACACATCTTTGAATAAAACACCCACACAAATCTGCCGCCTTTTCCCAAAGCTTCACACAATTTTCAAAATCCATCTTTCCCACAAGCCTTGCTTTTTTCTCCATTCTATGCTATAATAATACGTCAAGATTGATTATACTGGAGGAATCTCATGAAACATACAAAACGGATCGCATTACTGCTCAGCACGTTACTGCTGCTGCCGGCTGCTATGACCGGCTGTGGCAAGGAGGATGTGCTGCATTATCGCTACGATTACGACCTGTCTGCCTATATCACCTTGCCGGAATACAAAGGGCTGCCGGTGACAGAGGTCAGCGCTACCGTGTCTGAAGAGGATATCCAGAACCAGATCCGCTCTACCGTGCTGTATTTTGCCCAGGACGTGGAAGTGGACAGAGCCTCCCAAACCTATGACACCGTTCACTTCTCCTGCACCGCTACCCTGGACGGCACCACCATGGACGACTATTGCCTGGACGACGGTTCCCTGAAGCTGGGCTTTGCCACCTATGGTGAGAACGTGGATACCGCATTGACCGGTGTGAAGGCCGGTGATACGGTGGAAGCAGACCGGGTTCTGTACGGCGTTGGCGTGGATGAAGAGCTGGCAGGGAAGACCCTCCATTACACCTTCACCATCACGTCTGTCACCGAGACCCAGGAGCAGGAATACAACGACATTTTCGTCAAGGCCTATTTAGGCTACGACTCCGTGGCTGAATACGAACAAAGCGTCCGTGACAGCCTGAATGCCTCGGCACAGACGACCCAGCTCAGTGCCTACGTGAACCAGACCTGGACCACTGTGGTGGAGAATACCACTGTGCTGCAGTATCCGGAGAAGGAGCTTGCGCAGATCGCCGACCAACTGGTGGCAGATGTGAAGGCCTACACCGAAGCTGCCGGTGTCAACTTTGACAGCTATGTGGAAGCCATCTACGGGCAGACCGCCGACGAATTCACCGCCTATGCCAAGGAGATCGCACAGGCACAGGTGAAGGAAGACATGATCGTCTATGCTATCGCCAGAGCCGAAGACCTGACCGTGACGGACGAGCAGTACCACGTATACGCCGCCATGTATATGGAGCAGATGGGCTATTCCACCGAAGCCGAGCTGGAGCAGCACTACACCACCGGCGCCATCAAGGAAAGCATCCTGGGTGACGTGGTCAAGGAGTTTATCGCCAACAACGCCACCGTAACACAGTAACACAATAGAAAAAGGACACAGGTCGCAATGGATCTGTGTCCTTTCTTTTTTATTCACTCGAAAATTAGATCAAGCTATATTTTGAAATTACTTGACAACATAGGTGTTGGCGTCAAAGTCCACTTCTACCACCGTGCCGTCGCTCCAGGTAGTGCGCTGCTTCCGATGGGTATCGTCCAGGAATTCGTGACGTAGCATCTGTTCCTTCGCCAGCTTCGCAGACAGGGCACAGGCTTCTTTGACATCGGCGATCTGCTGTTCGTTTGCTGTGATGGGACAGTAGACCGGGTCGCCGTTGAGGACAGCGTGGATCCAGGGACAGTCACTGCCGGGAATGCCCCAGCCGCCACGGGTATCCTTGTCACCGATCCACGGGATCACCACGCAGTCGTGGTACACCAGGTTGTAGAAGGGGATCGGAATGCCCACCGCCAACGCATCTCTTATACCCAGGTTCGAGATGAAGAACGGTGCATGGTGGCACAGCACCTGAGACTTCATCATACAGCCCAGCGTTTCCTCGGAGCTGGGAATGATCCCACGGGACGTGAGAATGTCCAGGCATTCGTTCCGGGAACGGGCACACTGCTCACGGGTCATGGGATGCTCCGGATTGTGGCATTCGTCTAAGAACACCACGGAGAACACATCCAGATAGGAGCCTTCGATGGTGATGCCCAGATTCTCGAATTCGTCGTAGTTCCGGCGCACATATTCCGGTGCCAGGGTTGCACACAGCCAGGAGTGGGGACCGCCGTACCATACAGAGCAGAACGGGTGGGAACCGTCTAAGTTTTCCACAGCATTGTTCATATCAAAGCTGGGCGCATCGTAGTAGTAGTCCCGGTATTGGTCGTGGATGCCAAAGATGTAGCCAAGCTCTCTGGCCGTATCGGACAGCGCTTTCATCCCTTCTGCACCACCGGCTGCTTCGTGGGGTGGAAACGGATCCGGGTGTAGGTTGTCGTAGCCATGGTTGCCCCAGCCGTCCAGATGGATGTAAGCCTTGTCCAGTCCCTTTTTTTTCAGCTCCCGCAGCTGCTCGGCACGGGTGGCAAAGGGGGTGTAGAAGTCGTTCAGCTCCGGTTCATCCTTGTGGTAATAATTGGATTCCGGGGAGATATGCACCGCAATGCCCTCGTGGATGATGGGTGCACCAAAGAGCCGTTCTACGTTGGGGTTTTTGGCGCATTTCTCTGCCAGCGTGAAGAACTGTCCACGCTCCTTGAGATACGCTCGATAGCTGTGAGCAAAATCGTTGTAGTCGCAGTCCGTAAAGAACCGGTACAGCATCTTCCGGGGGTACGCCATCTTGCCCAGTGTCGGCCGGAACAGAGGCTCCACATTCTCTCCACGAAGCTTGTACTTGGCATCGTAAGGCGTGTCGTAGATGGCCAGATAGCCGCTGTTGTCCCGCACCTGACCAAAGATGGGCATATAGGCATCTCTTTCGAAAATGGTGCCGTCCCACACGGTGATGGGAGAACCGGCCGGGATCAGTGTGCCTTGCATCCGAGGTAGGATCGTATACCCATGACCGGGCTCTGTACCGTTGAAGTCCATGGCCGCCGGGAAGGATACAAACTGCACCTGACCGGGTGTGTCACCTTCCAGTCGGCTGGTGAAATACAGGTCGTCACGGGTATACTCCACATATACCAGCGTGCACAGCTTTAGACCGCAGGACAGGGTGTAGTCTGCACCATAGCCGTGCCAGGTGCCGGTCTTCCGTTCGGTGAACACCATTTCGGCCTCATCTAAATAATACACGCTGCCGTCGGTCAACTCCACGTAGGGTCTGCCGGACAGGGTCCAGACGGCACCGTTTGAGAGCGTTATGGTGAAGGTTGCCTTTGCCGCATCGGCGGTCAGAGTCAGGTGTTTGCCTTGGATCGTGAACATACTGTTGCTCCTTTCAAAATATATCAAAAACGTTTATTTTTCGTATATCTCCACGGCAGCTCCCACGATGCTGGTCTCCACCGGCTTGCCGTAGGTGTTGGCAGCGCTGCCGGTGACTACCCATTCCACCGTGTTCTCCCCTTCGTGCAGGAAGGACGTGATGTCCAAGCGATAGGGTTTGAACAGTACCGTACCGGCCGCTTGCCCGTTGACGGTCACATCCACCCGATCGTGGACTTCCCGGAAGCAAAGCCGGGCGTGATGGTTCTCAGCCGGTGCGTACAGGAAGCTGTGTCGGGCCTCAGACAGGGAAACGATCTCGCAGAGTGCCTCCTGTGCATTCTCACCCAGCTCCGGCAGCACGTCTGTGTTCATGCCTAATACCACCGCAGACCAAGGCGCCAGCTCCACCGGGAAGGCCAGCCCATCCTCGTGCATGGCAGCGTACACCGGCTCCGTTTTGCCCGTGAAGGGATCAAAACGGCGACAGGCCCCGGAGCAGTCTGTCACAAGCTGTCCACGGACAAAGCTGTCTCCTTCGTTTACCAACAGGAAGAAAGGATAACCGCTCTTGGTCAGGTGTACGAAACGAACGCCGGTGCAGAGTGTATTCGATGGGGTGGCCTGGAAATACGAGGTCTTCTTCACGTTCTTTTTCATGTAGTCCCCAAAGTCACTGCCTCGGTACATCTTCCCGCCTTGGGTGACAAACTCGCCGATCTTCTTCACCAGATAGGGTGTCAGCCGCAGACGACTGTCGATGAGCAGAAGATCATAGCTGTACCGGTCGATCCGCAGAGTACCGTCGTGAACATGGACGGCCTCTTCCAACTGTTCCATGGTGATGTAGTTGAAGCTGTAGCCCATTTCGTACAGGGGCTGCACAGCGTGGACCGGCATATAGTCGCCGTCACACAGCACCGCCGCATGGGGATTGTTGGTGTTGGTGGTGTTCAGCCAGCTCATACGCTTGATGTAGGAGGCAAGCGGTTTGTACACATCCCAGAACACCGTGTGGGGACCCACGTCCGGCGGTCTTTCGTTGGACTGCAAGGGTGTGGCCAGGGAATAATAGAAAGCGTGAGGCACGATCATATTGACACCACGGGCGAAGAGAAAGTTTAGATACCATAGCATCTCAGCCGGCGACAGATCCCAGGGATTGTCCTTTTTGCCGCATACCCCCAATACTTCACACAGGTTTCGGGAGATCCCACGGTGTCTTGCCATATCCGCACTGCACTTGGCCAAAGCGGAATCCGGCGATGTCAGCTCGTTGCCCGGTTCGATCATGCGCCAGACCAGATCCTGTCCGGGAATGTCAAAGGCTTCCTCCATGCCCATATCCTGACTGGCCGCCGGATGTCCGGTGAGCGCCACCCCATGATGGAGACACCAATCCTGCAGGGGCTTGTAGTAATTGTCTCGTAGACCACGGCGCAGTGCCGCCTGATAATGGTATTCGCCATCTCGTCCCCAACGTTTTTCCGCTGCCGGGAACAGCAGAGCAGCCAGCATTTTGGCGTCCCCTTCACATTCTCCGAAGGTCTCGTGAAAATCGTAGGTCCAGGTGATGCCGGGCGTACAGGTGATCTTGCCGTCCTCATCCCGTTCCAGCTTCCCCAGCTTGGGACATCTGCCGGTGAGAGAGGGCTCGTCGGTGAAGAACGCAGTGATGGTGGAGCCAAAGTCTTCATGCAGTCGTTTGTAGTACACCTCGTGTGTCGAAGCAATAAAGGCCGCAGTGGCTTCGGGATTGAGCAGGTCTGCTGCCAACGGTGCGTTCGGCTGTCCGTCGTCCTCGTCCGGTGTCAGTCCCCGGATGGTACCCCTGGTGAAGCCCAAGATAAAGTCGTACCAGATGTAGTCAGCCGGTACAGGTCCCTCTGTCTGCACGTCGTCCAGCTTGCCGTTTTCGTCAAAGTGCAGTGCCATTCGCAGCTGTGCGTCTTCTCCATCGGCCAGAGTGTAGGAACCGGTGGGACGTGCATACAGCATCCGGGCAGCAAACAGCGGATTGGCAGCGGCTATCATCCCATGGGCCGAACCGGACGGATACATGGCCTCGTCGTACAGCATCACCAGCATACGCCGCTTTTTTGCCGCAGCCACACAGGCCTCTACCAGATCCAGATAGGTCTCTCCCAGGTAGCCGCCGTCCACGGACATCCCCAGTCTGGGATGGATCACAAAGCCGTTTACGCCTTTTTTATGAAAATCGTCCAATTGTGCAAGCAGCTTGTCCTTGTCCAGCCGGTCGTTCCAGAACCAGAAGGGCAGCGCAGAAAAACCGTTGCCGGGACGAGCAAACATTTCAGTTAATATATCAAACATATGTGTCTCCTATCGATCGTATGGCGGGCCACAGCCAAGGCAGCATACGCCCACCTACTATCATTATATATACAAGGCACAGTTTTGTCAAGAGGGTTTTGGTGAATTTTGCTATATTGGGATCGTGGCAATTTACCGGCAACTTTTGCCACAGACCTTGTCCCCTTTTTTTTCACAGTTTTTACAAAACTTTTCGGCAACCTATTGACAAAGGGGAGGCGATATGGTATCATATAGATAGCGTAGTGTACGGTGGTGTGGTATATCCTATGGCACCGGAAACTGCGGAATGACTGGGGGAACGCCCGTCGGATGGCTGCGGCAGGTCGCATTTTTTTTGTATTTTGACCATGTCTTGAAGCGCCGATCGGTGGGTTCCGGACGGAATATCTGTCACCCAAATTGGAATGAAGGAGAATCTATGGACGACCCGGACGAGGATACCGCTTGTATCAACCTCCACCGACGAACCTACAATAGATGGAATACGGCATATCTGTATGCGCTCCGTATGCACTACAGGTATGTCTTTTTGCGTCTAAAACGGTTTATGACCTGATGTTTTTCGCCGAAAAGAACACAAAACCTGTATGTTTATGCAGACACATACCATTCATATACAATTCTATCGGAGGAAACACACATCATGACTATCGGTGCGCAACTGATATTGCAGCTTGTACTTATCATGCTCAACGCCATTTTCGCCTGTGCGGAGATCGCGGTATTATCGGTAAACGAAGCCAAACTATCCAAATTAGAAGAAGAAGGCAATAAGAAAGCCCAAAAATTACGGAAGCTGACAGAAGAACCTTCCCGGTTCCTGTCCACCATCCAGATCGCCATCACGCTGGCCGGGTTTTTGGGATCCGCATTTGCCGCCGACAACTTTGCCGACCGGCTGACGAATTGGATCCTGTCGATCAATCCGAACCTGCCGTCCGGTGTGATCAACAGCGTATCCGTCATCGTGATCACCATCATCCTGTCCTATGTGACCCTGATCCTTGGCGAACTGGTACCCAAGCGTGTGGCGATGAAGAAATCGGAAGCGGTGTCCCTGGCGCTGGCTCCCATGCTGTACGGTGTGGCAAAGGCGTTCCGTCCCGTTGTATGGTTTTTGACCGTATCGGTGAACGGCGTGCTGCGGCTCATCGGTATCGACCCCAATGCCGAGGACGAAGAGGTCAGCGAAGAAGAGATCCGCCTGATGGTGGACGAAGGTGAATCCAAGGGTGTCATTGCGGAAACGGAAAAGGAAATGATCCAGAACGTTTTTGAATTTGACGATTTGACTGTTGATGAATTTGCTACCCACCGGACGGACATTTGCCTATTGTGGATGGATGACGACCTGGCTGCCTGGGAAAAGGAGATCCACGAGTCCCGGCACTCCATTTACCCCATTTGCGGCGAGACCAAGGACGATGTGATCGGCGTCATGTCTGTCAAGGACTATTTCCGTTTGAAGGAGCAGGGCAAGGACGTCGTGGTGCGTGACGCTGTGAAAGCGCCGTTCTACGTGCCGGAAGGGATCCACGCCGACGTGCTGTTCCGGAAGATGCAGACCAGCCGCAACCATTTTGCCGTGGTGCTGGATGAATACGGCGGTATGTTCGGTATCGTCACCATGAACGACCTGTTGGAGCAGCTGGTCGGTGACCTGAAGGACGACGTGACCGTGGAGGAAGAGATCCCCATGATCGCCAAGATCGCAGACGACACCTGGGATGTGCAGGGTATTTGTCCCCTGGACGATGCGGCCGAGGAGATCGGTATCGAGCTGCCCACCGACGAATACGACACAGTAGGCGGCTACGTGTTCTCCAACTATGGTGAGGTCCCGGACGACGGCACAGAATTCGAGATCGACGTGGACAGACTGCACGTAAAGGTCACCAAGATCCAGGATCACCGGATCGTTGCCATGACCGTGACTCTGCTGCCGGCACCGGAAGAAGAAACCGACGAAGAAAAAGAAAAGCCGGAGCGACTCATGAAGAAGAAAAAGTCCGACGATGACGCCGAGGACGACGAATAACGAAAGCAAACAAAGGAACGAAAACATATGAAAATAGCGATCATCACCGGTGCATCGGCCGGGCTGGGCAAAGAATTTTTGGCCGCCGCACCGCAGTTTTTCCCGGACATCGATGAATATTGGCTCATTGCCAGACGACAGGATAAATTGGAAGAAGCTGCCAAATTGGTACATACGCAATGCCGGATCTTCCCCATGGATCTGACGCAGATAAACAGCTACAAGCGGCTGGAAAAGGAGCTGCAGGATCTGTCTCCCACAGTGGCCTTGCTGGTGAACAATTCCGGCTGTGGCTTCCTTGGCAACGTAGGCGAAGGGGAACTGGAGAAGCAGCTGCAAATGATCGACCTGAACCTTAGAGGTCTGACTGCTGTGACCCATGTGACCCTGCCGTTTATGACCAAGGGAAGCAGGATCATCAATGTGTCGTCTATTGCATCCTTCTGTCCCAACGCACGGATGACCGTGTACAGCGCAGGCAAGGCGTATGTCAGTGCCTTCTCCTACGGGGTCAGCGAGGAAGTGACCGATCGTGGCATCACGGTGACTGCCGTATGTCCCGGCCCCATGGATACGGACTTCATCACGCTGGGTGCGATCAAGGGCAACTCTCGGACCTTTGAGACCCTGCCATACTGCGACCCGAAAAAGGTGGTTCTGGGTGCATACAAGGCCGCTCTTGCCGGGAAGCGAAACTACACGCCTCGTGCCTTCTACAAGTTCTACAAGCTATTGGCGAAGCTTTTGCCCGTGGGACTGACCATGAAAATGGCGCGCACCTGAGTTGGCATATCGTTCGGTCTTGTATGAGAGAAAGCCGGCCAACTCACGAAAATTTTCCAAAGTTATGTTGGAAAATGCCGATCGTGAAGCTTGGTAGGAAAGTAGCAAGCGTAGCAAGCCAACGCAAACACACGCATAACAAAAGAAGCAGATGGTTCCATCGAACATTCGGTGGGCATCTGCTTCTTTTTTGAATTTATTGCTGGTGTGAAGGAATGTTAAATAGGTTTACTCCCCAAGCCCCAGCTCGGCCAGTGTGACCTTCTTCTTCTCTCTGGAACCAATGCCGGTGTACCGTTCGGCTTCACCCAGCAGTACATACGCATTCTTGTCCGGATCTGCTTCGTCGATGGCGCCGTCGTGGTAGATCGGGTACAGGGACCAGCAGCGCACCCCGTCGGCTTCTATGGTCAGGCTTTCTTCGCTGGCAAAGTGTACACGGGAGAACTTCTTCGTGAAATATTCGTATGCCACATACTCAACATCCTTGGGCAGAGACGGGATCACATCGTAGGAGAAGGTCTCCGTGATGTCCCGGCGGCTGACGTTGAATGCGGCCAGTACGTAGCAGTCGTCCTTCTGGTTGAAGGTTTTCAGCAGCCGACCGGTCGCTTCACAGTCTACGTAAATGCAGTCCAGCGTGGGCATTGCAGCGTTGTCCAGACGGCACAGGTCACCATTGGCACCACATACCGGCAGCAGGTTGGCAAGCTCTGTTTCGCCTACCTTGTCGCTGACGTACACCGAACCGCCGGAGATGGCACGCAGTACACCGCTCTGTACCGGTGCAGACTTGCCTGACCACCACATATCGTAGTCGCAATGGTGGATCTGGGAATGCCACAGGGCACAGTACAGGTTTTGCTGGATGTGCTTGGCGAACCCATTCTCTTTGTCCGGATAGAAGTCGTCGCTGTTCCGGGACAGGGCAGAGCAGGGTCGACCCAGTACGTTCTCCATGTCCATACCCATGCAGTCGATGACCACACCACCGAAGTTTTTGTTGATGGAGCGCTCGATCGCTTCGTGGGCGTGCCGTGCGCCGGCCGTGGTAGAGATGGTACCGGCCAGATAGTTGTGGGTGGAGCTTTGGTTGTCTACCTTCACAAAGTCTACGCCACAGTCGGCCAGATAGCTGTGCCATGCATCCCAGAATAAGAACGCCTTGTCCGGGTCGTCAGAGGGCACCAGCATACCGCTCTTGGTGGTCATCAGGCTGTCCGCATAGGTCTTAGCCAGCTGGGAAGTCGGCTCCACACCTTCCCAATATCCGTTGAAGGCGTGCCATACACCCACCTTGGGGATCCCGTATTCTTCCTTGATCTTCCGGACACATTCCTTCAGTCCTTCCGGGAACTTCACCGGGTCTGCCGGGAAATCGACCAGCTTGCCATCCTTGTAGGTAGACCAACCGTCATCGATGATGATCCACTTTACCGGTACGTTCTTTTCCTTGAATTCATCCAGCTTGCTGTAGAGCTTTTCCGAGGTCACTTCCTGATAGAAGGCATTCCAGCTGCACCAGCCGAAATCTTCAAACAGCGTCGGGTACGGTCTGTCTTTGCGCAGCGGTACGGTGATGGCACCCATGTCGTGGGCAAAACGATAGTTGTTTTCCACAGCCTGGATGGGATCGGCGGACACGCTGACGGACAGGAAGGCGCCGTGGTAGCCGGTAAATCCGTCACAGCCGGCGTTCAGGTGGAGACCTTCGGCATCGGCTTCGCAGCGGAAAATGTCCCCGGTCAGCGGCGTGATGGCATAGTGGAGCATCCCCTTCTGCAGGAAGAAATGCTGGGTCTTGGGCTGCACCTCAGCCTGGGTCTTGGGCCAGCTGCGGTACATCCACCAGGGGGTGTCGTGATGGATCTCCAGAGTCGCATCCCCACAGCCGGGATCGATCTGCCAGGTCAGCGCACGTCCCACAAAGGGTCTGTCGGCGGTCAGGTCGATGGTGAACAGCACGGAGCCGTCCTGGTAGGTGGCACGAATGGCAGCGGTCACACCGGCGTTCTGGGCGTTGAAGACCACATTGTCCCCGTCTTCTGTGACGGTGGGCTGCAGTTCCACGGTGCCGTCGGCCAGCGCAGCGGTCATGTGCATACCACAGAGGAATTGTTCTGTGATGAAAGAGATCAGTTTTTGCATGGTGTTCCTCCTATTTGTAGGTTTATGTACATTTTATGATTTCGAAATGCCAAATACGTCCTGCAGCACAGCCGGGATCTCATCCTCGGTCAGCGTCTTTTCCACAACGTTGTCCCCCTCGAACCGCCGGAAGGTGTGATCGTCTAAGGTGATGCGGCCGGTGTCGGTCTTGATCGAGAGCATATAGCCTTTGGTGAAGGGGGAGTCCGGGTGCTTCTCACACCAGTAGGACGGCATTTCATAGTCTATGGGCAGCTGCACTTCCTCGGTGAAGCTGTAGAAAGGCCGCCACGCACCCTTGTGCCAATCCTCGATGACCCAGCCGTAGAAGTCTCGGTGTACCAAATGGTAGGTGTCTCCGCACACGTGCTGCTCGGTGTTTTCCGTAAAGGCCAGCGGTCTGCGGTAGGTAGGCTGTCCGATACCCACATCCACGATCCAGCGGGAACGATCGGCGCAGGTGACGCATAGCACCCGGTGACGGCGCATGGGGATCCCATCTTCTCCACGGAGATACCGGGCAAAATATTCGGTCACGTCATAGCCCATAGAGCGGAGCCAGAAGGTCAGAAAGCCGTTGACCTCAAAGCAATAGCCGCCCCGATGTCTTGTGACGATCTTGTCAAATAGCCCTTCTTCCGTCAGGTTTAGGGGAATGCCGGCTAAAATATCCAAGTTTTCGTAGGGTACCGCAGCGGCAAAATGGTACTGGATCTCAGAGAGCAGCTCTGCCGTGGGTACGATGGGAAAGGCAGGAGCGTCCATGCCGATCCGCTGGAAGGCAGACTGGATTTGTTCGTAGGTATACATGAGAGACCTCCATGCTCTTGCAGGTGTTGATGGTACTATTATACATGGTTTGCCGGGGAATGTCAAGGGTATGTGGAAAAGAAGAAGTGAACGAAAGGGTTTGTGGCTTGCACAGACGATTTTGTTCACTTCATGTGTGTTTTATTTTACGATACGACGACCTCTTCGCCGGTGTTGGCACGGAACTGCAGCTTGTACAGATCCGCATACATACCGCCTTTTGCCAGCAGGTCTTCGTGTCTGCCCTGCTCCATGATCTGACCGTCGGCGATGACTGCGATCTCGTCGGCATTCTTGATGGTGGACAGCCGGTGGGCTACGACCAGTGTGGTTCTGCCCTTACATAGCTCGTCCAGTGCGTGCTGGATCAGGATCTCCGTGGTGTTGTCCAAGGCACTGGTGGCCTCGTCCAAAATCAGGATCGGCGGGTCTTTTAGGAACACACGGGCAATGGACAGCCGCTGCTTCTGACCGCCGGAGAGCCGCACGCCCCGTTCGCCGATCTGGGTCTCGTAGCCGTCCGGCAGGGACATGATGTAGTCGTGGATGTTGGCACGCTTGGCAGCTTCGACGACCTCGTCCTCGGTGGCGTCCAGTCGGCCATAGAGGATGTTCTCCCGGATGGTGGCGTTGAACAGGTAGATATCCTGCTGGACGATACCAATGCTGCGCCGCAGAGATTCCCGGGTCAGGCCGTTTATATCCTGCCCATCGATGGTGATCCGCCCCTGGGAGATGTCGTAGAAGTGGGGGATCAGGTGGCAGATGGTGGTCTTACCGCCGCCGGAGGGACCTACCAGCGCAAAGGTCTTGCCAGCCGGAATATCCATGGTAATGTGCTTTAGGACTTCCTTTTCCTCGTTGTAGCTGTAGGACAGGTTTTCCAGGCGAATGTTGCCCTTGACACCGGTCAGTTCCTTGGCATCGGGTGCATCCACCTCCGGCTCTTCGTCGATGATCTCTAAGAAGCGCTCGAAGCCGGTGACGCCGTTCTGGTACTGCTCCATGAAGTTGATCAAGGTCATGACCGGGGAGATGAACAGGTTCACAGACACCACAAATGCGGAATAGTCCCCCAGCTGGATCTTTCCGGCATAGAGGAACAGACCACCGGCGATGAGGATGATGACGTTGAAAATATCGGTGATGAAGGCGGTACCGGAGTGGAATTGCCCCATGGCGTGGTAGGCATCGGAGCGAGCTGTCACAAAGGCTTGGTTGCCTTCTTCGAATTTTTCTTCCTCTTTCTTGGCATTGGTGAAGGCCTTGGTCACACGGATACCGGAGATGGAGCTTTCCAGCGCCGCATTGATGACGGCCACCGCTTTCCGGGATTCGGTGAAGGCGTTGCGCATCTTCTTCCGGAGAAAGAATGCGATCACCAGCAAAAAGGGAACGGCGGCAAAGATGATCAGGGTCAGCCACAGATTGATGGACGACAGGTACCCGAAGGAGAGCACGATGGAGATACCGGAGATCAGCACGTTTTCGGGACCGTGGTGGGCCAGCTCACTGATGTCCATTAAGTCGTTGGTCATACGGGACATGATCTTACCGGTCTCGTGGTCGTCGTAGTAGCGGTAGGGCAGAGATTCCAGCTTCCGGAACATATCCCGTCGCATATCGGCCTGCATACCAACACCCATGACGTGACCTTGGTACTGGATAAAATAATTGAGAAACATTTTGACCAGGTACAGTGCCAAAAGGGTCAGGCCAAAGAGGACGACCATTTGGTAATTCTTATTGGGGATTAGATCGTTGAGCATGGTGCGTGTGACGATGGGATAGACGATCCCGATCAGCGCCACCAGCAGCGATGCACCCATATCCAGCAGGAATATGCGCATATGGGGTTTATAGTACGCTAAAAATCGTTTGAGCATAAGCTGCCTCCGTTTTCTGTAAAATGCAAATTATGATTTCGGATACAAGCATTATACCGTATTTTTACACGAAAGTCAATAGGTGTTTAAAAATTGGTTCTTTTGTTGTACGGCTATCGATGTGTCCACTGTATCACGCTTCTATTTCCGCACCCAAAAAGGACGCAAGCCTAAAGCAAGCCTGCGTCCTTTTTATCACTTGGGGGTCGTGCTATACAGAGGAGCGGATGTCATCATTGTGCGTGTTAGGAAAATAGGTTATCTCTTCTTGGAGATCATGTAGCCAGCTGCAGAAACGGTAGCAGCGATAGCAGCAACGATACCCATGTCGAAGGTCTGGGGAGCAGTAGCAACCACTTCGGGTTCAGCAACTACTTCAGCTTCGGGAACAGCAACGGTTTCGGGTTCGGTTTCTACTACGGGAGCCTGTTCAGCAAAGGCATAGTTGTCCAGCTCGGGACGGAATGCGAAAGCGTCTTCCTGGGTGGGGAAGAATGCGATGTAGTCGATGTAAACAACTTCGCCGCCTTCCATGTTACCACCGGCATCGTTACCATCGTCGCCTTCTCTCCACAGCGGGTCAAGACGGATCTGGTCAACAGTGCCTTCCCAGTAGAACTCGGTGATGGCATACTTAGGATCCTTGTAAGCGTTAACGGTAGCAATGTTTGCATCCGGAACGTAGATCAGGTAGGTGTACCAACCATTGTCTTCAGACTTCAAGTCGATGTGGGTGCATTCGGAACCGGACAGGCTACGACCATTGGTAGCGCCGAACAGCTCGATTGCGGTGGAGTGAGAGGGGTTCTTTACACGTGCCTTGCACCACAGAACTTCGCTTACGTCGTCGGCGGAGGAAGCTACGTATACAAAGGGGTCAGCACCGTCAGCAGTGAACGCATAGCAGTCCACGCCGTCTTCGTTAGCAGCAGCATAGGACACGGAAGCAGCACCGGCCATAATGCCGGACATAGCTTCGTCAGCGGTGAAGTCCCACAGGATAGAGGGTTCAGCAGCAGCAAAGGCAGAAACTGCCATAGTGGATGCTACAACAACACCGGCCAGGAGCATAGCAAGATTCTTTTTCATAAAGCTTACCATCCTTTTCATCTTGTCGATTGACTTTTGTAGAATAAGCACAAACAACGATACCCACGACTCTGTGAATTCGTGGTAAACCTATTATAGCACATGTGTGAATGAAAGTCAATAGACACAGAATAAATAAATAGGCTTAAAAATATGCTGTTGTCCGTTTTTCGCTAAATTCGGACGATATGGAGATCGTGGTGGTTGGGAGAAATGTGCTGCCTCTGGAGGCTTTGACGATTTCCGGCAAAAAAAGACGCAAGCCGCAGCCTGCATCTTTTTGACGTATATACATTATTCTTCGGTGGTAAAGGCGCCTACGTAATCCTCGATGGTCTTTTCCACGGTCTTGGTCATGGAAGCGATGGTGCTCTGCAGATCCATATCTGCTGCCTTGAACTTCTTGGCGAAGATACCGTCACGGATGGTGCCGCAGAACAGGGTGTCGGCCAGGTCATAAATCCGGTTGCCGTAGATGATGTCCAGCATCTTGGTGGAGTTTTCGTCCCGGCTGTACTTGCTCTTCAGCACCACATCATAGTACACCGGTACCACGTCGTTGTGGGACGCACACGCCATTGCCTCGGTCACAGCACCGGCCAGTTCTTTCTGGGTCAGGGTCACCGGGAAGACGTGGATGTACGCACCCTCGGTACGGCTGCAATAGTTGGCCTGCTCTGCATTGTACTTGGGGAAGGGAATGATCCCATAGTTGATGTCCATGTCCCGGTAGAAGTGCATAAACGCCACACGAACCACGTTGTACAGGGCATTGCCGTTCTTGAACAGGGTGTTGTCTGCATAGTCCGGGAAGTTGTCGGACATGAACAGCAGGTGGTCGTTGTGCATCATATTCATGAGCCGGGTGTACATGGTGTCAAACTTTTCGTTGGAAGCTAAGGTAAATACGGGCAGGTCACTTTCGTCCTTTTCGATGACACGCATATCGGAGGCCACCCAGAATACCGGCAGCATCTGCTTGGAGTGAGACGTGATGCCGTACCGGTCACTTTCCGTCCAGGCACCGTCCCCGTCTGCATCGTAGGTGGCAAGGGTCATATTCTCCTGCATCAAGTCCAGCGTCCAGTCGCCGGACAGCACCGTTTCATAGTGGTCGGCCAGGTCCAGATCGATGGCCATTTCCTTGTTGAACAGCAGTACATTGGTGCTGTCGTAGGTGGACAGGTTGTCATCACCCATGAGGAAGAACAGCTTCCCCTGGATGGACAGGTTGTCCTGGATGGATTGGGAGTAGTATTCCCGGTCGGCGTCGATGTAGGGCAGATCGTTCACGGGCAGTGCATAGCCTTCCTGCGCCACGGAATAGCCGGACCAGTCTACCAGCACGTACATATCGTAGGAGTCGTCCCCGGCCATGATCAGGTTCTTGGTGGACTTCACCAGCGCACCGTTGGCATCTTCCTCGGATTTGGTTTCCTCAAAGACGAAATTCAGCTCCTGCATGAGCTTTTGGTCACGGGTGTAGATGGTGTCGTTCAGGTTGTCGCCGGTCTGCTCAAAGGCAACGATGGTGTCGTAGTAGGACGTGGAAGTCAGGTTGTGGATCCGGTAAGAGGCACCGGCAAAATCCAGATCCTCCGGCAGAGCGGTGTGGGAAGAGGTGTCCGCCGGTTCCGTTTCGGTAGGTGTAGTGTCCACTGTGTTTGCCTTGGTCTCCGTATTGTCGGTGGCAGAACCGCAGGATACGGCAAAGGACGCCAGCATAGAGATCAACAGCAGCAAAGAGATCGTCTTGCGTTTCATAAGTCTTGCTCCTTATCATGGATAAAAATGTAACATATTACAACCTATATTATACCATAAATACGGAAACAGTTTAAGAAAAAAAGTATAGGAAAATGCACAAAATCATGTGGGTGCAATTGGTAAAAATACATAAAAATGGCGAGTGTATAGGAAGCTGCCAAAACCGGTATTACTTCTGCCGCATCAATGCACGACAGATCGCCGGGATCAGGATCAGCTGCAGCAGGATCCCCGGCCAAGCAGACACAAAGCCGCTGACCCAAAAGGCCTGCAGGGAAAAGGTGGTACGTCCGGCTAACATCAACAGAGCCGAAGCCACACCCCATACCAGCCGACCGACGAGCATACTGGACAGCAGCGCACCGTAGAGCACACCCATCTTATGTCCCGGCAGCAGCTTTGTCAGGATGCGCCAGAAGAGCCCGGCGAAAAATCCGTAGGCAGCCAGCTCCGCCGTCATGGTGATAGCAGTCAGCAGCGGCGGCATGGAGAAGAGCATATGCCGAAGCAGCGGACATACCAGACCTACTGCCGCACCCCAATATGGACCACAGAGAAGACCGCACAACAGCACCGGCAAATGCATGGGACAAAGCATCCCACCGATTTGGGGTATCCCACCGGTCAGAAACGGCAGCACCAGTGCTATCGCCAGGCAGAGTGCCGCATAGACCAGATGGCGAATGGACAACGAAACGTGTGTGAGCTTGCGCATAATGACCTCCCAAAATGAAAAAGAAGATACCTACCCCACCATAGGGCAGTATCTTCCTGATACGATATCACAAATATTGCGTCCCAAAAAATCTGAACAACCACCGAATTTATCGGTCACCGAATTTATCGGTCACCGAATCCATCGGTCGCCGAAAAGCTTCCTGCTTCCCGGACCTCTTGTGGAAATAGTATACCATATCGGTGGGAATTTGTCAAGAGGGGAATCAAAAATTACCCAAAAAAGAAGTGCCAAACAGGAGATACACCCCATGCCTTGGCAACTTCTGATTTCTAACTTCTTACTTCACCGTGATCTCCGGCGGCTTCTTGTCCTTGATGGTCTCACGGGTGATGGTCACCGTGGCAATGTCGTTCCGGGACGGGATTTCGAACATGATGTCCGTCATCACCTCTTCCAGGATTGAACGCAGACCACGGGCTCCTGTGTTCCGCTCAATGGCAAGCTCCGCTACGGCGTGCAGGGCATCGTCTGTGAACTGCAGGTCCACGTTGTCCATGGCGAACAGCTTCTTGTACTGCTTCGTGATGGCGTTCTTGGGTTCCTGCAGGATCCGTACCAAGGCATCGCAGTCCAGATTTTCCAGACCTACGATCACCGGCAGACGACCCACCAGCTCCGGGATCAGACCAAACTTCACGATATCGTGAGCGGTCACTTCCTTGTAGACGGCGGTCTTTTGCTTGTCTTCCTTGGTCTTGATCTCTCCGTTGAAGCCCATGCCAGTCTGTCCCTTCCGCTGCTCGATCAGCTGATCCAGCGTGTCAAAGGCACCACCGCAGATGAACAGAATATTCTCCGTGTTGATCTGGATGAACTCCTGGTTCGGGTGCTTTCGACCACCCTGCGGCGGTACGTTGGCGACCGTGCCTTCCAGGATCTTCAGCAGCGCCTGCTGGACACCTTCACCGGATACGTCACGGGTGATGGAGCGATTCTCGCTGCGCCGGGAGATCTTATCGATCTCGTCGATGTAGATGATCCCACGTTCTGCCAGCTCTACGTCAAAGTCCGCAGCCTGGATCAACCGCAGCAGGATGTTCTCTACGTCCTCACCCACATAGCCGGCTTCCGTCAGCGTCGTGGCGTCCGCAATGGCAAAGGGCACTTCCAAGGTCTTCGCCAAGGTCTGGGCTAAGAACGTCTTGCCAACGCCGGTGGGACCGATCAGCAGCACGTTGCTCTTTTGAATGTCTACGTCGTCAAGGATATCTGTGTCAGTCACGTCAGAAGCATCGGCAGCCTTGGCTTTGCGATCATCGGCGTTACGATGGGCGTTCTTCAGCTTGGCGCGCTTGTCGTTGTACAGCAGACGCTTGTAATGGTTGTACACCGCAACGGACAAAGCGGTCTTGGCTTCGTCCTGCCCGATGACATATTCATCCAGCGTTGCTTTCATTTCTTTGGGAGTGGGCAGATGATCGCCGGAAAGTCCTTCCTTGGACTTCTCTGCCGTATACTCCATTTGATCAAAAATAATATCGTTGCAGGCCTCTACGCACTTGTCGCAGATATACAGCCCGGTGGCAGAAGGGATCAGGAAGGATACATCCTCTTCGCTTCGACCACAAAAGGAGCAGGTAGGCGTGATCTTCATCCGTCCTCTACCCCCGGAAGTCGTTTGAGCCATTGTATTTGGTTAAACCTTTCTATATTGTGAACACTTGCGAAAACATAAAGCTTTCTGCAAATAGGAAGCAATACAAACTATATTTTGGCAATTGGAAACTGTCCATGGCGACTGGGGTTGGTGGCCCCCAGAAGCTCTCTCCACTACTTCTGATGCATAGGATCGCTATATGGCTGCGCAAATGGATTTGCAGTCAGTATATTCCATAACCCCCATCCAAAAAGATTTTTGCGGAGCTTTTTTCAAAAAAACGAACGTATCTCCAACCGTGTGTTTTGTATTACTTTATTATTGCGTGCCTTAAATGCGGTGTTCGATCACTTTGTCGATCAGACCATATTCGCAGGCCTGGGCAGCGGTCATGAAATTGTCCCGTTCGGTGTCTCTGGCGATTTCTTCTAAGGACTTGCCGGTGTTCTTTGCCAGAATGCCGTTCAAGGTGTCACGGGTGCGCAGGATGTGCTCGGCGTGGATCTTGATGTCCGTGGCCTGCCCCTGGGTACCGCCAAGAGGCTGGTGGATCATGATCTCACTGTTGGGCAGTGCCAGTCTCTTTCCCTTGGCGCCGGAGGACAGCAGGAACGCACCCATGCTGGCGGCCATGCCAATGCAAATGGTGCTCACGTCACACTTGATGAAATTCATGGTGTCGTAGATGGACATACCGGCGGACACAGAGCCACCGGGGCTGTTGATGTACAGGGAAATGTCCTTGTCGGGGTCCTGGGACTCCAAGAACAAAAGCTGTGCTACGACCAGAGAGGCCGTTACGTCGTTCACTTCATCGGCTAAAAAAACAATGCGGTCGTTCAGCAGACGGGAGTAAATGTCGTATGCCCGTTCCCCTCTGTTGGTCTGTTCAATGACGGTAGGTACAAGTGCCATATCGTTTTCTAACCTCCTAAATGGATAGAGTTCAAAAATGCGCAATGCCGCCGCCCGGTATTCCCAAAGACGGGGACAACACAAAGACAGCGGCATTGTATGCGTGTTCGGTTTGGATTATTCAGCAGCTTCTTCAGCGGCAGCAGCTACCTCGGTCACAACGGCCTTTTCTTTTACCAGGTCGATGGCCTTCTTGACCTTCAGGTCTTCGGCGATAGCGTCGGCAGTAACGGCAGCCTTGATCTTTTCTACTTCCATCTTGTAAGCGTCGGCCAGACGGTTGTATTCTTCCTCGATCTCTTCGTCGGAGGCTACGATGCCTTCCAGCTTGGCAATGGTTTCCAGAGCCAGTCTGGTCTTCACCTGACGTTCTGCATCGGGACGCATATTCTTGCGCAGGGTGTCCAGATCCATGCCGGTGTACTTGAAGTAGGTGGACAGATCCAGACCCTGCATCCGCAGTCTGTTGTCGTAGTCACGAACGAAGTTTTCGGTCTCGTTCTCGTACATACATTCCGGGATCTCAGCAACCAGCTTTTCGTTCAGCGCCTTGATGATCTGTTCTTCTACTTCGTTGTCAGCCTGCTTGTTGTGGCTTTCCTGGATTTTTGCCTTGATGTCGGCCTTGTATTCGTCCAGAGTATCAAATTCGGATACGTCCTTGGCGAAATCATCGTCCAGCGTGGGCAGCTCGTTGAACTTCAGACCGTTCAGCTTGCAGTGGAATACAGCTTCCTTGCCCTTCAGCTCTTCGGCGTGGTAATCTTCCGGGAAGGTCACGGTCACGTCAAAGGATTCGCCGATGTTCTTGCCAACGATCTGTTCTTCAAAGCCGGGGATGAACTGACCGGAGCCCAGCTTCAGGGTGTGACCCTCAGCCTTGCCGCCGTCAAAGGGAACGCCGTCGATGGTGCCTTCGAAGTCGATGTTGGCCACGTCGTCCATAGCAGCGGCACGGTCGGTGATCTCGATCATACGGGAGTTCCGGTTCTGCACGTGAGACAGTTCTTCGTCCACTTCTGCGTCGGTAGCTTCCTTTACGGTGCGGGTAACGGCCAGACCCATGTAGTCGGCGATCTCAGCATCGGGCTTGGTGAAGAAGGTGGCAGTCAGTACAACGCCGTTTTCGTCGATGGTCTCTACGTCAAATTCAGGCTGAGACACGATGGTCTTCTCGAAGCCTTCGATGGCAGAGGTGTAAGCATCCGGGATCACTTCGTTGATGGCATCTTCATAGAAGACTTCCTTGCCGTACATCTTTTCTACGATGGTGCGAGGTGCCTTGCCCTTGCGGAAGCCGGGGATGGAGATGTTCTTGACCTGACGCTTGTAAACCTTGTTGATAGCACCTTCAAAGGTGGCGTGGTCTACATCAAAGGTCACTTTATATTGATTGACAGCGATGCTTTCGGTGTTCTTCAGACTCATGTTTGTTGTTCCTCCAAATGGTATAGATAAGAGCGTTGCGCTCACGTTTTACATAGCTTTCTACATTGTACATTTTTTTGCGGCAGAAGTCAAGGCGAAAAAGCGAAAAGTATTTGAAAAAAATGTAAAACTTTCTGGTGAAATGGACAAAAAATGGAAAAAACTCAGTTTCGGATGGGCAGCGGATGAAAATCCAGGTAATCGGCGGCAATATTGGTGAAGGCAATTTCCTCGAAGATGGCGGTCTGTGGTGCGGTGTAGGTGCCGTGGATGTGGCCGTAGTAGCAGTGACGAACGTTGAATTGGTGCAGCACCTCCACGATCTCTCGGCACACAAAGCTGTCGTAGACTGGCGGAAAGTGCAGGAACACAAAGATCTCCTCGCTATCCTGCCGCAAAGTCACAGCTTCGGTCAGGCAATGGGTCAGTCTTTGTGCTTCACGGGACACCAGCTTGTCGTAGTCCACCGGATTCACGGAGCGCTGCTTGCCTTCTTCGATGAACCAGCCACGGGTGCCGCAGACGATCTTGTCCTCGACCCGGTAGGCATTGTTGTACAGGAAATCGATATTTTCCACATCGATAGAACGAAGAAAGGTCTGCATCTTTTTGACAGTGGTCCACCAGAAGTCGTGGTTGCCCTTGCCGATGAGCTTTTTGCCGGGCAGACTGTCAAGAAAGCGAAAATCCGCTGCAGCCTCGTCCAGAGAGGTTGCCCAGGATACGTCTCCGGGGATCACCACCGTGTCGTCCTCTGTTACAAGCGCACGCCAACGCCGCTCGATCTTGTCGGTGTAGCCCATCCACCGGCGTCCGAAAACCTCCATGGATTTGGGAACGGAGCCGGATAGATGGGTGTCTGCCATGGCGTACAGTGCCATCAGTGCTCGAAAGGAACGCTTGCCATATCTGCCGGTTTTACGACATCTGTAAAGCGTACAGGACGGGTCAGGACAGCGGCCAACGGTGCCGGGATCTGGGTACAGGTCGCATCGGACAGCGTGGAGAGCAGCCCGGCAATGTCGTTTTCGTCAGCCCGGATCCCCAGAGAAGCGCACACATCGGCGGCAAACTTGTAGGGACTTGCGGTGGAGGCCAGCACTGCCTTGCGGGTGTCACCGGAATCGGCCCGGTACTGCCGCAGACAGCCAAGACCCACAGCTGTATGGGTGTCGATCAGGTAGGAGTCGTTTTGGTAGGTATCCCGGATGGTGGCGGCGGTTCCGTTTTCATCCAGCCAATAGCCGGCGAACAGGGACTGCAGCTTCTCCAGTGCTTGGGCAGGCAGCGTATATTTGCCGGTGGTGTTCAGTTCCTTCATCAGGTCGGCCGTTACCGCAGCACCACAGAGACGGTACAGCAGCCGCTCTAAGTTGGAGGAGATCAGAATGTCCATGGAAGGCGACATGGTCTTGTGGAACACTCTGGTCTTGTCGTACACGCCGGTGCGGATGAAGTCGGTCAGGACGTTGTTGCTGTTGGAAGCGCACACGAACTTGCCAATGGGCAGACCCATTTCCCGGGCTGTGTAGGCGGCGAAGATATTGCCGAAGTTTCCGGTAGGCACACAGACCACGATCTCGTCCCCATCGGCGATTTTCCCGGTTTTTACCAGGTCACAGTAGGCAGAGATGTAGTACACGATCTGCGGCACCAGTCGACCCCAGTTGATGGAGTTGGCGCTGGAGAAGAAGAACCCGGCGTCGCTTGCCTTTTGTGCCAGAACCTTGTCACCGAAGATGGCCTTGACCCCGGACTGTGCGTCGTCGAAGTTGCCTTCTACAGCTGTAACATATACATTGTTGCCTTCCTGGGTGGCCATTTGCCGCTTCTGCATGGGGCTGACACCGTCGTCCGGATAGAACACAGCCATCTTCACGCCGGGCACGTCCCGGTAGCCCTCCAGCGCCGCCTTGCCGGTGTCTCCACTGGTGGCGACCAGAATGTAGGCAGTCTTGTCCTCGCCGGTCATGGTCAGGGCACGGGACAGTAGCCGGGGCATGATCTGCAGTGCCATATCCTTGAAGGCGCAGGTGGGACCGTGCCACAGCTCCAGAGAATAGTCCTTGCCATCGATGTCGTGTATAGGAGCAGCACCGCCGGGGAACCGGTCTTCGCCATAGGCCGTGTGGCAGTCGGAAGCCAGTGCGTCCTTGTCGTAATCCGGCAGGAACATGGACAGGATGTAGGCAGCCCGCTGGGCGTAGGTCATGGACAACAGTGCTTCCATATCGCCGTGGGTCAGCTGGGGCACTTCGGTGGGAATAAAGAGACCGCCATCGGGAGCCAGCCCCATTTTGATCGCTTCCGCAGCCGAGGTGGCAAACGGTGTGGCAGAGGTATCTCTTGTGCTTACGTATTTCATAATTTCTGCTTCGCTTTCTTTATGTGAGGTTGTTTTTGTTTTTTAATTAAGATGGTTCTTCTTTCCTGCCTGTTTTCTTACTGGGCAAAAAAGGCGGCGGCATTGTCAAAATACAGCTTCTCGAGAAACGCCTTGTCATAGCCTTTTTGCGAGAGCATCGGTGCAATGGTGGGCATTTTTGAGATGTCGCACAGGTCACCCGGTACATCGGCGCCATCCCAGTCGGCACCAAAGGCCACCCGGTCTTCCCCCATCACAGCAACAAGATGATCGATATGCCGTACCACATCGTCGGCGGTGCAGGCGTCCCGGTCGGTCAGGAACCGCACATACAGGTTCACACCAACGATACCGCCAAGGCTTGCCAGACGGCGCAGCTGGTCGTCGGTCAGGTTCCGGGTGTGGGGACAAACGGCGTGCGCATTGGAATGGGTTGCCAGCACCTTGCCGTTTTTTTGTTCGGCTATGGTGAAGATCTCGTCGGTGGAGCGTACGGAGGCATGGGAGACATCCACGGCGATCCCACGCTCGAAGCATTCTGCCACCACAGCACGGCCAAAGTCGGTGAGCCCGTGGTCGGTATTGTGGGAGCCGCCGATGCAGGTGTCGCCACCCCAGAGCGGTGTGATCACGGAAACACCGGCTCGGTGCAGCTCTTCCAGCCGTTCGAGCTTGCCACCAAGGATCCGCACGTCTTCCACGGTGAGCAGGAACACATCCTTACTATCGGTGAAACGCAGCGTATCGGCAAGCTCTGCACCATCGTGGCACACGGGTACCGCATAGGTCTCGCATTGGGTCAGCAGATTTTCCCGCACCGCCCAGAACTGCATCCAGCCTTCTTCGTCGGTCAGCTTTGCATCGGTGAACACCGCCATGAGCTGACAGTAGCGTTCGTAGGTGGCGGCTTTTTCTAAGGACACAGCGTAGGGTGCGTTTTGCAGAGATGCGTGGCTGCGGTACAGAGCCAGAGCGGTATCGCAGTGCAGGTCAAAATATTTCATGTTGATTTCTCCTATAGTTGGGTCGTTCCCGGACGGCATCGGGAAAATGCTCCACAGCCAGCACCGTCTCCGCTTCCATGGGGGAGAGATAGACTTCGATCACGTCCAACCGGGGTGAACGATGGTCGGTGATCTCCGGATGCTCGTGGAGGTAGGCCCTTGCCATGGTCAGCATATGGGTGCGCTTCTGGGGCGTCACAGCGTTGGCAGGCCGACCAAATTTGTCCGGTGCATGGGGATAGGCACGCCGAGACTTCACTTCCACAAAGAGAAAATGCTCGTCGTTCTCCGCCAAAATATCCGCTTCACAGCCACCGGCATATACGTTTCGTCCCACGATGCGATATCCATGGTCTACCAAATATTGGCAGGCGGCATCTTCGCCCAAACGGCCAATGGAGCGTGTGTTCATAACGGTTCCTCACTGTCCCAAAGCGCTAACTTTTCCTTGTCCTTTTCGAGAAAACCAAGGAAGGAGCGGCGATGGATGGGGCAGGGTCCCAGTCGATATACAGCCAGCTTGTGGGCCTTGGTGGGGTAACCCTTGTGAGCCGCAAAACCATAGCCGGGGTAGTCGTTTTCCATATCGGCACACAGGCGGTCTCTGGTCACCTTGGCTAAGATGGAAGCTGCTGCAATGGAGGCAGAGGTGGCGTCTCCGTGGACCACGGCGGTGCAGGGAAGGGTAAAGCCACGGGTCTGGTTCCCATCGATGAGAAGATGCTCTGGCGTGACGCCCAGGTTTTCGATGGCACGACGCATGGCAAGGAGTGCAGCGTTTAGGATGTTGATCTGGTCAATTTCCTCTGGGGACGCCATACCCACAGCCCAGTACAGCGCATGGGTGGTGATCTGGTCATAGAGCAGGTCACGCTTTTTCTCCGAGAGCTTTTTGGAGTCGTCCAGTCCCACAATGGGGCAAGCCGGATCCAATATGCAGGCACCGGCTACCACAGGTCCTGCAAGAGGTCCACGACCGGCTTCGTCTACGCCACAGAGCAGCGTCACACCCCGTTCCCGGTACGCAGCATCAAAGGCAATATCGATCATAGAGTGTCACCTGTTGTTTGCGTTTCGATCGGTTCCGGCACGGGCTCATTTGCTGTTTCTGCGGCAGTCTCCACCGTTTCCACAGAGACAGCGGACTTTTCCACAGGTTTGGGCTGCAGCTTGACCGGCGGTTTTTCCAAAGAGATACGACCGATCTTGCCGCCACGGAACTCGTCCAGCACGATGACCGCCGCACGTTCGGTGTCCAGCTCCCCACCGGAAACCAGGAACCCACGCTTTTTTGCCACAGCCGCCAGCAGCTCATGGGGCTTGCAGTCGGTGAGAGTGGCTTTGTCCAGCTTATACCGGGTGCAGAACTTGTCCGGTGCGTTTTCGTAGAGTCGGGCACACAGGATCCCGGCTAAGGTCTCAATGTCCAGTACGCCGTCCCGGATGGCACCGGTCACCGCTAAGTTTTCGCCGGTGCGTTGGTCGTCAAACTTGGGCCACAGTACGCCGGGCATATCCAATAGATCGATGCCGTTTTTGGTGGCGACCCATTGCTTGTTGGTGGTGACGCCGGGTCTGTCTTCCACCTTGGCTTTTTTGCCACCGGACAGTCGGTTGACCAAAGAGGATTTACCCACATTGGGGATGCCCACGATCATGGCTTTGATCCGGCGACCTTGCATTCCTTTGTCGGCATAGCGCTGCAGCTTTTCGGCCAGAGCCTTTTTTACCGTGGGCTCGATCTGGTTCATGCCCTCGCCGGTGATGCAGTCCAGTGCAATGACCGGATGATCACTGCCGGCATAATAGGCCATCCAGGCTTTGGTGACGGCAGGATCGGCTAAGGACGCTTTGGTCAAAATGGTGACAAGGGGCTTGCCCTCGGTCAGTTGGGCGATCTCCGGATTGCGGGAGCTTTGCGGGATCCGGGCATCCACCAGCTCCAGTACGATATCCACCAGAGCCAGATTTTCTTTCATGAGCCGCCGGGTCTTCGCCATATGTCCCGGAAACCATTGTATCGTCTGCGAAGGCATTGCAGTGTCTCCTTTTTTTAGAAATGAAGAATTAAGAATTATGGTAGAAATAGCTTTGCTGTTTCGAATGATCTGGAAAGTATAGCTTGTGCTGGGAGACAACCAATTAACGTAGGTAAATCCTGCACAAACTATATACACCGGCGATTGGTCTTATCGCAAAACCAACCGTCCGTTTGGTCTTATCGCAAAACCAACCGTCCGTTTGGTCGCCATATCCAAAGTCCACACGAAGCGCAGCGCAGGAAGGTATATCTCTTCTTTTTGCTGCTGTACACCCCATCATGTGCACCCCAGCAATCCGACACTAACGTTACGGCTGTAGGTTCAGCGGCGCCCTGCCTGCAGTGACTAAATTGGTATAATAGATCAAAAGCTTTGCCAGGCTTTCTCGAAAGCAGCGTATCCCCTTCCAAACGCTTAGGACTACTATATTGTCACCCGTGGGTCAAAACAGTTTGCCCAGCTTGTCCAGAGGGAAGATGCGGAAGTAGGCACGGCCAACGATGCAGCGTTCGTCGATGGTGCCCAGAGAAGCCTGTCTGCTGTCGCCAGAGCCGTTGCGGTTGTCACCCATGACGAATACCTCACCTTCCGGTACCGTGATCCGGAACACACCGTCGGTGTCCAGATTGTAGTTGGCGGTCAGCAGGGATTTGGAGCTGTCCAGGTACCGATAAGGCTCGTCCACAACGACACCGTCTACGGTCAGGGTCCAGGTCTTGAAGTCGATTTCCAGCTCCTGCCCACCGGTGGCGATCACACGCTTCACAATGGGTCGGTCGTAGGGCGTGGCGGTCACGTCGTGGATCACCACAATGTCCCCGGCCTTGGGCGTGTAGAACAGATCGGAAACCACCAGATATTCTCCGTCTGCCAGCGTGGTGTCCATGGAGTGACCGTCCACAATGTTCATCCGTGCCACAAAGGCAAAGCAGAACATCACGCAGACCGTCACCAACGCCAGCATTTCCAGTATCTCAAACAGTTCGGCAATGGTCTTTTTGGAGCCCTGCATTTCGTACGGCTTAGGCAGGGACATGGGGGATTCTTGTGTGTTCATATAAATCTCCATTATGATTGAAATTCAGAAGTCAGAAGTCGTGGATGTAGGATGTACGTAAGTTCTACACCCATTTTGGTTTTCTATATGGCTGTCGCTGTAGTGTCAGTTTGGTTACCCGTTGTGACTTCTGACATCTGATTTCTTACTTCTGACTTTTTATTTCTGCGTTATGACTTCTCCCAGCAGTTCGCTGCCTACCGGGACGTAGTCGTGCATGGCTTCGCATTCCTTTTCGGTGAACTTGGTACCGGGCTGTTCCTTGGTGGAATCGTACAGGAAGAAGGGCACCGGTTCCGGCGCATGGGTGCGGATCTCGATGGGCGTGGGATGGTCAGGCAGGCACAGAATCTTGAAATCCTCACCGGTGGAACGCAGGTAGTCCAGTACCGGCGCCAGCACATCGTGGTCGATCTTTTCAATGGAGCTGACTTTCTGTTCGGCTTCCCCCTGGTGACCGCATTCGTCCGGAGCTTCCACGTGTACGTAGACGAAATCGTGACCGTCCCGGAAGGCTTCGATGGCTCTCTGTCCCTTGCCTACATAGTTGGTGTAGTAGTTGCCGGTAGCACCTTCCACGTCGTACACGTCACAGCCGGCGCACACACCAATGCCCTTGATCAGGTCCACCGCACAGACGATGGCACCACGGACACCCCATTTTTCCTGGAAGTCAGGCAGAGCAGGTTTCCGGCCGGGACTCCACAGCCACGGAGAATTGGCAGGCCGCAGCCCCTTTGCCCGTCTTGTTTCGTTGACCGGATGATGCGCAAGCACTTCGGCGCCTTTTTTCATATATTCCAAGAATGCTTCACCGCCGTCCTCCGCTTTGGGCAGGAACGCACCGATGACCTGACCCAAGTGGTCGTGGGGTCTTTCGAAATTGTAGGTGGGGTCGGCGTTCTTCCAGATCATGCAGTGGCGGTAGCTGACACCGGTATGGAGCACACGCCCCTCCATAGGCAGTGCTTCGTTGAGAGCCTTCACCAGCTCGTCAGCCTCGGCGGTGGTGATGTCGCCTGCGGAGTGGTCGATGATGGTGCGGTCTTCGTACACATCGGTATCCTCGGACAGGGTGACAACGTTGCAGCGGATGGCTGTGTCATCGGGATCCATGTGCAGCCCCAGGCTCATGGCTTCCAGGGGAGAGCGTCCCTTGGAGTACACCTTGGGATCATAGGACAAAATGGCCAGGTTGGCAGTATCGCTTTCGGGGACCATGCCATGGGGCACGTTCAGCACGGTACCGCAGCGAGAGACCTTTGCCAATGCATCCATGGTGGGCTTGTCTGCTTTTTCCATGGGCGTCATACCACCCAGCACCGGTACAGCTCTGTCCGCCATACCATCCGGGATCAGAACAAAATATTTCATATCTATTCTCCAATGTATCTGATAGGATTTTTTGTCTGTACAGAATGCAGCGATCCGCAGCACTTGGTTTTGCAATTCGTCTATGTACATGATTTGCCGGTGCGTTTCGTTTGTGTGGGATCGGTCAACGTCTGCCTTCTGACGTATACATTATATTATATCACGCCTGTGGGAAATTGGCAAGGGAAAATTGGAAAAATCGAGGGTGAAAAATTTGCCTGAAAAATGGGAAATGGGGCGTGAGAATTTGTTTTGTTTTTCGGGAAAGAAATTTTTGAAAACCTCTTGCAATTTCGGGAAAGTTGTGCTACAATACATACTTGTATGATATTGTCTGTTTGCGGACCCTCTCAGACGCAGGCAGGCTGGATCGGACATCATTCCGTTAAACATGAAAGGGAGAAAAACAAAATGCCGAACATCAAATCCGCCAAGAAGCGTGTAAAGGTTATCGAAACCAAGACTCTGCAGAACAAAATGTTCAAGACCCAGCTGCGTACCATTCTGAAGAAGTACAACGCCGCTGTAGAATCCGGCAACAAGGAAGAAGCTACCGTAGCATACAAGGCTGCTGTTAAGAAACTGGACCAGGCTGTTGCTAAGAACATCCTGCACAAGAACAACGCTGCCCACAAGAAGAGCGAACTGACCCTGAAGTTCAACCAAATGGCATAAAGCCATTTGTGATGGCATAAGTTACCAAAGAGTAGCAAAGCATAACACAAAGTCACCCACACCGGCGAGAACGGCTGCCTCATCGATGTGGGTGGCTTTTTTGTCGCTTCTTTCGGAAAAGCGAAAAATCCTGTTGTGTCTGTTGCGATCAGATAGTATATTGATCAGAGATCGTATCGATCTCGTCAAACAAGCTGGCAAGTGCTTCTTCCTTGGTGGCAAAGGACGCTGAGTAGCCGTTCCGGAATGCGGTCTTCCATTGTCCCTTTTTGTATTTGTCTTCCAACAGGGTGATGATCTCACCGTGGTACTTGATGTATTCGTGACCGTTGCGACTGCGTTTTCGGGGCAGGTGCAGGAAGGTGTCCCGTCGGCTCTGGCGGTTCTTGAAGGCCGTCTCACGGGCACGGGCTCTTTCTACGTCTCCTTCCATGCGACCGGCACACACGCATCCGGCACCGATGGTTCGGTGATAGTTCGGGTGCTTCATGATGTGTACGTAGCGGATGATCTGGTGACCGCACATCCGGCAAATGCCCACCGGTGCGCCCAGGTCGACGATCCCGGTGCATTCCCAGCCTTCGTGGGGCACATCGTTCCGCTTCCAGAGATTGGTCTCGTCACCGTCCGGTTCTCTGGCCCATTCTGCATGGCGATACCGCATGGGCATCTCGTCCGTGGTGGGCAGCGGCGCATCGGTGGGCTCCGGTTCGGACGCAGGCGCCGGTATCGGTTTCGGTGTGGGAATGGGTGCAGGGATGGATATTTGTGCTGGTTCCGGGGCAGGTACGACTTCTCGTATTGGTTCAGGTGTTGGCTCCGGCTCTGGTGTAGCTTCTGCCGCAGACGTAGGTTCTGTCACTGTTGCAGGCGTATTCGCTTCCTGCAATTGTTCCAGTGCCTGGGTCAGTGCCATACCGGCGGAGAAATCGTAGTCCATGCTCACGGGACGACGGGCACCGGATTCGAACAGAATATAGTACACACGCTTGCCCGGATCGATCTCCACCACGGTCCCACGGCCAAACACCGGATGCTGTACCACGGAACCGATCGAAAGGTTCGTGCCGCTATCGTTTCCGGAAGCCGATGGGCCGGTGGGGCATAGCTCCGTTGGGATCACGCCAAGCCGGACGTAGTTGTCCTCACCCATGTCGTATAAAAATCGGGACGGCCGTTTAACGCTGCTGCCCTTGTTGCCGCTCTCACTGGTGTGCCCCTCGGATTCGGTCAGGTACAGGTACTGCATGGCTCTGGTGACCGCCACAAAGCACAGCCGCCGTTCCTCTTCCAGACCAGCTTCCTTGCGTTCCTCTAAGGTGCGGGATGACGGAAAGATCCCCTCGGTCATGCCGGTGACGAATACTGCCGGAAACTCCAACCCTTTGGAGGCGTGAATGGTCATGAGCTTGACACGGTCGGCATCCTCGTCTTCGTCCCGGTCGCTCTCCAGCATGACCTGCTGTAAAAACATGGGCAGCGTGTAGCACTCTCCATAGTCCTGTTCGTACTGTACAGCGGTGCGTTTGAGCTCAGCCAGGTTGTCCAGCCGTTCCATGGAGCCGTTTTGCCGGATGTAATCCTCGTAGCCTGATCCGGTCAGCACGTCCGCCAGTACCTCGGAGGCAGATTTTGTCTGTGCATCCTGCCGCAGACTGTCCAGCAGAGCCACAAGGGTACCCGCGCTGGAACGGGCAAACACCGGGGCTGTCTGGTACCTGCGCAGTGCTTCCAGGAGTGAGCAGCCGTCGGTTTGGGCATAGGTGCGCAGTGCGTTCAGCTTCGCCTTGCCAAAGGAGCGCCGTGGGGTATTGATGATCCGTTCCAGTGCTTCGTCGTCGTCGGACAAAACCAGCTTGGCATAGGCAAGGGCGTCCTGGATCTCCATCCGTTCGTAGAAGCGCACACTGCCGTATAGTTCGTAGGGAATACTGTGTGCCATCAGCGCCTGTTCCACAAAACGAGAAAGAAACCCGGCGCGGTATAAGATCGCCATGTGCTTGTAGGGCAGACCTTCGGCGCTGCGCTTTTGAATTTGCTCGACGAGAAAAGCGGCTTCTTCCTTTTCGGTTTTGCCATGGAAGTGGAGCACATCGGGACCCGGCACCCCAGCGGTGAACAGATCCTTGGGAATGCGGTTTTTATTTTTCTCGATGAGGGTATTGGCGCAGGTGAGAATATGACCGGTGGAACGATAGTTTTGGTTCAGCAGAACCGTTTTCGTACCGGGGAAGGTCTTGTCGAAATCCAGCAGAATGGACATATCGGCGCCACGCCATTCGTAGATGTTCTGGTCCGGGTCACCCACCACGAACAGATTTTTGTGGGTGCTCGAGAGCATAGACAGCAGCCGCAGCTCCCGGCTTGAGGAATCCTGAAACTCGTCCACCTGGATGTAGGTGAGTCGGTCAGCCCATTTGGCAAGGACCTCGGGATACCGGCGAAAGAGGGCAAAGGTGAAGGCGATCAGGTCGTCAAAGTCCAAGGCAAAGATCTTTTTCTGCCGTGCCAGATACCGCCGAACGATCTCGATCTCCACAGGCTCCGGTGGTCTTGCCGGATCGGTGGGCAGCACGGGAATTTTGTCGATCTGCCCGTCTACAAGGGCATCCACATAGCTGTCGTCGGCCTTGCTTCGGTGGACAAGGGCTAATATCTTCTCGAAGGTGGCACGATCCATCATCAGATCCATTTCGGCGTAGATCTCGGAGAGCAGCCGCTTCTGGTCGCCTTCATCCAAAATCACGAAGGATTGGGGATAGAACAGCCGGAAGATATCCTCTCGTAGCACCCGGACGCAGAAGCCGTGGTAAGTGGTGATCAGCGCATTGTCGTAGCCGTCACCGATGAGCGCCCGGACACGCCGCTTCATTTCTCCGGCCGCCTTATTGGTAAAGGTGACGCACAGGATCCCGGAAGGATGGATCCCGGCCGCTCGGATGAGGTAGGCATACCGGTGGGTCAGCGTTCTGGTTTTGCCTGACCCGGCCCCGGCAATGATCCGCACGTAACCTTCCGTAGCCGTGACTGCCGAAAGCTGTGCCGGATTGAGTCCCTGAAACAACGTCTGCATCTGCGCATCTCCTTTTTGCATTTGCCGTAGCTATTGCTGTAGCTTATGCTACATAGTATACCATAAACGGAGTGATTTTGCAAGGGATTCCAACATTATAATAAAGAACGGTCCTGACCATTCCTACGGCAGCCAACAAACGAAATCGGTATGGCTTTTGCACGGAACGATCCGGTCACACGCTGTGCCGTCTTATGTTTGACTTTGCTCAAACGTCTGCCTATGCGCAGATCAGATTTTCCGCAGCCACTTGTAGCGGTTCACCTTGACGATGGCCACGAAGCATTTCAGGATCTGGTCGCTCTTTAGGCAGAAGAAGATCACCACCGGCGGCAGGTCGAATACAAAGGCTGCTAAGAATGCGGACGGCAGTACGATGCCCCACATGAAGATCAGGTCGTTGTACAGGATGAATTTTGTGTCTCCGCCACCACGGACGATACCGCTCAGACACGGCATCTGGTAGGACGTACCCACCGCTGTGATGGATAGTACGGTCATGAACTGCAGTGCCAATTCACGGGTCTCCGGTTGGATATTGTAGGCGCCGATGATGATATCCTTCATCACGAACAGCGCAGCTCCCGTACCCACACCCAAGCATAGGAAGGTACGCTGGAGCCAACGGGATCTTGCCTTGATCTCACCAAGCAGTGCTTCTTCACCTCGTCCGGCTTCGTTCCATTGCCCGATGGTCTTGCCGATGAGCACCGATGTGGTAGACGCAGAGCCGTAGAGCAGTACCGTCATGATGGAGAACACGGTGGTTGCGATGGAGTTGGCCGAGATCACAGAGTCGGTCAGACGACCCAGGATAGCGGTCTGCATTCCCTGTGCGATACCCCAGGAACCACCGGACAGGATCACCGGTAGCCCGGCCTTCATGAACTTCCGGAATATTTCTTTATCCAGCGAGAGAGACAACAGCTCCTTGGCCTTGACGTGGAGCTTTTTGTCGAAGAAGGCGATATACACCACCACGATGGCCAGCTCTACGATACGAGAGATCAGCGTGGCCAGTGCTGCACCAGCCGCTCCCATTTCCGGCGCACCCAGCTTCCCATAGATAAGGATGTAGTTCAGTACTCCATTGATAAAAAGGGCAGCCAGCGAGTTCACAAAGCCGATCCAGGTGGTCTCTACACTGCGCAGCATACCCAGCAGCACCTGAGACGCCGCAAAGAAGAAGTAGGAGAAGCATACGATCCGCATATATTTGGTGCCTTCTGCGATGACGTGGGGCTTGTTGGTCAGGATGCCCAGTGCTGCATCGGGGAAGAAGAACACAAAGGCGAACATGACAAGCGACATCAGCATCGCCACACGCAGCGCCACCTTGGCCGTTTTTTTGATCCCATCGATGTTTTTCTCACCCCAGAAGCGAGAGGCTAGCACGATGGTCCCGTCACTGGCACCGCCGATGAGCATCTGCAAAAGAAACTGGATCTGGTTTACCAAAGCGACGCCCTGCAGCGCCAGCTCCGTATAGCCGCCGATCATGATGTTATCCAGCAGGTTGACGCCGAAAGCGATGGCATTCTGGAGTGCGATCACCAAAAGCATCTGCCAGAAGCGTTTTCGAAAATCCTTTCGTTCCACAAGAATATCTTGGTCTGTCATATGGATATGTCCTTTCTGATTGAAAAGTCGTATTACGAGAAGGATTATAGCACATTTTTCCGGAAAAAGCAAGTAGCAAATCGGAAGTCGGAGATCAGAAATCAACATCTCAATAAGTTGAGGGTCGGATGGGTGCAAAATGTGTGTCAGGTTTGTCTCCATTTTTTATATGGGCGAAGATACGGGAACGCTTCGGTGCGCACGTCAGGACTTCTGACATCTTACCGCTACTCACTGATATACTCTAAAAATGCGAGAAAACGAGAGCTTTCCCGGAGCCAAATCAAAATAATCGGATTTTTTTCGAAAAAGGGGTTGACAAACGAGAGGGGGTGTGGTATAATATCAGCGTTCGTGAAAAGAAACTCAATCATCGGAGGAAAAAGCAATGTCTACCTATATGGCAAAAGTCGAAACCGTTGAACGCGGTTGGTATATCATTGACGCAGCCGGTAAGCCCCTGGGTAAGACCGCTGTGGCCGCTGCCAATATTCTGCGCGGTAAGCATCGTCCCGAATTCACACCCCATGTGGACTGTGGTGAATATGTTGTGATCATCAACTGCGATAAGGCCGTTCTGACCGGTAAGAAGCTGGACCAGAAGTTCTATCGTACCCACTCCGGCTACATCGGTGGTCTGAAGGAAACCGGCTACCGCAAGCTCATGTCTACCCGTCCCGAATTCGCAATGGAACTGGCGATCAAGGGTATGCTGCCCCACAACACGCTGGGTCGTAAGGCTATCACCCGTCTGAAGGTGTATGCAGGTCCCGATCACAACCAGCAGGCACAGAAGCCCGTTCCCTACGAAGTTGAACTGTAAGAAAGGACAGGTGTAAAGAATGTATACTAGCGCAAAGCCTTATTTTTACGGCACCGGCAGAAGAAAGAGCTCTATCGCCCGTGTTCGCCTGTATCCCGGTTCCGGCAAGATCACGGTAAACGGCCGTGACGTAGAAGATTACTTCGGTCTGGAAACCCTGAAGCTGGTTATCAATCAGCCTTTCGGTGTGACCGATACCGTTGGTAAGTACGACATCGTAGCCAACGTGACCGGTGGTGGTATCTCCGGTCAGGCCGGTGCTATCCGTCATGGCGTAGCTCGTGCCCTGCTGCTGGCTGACGACACCTTCCGTGCACCTCTGAAGAAGGCCGGTCTCTTGACTCGTGACCCTCGTATGAAGGAAAGAAAGAAGTACGGTCTCAAAGCCGCTCGTCGTGCTTCCCAGTTCTCCAAGAGATAAATTCTCCGAAAAGAATATTCCGATTCAGTGGAAAAACAAAACCATCCTTCAATGGCGGGTGCTCGTAAAACAGTTAAACCAAAAGTTTAAGGCGCCACCGCACAATTCTGATGATGCAGATGCGTCGGCAGATTTTTCGT